>NZ_JBHRTA010000059.1:0-71446 GCF_042646065.1 Parapedobacter deserti
TTTTTTTCCAGGCTCCCAAACCCCGCTCACAACCAACTAAACCCCGGAAAAACACTTCAATGAACAAACCCGATCCCTCAGAAACGGGATGCAAAAGTAAGACTCATCCGTTCAATTTGCAAACAATTGCAAGAAATATTTTCAGTGAACTTCGTTAAATCCTATAAATCAGGGACAAAATCATGTGATAAGGAAATTCTCATTTGAGACGTCCTTAAGCAACTAACCCCGGGGTTGCATTTGATGAGGTGCAGCCCGCAATAATGCTGCGAAAGCGACGTATTGAGCGCGGAAAGCGAATAAAGCGAGCCGGCTTTAAGATTTTATCTTATTTTTACGAACGTTTATTCAGACCGCATGGAACTCATTTACTATATCGACCTGTTAGGCACCATGGTGTTTGCAATTTCAGGTGCCATGGCAGCCATGCGGCATAATATTGACATTTTCGGGGCGGCGTTCACCGGTTTTGTCACGGCTATCGGAGGTGGAAGCCTGCGCGACATTTTTTTAAACCTGCGGCCAGTATGGGTAGACGACGGCAATTACCTGCTCGCTATATTGGCCGGCGTACTCATTGCTGTCCTGTTCAAAAGCGTACTTGGTCGATTAGCCCGGACACTTTTTTTGTTTGACGCGCTTGGAATCGGCTTTTTCACGGTAGTGGGTGTTCAGAAATCGTTGGCCTTCGACAGCAGTGGTATCGCCGCGGTCGTACTGGGCATGTTTTCTGCGGTAATGGGCGGTGTAATCCGTGACACCCTGTTGAATGAAACACCCCTGATCTTCCGTAAAGAAATCTACGCTACTGCGTGCCTTTCAGGCGCCATCCTGTTTGTTACGCTCAATAGCATGGGGATAAACTATAATCTCAATGCCTTTTTAAGTACGAGCGTTGTATCTATCATACGGATCATTGCGGTCAGGTACAAACTTGCACTGCCCATCGTAGGCGGATAACGTCGCATTCAGCGCCTTTTCTTGAGCGCCGGGAACTTCATCTTATAATCCACATCCACCTGCCCGCGTGAAATCGCATCCAGCTTACTTTTTATCATGGCTTTGCGCAGCGGACTTAGCTTCTCGGTAAACAATTTACCTTCAATATGATCATATTCATGTTGAATAATCCTCGCTGCCAAACCGGTAAAGGTCTTTTCGTGATCAACCCAATTTTCATCGACGTACCGGATCCGGATATCCGGATACCTGCCCACATCCTCTCGGATCTCAGGAATACTCAGACACCCCTCATTGAACAACCACTTTTCGCCACTTTCATCCAGCATCTCCGCATTGATAAAGACGCGCTTGAAATCCTTCAAGCTGGGTTCGTCATCTGCAAACGGGCTTGCATCTATTACAAACAGCCGGATGGAGCGGCCGATTTGTGGAGCAGCCAAACCGACGCCATGTGCGGCATACATCGTTTCGTACATATTGGCTATCAAATCCTGCAAATCCGGATAATCCTTATCGATTTCGATCCCTTTCCTTTTCAAAACCGGGTCGCCGTAGGCGATAATGGGTAACTTCATGGCACAAAGGTAGGGATTTTGCGGAAAAAGCCTATCTTTGGCTATGCCGGAAAAGTTAGCGGACAAAACGATTTTTTCCTTAGCGGAAGTTGCCAGAAGCATCCAGAAAACCGTCGCTGAACGCTATAAGAGCGCCTACTGGATAAAGGCAGAGATGAACAAGCTGAACTACTATTCCCACTCTGGGCACTGCTATCCCGAGCTGGTGGAAAAAAAAGACGGCAAGGTTATCGCAGAGATGCGTTCAGTGCTTTGGAGCGGCGACTATCAGCGTATCAACCAACGGTTTACAGCACTGATCAAGGAGCCGCTGAAAAACGGGATTACCATCCTTTTCCAAGCGACGATCTCCTATGATGCGTTGTATGGCCTTAGCCTGCGCATTCTGGATATAGACCCTGCATACTCACTCGGCGAACTGGAGCGCGAGAAACTGGAGAGCATCAGCCGGCTCAAACAGGAAGGGCTTTTTTACCGCAATAAGCAGCTTCCTTTTCCGCTTATCCCCAAGCGGCTAGCTATCATTTCGGTTGATACAAGTAAGGGCTATTCCGATTTCCTTAAAATTATCAACGGAAATCCCTGGGGTTACCGGTTTGAGCAGATGCTGTATCCGGCCTTGCTACAAGGCGACCGATCTGTCCGGTCCATTATCGAACAGCTTGCACGCATCGCGGAGCGTCGTGAAGCTTATGACGTGGTCGCGATCATCCGCGGCGGCGGCGGGGATGTCGGGTTGTCCAGCTACAACAACTATTTACTAGCCTCGGCCATTGCCCAATTTCCTATACCAGTACTTACCGGTATCGGCCATTCTACGAATGAAACGGTGAGCGAAATGGTAGCGCACCACAACGCAATTACACCCAGCGAGTTAGCCGACTTTCTCATCCAACGCTTCCATGCCGTTGCCGTTCCGCTAGCGCAGGCACAGCAAATGTTGCTACAAAAAACCACGCAGTTTGTCTCATTGCAGAAAGGGATGTTGGGCGACCGCGCCCAATACTTCCGTTTGCACAGCATCCACCTGCTAAATCAGCAACAAAAGGTACTTGAACTAACAACGATGCGGCTTAATATGGTAAGTAATACGCGTCTGCGGCAAGACCGGCAAGCCCTGCACCACCCTCACCAAGCGCTGAAAACAGCCAGTCTCACCTCGCTTAAACAAGCCCTTTCCGATGTGGCCGCAACCGAAAAATCCGTGAGGCTGCTGGACCCGCAGCAGGTACTCAACCGTGGCTATAGCATTACGCGGATCAATGGACGTGCGTTGAAGCAGGCGGATGGCACAACTGCCGGGGACGTAATTGAAACCTTTCTAGCATCGGGCCGCATCAAAAGCACCGTAACGGAAATAGATTCACACCACGATGAATAAAAATTACACATATACCGAAGCGTTTCAAGAGCTACAAACCATTGTGTCTGAAATCGAGCAAGGAGAAGTCTCCGTCGACGAACTTTCTGAAAAGGTAAAGCGGGCCGCATTACTTATCAACGTATGCAAAGCAAAGCTCTCCGCCACGGAAGAAGAAGTAAACCATATATTAGCGACCATGACAGATGAAGCCGAAATTTCAGCGGCGTCAGACGAAGACGAATAATAATCAATATGGCCGTAGTTCTTTATGGGGACGTCCGCTTAGAAAGACCTGTTTTATTGCATAGTGGTGGTCAAAAACAACCAGGTTAGCGGTAGTACCCGCGTGCACCCGTCCAAGGGCTTGAGCGCCGATAAGCGAAGCAGGATACAAAGACGCCATGCGCAACGCCTCCGCTAAGGGAATACCAGCATGGCGAACACAATTGGCGACTGCCTGCATCATGGTGAGCGCCGATCCGGACAGCGTACCATCCGGCAGTGTATATCGGTCGCCTTGGAATACGTGCGTATAGGTCCCTACCTGAACCGCGGTCACTGCGTCGGTAATCAAAAACATCCGCTCGCCCAATAACTTCTTGCTTATCGATAAAACCTGATAATCCACGTGGATACCATCTGCAATAATGCTTGCACAGGCTTGATCCGTTTGAAAAGCAGCTCCCGGCAAACCCGGATTGCGGTGATGGAAAGGGGACATCGCATTGAAAAGATGGGTCACCGCCCTGATACCGTTGCTAAACCCGGCCATCGCTTCGTCATAGGAGGCATTGCTATGTCCTGCCGATAGCAGCACGCCCGCATCCAGCAGCAAAGTGAGGGTCTCGGCGTCAAATCGTTCGGGGGCAATAGTCATCATCTTCAGGCACCCTTTCGCTGCGGCCAGCAGCGAGGCAATTTCCACTTTGTCCGGGTTACGAATGTATTCGGCCGGATGCGCCCCCCGCTTAGACGGATTGAGGTAGGGTCCCTCCAGGTGGAGGCCGAGCAACGCTTCATGTTGATAGAACGTCAGCACTTCCAACGCCTTGTCAACTACTTCCATGCTATTCGTGGCCATGGTAATCATAAAGCCCGTAGTCCCGGACTCAACCAGGGCGCTGGCGATTTCATCCATCGCACCTGCCGTAGGATCTGCAGAAAAAAGCTGGCCTCCTCCCCCGTATACCTGAAGATCAATGAAGCCCGGAGCCACATAACACCCTGCTGCATCGAAAACGTCGGCGTCGCCCGGGACCTCCGCCGGTCGGACGAGGTCTACAATCCGCCCATCCTTTATCAAAACCGTTTTGTCGTTGACCATGCTGTCACCGGTAAAAACGGTCCCGTTGGCAATTGCAATAAATGATTCCTTCAAAATAGTTTTATATTTACACCTGATTTTTGCTTCGATACCACAAATAAAGCGATTTTATCTAAGTTTGTCTATCTTTACCCAGTTAAATAACCGTTTATGCCATGTTAAAAGAAGAACGGCAAGCCTTTATCATCCATCAAATAAACTTGCACAACAAGGTCTTATCTTCCGACCTGAGTGTACAGCTCAATGTCTCTGAAGACACCATCAGGCGTGATCTCAACGAGTTAGCCGAAAATGGCAAAGTACTGAAAGTGTATGGTGGCGCGCTTTCCAAGTCATTCCAGTATCCATTTCAGGAAAACAATGTATATGCGCGGGACTCCAAGAAACAAATCGCAGGCAAGGCATTCAACCTGATCCAGAACGGGATGACGGTGCTCGCCGGGGGAGGCACAACCATGCTCGAACTGGCACGCATAGTGCCGGAGAGCCTCCAGTGCACATTTTTTACGATCAGCCCGTTGGTTGCTTTGGAGCTCGCTGAACGTACAAATGCCGATGTTATCCTTATCGGCGGCAAACTGTCGAGAAACACCAACATCAGCATCGGCTCGCAAGTGATCAACCAACTATCCGAAATAAGGGTAGATCTATGCCTGTTGGGCACCAACAGCCTTTCCGTAGAAGACGGCGTTACCGACTCTGACTGGGAGGTGGTACAGATCAAAAAAGCCATGATACGGTGTTCGAGCAAGACGGCTATTTTAAGTATTGCGGAGAAACTGAACTCAGTGCAAAAAATGAAAGTGTGTAGTTTGAACGCCATTTCATACCTTGTCACAGATCTGGACCCGAAGCATGCGCTCCTCGCAGGATTCAGTAAGGTCGTCGAGGTTGTATAGCAGCCGTTGTGCCGATGAATATTCCGTCACTACCCGGTTTCGACCCCGAAGCTTTCAATAGGTATTTAAAAAACGCTGGATGGCTGATGGTTGCCCGGGTGGGCACCATCTTCCTCAGGATGGTCGTCACCGCTATTGCAATTCCCAACTACCTGGGCAGCACCCAATACGGGGTGATGAACTACCCTTTTGTGTTTGTGTCCTTCTTTGCCGCGGCCTGTGCCTTAGGTATGGACAGCTTTGTCACCCGCCAGTTGTTGCAGCAACCGGACAAGCGAGACACGATATTGGGCACTGCGTTCAGGCTCCGGTTGGCGGCAGGCATTTTCGTACTCCCCGTTATTTACGCTGCTTACCTACTGATCGCCCGCTTCAGCGCCGAGCCGCTTACTGCTCCCTTCCATTATATTGTGATCGTATCGCTTACCTGCCTCTTTCAGTCGGTCAATATAATCGACTGTTTTTTTCAGGCCAGGGCCCAGGGCAGGTACATCATGTATGTGCAGGTCGGGGCGAATCTCCTTTCGGCCTTATTGAAGCTTGCGCTTATCGTATGGGAAGCAAGCATAGGCTGGTTTATATGGGCACTGTTATTGGATGCCGTTTTTCTTGCCATCGGCTACGTTTACCTGTACCAACGCAAGGGCAACCGTTTAACTGACTGGAAATTCGAGACTGCTTCCGCTAAGCATCTGCTCCGTTATTCCTGGCCACTGGCATTTTCTTCCGTAGCCATCATTCTCTATATGAAAATCGATCAGCTCATGCTCGACGCATACCTGGGTGAAGCAGCCTTGGGTGTCTATTCGACGGTCGTGCAACTTAGCGAGGGCTGGTATTTTGTGCCCATGGCCATCGTGACCGCACTCTTCCCTGCCATCATGAATGCCCGGCGGGATGATCCTGCCCGCTATCAACGGCGGTTGCAGCACCTATACGAACTTATGACGGTCATCAGCGTCGCTATTGCCGTATTGATGACGGTGGCATCGCCGTTCATTTACCGGTATCTCCTTTATAGACCCGAATATGCTGCAGGCGCACAAGTACTTTCCGTACACGTATGGGCAGGTGTGTTCATGTTTCTGTATGTGGCGAGCGGCCAATATCTTTTGGCCGAGGGGTATACTTCCCTTTCACTGGCGCGCGCACTCACCGGGGCAGCGGTCAATATCCTTCTCAACGTTTGGTGGATCCCTGAATATGGCATGATTGGTGCGGCATATGCCACACTGGTAACATATGCCAGCACCGCGCTATTTGTTATCTTTGTGCCCAAAACGCGGGCTCAGGGATGGATGATATTGAAAGCGCTCTTTTTTATCCCGACAATTCGGCGTTTAACAAGACGATAAGTTTGCAAATAACCACATGCCAAAGATAATTTTTGACACATCAATCGGCACGACCAATCTCGGCGACCACATCATCATGGATTCGGTATACCGGATAGCGGACGAGCTCTTCATTGATGACTTTGTTATCAACGTACCGACCCACTTTTCGATACACCCCAAAGACCTCCCCAAACTCCGTAAATACGACATGGGCATCGTTGGTGGAACCAACCTACTGAAGAACGACACGCTGAGAAGCAGCCAATGGAAGGTAGGTGTCAAAGATCTGATGGTGCTGCATCATAAAGCGGTCCTTTTAGGAGTCGGATGGTGGCAATACCAAGAGAAACCCGTCTCCGTCTATTCAAGAATGATGTATAAGGGGCTATTGTCGCAAAAATATCTCCACGCCGTTCGGGACAACTATACCCTGCAGAAACTCAACGAGATGGGTATCAGAAATGTGATCAATACCGGATGCCCCACGGTATGGGAGTTGGATGAACCCCATTGTTCACAAATCAACCCTGCAAAACGCGATATCGTCGTCACAACAATCACCGACTATATGCGCGATGCCGACAACGACCGCCGCATGCTCGAGATCCTAAAGAAAAACTATCGTGAGGTTCACGTGTGGATACAAGGTTTAAAAGACCGAACCTATATTGAGAGCCTGGCACCTGATATCCATTACATAGCACCGAAGCTGTCCGCCTTTGATGCATTTCTTGAAAAACACCCTTGCGAATACGTGGGGACACGCCTGCACGCCGGCATAAGGGCACTGCAGAAGAAGCGTAGGGCCATCATCATCGGCATCGACAACCGGGCGCTGGAAATGCGCAATGACATCGGCCTGAACGTCCTCGAACGCCAGCGGATAGAGCTACTTGAGGAAAAAATTCACGAAGAAATGAGCGTCAGGCTGTACCTCAACGACGAAGCGATACAGCGATGGAAAGGACAATTCAAACCATAAGCTGAACACGTTGATTACCAAATTCAAGAAGCTATATAACCGATCCCTGTTCCAACCCCGCTTTTTCGGGTTGCTGTTCAACCTTTTTTTTATCAACAGGAGTGGCCTCTACAAGGGTGTTTTCCTGTTGCTGTTGCCGACAAACATGAACCATAACAGCGTAATAGTTGTAAAAAGACCGCTAAGCTAACCTGTAACCTCATGAACGCCGATTCGCCCACGCTTACCGTTATTACCGTTGTATACAACAACGTACGCGATATTGAGCGCACTATTGCGTCCGTTGTCCAGCAAACCTATCCAGCAATTGAATACCTCATTATCGACGGCGGTTCGACCGACGGCACGGTTGATGTTATCAGACGCTATGAGGACCGCGTTGCGGCTTGGGTCAGCGAGCCAGACAAGGGAATATACGATGCCATGAACAAAGGATTGGCCATGGCCAACGGCGAATACGTCTTGTTCATGAATTCAGGAGACGAGATTTACTCACCCAATACCGTGGCTGAAGTATTCGGTTCGGCCCCTGGTGCTGACATCTACTATGGCGAAACCGAGATGTACGACGAACATTGGGAGTCACTCGGCCTGCGCAGGCATGCCATCCCCGAGCGGTTTACCTGGCGGAGCTTCCGTTACGGCATGAACATCAGCCATCAGGCGATATACATCCGCCGGGCCATCACAGGTCCGTATGATCTGCAATACCAATTGAGCGCAGATATCGATTGGATCATCCGGGCGGCCAAACAGGCCAAAACGATCGTCAATACCCGTCGCATCGTAGCAAAATACCTCGTGGGCGGAATGTCCAAAAAGCGGCACTGGCGAAGTCTCAGGGAACGTTTTCGTATCTTCAGCAAGTACTATGGCCTGCTGCCGAATATTGTCAATCACGTTGTCATTGCGGCCAATCTGATCGACTATTACATCCGTCATGGCAAAACAAACGACTAAACTATGGGACAGCTGACACCGGAAGAAACAATGCAGGCACTCATGACCACCAGAATGCCATTCGGTAAATACAAAGACTCGTTGATCTGCAACCTTCCGGAAGCTTATCTCGTGTGGTTTCACCAAAATGGTTTCCCGAAAGGCAAACTGGGCATGTTACTGGCCACCATGTATGAGATCAGGCTCAACGGCCTGGAATATCTGCTTGCGCCGCTGCGAAACAAATTCAAGGGGCATTAATGGCCTCCCAACAGCTTAAACACTCCTTCGTTTTCCAAAATCCAGAGACCGATGCGATCGTCGGTCACACCGGCACGCAGTCGGTAGTCGAAGACAGGCCGGCCGGCCTCCATGCGCGTAGGCAGGTAGCTAAATACGACCTGCCGATTGGCGTCCAGCGCCTGCGCCACTTCGACGATATGGGTGGAAATGATAAAAAATCCCTTATTAAGCGCCGTAAAAGCCTGCACAACGCGCAGGGAACTGTCGTGTGCGTCTTTGACGTTAGTACCGCGGAATAGCTCATCAAAAATAACCAGCAGCCGATCCGACTGAACGATTTGCTCCGCTACCAGCTTGACGCGCTTCACTTCATGGTAGAAATGGCTATAGCCGGCATGAATACTATCTGCGAGGTTGATGGTGGTGATCAGTCCACTAAGCACACAAGTTTTCATCTGACGTGCGGGAACCGGAAACCCCAGATGAGCAAGGTAAACGGCCACGCCGATGGCTTTCATCAGGGTGGATTTGCCCGACATATTGGCGCCTGTGATGAAACTCACGCGCCGGTGGGTATCCAGTGCCAGATCATTGGGCACCGGCTCGCTCAGCAAGGGATGGTAGACACCTTCAAAGGTAATCGACTCGTCCTCCCGAAACTCGGGAAACGTGAGTTCCATGGTCCGGGAAGCCCGCGCCACAGCGTAGTACGCATCCAGCAGGTAAAGGGTCTCCAGCAGGGCAAGGGACGTCTTGTATAGTTGTTTCCGGAAAACGAAGTCGATGCGCTCAACCGAATAACGACCTACAGTGCTTCCTGACGAATTGAGATAGCCGCTTACCAATGGATGTTCGGTAAACTCGTCCAGCAATTCGTTAAGCCGGGCAACCAGCGGTATGCTGCTGCCATCTTCATAAGTTTCACATAGTTGCTTGATAAATAAAAGGACGTCAAATGCCTCGGTTACGCCGCGGCGCTTGGCATAATACGCCTCGGTGGGCGAAAAGAAATGCTTGACGACACTGCAGACACCATTGAACACGGAAAAGGACTTGGGGCGATCCGGCCTTTTCAGGTAATAGTCTACAAAATCTACCGTGGTTTTGTCAAACCTGAGTTCTTCCACATTGTCCATCAGGAACCGGATGGTGCCAGCACGCTCCTCCAGCTGCGCCCGATCGGTCAACGGCGATTGAAACATGTCGCGCAGCACATCCTCGCCACCATAGGTTATGGTTTGGTTGAAACAGGAAAACACGCCACGCTGCCCCTCGTCAAGCAATTGCAAGTCAACAAGGGTTTGCCGGTCAACGAAAAAATCGCCCATGGAACAAACTTAGTCAACTTGTCATCGATTTACAAACCCGAACCGTTAACTTTGGCGATATGAACATTCTGCTGGTTGAAGATGACAGCCGCATCAGCGATTTCGTCATCAAAGGATTGGAAGAAGAAGGGCACGCCGCGGCGTTGGCCACGACGGCCGAATCTGCGCGAGACCGGATACAGGACGAAACATGGGACCTCATCCTGATGGACATCATGCTGCCCGGCATCGACGGCGTGCAGCTTACCAAGGTGATTCGCCGCCGCCACAACCAGACGCCCATCTTGGTGTTGAGCGCACTGGATGGTCCAGACGACAAGGTACACGCATTGGACAGTGGTGCAGACGACTACTTGGTAAAGCCTTTTCATTTCAAGGAGCTGCTCTCCCGCATCAATGCGCTGGTGCGCCGCGCCAATCTGGCGCATGGCAACGAAAGCCAGCAATACGTCAGCGGCCCGTTGCAGGTCAATACCGCTGAACATAGGGTGATTGTACACGGGGAACTGGTCGAACTCTCCCCTAAGGAATACAAACTGCTGCGCTATTTGCTGGAACACCGTGACCGCGTGGTGTCGCGCACACAGCTGCTAAACGCTGTTTGGGGCATCAACTATGACAACAGCACCAATGTGGTCGACGTCTACATCTCCTACCTGCGGGCCAAAATCGAAAAGAAAGGAGCAAAATTTATCCACACGGTAAAAGGCGCCGGTTACCTGTGGAAAACACCCCAATAACCTGCTGACACATGTCTATCCGCAACCGACTCATGCTGATTGCTTCCCTCACATTCGGGGTGGTCTTTACCGTGGCCGCTTTGGTCGTCTATTACAGCTTTCACGTCACTTCGGAACGCATCATCTTCAGCGAGCTCCAAAAGACCGTCCTGCTTTCGGCCATGTTTTATCTTGAAGAAGACGAATTGTCGGCACGCGAGCACCGCCGCATCAGTATTGACTTCGAGAGTGAAATGCAGCAGACAGATGTAAAAGTATACGACGAAGACAACCGCCTCCGCTACGGCAATGGGCAGCTGGCAGAGCAGGCGACGCCCGCCATGCTACAACGTATCCGCGAAGAAAGGCGTGTGCAATTTAAAGCTTCTGACTATTACTGCACAGGCATTTACTACCCGGACAATCAAGGAGACTTCGTGGTTGTGGTAACAACCAGCAACGCTTTTTTCACCTCGCAGAGCAATCGGTTGCTATTGATGATGGGTGCCGCATTAGCCATTGGTTTGGCCATCATCTTCCTCCTCAGTTACTGGCTCTCGCGAATTGCTTACCGCCCGATCTCATCGGTTATTCATCAGGTAAATCACCTTCAGGCAGACAATCTGGATACCGCTCTCCTACTACCGAAAGCGAAAGATGAATTATATGATCTGATCAGTACATTCAATAAATTGCTTTCCCGGCTATCCGAGACCTTTACGATCCAGAAGAACTTTGTCAATTACGTTTCCCACGAATTCAAAACGCCGTTGGCTGCCATTACCGGCAATTTGGAGGTGTTCGCTCAAAAAGACCGGACAGCCGGTGAATACCGGGCAGTCAGCCAAACCGTCTTGCACCGGGTCGCCGAGCTGGAGCGCATCCTGAATAACCTGATGATGCTTGCAGGGCTCCGCGATTCGTCGGATGAGCGCGGCACATTCCGCCTCGACGAACAGCTATGGGAAGTGCTGGATGCCATCTTCGACCGTTGGCCGAATGCCAAATCGCTGATCAACGTGACTGTCTCCGTAGAGCAGCCCGAGCTGTTGCTGGTTAAGGGGAACGGCAATCAGCTGAAGATGGCCTTGTACAACCTGATCGACAATGCGGTGAAATATGCCGACAGCCAACCCATTGCAGTTGCACTTGTCAATGAAAATGGCGCGTTGCGGCTGACCATACAGGACAAAGGATATGGCATATCGCCCGATGAACTGCAACGCGTGCACCAGCCGTTCTACCGGGGCAGCAATGTTGGTGATACCAAGGGCAGCGGCATCGGCCTCTCACTGGCCGTGCTGATCTGCAAGCAGAATGACGTGTCATTTTCACTCACCTCGGTACCGGGCCAGGGGACCAAGGCAACACTCCATTTTAGGCAACTTTAACCCCACTCTAAGCCCACTCTAATGTTGCGGCGTTACCTTTGCCGCCATCATGAGCGGGAATCATCACTTTACTTATATTATCATCATTATGCTATGCATGATGGTATCGTCGGGTTATGCCCAGCCCATCCCCGATACCCTGATGATGAGCCGTACTGAAGCTGAGGCCACTTTCCTGCAGCGAAACCTACGGCTGCTGGCGGGCAGGCTGAACATCGACGAAGCGAAAGCACAGGTGATACAGGCTAAGCTCTGGCCCAACCCATCGCTTTCTGTCAGCGAGGTAAACCTGTGGTCGAACCATGGCGCTGAAGCACTTGGCCGCATATCCGCCAACTGGGGAAATCATGCGCAAGTGGCTGTAGATATCGAGCAGCTCATCCTTACAGCCGGTAAGCGCAAGAAGCTCATCGCCGTTGAGGAGACCGGTGTAGCCATCGCCGAACAGGAGTTCGAAGACTTGTTGCGCAGCCTGAAAGTGGAATTCAGGGAGCAGCTTGCCGAACTGCACCGCACCCAGCAGGCAATCGCCATTCACCGGCAAGCCCTTGGCCAGTTGCAGCAACTGCTAAGTGGATATCAACGGCAAGTGCAGGCAGGCCACGTAAGCCGCAGCGAATACATGCGGCTTAAAGTCTCAGAGGTGGAATTGATGAAAACCATCGACGACATCCGCCGGGAAAACGGCGAGGCCCAGCGGGCGCTCAAAGCCCTTATGGGTATTGCCCCGCAACATGCGCTGATGCTGGCCGATGCGCACGTGCCGGACATTCCTGTCAATGCCATCAAAGCGCTTGACGTCTCCACGGTGGCCGAATGGGTACAATCTCACAACGCAGCGCTCAAAGCCATGCAGCTGGGCACCACCCAGGCCGAACATAACTTAAGCTACGAACGTGCCCAACGTGTGCCTGACCTCACCCTCAGCGCGGGCTATGACCGTGGCGGCAACATCATGCGCGATTTCGTTGGTATCGGTCTTTCTATCGACCTTCCCTTCTTTCACCGCAACCAGGGGCAAATCAAAGCAGCGCAGCTCCAGGTGGAGCAACACCGCCTGTTAGCCGAAAACACAAAAAACGAGATAACCGCCGCCGCCGTTCAGGCGTGGAAAGATTTGCTGAACACCATCGACCGCAAGGAACACATCGGCACCGGATATGACACCGACATGGCCAAGCTGCTGGAAGGTTACCACAACAGCTTTGCCCAGCGCCATATCAGCCTGCTGGAATACCTCGATTTCCTGGACGCTTACCTGACCACCAAAGCGAACCTGCTGGAAACCGATAAAGAACTGCTGATGCAATATGAAACGTTAAGGTACCACGTCGGCGACCAGCTTCCCTAATGGCATGCAGAAACAAACAATGACGATATGACCCATACAATAAAACATTTCAGCTGGACCATGCTGTTATTCATCGCTGCCTGCGGCCAGCGAGAGCAGCTGGTAGAAAACAAACCGGAAGGCTTCTGCCTGAGTGAAAACCTACGTCACCAACTGGTGGTTGACACCTTGCATGAGCGGGACATTACCCAGCACGTCACCCTTACGGGTGAGGTTTCGTACAACCCAGACCATGTCGTGCAATTCGTCAGTTGGGTGGAAGGCGTGACCGTGCAGACCCATTTTTCTTTGGGAGATTATGTGAAACAGGGACAAGTGCTGGCTACCATTAAGAGTCCAGCGCTTAATACCCTGCTGACAGAAAAAAGGAGCTTACAATCCCGGCGGCAACTGTCCGAGCGCGAGTTCGCTGCCGCCCAAAGCCTATACCAAGACAACATTGCGTCGGAGCGCGACCTGGTTGAAGCGCGGTCAACACTCGAAATGCTGGATGCCGAGCTGGCCA
Source organism: Parapedobacter deserti (assembly GCF_042646065.1). Lineage (NCBI taxonomy): Bacteria > Pseudomonadati > Bacteroidota > Sphingobacteriia > Sphingobacteriales > Sphingobacteriaceae > Parapedobacter > Parapedobacter deserti. Next base: position 13,920 of record NZ_JBHRTA010000059.1, read on the forward strand.
ATATTGAAGACAACTTAGCACTCTTCCGCCCCAACCCTGCTCAGGGCGTCTTTGAAATACGTTCCCCATCGAGCGGCTACATCGTGGAAAAAAACATCAATCCCGGCATGCCCATCAACGACGGCGACAATCTCTTTACCGTTTCGGGCCTTGGAGAGGTGTGGGTAATGGCAAACGTATACGCCTCGGATATCCAGTTCGTTCAGCAAGGAATGGAGGTCGCGATCCGGACACTGGCCTATCCCGGGGATGTATTTTACGGGCGCATTTCGGCGTTACCCCAGGTATTTGACAGCGAAGAGCGGGTACTCAAAGCGCGTATCGTCATTCCCAACGACGGCTTGAAGCTGAAGCCCGGCATGTCTGCTGACATCTCAGTGGAACGCCGCAGCGGGGGTACGGCGGTAGCCCTGCCTGCCCGCGCGGTCATCTTCGATGACAACCAGTATTTCGCCGTGGTATATCGCGGCGACTGCGATGTGCAGCTCCGGCGGATCTCGTTCCAGACACGCGACGACCAATGGTATTTCGTGCAGGAGGGACTGGAAGCGGGTGAGCGTGTCGTTTCCCAAAATCATTTACTGATCTACGAAAGAATTAAAAGATGAACCTGCTACGTCATCCGCGAAAAGGTGATGAACGTGCAGACTCCAGCCAGCCGACAGGTAGGTATAAGCATAAAAACCACTACTACGCATGAAGAAGTTTGTCCAGGGCCTTGTTTCGTTTTCACTGAAAAACACGTTTATCGTTTTCTTCTTCACGGCCTTGCTGTTGGGTGTCGGCCTGTACTGCCTGGTCCACACCCCGATTGAGGCCTACCCTGACGTCACCAACACCCGTGCGCGCATCATCACGCAGTGGCCTGGGCGGAGTGCAGAAGAAGTGGAAAAGTTTGTCACCCTGCCCATATCCAAAGAAGTAAACACCATACCGCGGAAAGCCGAAGTGCGCTCCATCTCGCTGTTCGGCCTATCTGTAGTAACCATTATTTTTGACGACGGTGTAGACGATTTCTATGCCCAGCAATATGCATCCAACCGCTTACAGGGCGTAGACCTTCCGGAAGGAACATCGGCAGAGATCGAACCCCCTTCAGGAGCCACCGGCGAAATCTTCCGCTATGTGGTGAAAAGTGATCTGCCCATCAAGGAAATCACGGCCATACACGATTGGGTTATCGAACGGGAGCTGGTAGCCGTGCCTGGTGTGGCCGATGTGGTAAGCTTTGGCGGTGAGGAAAAAATCTACGAAATCAAGATCAACCCCACGGAACTGGTTAACTATGATCTTTCGCCCCTTGATGTTTACGAAGCGGTGAGCAACAGCAACATCAACGTCGGGGGCGACGTCATCCAACGGGGAGACCAGGCTTATGTCGTGCGTGGCATCGGCCTGCTCGACAAGCTGGAGGACATCGAAAACATTTTGATCACCGTGAAGGGAAGTACCCCCATCTTGGTAAAACATGTGGCCAACGTGCAGGTATCCGCCAAGCCCCGGCTTGGTCAAGTGGGCCTGCAGGACGACGATGACCTTGTGCAGGGCATCGTAATTATGCTAAGGGGCGAAAACCCCGGTGATGTCATTGGCCGGTTGAAAAATAAGATAGCCGAACTCAACGACCGCATTCTGCCGGTCAACGTCAAAATCGAGCCATTCATTGACCGTACCGAATTAGTCGATGCCACCGTGAGCACCGTGAGCAAAAACCTCATCGAAGGCATCGTGCTCGTGTCGGTCATCGTGTTTATCTTTCTCTTCAATTGGCGCACAACACTGATTGTCGCGTCGGTCATCCCCTTGTCGTTCCTGTTTGCCATCATCATGCTGCGCATCCAGGGGCTGCCGGCCAACCTGATCTCCATGGGCGCACTGGACTTCGGGCTACTTCTAGAGGGCACCCTGGTTATTGTGGAGAGTGTATTCGTAGGCCTACGCAAACGCGCCGAATTGGTGGGCATGCAAAAGTTTAACAACTCGATTAAGCTGGGGGTGATCAAGAAAAGCGTAGCAAGCGTGGCCACCTACGTCTTTTTCGCACAGTTGATTCTCATCGTGGCCCTGCTGCCTATCTTTTCGTTTCAGAAAGTGGAAGGCAAGATGTTCTCTCCCCTGGCTTTTACGCTGGGGTATGCGCTGTTGGGCTCACTGATTCTCAGCCTCACTTACGTGCCGGCTATGTGCAAGTTATTGCTCCGGAAAAACATCCGAGAAAAGGAAAATTTCATCTCCAAGGCGTTCCACCACGGTGCGGCGCGTCTGTTCGGTTGGAGCCAACGTTACCGAAGAGCTACGCTCTGGGGGTTTTTTCTGCTGCTGCTGCTCTGTGCGGTACGGTTTGTTTTCTACGGTTCCGAATTTATCCCCAGCCTCAATGAAGGCGCCATCTACGTTCGCGCCACGCTGCCCAATAGCGTCAACCTGGATGAGTCTGTTCGGCTGGCAAAAGAGATGCGGCAGAAGCTGCGGAACTTTGATGAGGTGGAATTCGTGATGAGCCAGACCGGTCGGCCAAATGACGGCACCGACCCGACGGGATTTTTCAACATCGAATTCCATATCCAACTTTTCCCCGAAAAGGAGTGGAAGCGGAAGGTCAGCAAAGAAGCCCTGCTCGCGGAGATGCGTGCCCAGTTGGAGACCTATCCGGGCATCAACTTCGGGTTCAGCCAGCCGATCCAGGATAATGTTGAGGAGTATGTGGCCGGCGTAAAGAGTTCACTGGTCGTCAAAATCTTTGGCGACGACCTGTACCAGCTGGAAGACTACGCTGGCCAGGTGGAACGTGTGCTGGCAACCGTACCGGGGATTACCGACCTGAAAGTCTATGAAAATATCGGACTACCAGAGCTTCGCATCCAGCTCCATGACCATAAAATGGCCCGCTATGCCGTCGCCACTGCCGATGCACAGGCCGTGGTGGCCATGGCCATCGGCGGACAGGCCGCCACACAATTCTACGAAAATGAGCGGATATTTGACGTGCGCCTGCGTTTCCAGCAGGCCTACCGTAACGATGACATCAAAATCGGCAACATTCAGATCCCAACGATGGATGGCAAATCCGTCCCCCTGCGTGAGATTTCGACCATCGGATTCCATACCGGGCCAGCGTTTATTTACCGCGAGGGCAGCAGCCGCTACATCGGCGTGGGCTTTAGCATCGAAGGCCGCGATCTGGGAAGCACCATCGCCGAAGCGCAGCAGCGCGTTGCTGAAGAGGTAAATATTCCCAGAGTCAATAAAATTGAATGGGCCGGTGAGTTTGAAAGCAAAGAGCGGGCCTCCCGCCAGCTTGCCGTGGTCGTCCCGGTGGTGCTTATCCTAATCCTGTTTCTGCTGTATTTCAATTTCGGAAATTACCGGGACACCCTGGTTGCCGTGGGCGCAATCCCATTTGCATTTATCGGCGGCTTTCTATCGCTGTGGGCCACCGGTACCGTATTCGGCATTTCGGCAGGCATCGGCTTTATCATCCTCTTTGGTGTAAATACCATTAACGCCATTATATTGATTGCCGTGATGAAAGATAACCTGCGAAGAAAACTGCCATTGCCGGAAGCCATCAGGCAGGGTGTTGAAAGCCGCATCCGCCCCATCGTGATGATTGCGCTGATGGGATCGATGGGACTGCTGCCGGCTGCGCTATCTACCGGCATGGGCTCAGAAATACAGAAACCCCTCGCCATCATGATCGTCGGGGGATTGCTGGTCTGCATGCTGCTTTCCTTTACCGTGTTGCCGCAGTTATTTCATTGGATGTACCGAAAAGAAGAAAAGGCGTCAGCCTCACAGTAGCGAAGCAAGAAGAACGCAGACGTTTTTTATCTTTGGGTGAACACATCGGCCATTGATGTGTTGACTGAACGATATGAGACAATTGTTACACTTAATGGCTTTCATGCTTACTGCGCTGTTTTTTTTCTCATGCAAAGAAAAGACCGCCGACCCACATGGTGACGCCGTGAAACGCAGGGCAGATTCACTTCAGCAGGTAAGGAAAGCCGAGGAAGCAGCGCAGAAACGATTAAGAACCGCAGCAGACATAACGCTTACCAAAAACCTTGCTTTTGATAACTATACCTTGGAAGACGAGTATCCATATAAAGATACCATCCGTATATTCCAATGGGACACCATCAAGGAAAAATTAGCGTACGTAGCGAACTTCCAACGGGAAAAAAAGCGTTATGCGATATTACAGAATTACAAAAACTGGAACGGCGAAGCCCCGGTTGTTGCCAATTTCGTACGGAATGCCTACAAGCGAGTGTCCGATACGTTAGGCAATGAGCGCTACCAGTCTGCCCCCCTGTATCGCGAGGGCGACCACGACACGCCAGCGATATATGGCCGCGACGGGTCGCTGGTGGAGCTGCTGAGCAGCGATACGATTCCCATGGTCAAGATCGCTGGTATATCGTTCGATGGGATCTGGGAAGTGCCCAGACGGTACGTGAAGACCCTGGGAGATACCGTAAGTTTTGACCAGGTGGTCGTCATCGATGTAACCAACCAAAACATCTGCACGATTGAACGTTCAGGTGCGGACTCCTGGCAGGTATTGAGCATGAATCCCGCCACAACCGGGGTACATAAGCCCCCGTATTCGATGGAAACGCCGCTGGGAATATTTGTGCTTCAAGAAAAAAAAGCCAAGATGTTTTACGTAAAAGACGGCACCAGCATCATCAAGGGCTATGCACCTTATGCCAGCCGTTTCAACAACGGCGGATATATCCATGGCGTACCTACCAATCATCCTGAAGCACCGATCATCGAATACAGCGCTACCCTAGGCACCGTACCACGGTCGCACATGTGCGTACGCAACGCGTCATCGCATTCAAAATTCATTTATGATTGGGCCAAAACCCTGCAAACGTTAATTGTTGTAATTGATTGAGTTGGCTTAGGAATGCCGTTTGACATTATTTAACACATTGTTACCCATATTATCCTTACCTTTGTAACCGAAGCAAAGGAATGTGTGTATGAATAAGTTATTGACGGTGGTGTTGGTCGCGGTCCTGGCGGGCTTGGGCTTTCATCAATATCCGGCCCGGCCAGAAGTGGAAAACAACATCGGAAAAGCGGAGCAACTGGACTCCATCCGCCCGCAGCCTGAACAATCCGAAACCCAGAAACTCTACGATAGTCTACAACTCCAATCGGTGCTCAACTACGAGGCATTCGAACAGGCGATGGCCGGATATACGTCCATCCCAGCCAAAAATAAAGACATCCTGACGGTAATTGATTTTACGTTGCCTTCTACCGAAAAGAGGATGTATGTGCTGGATATGAAACGCAAAAAGCTGCTGTTCCATACCATCGTGTCACATGGGCGGAATAGCGGAGAAAAGTATGCTACCAAGTTTTCCAACAGGCATGGTTCACATCAAAGCTCGCTGGGATTTTACCTGACGGACGCCACATACCAGGGAGGCAATGGCTATTCCCTTCGGCTGGCTGGTTTGGAGCGGGGCATCAATGATCAAGCCATGGCACGCGCCGTCGTTATCCACGGTGCGGATTATTGCAGCGAACGCGTGATCCGTGCTACGGGGAGGTTGGGGAGAAGCTATGGTTGCCCGGCATTACCGCGGGAGCTCAACAAACCAATTATCAATACCATCAAAAACGGATCGTTGCTTTATATTTACGCCGGCAGCGAAGAATACATGGCCAGCAGCAACATCTTAAAGAACAGTGCCACCAAACCGACCAATACGGTGCTCGCGCATCATGAACGGACAGCACCGGTACGTTCGCAGGTATCCGGACAAGCGGTAAATTAGACGGAGGTGGGTAGCGCTATTCCTTATCCCTTGTATTGCGGACCAGGGAAATACCCGATAAAAAGAATATAAAACCAATGACGCCCACCACGATCATCTCGCGCAACCGGTCGCTCTCCTGCACGGCCATTACGCCGGTATAGATCAGCCCACCTATTCCCAGAATGGTGAGGAGGGTACCAAAAATTCGCTTTACGTTCATATCGATCGTTTTTTTATGTAAACCTGTTCAACATCACTGCAATATCTGTGCCTGAGCGTCGACTCGGGTCGGGATCGCATCCCGGGTAAAAGACAAAACAAAAACGCTTTATTACGAAATTTTCGTAAAAATTTGCTTTGATAATTAATTTACTATAATTTCGTAGAATTATTAAAAAATCGGAACTATGAAAATAAAATGTTTGGGTTTTCTACTGTTCAGCGCCTCCCTGGGTATAACCGCTGCTAACGCGCAGCAGCAAGGTGAACCGGCTTTAGCCCGGGTACTTTATGAGTTTACGCACATCAATGACACCCTGCAACCTGATAAACCTCACAAAGAAGAAATGGTCCTTTACATCGGGCAGCATGCTTCATTATATGGCTCCTTTGCAGGCGAGCGGATAAACCAGCAACTCAAAAAGCAGTTTGAAGATCCGGCGTTCGATGGCAACCTTACCATCACAGGCAGCGGCCGCACCACTCCGGAGTCGTTTTACCGCCATCCGGTTGACCGCCCGTTCAAGCTGCTGCACCGCGTGGCCGGCCAACTGTACCTTGTTACGGAAGACTACCCCTCCATCGATTGGCAGATCGCCGATGAGAGCAAAGACATTGGTGGCTATACGGCTCAAAAGGCCACAGGTTGGTTCGGGGGCCGCCACTATACGGCTTGGTTTACCACGGATGTACCGTTCCAGGCCGGGCCGTGGAAGCTTCATGGACTGCCTGGGTTGGTGCTCGAAGCAGCTGACAGCCGCGGCCACGTAGCCTTCCGATATGCCGGCTTTGAAACACTGGAAGACGGCATAGCTATGGTTGCCATACCTGAGCACGCGATTCCCTCCAATAAAACGGCGCTGAACAAATTGGTAGAAGCGTATAAGAAAAATCCCCAGGCCGCGCACCATGCGCGGTCCGGGGCCGGAGCACCGAGCGGCGGGGGCGGCGCTGCCTTTTCGATCGCGGGCAGCCAGGGCAATACGCTTTCCTCCATCGATCCTTCGCGCATTAAAAGCATTAACGTAAAGAAGGATGATACGCAGGTATCTCACGAAACAAACAATCCTTTAGAACTGGAACCGGAAACACGATGATGAAACGACTGGCTATTCCGGCATCGGGTGCCTGTCTGGGTTCGCAGGCCGATGCCCAAGCAAAGCACAAGTCATGCTTGGAAAAAGCCGCGAGGACCGGCGCCTTAGAAACAGCAACCCACCGGAACTGACGGACAACACCAAAGCCGGCATCGGCAACAATCGGCTTTTCACATGATGCGCTTCTTCTGCTTCCTTTGCTGCCTCTTGAGCGTAGCAGCAGCCTGGGCCCAACAGCGGGTGGAGGGCTCGCTGAAAACGGAATCCGGCAAGCCGGTGCCTCATGCCAGCGTGACCCTCCGCAACCCACAGGGCCGTATCGTAGCTTTCAGGGCCAGCGACGCTGCGGGCCGGTTTTACTTTATGCTGCCTGCGAATGCCATTTCGGACAGCCTCCGCCTGTCGGTCAACCATCTGGGCTATGCCAAGGTAGATATACCGCTGACGGCTGGCCGCAACGGCTATGACATTACCATGAAAGAAAAGCCGATCGACCTGTCCGAAGTTGAGGTCAAAAGCCGTCCCCGCATCGATGCGCGGGGTGATACGCTCAGCTATGACGTCGGCTCCTTTGCCAAGGCCGAAGACCGCAGCATCGGGGATGTGCTGCGCCGCATGCCGGGCATGGAGGTGAGCGAAAGTGGACAGATCAAGTACAACGGCCAAAACATCTCCAACTTATACATCGACGGCGACGACCTCCTCAACGACAAATACAGCATAGGCACGAAAACCATTCCCCATGCCATGGTGCAAAAGCTGGAGGTGCTCCAAAACCACCAACCACTGAAGGTCCTCCAAAACAAGGCGCTGAGCGACCGCGTGGCACTCAACCTTGTCATCAAGGATGAAGCCCGTCTTAAGCTCACCGGCCAGGCGAAGCTGGGGGCGGGCCTGCCGCACCAGTACGACGGCGAGTTGAACACGATCCTCTTCAACAAGAAGTATAAGATGCTAAACGTAGCCAAGGGCAATAACATAGGCGATGATCTGGCAGCGGATTTCACAGGGTTCAACGTTGCCGATATGCGTTCGGCAGCCGGCAATTCGCGCCCCGGGGGCCTGCTTTCGTCCGGCACGGCAGGCAGCCCGCCACTACCCAAACAGCGCTACTACCTCAACAATTCCGGATCGCTCAACCTAAACAACCTGGTAAACCTTAAAAATGGCCTCCAACTCAAAACGAACATCAATGGTATGATCGACGGAAACGACCTCGCTTACAACAGTTTTACCGAGCTGTACCTCGCCGACGACACCATAAGTTACACCGAGCGGCAAGACATCGGCCGCGATCCCTTCCTCACCGATGTGAGCTTCGCGGCCATGGCCAATGAAGAACGGTACCACTTCAACAATGTGCTCAACGTGGGCTATTCAGGCGAAATGGGCACGTCCGCCCTGATGAGTAACGAGATAAACATCTCGCAGCGCCTGCGCAGCCGCGTCCGCAATTTCTCCAATACGCTGGAATATACGCCCGCGTTGAAGAACAGCAATGTCATCAACCTGTATTGGCACCTCAATCACTACAACCAGCCACAGCAGCTGGCCATCGCCCCGGGCATCAACGAGGACATCCTGAACCAGGGCATGCCCTTTACCGGCATCCATCAAGCCACAGAAATACCCACCTGGTTCAACCGGGTTACGACTTCGTACCGCCTGGCCAACACGGCCGTCAAACAACGGTATCGCGTAGGCATGGTCAACGAATGGCAGCACCTCCGTTCGGCACTCCGCCTCACACAACAGGACGGCACAGCGCTTCCATACACCGGCAGCAGCGACAACGACCTGCGCTGGCAACGGCACCAGCTATTTGCCGACGGCACCTTTGAATATAAAAAAGGACGATGGGAATCGGCTGTCACCCTTCCCCTTACCGGTCAGCGCATTGCATACCGCGACCAGCGCTTCAGCCTCGATGAACAACAGGCCCACCTGCTCTTCAATCCCCTGCTGCGGGTAAAATTGATGACCACCGTAGAGGACTACCTCTCCCTCAACTATGCGTTTGCTAACCAGATGGGCAACATCAATGGGGTATTCCGTGGCGCCATACTGGCCAACTACCGGAGCCTACTGGCTAATGACGCGGCCCTTCAGGGACGTCATGGCCATACCGTGGGTCTCCGCTACAATTTCCAGCGGGCTATCAGCCTGCTTTTCATAAACGGCGGCATCAGTTATAACAGATCGGGTGCCAACACCATTGCCGCCAGTATCGCCACTGACAACATTGAACGCACCGTACTGCTCCCCTTTGAGAATGACATAAGCAGCTTCAGTGCCAACGGCGGCATCAGCAAGTTTATTTTTGCGCTCGGCGCCACGGCCAGTCTCAAAGCCTCTTGGAGTACCTCGCGCTTTAACCAGTTGCTCAATGATGAGCTGCTGCCGTTCAATAATATCGCCTTCATGGTCGAGCCCGGCGTAGAGGCAAGGCTTTTTGGCAAAGTCAGCATCACCTATAGCGGTGCGGGTACCTGGACCACCAGCAAGCTCGTCATCGGCGAGGCCACCGGGCTGGTAAATGACCAGCGCCTGCGCATGGTTGATCAGTCAGTCGGAATCAGCTATTCCCCCCTCCGCAATACATTTCTGCGCGTCAACGGCAGGCACCAATATACCCGCCAACCTACCCTCCGAGACATCAGCTACCTCTTTGCCGATGCCAACCTGCGTCACCGGGTTCAACAATGGCGTACCGACCTGGAGCTCAACATCACCAACCTGGCCAACATCACCGCTTATGAGACTTACTCCCTATCGGCCAACCGATTCGGTTACCGCCGCTATCAGTTGCGCGGCAGGATGGCCGTTCTGAAGTGTGTGTTCAACCTGTAGCGTTGCAGAAGAACCAAACTTTTTCCATTATCCCCTGTTGGCATAGCGGAGGGCAACCTGTTATGACGAGCAACAAGAAACAACACCCATCTGACGGAGAAAAACAAAACGGGAGAGGGATGTCCGAAAACGATCGCGCTGCGCACACCGCCTTCGACAAGCTTCAGCAGTATGACGACGCTGAGGAGCAAGCAGACACTCCTGAAAAAAACGATCCGGAAGACGACGAACGCGCCGAATGAAAAAACCACCGCCGATTCACATCGACGGTGGCGAACCACAAATTTATATGCCCAAACACACTAAGGCATATTGATGCGACTTTTTTCCTCACTCTGGGTGTCTATACGGCGGGAGCCGTTTTTCATATTCCCAAAGTTGTAGGTGAAGGTAAGCCGCGCAACCCTTGTTTCATTTTTCTGATTAATGACGGCATGCAGGCCGCCAAAGCGTGTCCGCACGTCTTGCATGCGGGTATCAAATATATCACTCACCGATAGCTTGAGATTTGCTTTTTTGTTATAGAGTGATTTATTCAGCCCGGCGTCTATCGACCACTGTGCTCCGATACGATAGACACTATAAATCAACGAAGATTGGTAGTTGACCGAAGCCTCAGCAGTCAACGTAGCCAAAATGTTGACGGTATGGTTGTTCCGGACGCGCCATGCAAACTGACCTTGCTTAAGAAGCTGTCCGTTCAGCGGTCCCTCAAACCCCATGTAAAAGCTATTTAGATTGGTGTTGGTATTCCAGAATTTCGCAATTTTCACCGGTACGTTCAGGTTGGCAAACCAGATTTCCTGTTTGGCAAGGTTATCGCGCGTCACCCACGTCTGCTTCGTTTCCGCATCTTGATTCATGGATTCAGCGATAACATCGTTTGTACGGCTATAACCCGTGCTCAGGTGGTAGCGCTGCATCAACGTGTACGAAAAATCAACAGCATGGGTATATTCCGGTTTCAGGTATGGATTGCCCTGTTCCGACGTGTATTGGTCAAGGAAATACTGGAACGGGTTAAGGTTGCCATAATTCGGCCTGTTGATGCGCTTGCTATAGGAAATCCCCGTTTGATGCTTGTCTGAAATGTTGTAGTTGACGAACACACTTGGGAAGAAATCGATATAATCACGTTGTATGCGGTTGGCCATCGTTACCGAGTTGCCATCAGAAACGGTATATTCACTGCGCAGGCCGGCTTGAACGCCCCACTTGCCCAGCTGCGTGCTGTAATTGACATAGGCAGCGGCCACCTGCTCTTCGTACAGAAAATGGTTGGTGCGCCCCGCGTCGTTGAGCCAAGCGCCATTTTGTTGGTTTTCGAACCGCATGTCGTTGTCTGAGGCCACATTGCTATATTTCAAGCCTGTTTCCAGTTTGTGCCCTTTTCCGAAGGGGTGGGTATAATCCACTTTAGCCACGCGGATATCGATGATGGTGGGCATGTCGCTCCGTGAAAGCAGCGGCTCACCTTTCAGTGCGCCGGAAGGCAGGTAAAAGGTGTTGTTGTAGTTAGCGGTATTATGGTTCGAAAACCGGGATACGTCTACGTCGGCCACCAGTTTTCTCCCGTTGCTGTCGATGGTAAACTGATTGCTGAGGTTGACGGCGAAGCTCCCATGGTTGCCATCGAAAATGGACGAGGTGGTCAGGCTCGAGTCGGGCGAAGCGATAGCCCGTCCAATCAGTGTATTGCTTGAATTGTCGTTGTCGTTGCCGCTGGCGTATCCGCTCAGCATCACACCCAGCACATTCCGGTCGGACGTGCTGTAATCCACGCCGGCCCGGTAATTATGGCTGCGGTTTCTCCTATCGAAATTCGTATGTTGCTGGAAGTCCGTATGGTCGGCGCCCTGCACAATGGACCGGAAAATATCGATGTCATTTCCGCCGCGGTTGTCCATGTAACTGTAGTTTCCGAACGCATTGATGCGCCCGACCTTATGGTTGAGGTTTACGGAAGTATTGGCCTTATGGCCCACGCCATAACCGGTGCCCATTGTTAACGTACCGTTGGTGCCGGCCATCCGGTTTTTCTTGAGTACGATATTGATCATACCGGCCGTGCCAGCGGCATCGTATTTGGAAGAGGGGGTGGTGATCAGCTCGATTGATTTGATGGAATTTCCGTCTGTGCTGCGCAGCAAGTTGGCCAGTTGTTCGGCTGACAGGTAGGTTTGTTTGCCGTCTATCATTACCGTGACCCCCTGTTTGCCCATGAGGCTGATGTTATCGTCCTTATCCACGGTGACACCCGGCGAACGCTCCAGGATATCCATGGCCGTGTTGCCAGCAGCCAGGGTAGAATTTTCGACATTTACGACCAGCATGTCCGGCTTACGTTCTACCAGCGGGCGCTGCGGCGCTGTCACTGCCACTTCAGCCAGTACGGTATTCGCATTCCGCAGCATCAGGGTGCCCAGGTCTTTCGGTGTGCTTTCTGACGCTGTGATCCGCACCACGGCGCTCGTCGCATCCTGATGGCCAACCAGCACAGCTGACACGAAGTAGCTACCCTGCGGTACATTGGCAAACGTAAACCTGCCTTCGCCGTCGGCGAAGGCCGTCTTCGCCACGGATGAGTCCCGTGCGTCCAAGAGGTGCACGGTAGCTAAATCGAGCGGCTTGTTCTGTTCATCCACCACCTTACCGGTAATCGCGCCCTCCTGCGCATACGCCGTAGCGCCCCACAGCGTGCCCAGCGCAATTAATAAAGATGTATAAAGAGATTTCATATTTGGCATGGGAATTACATGATCAAAAAGCCTTCACTTTTTAACCCATTGTTAACCTATCCGTTATGTGTTCGTTTGTTTTAGCGCCTGCGGAGTTACCGCATGCCCACTGCGTTGCTTTTATATGTTGTCTGAGATATGACGCTTACCGCGTTCAAAAGTTGCACGTACCGTAAAAAAATTTACTCACGCCCAACCACTAATTCCCCCTGGGCGGCATGGCGGCCGTGTCGGCAACCGTAGCGATGGTATCCACCTGGCCGTCCTCCGGCATGGTATCATCAGCTTCGGGGTTATCCTGCACCGGCGGGGCAATGGCACATTTCAAACCGGCCACCGTCATGATCCACGCTGTTTTATCCGGCCTGTGCCCGTCCGCATGCTCGAAGTTCTCTTCGCATTGGTTAAATGGCAGGTCCGATATATGGCGCTGCAGATCCCGGTCAATGAGCAGCCTTGCACCCACGGGAATATTGAGCGTAAGGTATAACCGCTGGTTGCGCATTAAATCCTGCTCGGCGATACCGAAGTGGCTGTCAAAAATCAGCCGGCCACCCTGCTGTTCGAATTGGTAGTCGATTTTGCCAGCGCGCTCCGCAGCACGTTCGTAGGTAGCACCATGAGCCGAATATGCAGCCACCAACGACGGACCCTGCGTTGAATCTACCCGGACAATGCGCATGCGCATGCGGCTCTGTGATTCCAGGATATTCCGATTTCGGATTACGGCGCGTCGCTTGATGCGCGACAAGCGCTCCGTCGAGTCGCTTTGAAGCCGGATGACCGTCAGATCATTTTTTGACAGGTGATAAACGGGTTGCATTTCCAGTGGTATCTCTTCCACCACCGTGCTTTCCTCCCTGAAATCGCTGGCCGTACGCGCACCGTATACCGTGGTGAAGCCCACCGCAATCAACCAGACTGCCAATAATGTGAATCCCGTATAGCGGCCCATCGCACTGCGGTTGAACAAGATGCGGATGATCAATGCGACCAACGCTATGAACGGAATGATGGCGACAACCAACGCGCTCACCAGCATCGGCGTCCGGAGCTGTGGCTCGATCACGTTGAGGGGGAACATGGCCAGTTCCGGGTCCGGCCCCAAGAAGCCAAAGGAGGCCACGATGCTGATGACCAATACGATCAGGCCGCCACATAATCCGACGATGAAAAATACGCCGATGACTTTCGCAAGCAAGACGAACGCCTTTACCAGAAAGTTTCCTGCCGAGTTGAAGCCTCTTTTAAGCCCCTCCTCGGCGCCGGTAAAATTTGACCGGAGGCCCTCCATCTCCTCCTGAAAGCTGCGCTTGAAATTATGAAGGTTAGGCGTCTCTCCCCGCATAGCCATGCGGTCGGCGCGAGTGCGCGCAATTGGCATGACGATCCAGAGGATGATGTACAGCAGAAGGCCCGTGCCGCCAAAGATGAGTAGGAGCACAAGGATGAGCCGTATCCACCGGGCTTCAATACCAAAGTAGTGGCCCAAACCGCTGCACACACCTCCGAACACCTTGTCGTCCGGATCGCGCATGAGCTTACGCTGCCCACTTACCGGTGGCATTTCGTACGCCGCATCGTCGTAGGCCTCCTGTTGTTCGCCGGTCTCAAAGTCGCTCACCCTGCCCATCTGTGCAATGACGTCGTTGACGTCCTGCATGGTGATCACTTCCTTTTTGCCCTGTACAATCCGTTCGTTGAACATTTCCGCGATCCGGTTTTCAATATCACCCACGATCTCATGGCTGTCAGCGGTATGCCCGAAGTGTTTCTTCACATCGATCATGTATGAGCGGAGCACTTCATAGGCATCCTCTTCGATGTGAAACACGATGCCGTTTATGTTAATGATGATTGTCCTGTTCATGTCTTGTGGTTTTTTTTATTCGTTTGTCTGATGTCTATTGTCTATTGTCTGTTGTCCCCCGTCTGCCGTCTATTGTCTATTGTCTGTCATGTCTGGTCTGGTGGTTGATGCGTCCGGCCTCGCGCGCCCTTCCATAGACGTCTGCACTGCAAAAACCAGCTCCTCCCATGTGCTGTCCAACCGATTAAGCACTTCCAAGCCGGCCGGCGTTATCTGGTAATACTTACGTGGTGGACCCGACGTCGATTCCTTCCAACTATAACTCAACAGTCCATTGTTCTTGAGCCGGGTAAGTAAAGGATATAAAGTACCCTCTACCACCAACAGACGTGCTTTTTTCAGCTCGCCGATGATGTCTGAGGCATATATCTCGCCCCGCGAGATGATAGAAAGGATACAGTATTCCAATATCCCCTTCCTCATTTGGGTTTGCGTGTTATCTACTATCATAATACAAAGATATATGTTTTGGTTTGTACTATGCAATACATAGTAGTGTATAAAATCATAATGCACTGGTTTTCAGCAATAAAAAATTTAATAGATCGGTTAGCTACATCAAAAAAGCCGCCTCAGCAGGGTGAGGCGGCTTGTATGTCGGCCTTGTTGCGTGCTCGTTAACGCCGTATTCAGTAGCCCGGATTTTGGGTGAGGTTGGGGTTCACCGCTATTTGCTGGCTTGGAATCGGGTACACCAATGTATGCGGCCCGGGGTCGGCAGGCTTTTCCTGCCAGGGGTCAAGAAACTTTCCGAAACGTATCAGGTCTTGCCTTCTCCAGCCCTCCCAGTACAGCTCGCGTCCGCGCTCATCGATCAGGTCGTCCAAGGTCAGCTCAGCCAGGGATGATGCGCCGCGGTTGAATCGTATGCTGTTTACGAGTGCCAGCGCTTGTGCCGGAGTGCCTGTTCCGCCGCGCAAGATTGCTTCCGCTTGCATCAACAGCACATCGGCGTACCGGAATACCACCCAATCGTTGTTGCGCTGCCCCGACGGCACACTGTAATCAAATGCATATTTCATCACGCGGATCCCGGCAGTTTCCAGGGTACTGCCCGAAGTGCGGAGGGTTACCCCTGGCGTAAACACCAGTGGTTGGCTAGACGGGTTTCTGGCCATCAGCGGCTGGTCGGTTTCCAAGTTATACTGCTGTCCAACCAGGAAGCCGACGTTTCTCCGGCGGCCGGGGTTGTCCATGGTATCGGCAGGGTATTCATAGTAGATTCCCAGCCGTTCGTCGCCCTCATCGTACAAGTCATAAAAATCGGAAAGCGTGCACCAGCCATTCCACCCGCCCGGCACCATGTTGTAGTGGGCCACGGTGTTCCATGTCCGATCTACCGGACCGCCCCTCACGCCGAATTCGTTATACAGCGTAAAGATATTTTCTGTGGAGATCGCATCGTTATTGGGCGCGAAATTGTCGAAATATCTGCCTGATGGGGAAATTTGATAGCGATTGCTTGCCGTGATTTCGCCCGCCAACGAGATTACCCGGTTCATGTCGGCTGCGTCAAACACCGGGTTTTCGCGGTTCAGGAACACGCCTTTATTCAGATGAAGCTTCATGAGCAGTACCTTCGCCGCATGCTGGTTGGCCACATAGGCCGCGCCGCTATCGGGCAGGTCGTTCATGATCGCCTCCAATTCACTGACGATAAATTCAATGGCCTCCTGCGCTTGCAGGGTAACCGGCGGCTCGCGGAAGTCATTCAGGTTCTCTCGGAAGGGCACTATGCCCCAAAGGTTCAGCACATCGTACATACTCAGTGCGCGGAGAAAGCGTGCTTCGGCGGCCTGACGCGCCGAGGGGTTGCTCCGCAGCACGTTGGATGCCTGGAACTGGGCCGTCAGCAAGTCTCTGAACGTATTATTCATGAATGAGTTATCGGGATTCCACGTATGCTGGTGGATAGCCCTGTAAATTCCATTGTCGTCCCAGTCGCCGCCCCGGGTAGGAGCCATGGCCGCGTCGGATGAAATCTCTTCAAGTACCCAACGCTGATCCTGGTGGTATGGCGTATTAAGTGCGGTATACGCACCGATCAACAAATCAGCAGCATTCACGTTTGTCACCCCTTGCTCCAGTTCACTCCGGAGCTGTTCATCCAGATCGGTACAAGAAAATGACAGTCCCATCACTACCATTAACACCACACGATATATTCTTAATGTCTTCATGATTCCTGCATTTTATAATGAAAAGTTAAGGCCCAAAAGAAACGTCCTCGCCGGCGGATACGGGAGGTATTCGATGCCGAGTGAAGGTATATCGTCGGTCGATCCGTCGGTATTCACTTCAGGGTCAAATCCATTATACCCCTTAAAAACCAGCAGGTTCTGACCAGTGAGCGATACGTTCAGGTTCCGGATACCTCTGCCGATGTTGCCTACGTTGTAGCTTAGCGTCAGGTTGGACAACTTCAGGAAATCGCCTTTTTCCAGGTATCGGGTAGACGGCGCCGCCGAGTTGGACGTCGATTCGCCTGCCTCCCTGTCAAAGACGGTTTTTGCGATGTTCCGGTTGGACATGTTATTCACTCCAAGAACGGTCGCCATCGTGTTATTGAACAGGTAGTGACCAAACGCGCCATGCGTGTTGATGGTGGCCGTAAACCGCTTATACGTCACATCCGTGGAAATCCCCAGCAGGTATTTCGGATTGGGGCTACCGACATAAAACTTGTTCAGCGCAGGATCTATCGACGTACTTACCGTGCCGTCGAGCCCCCGGTACATACTCATGCCTGTTGTGGGGTCGATGCCTTCAAACTGCGCCAGGTACCACACATTGAGCGGCTGACCACTTACCATCCGTTGGCCCAACACTCCTGAAAAACCTTGCCCGCGCAGGGCAGCCGTTTCATAATAGCCCAGAAGACCGCTTACCCTGTTCTCCAGGTAAGTGGCATTGGCAGACAGGTTCCAATTCCAATTTTCGTTCCCGACGATGTTGCCTGTCAGGGCCAGTTCCACGCCTTCATTGATGATCTCGCCATCGAGGTTCACCCAGATCCGGCCAGCTGGTGCCGGCTGGGCGAGTGTCTGCTCAAACAGTGCGTCGGTGGTCATCTTACGGAAGTAATCCACGGAGCCAGAGAGTCTGTTTTGGAAGAAAGCGAAGTCGATACCCGCATTGATGGTAGCCGAGCTCTCCCACCTCAAATCAGGATTGCCGAAGTTGGCCTGCCTGATGGCTTGTGCTTCAAAGACATAGCGATTCCTCGAAGCTCCCGACGGGAACTCCTGATTCCCGGTCTTGCCCCATCCCAGCCGCAGCTTGAGGAGGTCGAACAACTCATTATCTCCATAAACGCTTCATTGGAGATGTTCCATGCAAACGCCAGCGAAGGGAAGTTGGCGTACTTGTTGTTTTCGCCGAATTTTGTGGACCCATCGCGCCGGACGGTACCGGTAAAGATATACCGGTCTGCATAATTAAGGGATGCGCGGGCAAAGAACGATTGCAGTTCATTGGTCGGGCTCCGGTACGAATCAATCATCCGGTTACTGGCTATGGAATAGTCGAGGTAGTCGTAATAGTCCAGATCGCCCAGTTCGGAAAAGCCACTGCCGCTTTGTGAGTTCCACCGTGTGTCAAAGCTCAAATATTCATAGCCTACCACCGTATTGAGGTTTAATGATGTGGCGATCTCCCTATTGAATGACAACGTATGCGTCAACTGATGATTAGTTTCCGAATCGTTCCCGATGAACGCGGAGCCGTTGTTGGCGTTACTCGGATTAATCATTCCGGCGATAAACCGGCCTGTCCTCCGGCCCGTCTGACGTGTCAGGCTGTACATCAGCCTGTATTCGAGGTAATCCGTTATTTCATAGGAAGGTGAAATGCTGGTCAGGATGGTGTTGACCACCGCCCGATCCTTGTAAGCGGTCAGGGAAGTCACCGGATTGATGAGTGAAGGCGACTGGTAAGCCCGCTCGCCTTCTTCATTCCACAACGGCAAGGTGGGGTTCCATTGCAGCGCCTGCGAAATCACATTTCCTTCAAATCCCACGCCCACGTTAATAGGTGCGATGTTCTCATCGGTCTGCGTGGCCAAAATATTGAAGTCCAGACCCAGCTTTTTGCTTTCCAAAAAACGGAAATTGCTGCTCAAACTGACCGTGTACTTCTTCAGGCGGGAGGTTTCGACGATTCCGTTCTGATCAAGGTAGCCACCGGAAATCCGGTACCGAGCATCTTCGGAGCCACCGGAAATGTCCATGGCATAATTCTGCGTAGCCGCTGTCCGGGTAATGGCATCAAATGCATCGACGCTGCCGCCAAAATCCGCATTGACATCATCGGGTGCATAAAATTGAACTGCCTGCCTGAATTCATCTGCGGTCAGCACTTCCGGCTTTTTCAGCAAGCTGGAAATGCCCGTGGAAGCCATCACATTCAGTGTCGGCGCGCCCGATTGGCCACGCTTGGTGGTGATGAGTACCACGCCATTGGCACCCCGGGAGCCGTATATCGCCGTAGCAGACGCATCTTTGAGGATGTCCATACTGGCAATATCATTGGGGTTAAGGTAGTTGAGCGGATTTCCGCTATCCGAACCATACCCTCCCTGGCCGCCGGGGCGGGCCGATGTGCCCGAGAGGGGGACACCGTCTACCACAAATAATGGATTATTACCAGCTCGGATAGAGGAGTTGCCACGGATCCGCACAGTGGTCGACCCACCCGGCTGCCCTGTATTGTTGATCATCATTACGCCCGCGGTCCGGCCCTGTATCAGCTGGTCCGGGGCCACGATAACACCTCTGTTGAAGTCCTTTGCCTGCACGGACGCGACTGACCCGGTCAGGTCCCGTTTCCGTGCCGTACCATAGCCGATGACCACCACCTCATCCAGGCTTTCACCGCCTGATACCAAATTGAACTCAACCAGCTGCTCAGCGCTTGCTAACGTCACCTGGCGCTCAGCGGTCTGGTATCCAATGAACGATACGGACAGGGTGTATGTTCCGTAAGAAACGTTCGTAAACGAATAGAGACCCTCCGCATTGGTACCCGCCTGCCTGTTAAGCTCTTTGATTACCACGGAAGCCCCGCCAAGGGGATCGCCGTTTTCGTCTACAACTCTCCCTTGAATACCGCCCGTTTGGGCGTGTGCAATAGCCGGACACAAAAACGCCAGCCATAGCAGGGTCATGCCGACACCCGATTGTCGAATAATTAATGGAAATCTGCTCATAATTTATTGTGTGTTTTGTTTAACTAATTGGCTCATTTAACTAAGTGGCTTATTTAACTAATTGGCCTAGCACACTGGTATTGTTTATCATTCATAATTGGAATAGGCTACGTGAGCACGTGGCGCTCCCATAGCATATACACGAAACAACTGAAGTGAAGTATTGTTTTGGAAAGGTAAATTTCAAAGGTGGGTCATTTCCGCTTTCTGAGCAAGTAACGCCGGTACCGATGCAGTACAAACATTGCCAACCCCATCGAAACCGCACAAGTAATTAGCGGATGTCCTTGAGGCAATACCAGTAGACAGATGATACCGAACACCACGACAAAAAGATATAAATAGCTGAAAAAAGGATGGAGTATGATCTGTTGCAACTTATTCATGGCATATGCGTTTGTTATTACTCTGCGGGGGCTATGCGTATCCCTGCATCGGTAATTTCACCGAGTGGGTTTTCACGCATGTTTTGTTCAATCGCGAATACATAGTTACCCGTGTCGGGAAATCTGACAGATTCCTTGATCAACTGTTGGTGGGCATAAACGCTTCCCGAGCCCCTGCCGAGCCAGCGGCCGTCGGGCGCCGCCAGCTGCAATTCAAACCGCTCCGTGGTATCCGTTCCATCGGGATAGCCCTGGTGCAATAATATGAAGATATTAGCATACCTATAATCAGGTGTATGCCTCAAGTTGAGGTAGATATCATAATACACTGTTGTATCGGTGATGTGTGCTGTTATTAATGGCTGATTGTCATAGGACCACTTGTGATCGGGTATCGCTACATTCTGATCCACAACGGCCGTGTCCGTGCAGGATGCGACAAACATCACAAAGCCCAAAAAACACATCGATATGGTTAAATAGGGGCGCATCGATCGTCTAATCAGCTTGGCCGGTTTGCTGTTGTTGCTGACCTCCCGGTTTCCCTTTCCTTCTGTTATTGCGTGAGCGTTTCTTGGGCGATGCACTCGCTTCAGCGGGCTTGTTACCCTTCGGCTGCGCGGGCCGCCCGGTATTTTCCTGGGCCGGAGACTTGTCCGGAGATTGCCTTGGCGATGTTTTCTTTGCTTCAGGCTTTTTCTTGTTTTTGCTTGGGCGTTTTTTCTTTTTGTTCCGGTCGTCCAAACGGGTAAGGCTATCCTGTCCCACCACGTTTTCGTAGTCGTAGTTCACCGGCTTTTCTTCTACGGTTTCTATCATTACGGCGCCAATCTCCTCCGGTTTTACCCCTTCTTTGTTCAGCTGGTGGATCTCTTTTACCCTTTCCGTAGTGAGCGGTATCCAATTTTCCTCTCCGGGATAGGTAAACCACATCAATTTCTTGAAAATGTCGGTTTTTTGCAAGAATGCCACCCCGCGTTGGGTCTCTATCCGTTCAATGTTATTGGGGATATCTTTCAGCGCATCCATATAGCTATCCAGCTCATAGTTGAGGCAGCATTTCAGTTTACCGCATTGCCCGGCCAGCTTCAGCGTGTTCAGTGACAGATTTTGGTAGCGCGCTGCCGAAGTCGACACGGTCTTGAAATCGGTCAGCCAGGTAGAGCAGCAGAGTTCCCTGCCGCAGGATCCGATGCCGCCGAGCCTGCTCGCTTCCTGGCGCATGCCGATTTGACGCATCTCAATCCGGATCCGGAATGCCTCGGCCATGCGCTTGATGAGTTCCCTGAAATCTACCCTCCCCTCTGCCGTGTAATAAAAGGTCGCCTTGGATTTGTCGCCCTGATAATCCACATCGCTGATTTTCATAGACAGGCCCAGGTCGAGCGCCAATTTGCGCGCACGGTGCATGGTCTCCCATTCCAGGTCTTTGGCTGCCTGCCATTTTTTGATATCGGCATCCGTTACCTTGCGGTATATCTTTTTCGTGACGGTGGCCGGGTCTACGTTGTTTTTCTTCAGCTGCAGCCGTACCAGCTCGCCCGTAATGGACACGTGGCCAATGTCATAACCTCCTGTGTTCGGTTCTACGACAACCATTTCGCCCATTTCAAGGTACAGGTTGTCGTGGTTGACATAAAATTCCTTCCGCGATCCCTTAAACCTCACCTCCACGATATTGAAGGGTTTATAATTTGTTGGCATGTCCATTTCGGCCAGCCAATCGTATACATCCAATTTATTACATCCGCTCGTCATACAGGCGCCATTATTTTGGCAACCTGCCGGTGTGCTGCCACACCCGCCGCCGGATGAGCAAGTGCTACATCCCATAGTGATCGATATATGTTGAGTCCGCCAATTGGCGGAACGTTTGATATTTATATAGTAAAACTAATTGCAAAGATAAGTCTAAAAATAATATTTTGGGGTTTGCATTACGCTCAATGTGGTAGTGTGCCTCCTCAAACAACCCAATGGCGCGTTCGATCTGCCCCAGCGGGTAGTGATTGCTGAACTTTTTTGCAAAATCCAATTCCGTACCGGGCAGGTGGACCAATGCAGCCATCCCGGCCTTCAACAGCAAAATCTGCCTCATCATATTCAAGGCATAAAGCAGGAAGCTTTTCTGGTTTTCGCGGCCCATCTTGGCCAGTTCCTCTTCGCAAACCTTGATCAACGAGGCTCCGGCGTCCGTCACGCAGAAGCGCAGCCAGCGGATCATCAGGTCGAAATGTCCCTTGGTATCATCGCCCAGCAGGTTGATAGCTTGCTGAATATTACCATTACTGATAAACGCGATTTCGGCCGCTTGATTTGCGCCCAGCTGATGAGCATCCATCAGGTATTTAGACACGTCGGCATCGCTCATGCGATTGATCTTCACCAGCTGGGTGCGCGAGATGATGGTATTCAGTATCTTGTCCTGATTCTCGGCCACAAGCAAAAACAATGTCTTTTCAGGCGGTTCCTCAATGAGCTTCAGCAACGCGTTTCCCTGGGTATCGAGGTACTCCGGCAGCCACATGATCAGCACCTTGTACTCGGCTTCAAAGGCCTTCAGGCTAAGCTTTTTGATGATGTGATGCGCCTCGGCAATATTGATGTTGGCTTGCTTATTTTCAGCATCCAACTGGCTGCGCCAGTGTTCAAGGCCAAGATACGGATTGGTCAAAAAGGCTTTGCGCCATTCTTCTGCGTAAGTGGCAGCGGTATCCTCCTTGTGTTTGGCAAAAAACGGATAAGAAAAATGCAGATCGGGATGAATCAGCTTGCTGTATTTCCGGCAGGCCGCGCATTGACCGCAGCTATCTTCGGGCTGCTTGTTCTCGCAATTGACGTACTGGGCATACGCCAGCGCCAACGCCAGGCTCCCGCTCCCCTCCGGCCCGAGAAACAGCTGCGCATGGCTTACGCGGTTTTCAGCTACGGTGTTGATGAGCTGCTGCTTGACTTCCTGCTGCCCGATAATCTCGTTAAATAACATATTCCGGTTAAGATTCCTTCCGATTAATTCTGTATTTATCCGCTGGACGCTTTAACGATTAACGCAGTCCAATTTCCAAAGGTACTAAAAAGCACCCAAAAGCACGTCATCGATCCGTTGTTTGGGCGTATACACACCCATACCATCATTAAAGCCGGTTTTATCCGTTTAAAAACGTTTATAAACGGATATATCCGTATATCATCCGGTTATTTTTCCCGGGCAGCGCCACTTTTGCCCTGTCGATGGTTCGGAAACGCCATCGTTCGTTAACTACTTGTTTTACTTTTTTAAATTTTAAGTATCATGAACACCTTAAAAAACAGCGTACGGTTGACCGGCTTTCTCGGCAGCGACCCCGAAGTGAAAACATTCAACAACAACAAGAGCCTCGCCCGGGTATCCATAGCGACCAATGAACGGTACCGCAACGGGCAGGGGGAGTGGGTCACTGACACGCAGTGGCATAATCTGGTATTCTGGGGGAGGCAAGCAGCCTTTGCACAAAAAAGCCTTACCAAAGGCTCAGAGATTGCCATTGAGGGCAAACTGGTGAACCGCCAGTACGTCGATAAGGACGGTGTGACCCGCCACATCACCGAAATCACTGTAAGCGAGGTGCTTCAACTCAACCGTAAACCGGAGTAACACCGCGGGCCGCGGATGTCTTGACGCCAGATTGTGTTCAGCCTCCCGGTGCGTTAAGACATCCGCATTTTTCATCCGCATCAGTTGTCCCGCGCGGTGATGAGCCGTGTGACCGATTCATGTATCTTTTTGATTGGCAATTCATGCGGGTTTCATTAGCTTTGTCCCGAAATTAAATGCCGGTACCCAATGGTAAAAAACACAGCGCTCACAGACACCCACATCGCTTTAGGAGCCAAGATGGTCCCTTTCGCGGGGTTCAATATGCCCGTCCAATATTCGGGAATTAACGACGAACACGAAACGGTCCGGAAAGGCGTGGGCGTATTTGATGTCAGCCACATGGGCGAGTTCATCCTGAAGGGAGACCGCGCACTTGACCTCGTGCAGAAAATAAGTTCGAACGATGCATCCAGGTTGTACGATGGCAAAGTGCAGTACGCCTATATTCCCAACGAAACGGGAGGCATCGTGGACGACTTTCTTGTATACCGCATTGATGAGAAGACCTACTTCCTGGTGGTCAATGCTTCCAACATCCAAAAAGACTGGGACTGGATTTCCAGGCACAATACATACGGTGTAACGATGAAAAACATTTCGGATGAAACCTCGCTGTTTGCCGTCCAGGGCCCCAAGGCAGCCGATGCGCTAGCCGCGCTCACCGACATCGATCTGGCTACCATGGAATACTACACGTTCAACAAAGGTGTTTTTGCGGGGGTGGACAACGTTTTGGTTTCCGCGACAGGTTACACCGGGGCCGGCGGTTTTGAAGTATATGTCTCCAACAAAGACGCTAAAAAAGTGTGGGAAGCCATCTTTGAAGCCGGCGCACCCTACGGGATCAAACCCATCGGGTTGGGTGCCCGCGATACGTTACGCCTCGAAATGGGGTTCTGTCTTTACGGCAATGACATTGATGACACCACGTCACCCCTGGAGGCGGGGCTGGGCTGGGTAACCAAGTTTACCAAGGACTTTGTAAATGCCGAAGGCCTGAAAAAGCAAAAAGAAGCTGGTTTGCAAAATAAACTGGTTGGATTCGAAATGGTAGAACGGGGCATCCCGCGCCACGGATATGAGATTCTGGACGAACACGGCAATCCGATCGGGCGGGTCACATCGGGCACACAGTCGCCTACGCTCCGGAAATCCATCGGGTTGGGCTATGTCGCCATTGAGCACGCCAAAGAAGGCAATGAAATCTATATTGGCATACGCGACAGCAAGGTAAAAGCAGTGGTGGTAAAACCCCCTTTCGTCAAATAATCCGGTCTATGGACATGAAATCGGTTCAAGTCTGCCTTAGCCCTGCGTTACTGCCCTTCTACGAGCTGGATGACGCCGTAGCCGTGGTCATCGACATTTTCAGGGCATCCTCATCCATTTGCTATGGGCTGGCCAACGGCGCCAAAGCCATTATCCCCGTTGCAGACCTCGATGAGTGCCTGCCTTACCGGGGAAACGGCTGCCTGGTGGCCGCCGAACGAAATGGAGAAGTGGTCGAAGGATTTGATTTCGGCAACTCGCCATTTTCATACACCAAGGAAAACATAGCCGAGAAGACCGTCGTGCTAACCACGACAAACGGCACGCAGGCTATACGGCGCTGTTTAGCGGCTAAAAGAGTGGTCATTGGTTCATTTCTGAATATCACAACGCTTTCAGACTGGCTGAGAAAGCAGGATCACCCGATCCTGCTGGTCTGTTCCGGCTGGAAGAATCACTTCAGCTTAGAGGATACAGTCTTTGCCGGTGCCGTGGTAAACCGGCTCAAAACCGATGGTACGGTGATTGATGATGCGGCTCAAGCGGCCGAAAGCCTCTACCTCGAAGCGCGCGGAGACCTCGCCACCTATCTCCGTAAAAGCTCCCATCATCAACGTATGCAGCGCTTGCATATCGAGCAGGACATCGCTTTTTGCCTCCGGGAGGATCTGGTGTCAGTGATACCTGTCCTGGAAGGCAAGGAACTGGTCTGCTTGAACGAACCCGCAGCGCCCGTCGGCCGACCATAACGCTTATTGCTTATTATTATTTTTTGGTCAGGTGCCTGATTTGCTTTAGCAGCCGGTATTTTAGGTACCCCAACACCAGCGTAATCGCCACCGCAATGGCCAATATCGGATAGTCGCTGCTGTTGTATGCGGCAACAGCGCTGAGCAACATCAATATCAACCCCACATTCAACAGGATGTTGTAAAAAAAATACCGCTTCATCAATACCCGTCCGTTAATACACCTGCATATCGGGATCGAATGCATCGCGCCATGCGAGAATTCCTCCTTTGAGGTTGTAAAGGTTATCATAGCCTTCGCGCTCAAGCAGCATGATCGCCTGCGCACTTCGCTTGCCGCTGCGGCAGTGCACCACCACCGGCTTATCGCGGGCGATTTTATTCTGCTCAAGGACAATGTCTGCCAACGGAATGTTTTCGCCACTCAGGTTAGACGTGTCGTATTCAAATTCCTCCCTTACGTCGATCAACTGGAAATCTTCCTTGCCGTCGATTTTGTCCTTAAGCTCTTCAACCGTTATCTCTTTCATGTTCGATCGTGTTTTACCATTCAAACTTAGGAAAGTTTGTCGTGTTAAACAAACTTTTTCGATTGCGCATGGTCCCTGAAACCACGTGAGCCGAAAAATACAAGGATATGCGACAAGATGAATGAGATACTTCGGAAAATTGCATACTTTTGGCATACATAAACGTCGGAACATGTCAAAGACAATACGCTTTTATACCGGGATACTGTGCTGTTGGTTGTTCGCTGGATGCGCAGTCCGCCAATCAGCCGATCGCATTGCGGACACGAAAGAAGTAACGAGACTGCTCAACACATTGGCGGCAGACGATATGGAGGGCAGGGCATCCTTTTCACCCGGTATCGAACGGGCCGCTGAATTCATTGAGTCTGAGTTCAGGAAGATCGGGTTGGCGCCCTATTCGGAAGGCGGCTATCGTCAGACGTTCGAGGTGACGCGCATAACCCCTGCCACATGGGAGGTAACACTGGATGGCTCAGCGGTTCCCCAGGAGCGTATTATTATCTCAAGCAACAATTCGGGCCTCAATTGGAATACGGATCCCACGGTATCTGTTGCCCAGATCAAGGCCGGGGACGACTTTGCCCAACGTTTCCGGGAAATATCTAGCGGGAAAAAGGACGCTTTGGTGATTGTGGACAACAGCTTTGCAAGTCTATTCGAGCGATACAGCGGGATGCTGATGCGCGGCAGGATCAGCCAGCAGACCGCATCGGTCTCGGCAACCCCTTCCGTTGTCTTTGTGTTGGCGGATCAGGTGCCCCAGTCGTTCCGTGTCAGCTTCACGAATACTGTCGAAAAGTTGCCGCTTTCCAATATGATCGGCGTATTGCCCGGCAAATCACGGCCGGATGAATATGTAATTTTTTCCGCGCATTACGACCACATTGGCATCATTGAACCCGTTGGGCAAGATTCAATTGCCAACGGAGCAGATGATGACGCCTCAGGTGTGTCCGCGGTGCTCGCGTTAGCGAACTATTATAAAAAGCGGGGCGACAATGCCCGGACGCTATTATTCGTTGCATTTACGGCTGAAGAAATAGGCCTAGTGGGATCGAAATACTTTTCGCAGCAGATCAACCCGGACGAGGTGGTCGCCATGATCAATATCGAAATGATCGGTAAGGATTCACGGTTCGGCCCAAACGCGCTGTACGTGACCGGTTACAATCAGTCTGATCTGGCTGAAATCATGCAGGCAAACGTAAAAGGGACGGAATTTACGTTCCATCCCGATCCCTATCCTACACAAAATCTATTTTACCGCAGCGACAATGCGTCGCTAGCGGCGGCCGGTGTACCGGCACATACCTTCTCGACGGTACAGATTGAAAAGGACATGTACTATCACACGGTGGATGATGAGTTGGAAACATTGAATATCAGCAACATCGTTTCCGCCATAAGGGCTATCGCCTTGGGAGCGCAAAGCATTGTGTCTGGAGACGACACACCGCGCCGCGTGCCTAAGCTCAGCCAATAGCCTTTATTCAGGCTTATAACCAGCTGACCACCACTAACGCCAAAGTCCAGGTCCATATCATACCGTCGCACGACGGCCTCAGG
This sequence comes from Parapedobacter deserti, assembly GCF_042646065.1. Classification (NCBI taxonomy): domain Bacteria; kingdom Pseudomonadati; phylum Bacteroidota; class Sphingobacteriia; order Sphingobacteriales; family Sphingobacteriaceae; genus Parapedobacter; species Parapedobacter deserti. The sequence goes on from NZ_JBHRTA010000059.1 coordinate 41,826, forward strand.
AGTCCGTTGTACCATTTTGGAATCCGTCCTTCCACGGCCCCACTTTCGTTACGGTCCTCCGCCCCGCGCCTCCTTGCACGCGTATCATGCTTCGTTGCCGTTTTGCTTACCACCGCGGCATCCTTTACTTCTGCTTCAAACTGCCCATCTACTTTGTCGTTCTCTACTAACATGGTCATATCTTCCTATCTATTTGGGGTGCTAACAGATCCAAGCCTCATTTGTTTATTTTTTTTACCAGAAAAAAGCACCAAAACAAAAATAAGCAAGCCGTGTTGCCTTTCATGAAGATGAATTGATTACGTACCAACACAATCGGCTATGGGAACTGACAAGCATGAAAACGACATCCGGCGGAAAGGCCGGCCTGCAGGGCGCGGCAAAAGCGGCACCAACCTGCGCGATGCCTTCGCCGTGAATACTGCCGATGAAGACCGGCAGGTAAGCGACCGTTATCTGGAAAACGATAAAATACCGGCTCCAAACGTGCCGGTAAAAAACCCCAACCGGAACCCGGATAAAGACACACAAGACTGAGATTGTAAGGATTATAATTTTATAGCCATGAGTACATCCAAACAGACCCACGATCATGAGGAGATCAAGAAATGGGCAGCGGAACGCGGTGGGGTCCCTGCCAAAGTCAGGAGCACCGGGGGCAGCTCGGACAATGAGGGCATACTGCGCATCCATTTCCCGGAAAACAGCGAGCACCGGCAGGAGCTAAAAGAAATCCCGTGGGAAGATTTTTTCCAGGAGTTTGACGAAGAAAAGCTGGATTTCCTGTACCAGAATCGGAAAGCGGATGGGGAGCTGAGTACGTTTCATAAGTTTGTTAATCGCCAATGAACCCAACAGTGCTACTACCTCACGGCTGCCATATCGGAACAGACAAGGCCTGCCATTTCAGTGTATGGGCGCCACTGAAAAAAGAAGTGATCCTGCATATCGTTTCACCGGAGGAGCGACTTATCCCCATGGAACGCTCCAACGAGGGGTATTTCCAGGTCACGGTGGAGGATTGCCCGCCAGCTGCCCGTTATTATTTCAATCCGGACCGTGCCGGCGATCTTCCGGATCCGGCTTCGCATTTCCAGCCCGAGGGCGTACACGGGCCTTCTGCAGTGGTAGACCACACCACGTTCGAGTGGTCCGACAGCGGGTGGGAAAACCCAGGCCTCCAGGACCTGATATTGTACGAGCTGCATGTAGGCACCTTTACCGAAGCGGGTACGTTTGACGCAATCATCCCGCGGCTGGAAGACCTGCTGGCTACGGGCATCAATGCCATTGAAATCATGCCCGTGGCCCAATTCTCCGGAAACCGCAACTGGGGATATGACGGGGTCTTCCCTTATGCCGTGCAAGATTCCTATGGTGGCCCCGAGGGGCTGAAACGACTGGTGAATGCCTGCCACCGGCTTGGGATAGCCGTCATCCTTGACGTTGTATACAACCATCTGGGGCCCGAAGGCAACCGGCTTCCGCAATTCGGTCCCTATTTTACAGATGCCTATAAAACACCCTGGGGTGACGCCATCAACTTTGACGGACCCTGGTCTGACGGCGTACGCGATTACTTCGCATCGAATGCAATCCATTGGTTTCACCACTATCATATCGATGGCCTTCGTCTGGATGCCATCCACGCGATCTTTGACAACGGGGCGGTACATATCCTGCAGCGCATCAACGAAGCAGCAGACCAGTACGCACAGCAAACGGAAAAGTCTGTGCACATGATTGCCGAAAGCGACCTCAACGCGCCAAGGGTCATCCAAAATTTCAAGGCCGGTGGTTACGGCTTCGATGCCCAGTGGTTAGACGATTTCCACCACGCCCTGTTTGTGGCACTGTACCCCGAGGGGAAGGATCGCTATGAAGACTTTGGCACGGTGGAGCAGCTGGCCAAAGCCTACACCGATGGATTCGTGTACAGCGGAGAATACACGAAGGCTCGCAAGCGGAAGTACGGCGCATCGTCAGCGGGCATTCCCGGATTTAAATTCGTGGCCTTTATCCAAAACCATGACCAGGTAGGCAACCACAAAAACGGCGAGCGGTTATCGGTACAGCTGCCGGATTCCCACCTGCGCATCGCCGCAGCGGCCCTGCTGCTCGCGCCTTATATCCCCATGCTGTTCATGGGAGAGGAATACGGCGAGGAAAGGCCTTTTCTCTACTTCACCAGCCACAGCGACGAGCAGCTGGTAGAACTGGTGAGGGAAGGACGCAAGGAAGAATTCGGGCATTGGCTGGGCGAAGAAGATCCTCCAGATCCCCAAGCCGAATCAACCTTCCGTGCTTGTGTGCTCGACTGGTCGAAGCGTACGCAGGGAAAACACCGGCACCTGCTGGCGTGGCACAGGCGGCTGATCCACCTGCGCCGAAGCCATGTGGCGTTGCAGAACTTCAATAAAACCGGTACCCAGGTCGATGTGCTGAGTGAGCATGCCTGGGCGTTGCTTCGCCAGGACGAAACGGAGAAGTCGCAGCTTTTGGCGTTGTTCAACCTGTCTGATCAGCCGCTTCCGCACACGCTTCCGCAAAACACAACATGGATCTGTTTGTTAGATTCAACAGTGCCGGACCCCGAAGGGGGGCATACGGTCAATCCGGACAGCCTCACCCTGCCGCCGGCGAGCGTACTTGTTTTTGCTTCAACAACATGAAAAACGATATGAAAAAGATATTTTTTGCATTGATGGGCGCCTTTATCGTTTCGTGTACGCATACCCCACCACGTGGAGACGATCCGGTAAGAAGGGACAGTACCGGCGACCCTATTGATCCTATGGATACCACATTGAACCGATTGGATCCGGATTCTGTCACAGACACGCCCGAGGTTGAATTTTAATAGCAACACAGGATAGGTATGAGCACTGACACCCCAAACCTCACGTGGTGGAAGACTGGTGTTATTTACCAGATCTACCCGCGTTCATTCCGCGATTCGAACGGCGATGGGATCGGTGACCTGCAAGGCATCACCGATCAGTTGGACTATTTCCAGTGGCTTGGTATCCGTGCGATTTGGATATCCCCCATTTTCCGGTCACCAATGGCTGATTTCGGCTACGATGTATCCGATTACACGGACATCGATCCGATGTTCGGCACCATGGCAGATTTTGACAGGTTGCTGAACGAAGCCCACCGGCGGGATCTCAAAGTGATCCTCGATTTCGTGCCGAACCACACGTCGGACCTCCACCCATGGTTTGTTGAATCCAAAAGCTCAAAAACATCTGCTAAGCGCGATTGGTACATCTGGCAGGATGGCAAACCGGACGGCAGCCCGCCCAACAATTGGAAAAGCGTGTTTGGCGGAGACGCGTGGGAGTGGGATGCCCACACGCACCAATATTACTATCACGGTTTTCTTAAGGAGCAGCCCGACCTCAATTGGCGGAACCGGGAGGTGCAGGAGGCCATGTACGATGTGATGCGCTTCTGGCTCGATAAAGGCGTAGACGGCTTTCGGGTAGACGTGATCTGGCACCTCATCAAAGACGATCAGTTGCGCGACAACCCGCCCAACCCCGACTATTCAGAGACGCAGCCGACCTATGACCAGCTACTGCCGGTCTATTCGACTGACCAACCGGAGGTCCACGACATCGTAGCGCAGATGCGGAAAGTTACGGACGCATATGACGAGCGGGTGATCATCGGCGAAGTTTATCTGCCCATACAACAGCTGATGACGTATTACGGCGCACAGAATGACGGTGCACATATGCCATTCAATTTTCTCCTGGTGAAACTGCCCTGGCAAGCGCAGGAGATTGCGGCAGCCATCGATCAGTACGAAGGCGCCCTGCCCGATGGAGGCTGGCCGAACTGGGTATTGGGCAACCATGACAATACCCGTATTGCCAGCCGTATCGGCGAGCCCCAGGCGCGCGTAGCCGCCCTGTTGCTGCTCACCCTCCGCGGCACCCCCACGTTATATTATGGCGACGAAATCGGGATGCGGGATGTGCCCATTTCAGCGGAACAGATGCGCGACCCGCAGGGCATCAACATGCCTGACAAAGACCTCAGCCGTGATCCCTGCCGCACTCCTATGCAATGGTCAAACAAACCATACGCCGGGTTTTCGGAGACAGCACCCTGGCTCCCCGTGGACAAGAAATATGCACGTGTCAACGTCGAGACACAGCGCAACGATCCGTACTCCATGCTGTCGCTGTACCACAAGCTGATCCGCTTACGGAACAGCGAGCCCGCGCTAAACCAGGGCAGCTATACGCCCCTGTTGGCAAATGATCAGTTGATTGCATACCGACGCGACTCGCCCCACGGTGATAGCTTTCTGGTGGTGCTGAACCTGACGTCGCGGCCATGCCGCTATCGGCAAACCGAGCAGCCTCTGCTAACGGGCGAGGTAGTTGCCGCCACCTCGCCCGAACTGGAAGGAGCAACGATCGAGGAAAACATTTACCTCGCGGGCGACGAAGGTATCGTCGTACGGTTAGCATAATCATGGACGAACTCATGGGATACACTAAATAACTAACATCATGCGATTTATTAGCAGACCGATACACGCCGTACTCGACTACCTCTCCGGTATTGCCATGCTGGTGAGCCCCTGGGTACTTAACTTTGCGGACGTCACATTTGCCAGAAACGTTATCGTGGTTTCAGGCGTCGTTGTGATCATCATGTCGTTGATTACAAACTATGAAGGCGGGATTTCCAAAAAGATAGCCATGTCTACCCACCTTTGGGGCGATCTTTTTTTAGGCATCTTCCTGGCGGCGTCGCCGTGGCTGTTCTTATTCAACGAGGAAACGTACATCCCGCATCTCGCGTTCGGACTGCTCTCCATTGTCGCGAGTTTACTCACGGTCAATACTTCGCTGGTCAAGCGGCACATACCCGTCGATTTCGTTTACAAACGCTAGGCGCTAAGCTCCGCTCTATGACCTTGACTGCGTCGAGTTAAGTTGACGGTAAACCTGAATTGCGCGGCCCGCGATTTGGACCGCCTCGCCTGCCGTGTGGCTTTCCTGCACGGTCTCATCACCATCATCGTTCGTGTCGATCACCTTTTCCCATACATTCCCGTACTTTCTGTCTTTCGGCAACACAAACTCGAGTGGTTCATGATGCGCATTGAAAATCAGGTAGAAGCTATCATCGATTATCCGCTCGCCCTTCTCCCCCAGGGAATGGATGCCGTGGCCGCTCAGGAATACCGCAAGTGAGCGCGCGAAGTCGTGGTCCCAGTTCTCATCCGGCATTTCGCGCCCGTCTGGCAAAAACCAGGCAATATCCTCCACACCCAGGCCCTTTATCGGTTGCCCCGTAAACCATTTTCTGCGGCAAAATACCGGATGTTTGCGGCGCAGCGCAATGAGTTTGCGGGTGAAACGAAGCAACGTTTCATCCAACTGATCCCAATGCACCCACGAGATTTCGTTGTCCTGGCAGTACGCGTTGTTGTTTCCCCCCTGTGTCCTTCCGATTTCATCCCCGGCCAGCAACATCGGTACGCCCTGGGAGAGCATCAACGTAGCGATGAAATTACGCTTCTGCCGTGCCCGCAGGGCATTGACCTCAGCATCGTCGGTAGGCCCCTCCGCGCCGCAGTTCCACGAACGGTTGTGACTCTCCCCGTCCTGGTTATCTTCCCCGTTTGCCTCGTTGTGTTTCTCGTTATAAGACACCAGGTCGTGCAGCGTAAAGCCGTCGTGGGCCGTTACGAAGTTGATACTCGCCGTGGGCCGCCGATAATCGTCCTGGTAGAGGTCAGAGCTTCCCGTAAAACGCTCAGCAAACTCAGATAGGGTGCTTTCTGCGCCGCGCCAGTAGTCGCGGACGCAATCGCGGTACTTGCCGTTCCATTCGGCCCATCCCGGCGGGAAATTGCCGACCTGATAACCTCCCTCACCCAGATCCCACGGCTCGGCTATGAGTTTGACCTGCGAGATCACGGGGTCTTGGTGGATGATATCAAAGAAGGCGCTCAGCCGGTCCACTTCATGCAGCTCCCGCGCCAGTGTCGCAGCAAGGTCAAAACGGAAGCCATCGACGTGCATTTCGGTGATCCAGTACCGCAGGCTGTCCATGATGAGCCTCAGGACGATCGGCAGGTTGGCATTCAATGTATTGCCGGTTCCGGTATAGTCCATGTAATACCTGGGATCCTCCGTCAGCCGGTAGTAATTGGCGTTGTCTATGCCTTTGAAGCACAGTGTAGGCCCGAGGTGGTTTCCTTCAGCGGTGTGGTTGTACACCACGTCCATGATCACCTCAATGCCTGCGGCGTGCAGTGCTTTCACCATGCTCTTAAATTCCTGCACCTGCTGCCCCATTGTACCGGAAGAAGCGTAACGCGCCTCCGGCGCGAAAAAGCCGATGGAGTTGTATCCCCAGTAGTTGGATAGCCCTTCGCTCTGCCTGTCGTTGACAAATTGGTGTACCGGCATCAGTTCAATGGCCGTGATCCCCAGTTTTTTCAGGTAGTCTACCGTGGCCGGATGGCCGAGCCCGGCGTATGTACCGCGCAGCGGTTCCGGAACTTCCGGATTAAGCATGGTAAACCCTTTTACGTGTGCCTCATAGAAAATGGTTTTGTGAAAGGGGATATTCAGCTGCTTGTCGCCCTCCCAGTCAAATGCCGGGTCCACAACGATTGACTTGGGCACATAGGGCGCACTGTCCACGTTGCTGAGGCTCAGATCACCGTCGGGGTGGCCAACTTCATACCCTAGCTGGGCTTCATGCGTATAAACAATACCGGATATTGCCTTAGCATAGGGGTCGAGCAGCAGCTTATGAGCGTTGTACCGGTGGCCGGCCGTAGGCTCATACGGTCCATCCACCCGGTAGCCGTACCGCTGGCCCGGCCTCAGGCCGGGGATGTAGCAATGCCATACCTGGTGAGTGCGCTCAGTGAGGGTAAACCTTTCCTCACGGGCATCCGTGTCATCGCCATCAAACAGGCACAATTGAACCTTAACAGCATTTTCGGCATAAAGGGAGAAGTTTACTCCCTCTCCGTCCCACGTAGCGCCCAGCGGATACGGTTTTCCTGGATAGATCGGATATTTCATAATCAAACAACCGCCATTGATTCCTTTTGTTTTAAATTCCTTACCGGCCATACAGCCGCACCAAATCGCTCAGTTGCCGTTGCAGCCGGGGGGTCAGCTGTCCCGACTCCAGCCGCCACTGCCAGTTGGCCTGTGGCGCTGCAGGGATATTCATCCGCGCGTCGCTGCCCAGCTTCAGGACGTCTTGCACCGGCAAGATGGCCAGCCACGCGGGAGAGGCGTATGCCATGCGGCAAAGCGCATCGACCGCGTGTTGCGGAGTGAGCCGGCCAGCCCCGATATAGGCACCGAGTTGTGCTTTGCCTTCGGGTTTCAGTTCATCGCGGTACCACCCGAGCGCTGTATTGTTATCATGCGTCCCGGTAAACACGACATCCGTCGGGGCATGGTTGTGCGGCGCATGAAGATTCGTCCCTACATCGTCGCCGAAGGCAAACTGCAGTACCTTCATGCCGGGCATGCCCAGCTCGTCGCGCAGCTGGTAGATCCCTTCATGGATATCACCAAGATCTTCCGCAATAAAAGGGAAGGATTCGATGGCCTCCCTGATCGCATCGAACAAGGCAATGCCCGGCCCTTTCTTCCATTCGCCATGCTTGGCACTTTCGGCCCCTTTGGGTATTTCCCAGTAATCGTGGAACGCTCGGAAATGATCGAGACGCAGCAGATCGTAGAACTCCAGGTTTTTGCGGATACGATCTGCCCACCATCGATAGCCCTGCTCCGCATGCTTTTCCCATCGGTATACCGGCATCCCCCACGCCTGTCCTTCGGTATTGAAATAATCAGGTGGCACACCCGCCATGCCGGCCATGCGGCCGCGGCTATCCAGGCTAAACAGCTCCGGATGAGCCCACACATCTGCCGCATCGTGGTTAATATAGAAGGGCAGGTCGCCTATCAATTTGATCCCGGCGTTATGACAATACGTTTTGAGGCGCTGCCACTGCAGATGAAACTGGTACTGTAGCCACTTTATTTTCCGGAGTTCATAAGCATGCTCATTCCTGAACGCCGCCATTGCCTGGGTTTCCCGCTTGCGGTAGGCATCCGGCCAGGCGTACCAAGGCTTTCCCTGATGAAGTTCGCGCAACGTTGCGAAGTCTGCATAATCATCCAGCCAATGTGCCTCCCGGGTACAGAAATCGGCAAATCCCGGCTCCTCCTTACCGTTCCATTGCTGGAGGTAATTGCGGAACGCTTTGGCGAAGAAAAACTGCTTCACCGCTTCTGCTTTCTCGTAGTCTACGCGATCCGACGGTTGGAGGCGGTGCTTTTCCAATTCGCTATCGGCAATCCAGCCATGCTGCCTGAATTCGTCGAGGCTGAGCAGCAGCGTATTGCCTGCCATCGATGACCGTGTGCTGTATGGCGAATACGCTACACCTTCGTCCGTGGGATTGTGGGGGAGCATCAGCCAATACCGTTGCTTGGCCTTACGCATGTAGTCGGCAAAGCGGAGCGCTTCCGGACCAAGGTCGCCCACACCATACGGCCCGGGAAGCGAGAACAAGGGCAGCAAGAGCCCAGCGGCGCGCTTGCTCTCTTTCGGTGCCTCCGATGCGGTCCAAACCCCTATGGGCAGCCGCCCTAGCGCATCGTTGAGCCGCAGTCCATGTGCTGTCTCGCATTCCTCTCCCGTGAGCGCGTTGCGCCAACGGGTTGGGGCCCCTGCCGGCAGCTTTATCCGCGTAGTACCCCAATCAATCCGATCGACCGCGCTGCCGCGGCTTGTCATTGCAGGCGGCAGATGGAGCGGCACAACGACCAGCAACCAATTTCCGCCCTGCCTTCGCATGAAGGAGAGCACATGACGTTTTCTTCGTCCCTTTGCAGCTACCGGCTCATAGTCGCCGGTCTGAAAAAGCGCGGCGTGAGACCGCCGCAGTTGTGCCAGCCGCTCGACGACGGCATATTTCAACATTCCGCTGTGCCGCTCCTTCCACCACGCTTTCACGGCGTCCGCACCACGGCCTTCCGAACCTTCCAACTTCTGCTGCCACTTGCGCCGTAGGCGGAAATCCACTGGCCGGCGGTTGTCCGGATCGACAAACGAAAGGTCCCACCCTTCTCCACCCTGGTAGATGTCGGGGACACCCGGGCAGGTAAACTTCAGCACCACCTGCGCCAGCGAGTTTACGATGGCTGCGTCCGTGAGTTCGGCATGCAGCGCGCGGAACTGCTGAATGAACGGCGTATCCGAGCGCAATATCCTGCGGACGAACCGGAGGGTTGCGGCTTCATATTCCTCATCGGGAGCTGTCCAATTGGTATGCCGCTTCGCTTCGCGCAGTGCCTTTACCAGGTAAGCCTCCAACCGGCTCCGGTACCCCTTGACGGGCTGTCCGGGCATGGGATAAGTACCCCATAGCGTCTGGTAAATAAAATATTCGTCATTTGCGTCCGGAATCCCGTTGGTTTTATAGGGCGCGTTCAGCCTCATCCATTCCTTTACCGCCGATGTCCAGACCCGGGGGGCCGCCGTGATGGTCTGCAGGCGCGCCCTGACATCTTCGCCACGTTTCGTATCATGTGTAGCACTGGCGTTCATGGCATGAGGATACCGCATTGCCCGCTGCTGCATGAACCGGTGAAAATCAGCCGGATCGATGCTGAAAACCATCGGAGAGCCGCCCACCTCGTTAGCGCCGATATCGCGGTGGTAGGTATACATAAGCGTATCTTCCAATCCTTTTGCCATAAGCGCGCCCGTGAGCTGCATGCACCGCTGGTAGAACACCACCATGTCCTTCACCCGCTGCTTGGTGTCCGTCAAAAAGGCGGGCACCAGGCGGCTTTCCAGGAGGCTCAGCTCCTCACGCAAATCGGGCTCATTTAGGGCCGCCCGTTGCAGCGTTTGCCGCACTTCGGCTGCTTCCTGTTCGGTAAGCGGAAAGGTACGCCCGTACCAACGGTATATGGGGCAATGGACGATAAAAGAAGCCAGTGCCGATTTAAGTGCTGCTTCGTTTATATTTGCCGGCAGCCCGTCTCCGTCCAATACATGATCGCGCAAAAAAAGGAACAGGTTATTCAGTTCGCCCTGCATATCGTTAGCCAGCAGGCTGCGTTTTGCCTGCAGCAGCAGCGACGGGAGATCAGCCTGCCCGGCAAGCTTTTCGTAGAACCGGGAAAAGCGGCGTTCGTTGCTGCCGTCGGTCAGCACCCCGTTTACCATGGCCAGAAATTCGTAGCCCGTAGCGCCCTGCACAGGCCAGTAGCTGGGAAGGGGCTCATCCTGCTGAAGGATTTTCTCAACCACGACATAGGTCTCTTCACCGACCAGTTGCCGCAGCCACGTCAGGTAACCCGCCGGGTCGGCGAGACCGTCCACATGATCTATGCGCAACCCGGTGAATACACCCTCCCGCAGCAGCTTGCTGATCATGCGATGGGTCGCGCGGAATACCCGGTAGTCGTGAACGTTGACGGCGATCAGCCCATTCACCGTGAAAAAGCGCCGGTAATTTATCCGGTGCCCGGTTTCCTGCCAATGGCAGGGCTCGTAGTATTGGCAGGCGATCACCTCCCGGACAAACGCCTCCTCGCAATTTAACTGTTCAAGGGCCGTCTGCCAGGCATCCGGATCCACCTTGCCATGCGCACCCATCCGTTGGCGGGTAAGTTCAAGGCCTGCTGCATTAATGGGCCAATGCTGCCCGTTGTGTTCCATCACCAGCTTTCCGTCTGCCATCTGCACCGTTAACCGGCCTGCGGCGATCACCTCATCCAGGGGTGCATCAAGAAAAGGCAGCATAGGCCGGCCCGAAAAATACCGCGGAGCGGCAAAGGAGGTATCGAAATATCGGCTAAACTCCGAGTCCGGGCCGTTTTCAAGCATATCCCACAGCCAGCGGTTCTCCGGATGGAAAGCCATATGATTGGGCACAATATCCTGAATCCATCCGATACCGGCGTCGGCCAGCTCCGCGGTCACGGCCCGTAGCTGTTCGAGGGTACCTATTTCGGGGTTAACCTGCAGAAGATCGGTTTGGTCATAGCCGTGCGTGCTGCCCGGTACGGCCCCGAAAATCGGCGATGCATATATGGCCCCTACCCCCATGCGCCGCAGATAGGGAATTAGCGGCACTAAATCCGACAAGGTAAAATCCTTGTTAAACTGAATCCGATATGTCGTTGCTGGTACATTCATAGTAATTGATTTAACCCACTAAGCGGCCGATTGTTCGGCATGCCGGTGCTTAAAAAAAACAGTACGCACAAAACAAAAATCACTGCCGGCTGTTAGCACAAAAAAGAGGTGTTGACATGAAAACGCTTGACAGAAACCAGCTTGAACTCATGGGCTTTAATCCGCCTGAAGGCCCCTATGTTGCTAACGGGCGGCTTTACCGTTTCTTTATCCTGCGCAACAAGCCCTGGATCGGCGTGGAGGAATACCTGCCGACAGAAACCGGCCAGCAAGGAGACAGTGAGGTGTATGCGGTAAATTACGGTACGCACCGCGTTGAGCCCATCCATACACTTGAGGATCTGCAATACTTTTTGTACAATCATTATTGACCGCAGGCAAAGCCTGCTCCTACTAATTGGCGGCATGCGGCATGATCACTGCCCGGATACAGCCATCCTTCCGGCCATTGAACAGCTCATATGCTTCGGGCGCCTTATCCAATGGCACGGGGTGGGTGAGCATAAATGCAGGGTCGATCTTCCCCTCGCGGATCAGTTCGAAGAGTCTCGGGACGTAGCGCTGCCCATGCATCTGTCCACCCCGCATGGTAAGCGCTTTATTGAGGAAAAGTCCCATGGGTATCTTATCGGCAAATCCGGCGTACACCCCCACCACGGATACGGTACCGCCTTTCCTGCACGCGGCGATCGCCTGGCGGAGTACCGCAGGGCGGTCTGTCTCCAGCTTGGACAGTTGTTTGACACGGTCGTAGTAGTGTTCCAAACCGGTACTGTTCGCTTCCATTCCCACGGCATCGATACAGCAATCGGGCCCACGCCCACCGGTTGATTCCTTGAGCACCTCCAGCACATCAGCATCTTTGAAGTTGATCACTTCGGCGCGGCTGTGCGTAGCTGCGGCGGCCAACCTGTAATCCACGCTGTCAATCGCGATGACCCGCTCGGCGCCCATCTGATAAGCGCACTGTATGGCCATCTGGCCCACACCGCCCGCGCCCCACACGGCTACCACATCACCGGGTTTCACTCCAGCCATCTCCGCTGCCATATATCCGGTGGGTACGCCGTCAGACACAAACACCGCCTTCTCGTCCGGAATGTCCTCAGGTATTTTGAACGCCCCATGATCTGCAAAGGGCACCCTGATGTACTCGGCATGGCTGCCGGCGTAACCGCCGAAGAGGTGCGAATAGCCGAAAATGCCTGCCGTCGGATACTGAAAAACTTTTTTCTGCATCACCCCGTTGGGATTTGAATTGTCACACAGCGACCATAGCTCGTCCTTGCAGTAGCTGCATTCCCCGCAGCCGATGATCGACACCACCACTACCCGGTCGCCGACGGCCAATTGGTGCACCTCCTTACCGATTTCGACTACTTCCCCTACAAACTCATGGCCCAGGATGTCGCCGGCTTGCATCGACGGGATAAATCCGTTTATCAGGTGGAGATCCGAACCACACGCCGAGCTCATCGTCACCTTGACGATCGCATCGCGCGGATTCAGAATTCTCGGGTCATCTACCCGTTCTACGTTCAGGTCTCTAACCCCATTCCAACATAATGCTTTCATCCGTAATACATCAATTAAATCAGTTTCAGCTTACCTTTTCGTTTTCCGGAGGGCTGGCCATCTGTGGTCGGTACTTCACCTGCTTCCATTACCCGCTTAAAATTGAAGATTTCATTTTCAACGACGCCCTTAAAAAACGGATTCAGCAGTTTTGCGGTTACCGTGCCGGGGCCGCCGGCTGGCGGATGGTAACTGAAGACCACCCGTACCTCCGTCCCTTGCCTCGGTGCGTCAAAAAACTCCACTTTACCGGCGTTTCTCAGATCAGCGCCGTTGATCGATTGCCACCCGATCAGTTCGTTGGGCACATCCTTCACGATCTCGGCGTCCCACTCGATGCTGCCGCCCGTCCCGGGTATTTCCGCGATCCAGTGCGATTTTTTGGCGTCCATCACTCGTACCTCCCGCAGGTGGGACATAAATGAAGGCAGCTTATCGAGTGCCCGCCAAAATTGGTACACCGCTTCCCTTGGCCTGTTTACGGTCATTACGGCCTTGATATTGATCGCCGGATTATGGATGTCCTTTTTGCCGATTGACCGGCTGATCGGGCAGTACCCGATGCCGCCACGGACAAGCAGGTAACCACTTGCAACCAGCGCCGGCACGGACTGGTAGCTTAAGTGCTTCATGCCCCGGGATAGCAAATATGCACCCAGTGCCACAGAAGCAACCCGCTCAGCCGTGCCGACGTTTTTAGTGATTTTCTCGCTCATGTTTATCCATTTTTACGGATTGATCTGTGCGTCCAGTGCGCGGGCATCCCGCAGGTGGTCACGCAACGCAGGCAATTTCCCTGCTGCCCACTCCCTCAGGTCGGCATCCAGCACACCGTTGGGTCCTGATGCACGCTCAAACAGCGACACCGCTTCCTCATGTGAGATCACCATCATCCGAGCGAACTCCCGGTCAAACGGCGCGCCTTCGAGCACCATCAGCTCATCCAGACGTTCTTGTTCCTTTGCCATCAGGTTATCCGGCACGTTCCATCCCTTGGTTGTAGCCAGGGCGGCCAGTTCGATACCTGCCTGTCCATGGTCCATCACCATATGATTTCCGTAATCGATTACCCGATCATCAGCTCCCTGATCCTGGGCAAGCTCGCCGGCTTCAATCTCGAAGCGGTTACTACTCGCCGCCATGGTTACGAACTCCTGGTTCTGCATCCGTTCCATGTCGTCATCGTCATCCTTACAGGCGCCCGCTACTACGATGCAGGGCAGCACTAACCATAATAAATTCGTCTTTTTCATGATAATCCTATATTTGTTCTCGTTTACAGGCTACATCATACTAAGTCTATTCCAAACCCGAATTTCCCGCTCTTTACCGCAAATGTTGCGCTCGTCGGCCCCATTACCGCAATGCAGTGTAAACCGTTGCGGAGTCAGCATCGTTAAAACCGAACAACTGGTTGGCGATTTAGGACACTACCGTTTCTGGCAGGCCCGTTTAGGCCCTTTCACGGTTTGGCCTGAATTTTTCGATACAGTCAGCGTGTTAGAAACGAATTAGGTAACCAAAAATTAAAACTTATGAGATTTATTAGTCGAAAATTCCATGCTGTATTGGATTATATAGTAGGGATACTACTTATCGCAGCCCCCTGGCTGCTCGGGTTTGCAGATGTCGAGCCAGCCATGTGGGTTCCGGTCATCATCGGTATCGCCATTATCGGGATGTCGATCTTTACAGACTATGAAGGCGGAGCCGTAAAAGCCATTCCGATGGGCGCCCACCTGACGATGGACGTCATTGCCGGTTTGATACTGGCCGCGTCGCCCTGGCTGTTCGGATTTGCTGACCAAGTGTTCTGGCCGCACCTGATCGTGGGGATTCTGGAGGTCGGTGCCGGATTGTTTACCGTTTCTGCCTCGCAGCATTCGCGGACAAACAACCACCGGAGCGAACTGCGCGGTGCCCACTAATTTATCCCACGCCACCGCCGCTTACGCCTAAAAGCACATCAGTGTGCTTTTAGGTGTTTTTTTCATCCCGTCCAATAAATTATGTCGAAGATGACCAACTTAGGCAATGACATCATAACCATCCTGAACAAGCGCTATGCACCAAATACCATGGTCGAAACAAGCTATAAGAACCTCGATCTCGCCTTCAAAACCGACGATCAGGGCGTTCCGATATTGCTGTTTATTGGAAAAAAAGACGAACAGGGGCATATCAAAGGCGAGCGGTACGCCAGGCGTCTGAAAAAATCAGGAGACGGCACACTACTGAAAGACCATTGGGACCATAAGGGGAAAGCAACGTGATAACGATTAAAAAAATAAAGACATGAAAGCACAGACATCAGGAAGAGCCTTATCAGTTATAGTTTTATGCATGCTGATAGTTGCCTGCGGCACAACCACCCGCATCACCGGATCATGGAAAGATCCAGCTGTCGATGCCAGTACAGGCGAAAGCAAGCGTGTGTTGGTGACGGCGTTGAGCCGCAACATTGAAGTACGCACGAAGCTGGAAGACGCCCTCGCCGCAAAAGCTGCCGAGCTAGGTATCAGCGCAGTAAAGAGTTCGGATATTTTTTCACCCGACTTCTTCCATGAAATCCCGCCGCGGGACGAACTGTTTGACAGAATACGGCAAACCGGCGTGGATGCCATCCTGACGGTTTCTCTCATTGATACCGAAAGCGAAACCCGGCACGTCCGTGGCACGGCCCGATACGCGCCGTTCCCCATGTACAATTGGTACGGCGGCTTTTATTCGTACTTCAACTATTGGCACCCCATCATGTTCGATCCGGGGTATTATGTCACAGATAAAACTTATTTTCTGGAAACCAACCTTTATGATGCAGATACTGACCGGCTGATCTGGTCAGCGCAGTCCGAAACCGTCAATCCGGCAAGCATAGATGCCTTTGCCCGGGAATATCCGGAGGTATTGTTGGAACGGATGGTCAAGGACGGGTTGCTGCTTCAGCAACCGACAAGCGGAAACTAACACCGGCGGCCAATGAGTTAGTTGGTACCGGCCAAAAAAAACTGCCCTGCCGATTGTGATCCGGGCAGGGCAGGAATTGTTTGCTCTTACAAATTTATTATATTTTCTTACTACATCTTCATCTTCGGGTCAAGCTGCTCTTTCTGCGCATACCCCTCTTTTACCGGCGGTGCCAACACGGGTTCCTGCCCCATCGCCCGGAGATGTTCAAATGTAAACTGCCCTTTACCGTCGATTGAGGGACCGGTGCTCCACCTTGCGTTCGGGTTTCCGGGTCTTTCAATGTTCGTCGAGATAAACGAATAGTTAACTTCCTGATTTTCCAGTTCCTGCGGGAAACTGTTGGGTATTGGATGTACACCTTCCACGCCGCCAAGCTCTTCCAATACGGCCAGCCACTGATTTTGATGCATGGCATCCCTTGCGATCAGGAAGGCCAGCATATCTTTCATTCCGGGGTCGGTGGTAGACTGCCACAACCGGGTAGCCAACGTGCGGCCTGTAGCTTCAGCCATTACATTGGCATACATGTCTGCAGCAAGGTTGCCGCTCGCCACGATCCATGACCCGTTGAACGGCACCCCATTCGCGTCAGTCGCCATCGCCGCAAGCCCGGCCGACAGGTAGTGTCTGGGGTCCATGCCGCCCATAATCTGCTCGACGATCGGATTTTCCGATACCATCTTATCGATGACATCGCCCTTGGCACCTTCCAGGTTGAGCGCGACGGCTGTGCACAGCATTTCGATGTGCGAGATCTCCTCCGTTCCGGTCTCCAGCAACATATCCCTGTACTTGCTCGGGCCGCGGTTGCCCCATGCCTGAAACAGGTATTGCAGACTCACCCGCATTTCCCCTTCGATCCCCCCGATGGCCTGTTGCAAAAGCCGGGCGAATTGCGGGTCGGGTTTCTCTACACGTACCTGGTACTGCAATTTTTTTTCGTGATAAAACATAACTACTTCGTTAACGGTGAAACTTATTGATGTATAACTCCGAGCTTGTTTTCACAACCACTATTCCACAAAGCCGTATGCCTGTAAGATAGCGCGACAATAAGCATCAAACGCCATAAGGTTGCCCATACGCACTGAGACGCAGCACGCAGCGCCGAAAGCGCTGTACTGAAAACAGCATACCTTGTTCAGAATACAAGATAGTGCGGCAAATAGACCCTACACTGCATCGGCGTTAACGGTCAGCTTCCAGCGGCATCGACACCCATTCTTTGGCGGATTGGAAATCATCTAGCGCGTAGCACCGGATTTCGCCGTGAACAAGTGGGCTCAGCGCTTTGTATGCGGTCCTGAGCCAACGCTGGTCGGAGACGATAGCCATGCGGTTCCATCTGCTGAAGTGTTTAAAGCTGATTTTCAGGTAATCCAGGAACGCCGCCAGGCTGTAATTCTCCATTCCGGTCTCCATCAGAATGACAAAATTGATATTACCGTAGCGGGCGGCAACCTCATCCACCCGCGCCATCACCACGTTTTCGTATTCCGCTTTCTTCACCTCACCGGCTGCGCGGTAAGCCACCACGTGGTCAGGGAAATCGGTCATCAGTGTTACCATAGTACATCGTTGTTTTACCCAATAGGGTAGACAATTCCGTACCATTCTTGGGCCGTCGGCCATTTAATGGCATGACAATGGCAATTATGCAGGAAAAGACGCAGTATGAACGATCGGGATTTGGCGCGCGCCACAGCTGCCGGCATCATGGGCACTAGTACGATGACCTTTTTCAGTTACTTGGCTTCCAGTGCTGTCGGGGACAATTTCAGGGAGCCTGTACTGCTCGATGGTTTAATACGCGGCACCCTGCTGCCCGCGCGGAGCCGTATCGCCCGACCGGCGGGTTGGGCCTTGCACTACGCGATGGGGTGTTCGCTGGCTAACCTGTTCCATTATAGCTGGAAGCGCAGCCATACCAAGCCCACGCTGTTACGCGCATTGCTGTACGGCGGTTGCAGCGGCCTTGCGGCCATCGCTTGGTGGCACACCGCCTTCCGGCTGCACCCCAACCCACCGCACGTCCGGATGCCTTTTTACATCCAATTAGTTGCCGCCCATCTGATTTACAGCATGTCGGTGGCACGGGTATGCTCAGCAAGTGTCCAGTCCTCCATAAAAACACGTCGTCATGAAAAGAAGTAAGCTGTTAATCTACACCATCGCTTTGCTGTCGCTCACCTCTTGCGGCACTGCTAAACTGGGTCCATCCGGCCAAAACATGGCAAGACTTTCGTCATCATCGGCGCCTCCAGCGGCTTCGGCCGCGGCGTTGCCGAGCAACTCGGGGAATATCAGGCCAACGTGGTGCTTGCCGCACGCAGGAGTGAATTACTTGAAGAGATAGCCGGACGGATAGAAGCCGCTGGTGGAATCGCGCTGGTGGTGCCGATGGACATCAGCAATCCTGAGGATGTAGAGCGCGTCACCAAAGCGGCGGTATCCCGGTATGGCAACGTTGATGTATGGATAAACATGGCCGGCGTAGGCGCGATAGGCCGCTTCTGGGACATCCCGCTCGAGGATCAAGCGCGGCTGGTGGATGTCAACCTCAAGGGATTAATCTATGGTAGCCATGCAGCGATAACCTTATTCCGTAAACAAGGGCATGGCACACTGATCAATATGGGATCTGTGGAAAGCGACAGCCCCATTGCCTATCATGCGGCCTACGCGGCCACCAAAGCGGGTGTGCTGAACCTTGGCCAGGCCATCAATCAGGAGCTCCGGCTCAATGGCCACAAAAACATAAAAGTGGTAACAATAAAGCCTTGGGCCACAGACACCCCATTCTGGCGGCACGCCGCAAACTACAGCGGCGGCACACCCCGTATGGCGGCGATGGATCCGCCTGAAAAAGTAGTCAACGCCGTCATTCGCCGTTCCCTCCGACCACGGAAACAAGCCGCTGTGGGCGGCAAGGCCAAAGCAGCCGTTTTTTTCCACCGCTTATTCCCGCACTTTACCGAGCGGTTGTCGGCGAATATTGCGCACAAGTACCAAATCGAAAACGCCCCTCCGGCACCCTCAACATCGGGCAGTGTCCATGATGCAATGGAGGGCGGGACAGGCGTCGACGACGGCGTCCGGGAGCGGATGAAGAAGGAAAAGAAACAGCGCCGCAAGCAAACGCGATAGCGGCGCTCATGTCAATTAGACGTTAGCGGAAGTGTAAACCAGAATGTACTTCCCTCGTCCAGTTTGCTCTCAGCCCATAACCGGCCATTGAGCCTGTTGATGATTTCAGCAGACAAATATAAGCCGATACCCAAACCGGAAACGTTCGGTCCACCATCGGTAATGCGGTAAAACTTGGTAAACACACGAGGAAGTTCTTCAGCGGCAATTCCCCGCCCGAAATCCTGAACGCCCACCTTCACTTCTTCATCCGTACAATCGAGGGTCACCTTCACTTCGTACGAATCCGGCGAATATTTGATGGCATTGGTAAGCAGGTTGACGAGCACCTGCTCGACGCGTTGGGCATCGCTGTTCAACACACATGCATCAACTGCGGTTTCAAAAATAATCCGGTACTCACTGTAGGTGTCTGCGATCAGCTCTATCGTTTCCACCGTAAGCTTCTTCAGGTCGAATTCCGTTATATTCAGTTGAAGCTTTCCCGCTTCGATTTTTGAGATATCCAATAAGTCATTGACCAAGGTGGCAAGCTTTTTCATCTGGCGCAGCGCCTTTTCGATGTACAACCCGCTTTTGGGGCCTGCAGGCCGCCGGGCCAAGATCTGCATATATGCATAAGCACTGGTGAGGGGGGTCTTGAGCTCATGGCTGGCCAACCCGATAAACTCGTCTTTTTTATCACTCAGCGCCGTGACCTCTGCATACAGCTTGGCGTTGTCCAATCCGATGGCCGCCTGGGTAGCAATGGCAGTGACAATCTGCTCGTGATCAGCGGTAAACTTCCCAGCCTCCGGGTGGCCTAAAAACAATCCGCCGATTACCTCTCCAGAGCGGGACGACACCGGCACGGCCAGGTAGCTGACCACCGGCAGATGGCCGCTGGGCATTCCATAATGCGGAGGATTGTTGCCATAGCGGGCATCCTTCGTGATGTCGTCGACCCGTATCGCACCCTCGCCCGCAAACGTCGGGTGAAGCACCGCGGTATCGCGGGGCATACCCAGCGCTTCAAAGATTTCTTTCGAAGCGCCGGATAGGGCATGAAGCACAATGGATTTTCCCTTCTCGTCCCTTTTGATATAAAAAAACGCACCAAATTTTGCGCCTACCAATGCGGTTGTCCCGTCGGTTACTTTCTGCAATATCTTATTTAAGTCCAAATCTTCCGAGATGCTTTCGACCATTGAATTAACAATTTCGAGCCGCTCGGTATACCGGCGGGCCGCTTCCCGGGCGGCCACCTGGGCGCTGATGTCACGCGCAATCTTTGAGGCGCCGATGATGCGGCCATCGTCGTCGATAAGGGGCGATACCGTAATGGACAATGGTATTTCCCGTCCGTCTTTGGTCAACCGGATCGTGTCGAAGTGATCGACCCTCTTGCCCGCTTTGATCTCGCCGATGATGTAGTCTTCTTCCTGTAGACGCGAAGGGGGGATAATCAGCGAAATATGCTTGCCGATTGCCTCCTCGGCAGTATAGCCCAACATGCGTTCCGCTGATTTATTCCAGCTGGTAATTATGCCCTGCAGTGTTTTACTGACGATCGCATCATCCGAGGTTTCGACGATGGCTGCCAGCCGTGCTTTGCGTTCGATACTCTCCTTCAGCCTAAACTCGTTGAGTTTCTGCTCGGTGATATCAATTACCGACCCGATGAGCCGCACCGGGTTGCCCTGTGGATCGAAGTATACATTTCCCTTGGCCCTTATCCAGTGCATTTGCGAGTCTTCCAAGCCCACGGTCCGGTACTCAACGTCAAAGTTTCCGTCCGTCTTTGGTTTATCCATCGCATCATTGAGTGCAGCAAGAACGCGCCCGCGGTCATCGGGGTGCAAGCCACGAACAAAGTCATCTTCGTACGAAAGCGGGCCGTCATGGTCGACGCCGAACATCTCCCTGCAACGTTCGTCCAATTCCAATCTTCCGCTTGCGATGTCCAGGTCAAACATACCGAGCTGTGCGGCTTCTTTCGAAAGGCGCAACTGATCAAACGCCTTTTGTGTCTCAATTTTGGCGATCACCTGAGCTGAAACATCGTTTGTGATGGCAATCACGCCGACGATTTCTCCATGATTATCCCGGTATGCCTGATATACAAAATTTTGGTAAACGGTTTCAATTCTCCCGTTTCGAAACAACATGACGGGTTGTTCATTAGCCCTGAAGGTCTCGCCCGTACGGTACACGTGGTCGAGGCGTTGTTCCAATCCCTGCCCCCTGGCATCGGGCAGTCCATCGAAGATCGGCCGCTGCAGCACGTCTGCCTCCGGTTTTCCCCAGAGCTCGAACATCATGGTATTGGCCACTTCCACGACGTGTTCCGGCCCCCTCATAAAGCACATGGCTACCGGAGCCTGAAGTATGAGGTTATAAAGCATCCGCTGGCTATGCTCGACCTGCTGCTTGGCCAGCACCACGTCGGTCACGTCGGCCGCGGTATTCATTACGCCGTATACTTTTCCCGAGCGATCCTTCAACGGTGTGAAACTATAGTTGAAGTAAAACGTCTTCCGCACGCCGGCGATGTCCAGATCAACGCGTTGATTGCGGGTGTGAAACGGCATACCAGTGGTAAACACCGCATCGAGCTTTTCGTAGACGTTCTGCCCGCTGAGTTCGGGCAACACTTCGGCGTACCGCTTTCCTATAATGTCGTCGCCCTTTCCCCAAACATTTATAATTGCCTGGTTTGCCTCTACGATACGCATTTCGCGTCCGCTATAAACCGCGATCGGAAAGGGTGCATTTGCGATGATACTGCGCGTTTTGAACTCGCTTTCCGCGAGGTCTTCATTGGCCGTCCGCAACTCCTCGTTGGTCGCTATCAGCTCTTCATTGGTTGCTGCAAGCTCCTCGTTGGCGGCCGTCAATTCTTCGTTCATGGCGTACAAAAGCTGCTCGCTTTCCGCGAGCGCTTCGGTACGTGTACGCACCTTCGCTTCCAGCTCTTGGTTGCGAGCGGCAAGGTCTTCCAGCCCTTCGTCGACCTGTGTGGTTGGCGGTGCCATGCTGGCCGATAGTGTCGCTGCATACGTGGACTTGACCAAGTCATGGATGTCCGTACATGAACCGACATAACCGGCAAACGTGCCGTCGGCCAGGTAGCGGGGCGCACCGTTTTCGAGTACCCACCGGTAAACACCATCATGCCTTCGCAACCGGTATTCGATCTTGAACGCATCCTGCGCATCAAAAGCAGCAGAGAATATTGCTACACAACGCTCGAGGTCGTCCGCATGCACGCCATCCATCCACCCGTCTCCCTGTTCCTGTTCTAAGCTTCGGCCAGTGAAATGAAACCAACTGGCATTGAATACGTAACGCCGCTTATCGGCAGATGCGCCCCACATCAATACTGGCGCAGCGTCCGCCGTGATTTTAAGCTGTTCGTCAATCGCGTTGTTACGCGTGTTTTTTCCCATTAGATAAATTGTTTACAAGGAAGTCCTTCCCAGCGCAAGCAAAAGTACCCAGATTATTCCAGCCTACCAGCTTTCAATCATGGTGTTTTCCTATACAATTATAGGCATAACGACTTGGCTTTTCAACATATGAACTTAAATGAACAACATGTAATTGGCCATAGTAAAGCAAAATAGCTGCTAAACTACTGGTCAACAACATGTTGCAATATTCCATCTGTGAGTGACGGAATGACGGTTTTATATCTGCTGCTGATGCGGGCGTATCTGCATTTCCACGATATCGCACCGTTTGGGGGTGGACAGGCAATAGTATACCGCCACGGCGATATCTTCAGCTTTCAACATCTCCAGGTTTTCGATTTGCTCCTCTTGCCCTTCACGCGGCTGCATGTCGGTACCCACAGCTCCCGGTTCGATCAAAGTCACTTTGATACCCAGATCATTTACTTCTTTTCGCAGCGATTCAGAAAACCCTTGGATGCCTGATTTGGTCGCCACATACACCGAGCTGTCTTTTTCGCGGACATCGGCACTCATTGAGCCGACATTGACGATGTGGCCGCCTCTGCTGTTGCGCATGCGGTCAATCGCGTACCGGCTGCAGGCCAGGTAACTCAGCAGGTTTGTTTTCAGAAGGTATTCCCAGTCGTCGTAGCTGCCCTCGAGGACGCTGTTGAAGGCGAGGCCCGCGTTGTTGATGAGCACGTCCAACTGACCGAACTGCTCGTCGAACCGGCTGAACACCCGTTCGATGTCCTGTGGGTTTACCAGGTCGCACAGCTCACCGACGAGGTGCCCACTCCCACCGGGATACTGCCGCTGGAAGTCGTTAAGCGTATCGTCCATCTCCGGCTGGTGCCGCCCCACGACCATTACCTGGTTTTCACGCGCCAGCAGGTGAGCGATTGCACGCCCGATACCTGTTGTCCCACCGGTAATCAGTATACGTTTGCCTCTTATCGGCTGAATCAGCTTTTCTTCATAAATTGCTTTCACTGCTTCCATAACACTAAGTTTTTATTTATTAAAAAATCATTTTTAAGTCCTTTGCATCTTACCAGCTGATGAGGACATGCTGGTCTCCCTGCAGTTCATAACATATCATGTCAAGGCCTTCGCCTTTCGGCTCAAGGACTCCCTGCCGTGCTGCGGAGACGGTTATATTTGCGGCATGCTCCATTGATGAAGAGCGGATAAAAAGTTTACACGGCAGCCGTTCATCCCCAAGCACCTTAAACCTCACCTGCCGGTTCTCGACAACTTTTTCCGTGGTAGGATAATCGATAAAAAGCAGGCAGGTACCGTCGGCAACCTTCATGTAATGCCTCGGAATGACAGCGAACGGGAAACCGGCGCCATACACCTCCTGCCCCACGGCACCCGACTTGTCCCAGCCGGGGTTGATATCTTCCAGCGGCACCCACAACCGGTTATCAATTTCGCCGGTCTTAACTTCATCCTCCAGCATCTCCCGTGGCAATACCGTTGGATAATAAAACAGCATACGGTGCAGTGCATAACGGATGAACTCGGCGAGCAGCAATGCATACGCGCGCGACAATGGGGTATCATCCGCCTGGGACAGGTACTCATGCATCGCCGCAAACACTTCCACCTCTTCATAAACCGCGGTATAAGGCGCGTCATTCAACGGGAACACGGCAAAGAAAAGGGGGAAATGCATTCCATACCCATAGCGGCAGTCCCACAGCGCCACATTTTTGAAGATATTGGCAAGCAAGAGATAGCCCAGGTCGAGGTACATGTCATCATGCGTGGCTTTCCACAGCCGTATCATCGCCCCGGCCGCAAACGCAGTATTGTTGGCTTGATAGAACAGGTCAAACCCCTGCGACACGAGCGATTTCGCCGCACGCTTGGCCTCTTCGAGGTACTTATCATCATTTGTGAGGTCCCATGCCTGTAGCATCACGTGGGCATAGATGCCAGCCACATCTTTTTCTCCGCCGGCGCCCGGCTTTGCTTCCGCTTTTACCACCTCAAGGGTATCCATCTTATAGAAAACCGGCCATTCATAATCAAAATGCCGGGCTACTTTGATGGCATATTCCAGCGACTTCAAGAACAAATCCTTCGCCACTTTATCGCCATGTAGCGCCATGCGCGAAAGGTTGAGCAAAGGATGGTGCAGGTACCACGAGTCCATGATCAATGGCTCTTTGTGCTCCTCGCTGCCGTCGAGCTGGTGCGCTGCGGCAGGCAGCCACCGTTGCACCGTGCCGATATTTTCATCATAGAAACTGGGTAGCCCCGCTTCCAGCTCCGCTATCAGGGGTAATTTTCCTCCCATCCATTCCTCATATTCTTTCAATGGCAGCAACACCGCCAACTGCACCATGATTTCGGGCGGCGTTTGGTAATCGCATACGTAAGCATTGAGGTAGCTGTGGCCCTTATGATATGACCAGCAGCCCTTGTGGTCAGCCAGCCCCTGTAGCGCCTTTTCCGCAATGCCATGGTAGTCGTGATACATTGTTGGCGGCTTGGGCAGCAACAGGTAGACGGCCGCCAGCAGTTCCATAAACTGCTTTGCCTGTTCAAACTGATCTGCCGGTGCCCGGTCGGCGAAGGCGATGAGCGCATCACCGATGATGTATTCCCTGCCGCGCAGCAAGGGCTTGTCGATAGCCGCCGGCAATGCGAAACCAAACTCAGGCCACGTGCCGGTCACCGTATCGGCTACCGAAGTGCCGGTGTCTGCACAATAGCTGTTTAACGACGTCAGGTTCTGCAAGTACAGCATCGCTCCCACCTCCGGCTTGGTGATGCTCAGGTAGACCATCCCGCTGCGAAGCCCCCGTTGTTCTACATGGCTACAGGCTTCCAGGTTCTCGATGCCACCCTCCGAATCGAGCAATATCACATCTTTCGGCCAAAAGGGGATAAAAAAATTCCGGTGAGGCGTGAAGCGCGTCGTATAGTGCAGCAGCGGCGTGTCCTCGACGGTATCCACTCGGACGGACACATTATAGCGGCCCAACGACGATTGCAGCGTATACTGCAGGGTAGCGCCATCCAGCCCGCTTTCTTCCAGTTTTAGGTCCGACGCCGGTGTGTATGCAACCCGGAAAATCAGTTCTCCTTTCCCAGCCTTACCCACGGATACGACCAATGCGTCGTCTGTGCGGATGAGCCGTACAATCCAGGATGACAATTGTCTTTCAGTGATCAATGTAGCAGCTTGCCCTGCCAGCTGCTGCACCAAGTGGGCGGCCCAGGGAGAAATACTGTCGGTTCGTTCCTTCATGCGTCGTCGAAGCGTTAAAACATCCTTTGTTGGTCGGTATTACATAAATCACTCCAACATGCCGGTCCATCGACAACAGGCGGTGTTTCTGATGCTTGCGTTGCATCACCGTATGACAGGTATGCACTATTGTTTGAAAAAATGAATTAACCGTCCTAATTAACGAACTTGCATTTATCCGCCCAGGTGACGCCATACTACATATGTTAGGTGACCATAGGTTACCCGTGGGAAGAATTGCGAAAATTGATAAACAATAAAAAAGAATATAATTCGCTTAAATAAGCTAAATTTGCTTGTGATATATGGGTGTACTAAACATGAAGAAACAAATTCTCTACGTTGAAGATGACGGGGATATGCTGGAGGTAGTAGCCGAATTTATGCAGTTCGAGGACTATCATGTTATTAAAGACAGCGGCAAAACCCTTGACAAAAAGCTGAAACAGCATGCGGTTGGGTTAATCTTATTGGACGAGAATTTAAACTGGGGCTGGGGAAGTGATCTTTGCCAACGGCTAAAAGCCAATGAGGAAACCGCTCACATACCCGTTGTGCTTATTTCAGCTATCCGCAACATCGATGAAATCGCCGAACAGTGCGGTGCCGATACGTACATCCGCAAGCCATTCGATATCTACGATGTAATTGATGTAGTGAACGAGTATTACCTGGGCCCGGATACCGCCAAATAACAAAGGCTCGGCATCATCACGTATTCGACACAAAGCGGATGCATCCATGAGGACGCATCCGCTTTCGTCGTTTTCCGGGGTACACCGCTTACCTGCGTCCGATCAGCACTGTTGCTACCTTGTTTACAGTTCCCGTATCGCTCCGGCTGAATCCCAACTCGCTGAACCGGAGTGCTATGCGGTAGCCCCCCAGCTGAAAATGCGTGGTCAGATCACCCACCGGGATGGTATCCGCCGTAAACAGCGTGTCGGCGTACCGTGCGTACACCGAATCGATAAACGCCGTGCAGTTATAACGGAAAACCGTGTCCATCCCCGCCACGCGCAGGGACAACGTATTGGAAACACTGTCCATCTGGCGTCTGGTTCCATGACCCGGTTTCTCTTCACCGATTTGCAGCACTAACGACTCGTCGCCAAGCACGTACTCCCGCAGGTCATATTCCGGCCCCATATATACCATGGGCAGGATGAAATCATACCCCTGGGTTTCAAACACGCGGTCGTACCCACCCGGCCCCGCTGTCAGCGTCGTATAAGAAACCGACCGGTTGGCATCGTCTTCCACCACCTGGGTAAACAAGCTGGTAAAATCGGATTCGCTCAGGTAGCGTTCCGCCAACAGGCTGTCCACCTTCTCCGCCTTATCATCGGGGGTCAGCGCGCGGATAGCCCGGTACTGCCGGCGTGATTGCAGGTAATGAAAAACGCTGCCGATCTCGTTAAGGGCAGAGCGATTCACTTGGTGGCCAAAGTCGATTTTGCCCCCCGGTGTGAGCACCTCCTGTTCGGAAAGCAGCCGGTAGAAGCGACTGTGCTGGCTATTGAATGACACGCTGAACACGTTGGCAAAAGGCAATGCGAGGCTGCAAGCACCGGCAACAAACAAGCTGATCGGAACCACTTTTATCGCATTTTGCCGGCGCAATAGCCGGTACACCGTTATGGCCAACAGCCAGAGGGCCAGCACCAACACAAAATAGCGGTTTTCCGTAACCCCATAGTCCGCTATCCGCACACTGATAGCCACGAACAGCAAGACCAACAGCGGCAGCAAGGTGATGTAAAAGCTCCGCGAAAAAAATCGCACCCAGATCTTGTCTGCAGCGCCATACAGCGGGTCCAGCAGCAACAGCGAAAGCACACCGAGAAAACTATAAGCCAATACGAGGTAGCTGACCCAACCTTTGGGCAGGTCCCATTCCACCACGATTTTGACGCCGTAGCTATATAGGATGAGTACATAGCTAATCAGGAGCGGCACCAGCACGTATTGCACAAAAAAACGGAGCACCGGCGGGTACGGGGCAGCTGCACGCAGCCCACCCAGTCCATCTTTTGCGAAGAGCGCAAAAATGAAGCTACTGCCCAGTATCAGGATCGTATAGGCCAATCGCTCCCAGAAGTGGCTCACGATATTGAAGCCGAAAAGTTTTTCCAACGCTACTACGGCCAGTACCAAGCCACCCCAGAGCACCAGCGTAAACACAACGGTCTGCACCAGATTGATAAATACGTTCTTATTATAATCCCAGAAACCATGGTTATCGCCGCGCTTCCAGAACGGAATAAAGGCGACCAGCAAATGGAAACATATGGACGAAACGACCAGCACGACAACCGTTGCCGGCTGATAGCGGTGTGTATCCATTGGAGGCAACAGCAGGATGTATAGGGCCAAAACCAAAAAGCCCGAGACGGGCAATGGCCATTTAAAGCGGTACCGCTGCTGCGCCATGTGCAGGGCAAACATCAAGGAAATTCCCATCAGGCATACAAGCCCCAGCTTCGTCAGGAAGTCCGATTCAAGCCTCGTGTAGGAATTGCCGATGAATGCCGCGGTAGCCACCAAAGCCACCAGCAACAGTCCATAATACCGGTGAAGCACCGTTGCGACGTCCTTTACCGCCACCGTTAATTTAGCCATAAAAAATACCTTCTGTAATAAACTTTCGGTATCAAAGATAGTGTTTATAGTTTACCTGCTATCCAGGTTCGGAAAGTATAAAAAGGGCGGGATTCCGTGTAGGTCGCCCGCCCAAAAATGTACTTACCGCCTTCGATTTACGGGCCCGGTTCGGGCTCCCCTGTAGCTACCGCTACCGTCCCAAGGTAGAGGCTGTTGCAGGCAATTCCGCCCGTCTTGCTCACCATCCCCAGGTACACGTGCACCTCATCACCGGCGAAATAGTTCGGCAGCTCCAGCAGCAGCTCCTCATCGAGGCGCTTGGCACTGCCGATGTCGTACTGGTATTCCGCTTTGACGGGGCTGTACGCCACCACGATGGCCAGGTCGCTGTGATCCATGTTTCTGCGCTCCTGCGTGCTATCTCTCCACGACACACGCAGCACCTGCCCCGGCAATGCCTCCGCCGCCGGGTTGAGCGGCCGTACCAGGTCGCCCGCGCTGATGCGCACCAGCGCCGGGTCTACCGACACGTCGGGGTGCTCGCCGATGATGGCTTCGTTATAGATCTGCCGGACGGCCAGGTTGTAGCCCGTGAGCTTCTGCTTGGCCAGCTTGCCGTAGCCCACGTTGAATACGTAACTGATCGGTTTGGCAAACGCCACCGCTGCCGCAAACCGTACGCGGTGTATCAGCTGCTCTTCGGTGACCGGCCTGCCCTTGTTTACCCGTGGCAGGCTGCGCATGTAATCGATGCCGCGCCAGTGGGCGCCCACCACGTTTCCTACTTTTCCCGAGAATCCGCCGTGGATTCCCCTGTTAAATCTTCCCATAATACTCTTTAATTAACTATTTCAATACTGTGCCGACTGCCGGAATCGGCGGGGCAGCTGGCGTTCGTTACTCCGTTTTCGTACCGGTACAGTGCCGTTTCCGGAAGCAAACATCGGGTGCGAAAAGGTTGGAAAAAACCTGGTGGCCGGCATTGGCCGCGGCTGGCCGGAAATGGCCGGAAATGGCCGGAAATGGCCTAACGTTATACCATCCACACGCCTCGCCTACCCTTCGTTTACCCATCCGCTACCTTTCCCTACCTCTTTGGTAAGGAAATGGTAAACCCGAGGTAAGGAAATGGTAAGGAAGTGGTAAAGGAATGGTAAGCCAGAGGTAAGGAAATGGTAAGGAAATGGTAAGGAAATGGTAAGGAAGCGGTAGCCCGGCGGTAAGCGAAGGGTAAGCCAGCAGTAAGCGAAGACTAAGCCAATGGTAGCCAACCGGTAAGCCTAATCCGCAAGGCGGCATTGAGACTGTAAAATCAACTGTGTCAAGAGTTATAAAATGTTAACTTAGTCACAGTTTAAAATGAAAGAAAAGCAAGAAGAATTCGATTACGAGGAGATGAAAGC
>NZ_JBHRTA010000060.1:0-113955 GCF_042646065.1 Parapedobacter deserti
TGCCCAGGGCTACGGGGAGACACGGTTGGTGAACGGATGCAGCAACGGTGTTCCCTGCTCGCGCGAGCAGCACCAGGCCAACAGGCGGACTGAAGTGACCGTGCTGGAATACTAAACGGATCTTATTTCAATGTCACGTCCAGGTAAACGGAATGCCGTCCGTATGTTTCATAAAATGGTTTGAAAACAACGTCGTCAATGGTGAATTGCAGCTGCCCTGGATCACCTTTAATGGACCTGCTTATATCGTTGGCATCCAAGGTGACCTTGCGCCACGCTTTCCTTGCTTCGGGCTCCTGCGCGGCCAGCAGTATCGGTCCGTAAAACAGACTGGCAATGTTCTGCTGGTCCATGACAGGATCGAGGTGAAACTGGAAGGGCATTTTCAATTCGATCACATCGCCATCTTTCCACCTGCGGCTTAATTGCAGGTAACTGCCAGGCTTAGCCTGAAGCTTTTGTTCTTTGCCGTTGATTTTTACAAAGAATCCTTTGGTAGCCCAGCCCGGCACACGCACATGGATATCAAATTTTCCATTTCCTTTGATGGTCAGACGGGTATGGTCTTCCTTCGGAAAACTCGTTGTCTGTACCACCGTTATACCGCGTTCTGACCATTGTAGGGTAGAAGGGATGTATAGGTTGACATACAAGGCATCGTTGTCTTTGCTTTTGAAATAAATAGCATGCTGCAGCTTGGTGCTACTCTCTATTGCTGTACCGTTGCAACAAGTGAAGCCCGTCATGTGCGGATTGCCAAACTGTTTGATAGACCCGGGCCTGAGCGGTACGTGATAGGTGTTCGCAGGGCTGTCTTCAGCTACGGAGGCCAGAATATGGTTGTACAACCCACGCTCATAATAGTCCATTAATTCTGCCCGCTGATCGAATTGAAACAGATTGCTGGTCAACTTAAGCATATTATATGTGGCGCAGGTCTCATTCTGCCCTCCGGCAGAGAAGCCATTTTCGTACAACGTTGCCGGCTCACTGGTGAAGCATTCTGCATTGGCGGGGTTACGCGCGCCTGCAATCCCCCCGATGCTGTACATATAATCATTGACGGTTTTATACCAGAAATTATCGGCAATCAAATAATACGATGGATGATGGGAGACCCGATACATTTCAATGCTCCCTACAATTTGGGGAATGTGTTGGTTGGCATGTAAACCCCGGAATGTATCTACATTTTTGGCCAGTCCATGCGAATGTTCCGCATCGCCGAAAAACACCCTGATATTATCAAATAATTGCGCTGTCTCCAGGTATTTTTTTTCGTTTGTGATCCGGTATAGTCGGGCCATAGCCTCGTTCATGCCACCGAACTCACCGGCAATGTACGTATTCCACATTGTTATAAGCGTCTCGGTTGGCAACTTGCTCAAGCGGGCATACACCCAGTCACTCATGCCGGTAGCAGTTTCAATGGCTTTTGTATTGCCGGTGACTTCATAGATATCCATTAGGCCAGCCAGAATTTTATGCAACGTGTAATACGGAGCCCAAACCTGGTGATTCTGGCTGCCGTAGGTAGCGCCGTTTTCGAGCATGATAAACTGGTCCGGAGGATAGGCGCTGATAAAACCTTCGCCCCAGTTCCAATAATCGGTACGGATACCTGCTTCGCTAAGGTCTGAATCATAAGCTGATTTTCCCGGCCCAGGCGGCACCACAGTGGGGTCCGACACATACGTGCCGCCTGCTTCTTTCGGCTTTCCGGATAGTTGTGCCAATTCGTAAAGGGTGTTTACCATATACGCCATTTTCTCGGCGAAGTTGGCTTGGAGTGCCTTGTCATAACCGGTCCCTGCGTAGGCTTGGGCGATTGCTGTAAGGTAGTGCCCGGTAGCATGCCCTCTTAACTTGGTGTCCTGGCTATCCCATACGCCCAAGGGCTTTGCCCCTTCGGGTTGTTTCTGGCCGAAGGCATTGCGAAACATGTAGAGAAAAGAATTGGGATCGGTTTTGGCCAATACGGAAATAAATTTATCGCGGTTTTCAATAAGTTTGGTATTGCCGCCATAAATGTCGGTTTCCAGAGAAACCTGGGCCAGATCAAACGCCTCAAGCGTCAGGCCCGGTGTAGCCGGTTTGTTTCCTTCTTTTACGGTGACAGTGGCTTTTGGTTGCAAGTCCGTTCCCGGCACATGCCCGGTAACAACATAGCGCCCCGAATTGAGCACCGTAGCATTATCGGTGGGAGAGGGCCACAGCACCCGTACTTTTGGACCTTCCATGCCATCTTTGTAGGTTCCTTGTACATAGCTCGGCAATCGCGGCAGATGGCCTGCTTCTGTTTCAATCGCTACATCGGAAACATCAACCAAGTAAGCATTATACAGCTGTTCTCTGGTTAACGCAAATTGTGGAAGATCATCCTCCGTCTTACCCATGTTTGCTGCGTCTTCATTGACTCCCTTCAGCGAATTGTAATAAATGCTGGCAACCTGTCTTCCGCCTAAGGGCACACGGTAAATACGGAAATCATGTACCAAGGCATTCAAATAGGGGTCTTCCGGCGATAGCGATTTTCCTATATAAAAGAGATTGTCCTTTCCAGATTGCTGACCGAATACCGCCGCCAACTCCATTGAAATATCCTCGACCTCTCCTACCGGCTTGCTATCGACATAGGTGATCATTGTCTTTGCAGGCACATCAATTACGACGGCCAGATGAACCCACTTATTCGTTTTTATAGCTGGAGAAATCGCGCTGTTTTCGGTTTTTCCATCAGCCGTAATCAGCGCGTGGAAACCTTTTTGGGCTTTTGTCCCCGTAGGGGCTGCAAAAAAACGGTTGTTGACATTCTTTCCGAAATCAAAAAAGCGTTGGCCCGGCTGCTCTGAGCGCAAATATATCCATCCGGATATACTAAGCGACTCTATATTTTCAAACGCTTCTCCGGGAATCGCAACAAAGGCGTTGCCTCCCCCGGAAAGCGACAAAACCGATCCAAAGCGGTCGTCTTTGACGAATTTGGCCTCGGCACCCGAAAACGAAGCGTGCAAATTATTTCTGGACCAGTCTTTGACATCTCCGTCAAATACATAGCGTGCAACCAATCCGGTCTCACCGATTCCATCCAATATCTGATCCCCGTCCTGTGCCTGAGCGATGTCAATTCCCCCATTCAAAACAGCAGCAAGCAAGACAACACCCAAGAATACGTTGTACATTTTCATATTAAACACTCTCGATCGTAAAGATAGACTTCAAAACTAAGCACATTCCCTATGTTCCTATGGGCCATTTTTAGCCAATAATCACATGATATTAGCAAGTATCCGATCCGAAAAATGGAGAAGCGTGGCTCGATAATGTGTAGTTGAGCTATGGTAAGCATTGCCTTGCCGCTGGAAGGTGGGAAGGTGGTTGGATATTGTATTTGTATGCAGAATTGTCGCTTTTTTTATAGCATGCGGTCAGTTGATAAATTTCAGATTGCATGCCAATTGTATGCCAAAGTAGGTTTTTTGTATGCCGAAGTGGGTTTCAAACATTTCCCCTTGCACCGTGTTATGATTCCAAATGGATTTGGTCTACACCATAGAAAAGATGCAAAGTCCCATTATTGCGACCGCTATTCATGACGGTCACCAGCTTGCCCTGCCATTGATTGAGTATGCGCATCTGCAGGAACATGAGCGTTTTCGTGAAGAAGATCCCTATACAGCGGAGATGGTGGATTTGCCGGTCAGCCGGGTTGTCGTAAGCACGTCGAGATTTCAAACAGACCTCAATAGGCGACGGGAGCGGGCGGTATACCGGCGCCCGGAAGATGCGTGGGGGCTGACGGTATGGCGGCCGCCGCTTCCCGAGTTGACGGTAGAGCGTCTCTTAAAAGGGTATGATCGGTTTTACGACGATATGGCTGAATTGCTCCAATGGACAATCGCCCGGTTCGGAAGATTTGTGGTTTTGGATGTGCATAGTTACAACTATCGGCGTGACGACCCCATGACAGAGGCAAACATCGGTGAAAATCCGGAGATCAACGTAGGTACTGGGCACAACCATGAAAAATGGAGGGCCTTCGGCCATTGTATGGTCAAATTTCTCGCCCATCATCAATTCAATGGCAGATTTCTGGACGTGAGGGAGAACGTAAAATTTAAGGGCGGTGCTTTTTCGGAATGGATAAACCGCAACTACGGTGAGTATGGCTGCGTATTGTCTTTGGAGTTTAAAAAGACGTTTATGGATGAGTGGACAGGCCGCGCGGATATAGGGCACATTCATTGCATCAGGTCCATGCTAACCGGAAGTATACCTTTCCTGTTGGACTTACTCGACAGGACGGTCGAATCATCTTATCCCTATGAACATTGACATCAAGAAACAAATCCATCGTATCCTCGATAAGCTGAAAAAGGGTTATCCACTGCATGCCGATTTGCCATATGGTGGCAAACTCCACATGGAGCGGCCGGTCCCATACTTGCTGGTATACCGCGTACCGCCGCATGGGGAAGACTCCTTTACATCGACCCTCGGGAAGACCGAATCGGCGTACCTGGTGGCACCGGATACGGAAGAATGCCCGGTGACACCGATCATCAGGGCGATTGCCAGTACCATGGCGGATAAATTTGGCGGATTTTTGCTTCTTGAAGTGTGGCTGTCTGACCGTGTTGATTCGCCTCCATTCACGATTCATCTCAGCCAGAAAAGCGCATTGGCGGTGGCCGAAAAGCTGCAGACTGAACTGCAGCAGATCAAGCTGGTACATCAAACCCGCGCTATTGAGGTTGGGCTCGATAAAGGAAAGAAAATGCCATCACCGCCCTATCACCATGAACTGTTCAACGCCGAGGAGGCCCGTAAAAGTGAAATTATCGTGATTGGGCTGGAGATAACGCCGATTTACATGAACCATACGACCGGCGCACCATACCCGCTTTTCCTGCGCGAACTGCGTGAGCATTTCGGAAAGGCATTACGGAAAAGCTTCTTTGAGTTTGTACGAATGAAAACATCGTACAGTGCTGCACACTTCGAAATGCTGGGTATGACTGAGTTGGATGAAGTGGTGTGGGAAATTGACGGGAAATTGGCGGAGTATAGTAACCAGTTCGATTTCCTCCTTTTAGTGACACCGATCAACACGCAGGAAGCGTGGAGCAGCTTCGCGAAGAGCAAATACCGGAAAACCCCTGCATTTCACTATAGGCCTATGCCGATCGATCCTGAACTCATAAAACGGAAATTATATAACCTTCGCATTGAAGATATACCCGATCCCACGATAGCCTTCCTTTTTCGGGACAAACGAAAGGAAATAGACCGCATGCTGAATATGCTGAGCGACCGGGAAAAGCCTGATTTTCTATACAGCAGCCAGCAGCTGTTCGGTAATATTGAAGAAAACCTTCTTGAAACGGCGCGGGCGATATTGGTCGCCGCCGACCCCAATCGGTTGCCGCTGGAAAAGGAGATGATCGGCGCCAAAGAGTTTGCAGCGATGGCCAGCGTTGAGTTGGAGTACCTGAAACAGCAGTATGACATGGTATCTACTGCGGTCCGTGTACGGGACGATGTGGAGGGCGTTATGGTATCTCGTGGAACACTCAATATCAGCAGCCGATACCGCATTTCCAGAGAACGGGCTTTCTCGCTTCTCCAACATGAGGTGGGCACACATGTGGCGACCTATTATAATGGCATGGCACAGCCGTTTAAGTTGTTTTATCTCGGTGTGCCGGGGTATGAGCAATTGCAAGAAGGGCTTGCTGTGTTGAGCGAATATATGACGGGAGGGCTTACCAACCAGCGGATGCGAATACTGGCTGCAAGGGTGGTGGTCGTGCATCATATGCTCGCAGGGAATTCGTTTATCGATACGTTCTATCTGCTTACGGATAAATATGGATTTAAGCACGAAGTTGCTTTCCAGATTACCATGCGTGTTTATCGCGGAGGAGGGCTTACCAAAGACGCCGTGTACCTCAAAGGTTTGTTGAATGTCATCGAATACATAAAGGAAGGTAATGATATTTCGAAATTGCTCGTCGGCAAAATCAGACAGGACTACCTTCCTATCATCGAAGAACTCATGCACAGGCAGTTGCTGAAACCTTCGCCGCTGCGTCCGAAATTTCTGGAATATCCATACATAGCAAAAATCGATGAAATAAAAAAGGCCGGCAGCGTGTTTAAAATGATCAATTAACTTACAGTCGATGATAATCAACGGATAATCAAATCAGCCAAATAAGATAAAATATATATGACCATTACTTTTGTAGTCAATCAAGTACGTAAAGAATCGGCCGGCTTTACGACAACAGCTCTTGCATTAGAAGCGCATAAGCGTGGACACACCGTTTACTACGTTGGGGTAGGCGATTTAGTCTACTTGCCCGACGGTAGTGTGGGCGGCCATTGCCGTAAAATGCCTGATCGCGAATTCCGCTCGTTGCGTACGTTTCTGGAAGCCATTGTCGAAGTCGAAAAGAAACTGGTGAGTGCGGTGAAATGGGATGTCATGTGGCTCCGAAATGATCCGGCCGTGGATATGGAAAAACGGCCCTGGGCACAGGACGCCGGCGTGCTTTATGGGCAATTGGTGGGCCAGCAGGGGACGTTGGTACTCAACAACCCGGATGGGCTAATAAAAGCGTCTAATAAAATGTACTTGCAATATTTTCCAGAGCAAGTACGGCCTCAGACGGTGATTACGCGCAGTATCGCTGATGTACAAGCTTTTTACCGCGACCAAAACCATCGAATTATCCTTAAACCGCTTAAGGGTTCAGGGGGCAAAAACGTTTTCCTCATCGATAAAAAGGACAATAAAAACCTCAAGCAGATTGTGGAGGCGATATGCCGCGACGGGTTTGCCATTGCCCAGGAATACCTGCCTGCAGCGAAAAAAGGTGATATCCGATTGTTTTTGATGGACGGAGAGCCGCTAACGAAGAACGGCAAAGTGGCGGCCATTCAACGGGTACAACAGGCCGGCGAGATTAGGAGCAACATCCATCAGGGGGGGACTGCAAAACCGGCTAACATGAACAAAGCGATGCAAGGCATCGTAGAGGCAGTAGGTCCGTTGTTGCGAAAAGACGGGATGTTCTTGGTTGGGCTGGACTTAGTAGGAGATAAGCTGATGGAAATAAATGTGTTCAGTCCTGGCGGACTCATCCATGCAAACGAGTTCCATCAGGAGGATTTTATCGAAGAAGTCATCACAGCGGTAGAACAAAAAGTAAAAAATTACGTCCCGAATCCGTAAGACTGGCGGCGTCGTTGTTCCGGCACAGGATTATGGTGTCAGTGCTCCGACAGATTGGCAAGTTATTTCCAATGATGTCGGCGATTCCTGTATTGGTTTGCGTAGCCGGTATCGGTAACTTGGTACTGGAAGTGTTAAAATTAACCCTTCCCTTGGCATAAACAACCAAAAAAGAATATCTTAGCCACTTATTCCATAATAAGATTGATTTGAATGAACCGTATTGTAAAACTATTCTCTTATTCAATTTTTATCTATTGCTTTCCCTTACAGTCACTCGCTCAGGCGGACAGTGTTCCGATCAATACCGTCGTTGAGAAAACGCAGAAATTGCTGGAAGCTTATCCCATAGAAAAAGTCCATCTTCATTTTGACAAGCCCTACTATGCCGTGGGTGATACGTTGTGGTTTAAAACTTACCTGGCCAGCAACATGTACAATTACGACCTCAGTAAGCTGGTCTATGTAGAGGTGATGAACGGCAAGGACTCCTTAATGCAGACCCTCCGCATCCCCTTGAAAGACAATGTGGGAGAAGGCCACCTTGTTTTTGACCAAGAGTGGTATACGCAAGGCAATTACCGTTTTCGGGCTTATACTAAATGGATGGTCAACTTCGATCAGGATTATTTCTTCAACAAGATCGTTCCGGTAGGGGATGTATTGAACAACAACCTTCACTATACGGTGACCTTCAACGATGTCAGTAAAGGTAAAAACGCTCGTGCGCAGGCTGTGATCCAGTTCAAGGACCGGGAGGGCAAACCCTTGGGAAACCGAAAGCTTACCTGGGCGGCAGTGGCGGGATGGGAGCCGATTGACGATGGGAAAGGACAAACCGACGTGATGGGTAATATTGTCATCAATATGAACGGCAAGGACCGGGAATTGCTAAAAAAGGGCAATCTTCACGTTTCCCTTGAATCGGGCGGCAGCGCCCCGCCGATGATGGGCTCATTTCCGCTACGTACCGCATTATGGGACGCCGATGTGCAATTTTTTGCCGAAGGGGGCGATTTAATCGCCGGCTTATCCAAGAAGGTGGCGTTCAAAGCGGTGGGCAGCGATGGGCGTGGGCTATCGGTGAAAGGAAACGTGGTCGACCAAAGCGGCACAGAGGTAGCGACGCTCGAGGATATACATAAAGGAATGGGATATTTTATGCTTGCTCCACAGGCAGGCAACACCTATACGGCGAACCTTACGTTTAAAAACGGTGAAATCCGCAGTTATCCGCTACCTGCGGTCATTGACCAGGGCATCAGTGTGACCGTGCTGAAGTCGGACACAGCGCAACTACAGTTGGCAATTGTCGCCAATGAACGGTTCTTCAATGCCAATAAAGGGAAAGCATTTTATCTTATCGTACAGAGCAACGGTATCCTTTGCTATGCAGCACAGGCTGCGCTAAGGAGCGACGCAGTGGTGGTGAACCTTCCTAAGGAACGCTTCCCCACGGGCATCGCCCAGCTCACCTTGTTTAATTCAGCCGGCCAGCCAATGAGCGAGCGCCTAACCTTTGTAGAAAATATCAAGCCGCTTAATATTTCCGTTAGCACTGATCAAAGCGAATATACAGCCAAACAACAGGTGAAGCTGATGTTGGATGTGAGCCACAATGGCGAACCGGCAGCCGGCAGCTATTCGGTGGCTGTGGTTGATGAAACCAAGGTGCCACATGACGAGAATAAGGAAACCACCATACTGAGTAATTTGTTGCTTACCTCTGATCTCAAAGGCTATGTGGAGGATCCGCACTACTATTTCAACCAGCCGGACGATGCAAAACAGGAGGCGCTCGACGCCTTGCTGCTTACCCAGGGGTATCGGCGGTTCTCCTATGAAGATATCATGGCTGACCAATATCCGCCCGTGCATTTCTTTCCCGAGCAGGGCATTGAAATATCCGGAGTGTTGCGAATGAACAACGGCAAGCCTGTAGTCAATGGCGGCCTGCTGTTGTCCATCCCTGATAGAAGTTTTCGTAAGGATACTTATACGGACGAAAACGGGCGCTTTGTTTTTAAAGATCTGGTATTTACCGATTCAGCACGCGTCACCATCAATGCACGGGGCAACGACAATTACCGGAACATGGTCATCAATGTAGATCCTACACAATTCCCTGGCATCGACCCCACTCCCTACCGCGGAAATGATTTACTGAATATCGACCAAGCGCTGGCAACCTACTTGGATAATAGCCGAAATGAATACCGCACATCCATTTTGCTGGAAGAAGTGGAGGTGACCGCTACTTCTCGGCCAAAGTTTTCGCATAAGGAATATCCGGCCATCTCCGGGTTGGGTATGGCTGACCACCAGATCAGTGCCGACCGGCTGAAGGGCTGCAATAACCTGATCATGTGTCTGCAAACTGCGCTCACCGGAATCACATACGATGCGCAGAGTCAGCTTTTCTTTATCACGCGCGACTACAACGCGGGGGGGCGAATCCCCGTGCAGTTTTTTGTGAACGGGATGGCCATGGACGTGCCATCGCTAAACGGCATCATGCCTTCCGAAGTGGAGGGTATCGAAATATTCCTTAGGGATGAACTGGGCACGGTGAGCCGCATGTACCAGAACAATGGTGTGGTGTCCATCTACACGGCCAAAAAAGTGGAAAAAGGACCTCGCATGTCGCTCAGCGAAATCGAAGCCCTGCTTCCTAAAAGCAATATCGTTGACCTGACGCCGCTGGGATATGCCAAGGAGCGGAAATTTTATGTACCCAAATACGACACGCCCGAACGGCGTGCAGTCAATGACATCCGATCAACCGTGTACTGGAATCCTACTGTGACTACGGGAGAAGACGGACAGGCACAGCTCGACTACTACAATGCCGATGGGAAGGGCAGCTACCGGGTTGTTGTGGAGGGGATAGACGCACATGGTAATATCGGGCGGACAGTGTACCGTTATAACGTGAAATGACGATTTCAAAAATGAAGGCCGAAAATGCGCAAGATCATCCATATCGACATGGATGCCTTCTATGCCGCTGTGGAGCAGCGTGATTTTCCTGAATACCGCGGTATCCCATTGGTCGTAGGCGGCCCCCCGGACAGCCGCGGGGTAGTGGCAACGGCGAGCTACGAGGCCCGCCGGTACGGAATACATTCTGCCATGCCGTGCAGCCGTGCAGCCAAACTATGCCCCAACGCGGTGTTCGTGTCACCCCGTTTTGAGGTCTATAAGGCGGTATCCGCTGAGATACGGGCGATTTTCCGACGTTATACCGATATCATCGAACCGCTTTCGCTCGATGAGGCGTACTTGGACGTGACAACCGATAAACAGGGGCTAGGCTCTGCCATTGACATAGCCAAGGATATTAAGAGGGCTATCCGGGAGGAGCTCCAGTTGACTGCTTCGGCTGGCGTGTCCGTAAACAAGTTTGTTGCCAAGATCGCGTCCGACATCGATAAGCCGGATGGACTCACTTTTATCGGCCCGTCCCGCATCGAAACGTTCATGGAGCGTCTTCCGGTGGAAAAATTCTTTGGGGTGGGGAAGGTGACTGCAGCAAAGATGAACCGATTGCAACTGTTTACCGGCGCCGATCTCAAGCGGTTGACCGAGGCGGAACTGGTCAGGCTCTTCGGAAAAAGCGGGCGCTTTTATTACCGCATCGTACGCGGGATAGACGATCGTTCTGTAGAGCCACACCGTGAGCCTAAATCAGTAGCGGTAGAAGACACGTTTAGTCAAGATATCGCGCAAGTAGCGGCAATGGAAGAGGAACTGGCGAAAATTGCCGAGAAGCTGGCGGGGCGCCTGCAAAGCCGTAAGCTGAGAGGACGGACAATCACCCTCAAAGTTAAGTTCGCCGACTTCCGGTTAATTAC
The DNA here is from genome assembly GCF_042646065.1 of Parapedobacter deserti. NCBI lineage: Bacteria > Pseudomonadati > Bacteroidota > Sphingobacteriia > Sphingobacteriales > Sphingobacteriaceae > Parapedobacter > Parapedobacter deserti. Next base: position 11,095 of record NZ_JBHRTA010000060.1, read on the forward strand.
AAGGAGCAACTCGCTGTCGCATTATACCGATGCGTCTGAAGCGTTAGTGGCCATCTCCTGTCAGCTACTCGGGCCAGTAGTGGAGCAGTATCCGATGCCGGTACGGCTACTGGGGATAGCCGTAAGTAATTTTGAAGAACCCGATTCCGCATCCGGTCAGCTCTCTTTGTTCTGATCAGTTGACAGATCTATAGGAGCGTCTTCTACTTCCTCTTCCTTCAGCACCACTTTAACGGCATATGACGACGGCCAGACCCCTTTACCGTACCGTAGCGCATATACTTTGGTGAATTCAGCGCCGAAATAAAGTATCGCCGCCGAGTAATACACCCAGAGTAGCAAGACGATAATGGCGCCAGCTGCTCCGTATGCGGAAGCCGGTGCACTGTACTGCATATAAAGCGCGATTAAATACCTTCCCAGCATAAACAGGGCGGCAGTAAATACCGCTCCGCCGACTACATCGCTGAATCGCATCCGGGCATCCGGGAGAAATCGAAAAATAAAGGCGAAAAGTGAAGTGATGACCAAGAAAGTGAGGCCGACATTGACCCACTCGACCAAGTGGACAGAAATTTCAGGAAAATATTGGGCCAGATGCGAACTCAGCGCCATGATAATGCCGTTTGCGATCAGCGATACAATCAGCAAAAAGCCAAGTCCGAGTACCATCGAAAAGGAAATGGCTCGGTTGAGCAGCATTTTTAGCCATCCTTTTTTAGGCTTCGGCCGGACACCCCATATCCGGTTTAACGAATCCTGTATCTGGACGAAAATAGTGGTCGATCCGATGATCAGTGTGCCTATTCCAATAGCGATGCCGAGGCCGGATTTGTTGGATAAATTCATGTTCTGAATAATCTGCTGGGTCTGCGCCGCAGTTTCCGGACCGAACATGTTTGCAAGTTCCTCGAACACTTCAGACTGGGCGTCTTGTTCGCCAGCCAATACATCTCCGTAAAGAAAGCCTACCAACCAGATGACGATGAGCAGCAATGGAGCGATGGAGAATATCGTATAATAGGCTAAAGACGCACTCATCTTCATGGCACTGTCTTTAGAAAACTCTGAAAACGTGTCACTCAGCAATCCGAAGATATCTTTGTAGAGTGATTTTTTAAAAAGCCTCATGCATCTAAATATAACCAGCATCGGGCCAGGTTGTTTTTACGCTTGGTAGATAGCTTCGATCTTTTCTTCATAGCGCTGAGCGATAGCTTTGCGTTTGAGACTCAACTTCGGCGTGAGCTCCCCTGCAGCGATCGTCCACTCGTGGGGAAGCAGTACAAATTTCTTCACCTTTTCCCACTGGCCGAAATCTTGATTAAGCCGGTCGAGCTCCCGCTGGTATTTATCAATTACTTCCGGTTTTTTTACCACTTCTTCTTTCGAGCCGAAGAGCATCCCTTTGATGCGGCACCAGTTTTCAAGCACTTCGAAAGCCGGAACAATGAGTGCTGCGGGAAATTTTCGGTTTTCGCCGACCACCATCACTTGGGCAATAAAAGTAGACTCCATGTACTTGTTTTCCAGAGCCTGGGGCGCCACGTATTTGCCGCCGGCAGTTTTGAACATCTCCTTTTTGCGGTCGGTGATGCGAAGAAATCCGTCGTTGTCCAACTCGCCGATATCTCCGGTATGGAAATACCCATCGCTGTCGATAGCCTCAGCTGTGGCCATGTCGTTTTTGTAGTAACCGCTGAAAATGCTGTGACCTTTGCAGAGGATCTCACCGTCGGCGGCGATCTTAACGGTTACATGCTCAAGTATCTTGCCCACAGTGCCAAACCTGACACCGTCTTTCTCCAGGTTATTGACAGCCACCACAGGTGAAGTTTCCGTGAGGCCGTATCCTTCGAGTACCGGTATGCCTGCCGCCCAAAATACGCGGGCTAAACGCGGCTGAAGCGCCGCGCCTCCTGAAATGATCAGTTTGATATTGCCACCAAGAGCCGCCCGCCATTTGCTGAATACCAGTTTTCGGGCAATACCTAATTTGAAGTTGAACCACCCGCTGTTGTTACCCGGTTCCTGATTGTTGAGGCCGAGGTTGAGCGACCAGAAAAACAGGTGTCTTTTCAGTCCGGTTAGCTCTTTACCCTTCGAGACGATTCTGTCATAAACTTTTTCAAGCAGCCGAGGCACTGTGGTAAATCCATCTGGCTTTACTTCGTTGATATCGGCTACGATTGTGTCCAGACTTTCGGCGTAATGGATTTCCACCCCTTTTGCGAAATAAAGGTAGACCACCATTCGCTCGAAGATGTGACACAGCGGAAGGAAGCTGAGCGCCTTCTTGAAGTATGATGGAAGCAGGTGGTAGCAATCGTATACATTGGTCAGTACGTTCTTATGGGAGAGGCATACGCCCTTGGGCTTGCCGGTTGTTCCGGAAGTATAGATCAATGTCAGGAGATCATCCTCATGGACCGCATCACGGTATGCGTCCAAATCTACATCATATTGCTTACCATCGTCGACCAGTACCTGCCATGAAGGGACGCCATCAACCGGGTCAAACGTAAAGACAGGAACATCAAGATTGTGCACCTGCAATGCCGCTTTTACTTTTTCGTAAAGATCGGCGTCGCTCACGAAAATGAGCTTGACCGTGGCGTCATTAATAATAAAGGACAGGTCCTGATCGGATAATGTGGGGTACAACGGTATCACCGCAGCACCCAACTGATTGATTGCAAAGTCACAAAAATTCCATTCGGGCCGATTTCCCGCCATCAGCGCTATCTTATCTCCCTTGCCAACCCCTTTGGTCACCAGCCCTTTGCTTAGGTTATCCACGATGGTCAAAAATTCGTCGGTCGGGTAGTTTATCCATTTACCGTTCGCTTTGCCGGCAACCATCACCGGCTTGGCAAAGCGGGCTTTATAATCTGTTAAAATATCGAAAATACGAGTTGGAGCAGCCATAAAACAAAATGCCTTGGTTTATAAATTAAGCGATTAACGCACTTAAAGTTAGTAAAAAATCAGGCAAATCACAATTTTTTTAAGGATCGGTAAGTGATGAAGGAGGCGCTCTCGAAATATGAACGAAAGCTGTAGCGTTTCTGATTCTATATTCGTCTGTATTAAAAAGCAAAGTGGTATTGGATATACATGGTTAATTTTTCGTAGAAACGGCTACATACCGTGTGGATAGGACGTATATTTGCAACGTAGTCAAAGCAACTGATTGATAGTATTGTAGCCGCGTAGTGAGTTTCAACATCCGATATTTGAAGGGGAAGCGCGCGTTGTCGTTAGAGAGCGCTGTGCGGAGTTGTGCCCAAGATGGGGATGAGCGGAGTAAGGAATTTATCTATAAGAGTTGTTACGGCTATGTACGGGCAATCACGATGAGGTATGTTAAAAACGGGTTCGATGCAGAGGAGCTTACCAATGAAAGTTTCATCAGGGCGTTCGGTAAAATCAGTATGTTCAATAGCGGAGACTTGGGTGATCGTTATGAAAAATCTTTCCGTGCCTGGTTGGCCCGGATAACGGTAAATATTTCTATAGATTTCCTGCGCTCGCAAAAGCAGCTCATAGCGCTAGATGACATTAACGAGAGTGAGCTCGAACAACAACAGGTAGAGGTGTCCGGAAATCTCAACGTGGAGGACATCATGAAACTATTATCGCAATTGCCGGAGATTCAGCGGACGATTTTTAACTTATACGAAGTGGAAGGATATTCGCATGAGGAGGTTTCGGTGCTGCTGTCCATACCAGAAAGCACATCCCGGACGTACCTCACGAGAGCGAAGAAAAAGTTGAGGAAACTTTATTTGGCATCAACAAATATCACGGATTGTAATGGATATGTATAGATGAACGGAAGTGAAAAAGATAGGGAGTTGATCCAGCGGATAGCGGAAACGCTGCGCAACCATACCGAGCCATACAAAGAAGGGGCATGGGAGCGTTTTTCAGCCATCCGCGGCAGGTCTCCTAGACATTGGGTGACCGGTTGGCCGTATTGGAGTGCGGCAGCTATGCTGCTGGTAGCGCTTTCATGGTATATGCTGGCTGACCGATTTGAGATGGACGGCGTTGAAAACGGACGAGGCGTTCCCGCACAGCAGATTGCACAGGGGCCGAGAACGAAAACGACAGACGAGCGACCTGCAGAAACCACTGGTAGAGAGGATGCTGTGCCATCCGCTCCAACCCCGACAGGTAGCCGCCTGCCAACGGTATCCCGTGACCGACCGTCTATGCGCCCTCGCTTATCTGCTCATCAAGGCGGTCCCATGCGGGATACCATTGAAAACCAACGGGAATTGCCGGTTGATATAAATACGTTAGCCGCTGTCCCAACCGAGCAGGCAGCCGCCGATTCCACCCGACAATTGGCAGCGGCAGCTGTTCCTGATGTTTCCGAGCGGCCAGCGGGACAAATACAGATCAGTGAAGCGGTTGCACACCCCGCGGCAGCAAATGACTATGCGGATGTGCATGCCAAGCCGGAAAACAGCGGAAAAAAGTGGGGTCTGGGTGTAGTGGTTTCGCCCAGCCTTACGAGCGAGCGCGTTAATATGGGCGGCGGGATCGCCGTTGCGTACAGGCTATCAGATAAATTTTCATTAGGCTCGGGAGTGTCAATCGGCGAGTTAGGCGTAGCACAAAACAGCGGCGGCCCTACGGCGATGGCCTACGGGTTTGATAGTAGACAGGCTGATTCTCCGGTGGGCGGTACGGGGCTCCAGTCGACCTACGAAAGCTACAATGAAGTCATATCAGTGACGAGCACCGTCTTGACGTTGGATATTCCTCTGAACCTACAGTACAATGTAACCGAGCGCTTTTACACCTCGGTAGGTGTTTCCTTTGTAAACGTGCTGAACGAACAACGGACCGCTCATTTCGTCGACCGTTTGAACGATCTGACTTTTGGGAAGGAAAACGCGATCAGGGACGATCCTTCACGAGCTGTGGAGGCGGTTGTCTCGACGAAAAAGACAGGGCACCGTCCCTTGGAAGGAAATGGGTATGCGGGTTTCCTGAACTTTTCTGTTGGCCGGAAAGTGCCGCTGTCCCGAAAGCTCATGCTTTCTGTGGAGCCCTATTTTAAGCTTCCGGTCGGGCGGCTCTCGAGAGAAGAAATGGATTTCACCAATGGAGGCATCCGTATCGTCACGGGGTTTTGATATAGTTATCCACTGTACCTATACCTTCGCTTCAAAGGAAAAGCTTGAACAGGCGGATGCATAAAATCACAGGCAATTTACGTTAGGTTAACGTAAATTGCCTATTTTTATGGACTTTTAATGATCAATCATCGAAGCTTATTAATGAAACGCAGAGACTTTTTTAAGAACACCGCATTTGCCGCCGCAGGAGCTGCGGTTTTGTCACCGATACAGTCAGTCGCTAATGTCAGCCGTCGGGACATATCGGATCGACTGGCAGGAAAATTAGCTAAAAATATTATTTTTATGGTAAGTGACGGCATGAGCTCCGGCACGCTCAGTATGGCTAACATGCTTAGTGAGCGGCGCGATGGCAGGCTGTGTGAGTGGATTTCGCTATACCAACGCGGTGTTGTCAACAGAGGCCTGATGGATACAGCATCAGCCAATAGTTTAGTTACCGATTCCGCAGCAGCGAGTTCGTCGTGGGGTGGTGGTGTACGGGTAAACAACGGTGCGCTTAATATAGCGCCCGATGGTAGTCGTCCGGTGCCCATCCTTCAGAAATTTAAGGCGGCTGGCAAGGCTGTCGGATGCGTCACCTCCGTACCGATTACCCATGCTACGCCTGCGGGGTTCTGTGTAAACATCGGTAGTCGTTCGGCTCAGGCCGAAATAGCGCTGATGTACCACGACCTGCGTTTCGACGTGATGATGGGAGGTGGCACCGAGTTTTTTAGTGCAGAAAAGCGGAAAGATAAGCAAGATGTTTTTGGAAAGTTTGCTGCAAGTGGCTATCAGGTAGCGAAAAACAGAAAGGAAATGTTAGCCATCGACTCAAAGGGAGGCGATGCGCCCATATTGGGCGTATTCCATCAAGACGGCTTACCCTATGCGTTGGATAGGGAGAATGATGAAACAATGAAGAACAGTACCCCGTCATTGGCAGAAATGACCGGTACCGCTATTCGCCACCTGCAAAAAAGCCGGAATGGATTCGTGTTGCAGGTCGAAGCTGGAAAAGTCGACTGGGCTGCACATGCGAATGACACCGGGGGGGTATTGTATGACCAGCTGGCGTTTGATGAAACCCTGGCCACGGTTTTAGCGTTTGCTGAAGCAGATGGAGATACGCTCGTGATCGTGACTACCGACCATGGAAATGCTAATCCCGGGCTGTTTGGCGCAACGAAGGATTTCGAAAAAGTTTTCGGATTTAGACACACCAACGACTGGGTATTGCAGGGCATTGATAGAGATTTCACCGCCGCACAAGTGAGAGAGCGTATTGAACATGCACAGGGCTATGCCATCAGCGCTAACGAGGCGATCCAGTTGCTGGCTCATTATGTGACCGACCGCAATGAGGATGGGCTATATAATCCCTACAAACTGCCGTTTGCCGATCTGGCGGCAATCCAGCAAAAATACACTGCGATAGCGTGGGCCAGTACCGGGCATTCGGGCGATCACGTGGAAGTAGCGGCATTCGGGCCCGGACAGGAGCTATTGAAGCCGTTTGTAAGGAATACAGACATGCACAACCTTCTGTTGGAAGCGAGCGGAGTAGCCGTTCGTTAGTCAATCTGGTCGATCCGCACCCAGTCCATGCCGGCGGCGATGGCAGCCTGCACCCCAGGATTGCCGTCTTCAAAAACCAGGCAATCCTGAGGTGCAACCCCGAGTTGCTGGGCTGCGCTTAAAAAAGGATCGGGATAAGGTTTGCCACGTTCTGTATCACCAGCGCACACCAGCACCTCGATGTCGTCGATAAGTCCAATGACGGTGAGTGTCCGCATCACGGTCCTGCGGCTCCCGCCTGACACCACGCCGATAAAAACCCTGCCCAAGTGGTTTCTTAAATGCTGCACCACAAAATCTATCGGCTGTGTTTCTGAGACATAGCGATCAAGAAATATGGCTGACTTGGCTGCCGCAAACTCATGGGGAGGTATATCCGTTTGATATCGTCTGTTGATCTCTTCAGCGATAAGTACGGTTGGCCAGCCAGCCAGTTCATCGATGATCGAGGTATCCAGCTTGATGCCATATCCGGTGGCGGCGGTACCATATGCAGCTTTGTGCGCATGCATGTTGTCTGCCAGAGTGCCATCGCAATCGTATAGAAACGCTTTGTAATCTTTTTGGTGGCTTAGTTGGGTGAGTTTTTCGAGTTTGTCGTTCGTCAATGTTTCTTTTGTCATCTTGCGGATTTTCTCCTTTTTTTCTCCTTGGCTATAAGGGAAAGCTCTCTTCCTGTTTGGCCAGCCACCGACGTGTTTTCCTGTGCCCGCCGGAAAAGGTAAGGCATTACAGCTTTCACGGGGCCGTAGGGTACATACTTCGCCGAATTATACCCCGCTTCCGCTATGTTAAAGCTAAGGTGGTCACTCATGCCCAGCAATTGGGAGAAGTGAATGTGTGGGTGGTCACGAGGCCATAGTCTCTTGTCTATTTCTTCAGCGAGCAACCTGCTGCTCTCCTCGTTGTGCGTGCCGGCCATGAGCCCGATCCGATCGAGGTGGTCGAGGCAGAACTGTATAGCCAAGTCATAATCCCGGTCTGTTGCCTCTTTATTGGGCTGGATCGGTGATTTATAGCCGTGTTCGCGAGCTCTTTCCCGTTCGATCTCCATGTATGCTCCCCGTACAAGCTTTGCACCCAAGAAAAAACCAGCCGTTTCGGCATAGTAGTAGTCCGCCTGCAACGAGGCCAATTTGTCGTGCCGGTAAAGCTGGTACGTGTTATATACGATTGGCGCATTGCGATTGTATCGTTGCATCATCTCACGCGCCAGGTCGTCAATGACGTCCTGTATCCAAGAATGTTCGGCATCAATCAGCACTTTCACGCCGTATTCGTAGCAGGATGCGCAGATCCGATCGACCCGTTGCTTAATCCGGCCGAATTCCTGCTCTTCTTCGGGGGATAGCGACTTTTTGCTATTTACTTTTTCAAGCAGGCTAAAACGTCCAAGTCCTGTGGGCTTAAACACCGAAAAGGAAATGTTCGGGTCGCTTTTGGCATATCCCACGGTGCGCAAAATCTCATTGCAGGTTTCATCGAAGGCGGTCTCCGTACCTTCGCCTTCTACAGAATAGTCGAGGATTGTTCCGACTTTCTGACTGGCTAACCGCTGGATTGTGGGGACACACCCCTCGATGGTTTCGCCACCGCAGAAATGTTTAAATATGGTATTCCGGATGATCCCTGTGACCGGTAAGCCGGTATTTAAGGCAAACATGGTGACGGGAGGCCCTATGTTGGTCAAAAAATTGCTTCCTAAGATTTTAAACAGCCAATAGGCCCTGTTTAACTCGTTGTTACTTTTGTTTCGAAATGCGGTTTCTGTATTCTCAAATGAGAGTGTGCGCTGCTGCTGCGTTTGCTGGGCCATGCTGTGGTGCAATTATCGCGCAAATTTAGCTAAAATTGCCGTGCAGTGCAAATTAAGCGTTACATTTGCATTATGGTTACCTACAAAATAACCGGGGAATACATACAGTTGATTCAGTTGCTCAAAGTGCTCAACTGGGTGGCGCATGGCGGCGAGGCCCAAGCCGTGGTGTCCGCCGGAATGGTGAAATACAACGGCCGCGTGGATTACCGCAAACGACTCAAGTTGCGTCCGGGTGATGTGGTTGAATATCAGGGGAATCTTGTGCAGCTATTGGGATAGTGATGAAAAAAGGTATATTTTTGCTGTGGTGTATAACATTGTTCGGTTGCTCCGGGGATGAGAGCGCCGCGAACAAACGGTATGTGCTGTCCATTGCATTGGAAGGGGCGGGAGGTGGACGGTCGGCCGGGCCTAATATGGAAGAGCAGATCGACGTCGATACCGTGACGGCACCATCACCGCTGGAAGCTTATTCAAAAGGTGTCCAGCGATATGCGGCGCTATTGATGCATATCCAGCAGTTTCCCGATTCGATAAAAGCGGTAAAGGAGTTGAATGTACGCGATGAACAAGGGAATGACATCAAACAGTCCATTTCCCAAAAACAGCGCGATAGCGTAATCATGAATTTCATCCAATTCGCTCGGCGGTCAACCATACCGTATTACGAGCGGGTGAAAGATTTTGAACTGAAATTAATGACAGCAAGATAGTAATCCAATCGCTGATGAATTTACAAATTTCAAGCACAGGTTACAACGTGGTTTTTGACGATACCTTGCAAGGACTCAAGGATTTTGTGCAGAAATCAAATTACTCCAAGGCGCTGATCCTCACTGACCGTAACACGTGTGAATACTGTCTACCGGTGCTGCTGGATGCCATTCCGGAACTTAGTGAATATGACGTTATCGAGGTTGATCCCGGAGAAGAGAATAAGAATATCGATTTCTGCGTCGGTATCTGGAGGATGATGCTGGATTTCGGTGCCGACCGCCAAAGCCTGCTGATTAACCTTGGCGGTGGTGTGGTGACCGATATGGGCGGATTCGCTGCGTCCACATTTAAGCGCGGGATCGACTTCATCCAGGTGCCTACCACCCTGCTATCACAGGTCGATGCATCGGTAGGGGGGAAGACCGGCATTGATCTGGGCAATATAAAAAACATCATCGGCACGTTCGCCCAACCCAAAGCAGTGTTCATTGCGACAAAATTTTTGCGGACGCTGGATAGACGGCAGCTTACCTCGGGATTTGCCGAGGTCATCAAGCACGGACTGATAGCGGATGGAGAATTTTACGATACGGTGAAAGGGATGGATGTGGCAGACCTCAGTTTGAAGCATATCAAGCACTCGGTAGCCATTAAAAACGAAGTGGTAACCCAAGACCCGCTGGAAAAAGGATTACGGAAGATACTGAATTTCGGCCATACCGTAGGGCATGCCATCGAAGGCTATTCGCTGGTTCATGATAGTAAGCCGCTGCTACATGGCGAAGCTATCGCGGCAGGAATGATTTGCGAAGCTTACTTATCCTATCGCATCAACGGATTGCCGAAAGTTGCATTGGATGATATAATCCGTACGTTCCGGAGGCATTTCCCGGATTACAGTTATGACCGCGATCGTTACGGAGCGTTGCTTTCGCTGATGAAAAATGACAAGAAAAACTCCGGGGAGCAAATAGGATTTGCATTGCTGAATGAAATCGGAAAATGCAGCATCGACCTTTTTGTTGGCGAAGACCTGATTCGGGAAAGCCTTGATTTCTATAGCGAAGTGACGCTGCAACCCACTTATTTAACCAATTAGCGATGCTGAAGAACCTCATTAATAAAGTCGGTTTGGCAGTATTCATGCTGTTGATTGTGACCGGCTGCAAAAAAGGCGAAGCGCAACAGAAGGTATTAGTGTTTTCAAAGACGACCGGTTTCCGACACGACAACATCGAAAAGGGAGCCGAAACCATCAAGCGGCTCGGTTCGGCGCATGGCTTTGCGGTGGATCATTCGGAAGACGCGTTGTTGTTTACCGACGAACGGTTAGCGCAATATGATGCTGTCGTTTTTCTGAGCACTACCGGCACGTTATTCAACGATGATCAAAAAGCGGCGTTCATGCGTTATATCCAGGCTGGAAACGGATTTGTGGGCATTCACGCAGCCAGCGACACGGAATATGAATGGCCATGGTATGGCAGGATGGTAGGGGCCTATTTTATGAGTCATCCGCAAGTACAAGATGCAGATATCCATGTAGTAGACAAATCGCACCTTGCGACGCAGCATCTTCCCGATGTATGGACCCGCAAAGACGAGTGGTATGATTTCAGGGATCTCAATGGAGAAGTAAAACTTTTGATGAAACTTGACGAACAGACTTATGAAGGTGGAAAGATGGGAGATCACCATCCGATAGCGTGGTACCACGAGTATGATGGCGGACGCGCCTTCTACACGGCACTTGGTCACACCAAGGAATCTTTTGATGAGCCGGAATTTCTAAATCATATTGTCGGAGGCATACGATATGCCATGGGGCTCGAATAAATCAAGTAGACCGTGTCAGTCTCATTAGGTGCTGGGCGCACCTGATTTGCCGAGGAAATTTACGATCAGCTTGGCGGTACGTTGTGATGCGCCCTGTTCGCCCATCTTCTCCTTCAGGATGTCGTAATTTTCCAGAATATTTTCCCGGTATGCTTTGTTATTGATCAGCAAATCAAGCTCGTCCGCTATGCTGTCCACATGGCAGTCCTTTTGAATCAATTCGCGTACAGCGAGCATATCGGTGATGAGATTGACCAGTGAAATAAACCGGACCTTGATGACCATTCTTGCAATTGCGATGGAAAGTGGGTTGGCACGGTAGACCACTACCTGTGGTACCCGTAGTAGCGCAGCTTCCAGGGTGGCTGTTCCACTCGTGACCACTGCTGCTTCAGCGTGCCTGAGTAGGTCATAGGTAGCGTTAAACACCACAGGAAGCTCCATCCCGTCCATATGCTGCCGATAGTATGACATGGTGAAGTTGGGTGCTCCTGCAACTACGCAATGGTGACCGGGAAAAAGAAGGGAAACACGGGCCATGATGGGTAGCAACCGGCTGATTTCCATCGCGCGGCTGCCAGGCAACAGTGCAATGATTGGCCTGTTTCTCAGGTTGTTCTCATCGAGGAATCGGTCCTTAAACGTATAGCTCGCAACGGCGTCCAGTAGCGGATTGCCCACATAATCGACTTCCAGCCCCCACTTGCGGTAAAAATCAACCTCGAATGGGAGTATGCAAAATAGTTTATCTACAACACGCTTGATTTTCAGGACCCGTCGCTGGTTCCATGCCCACACTTTCGGGGAAATATAATAACATACCTTGAGCCCCATTTTTTTTGCGAAGGCCGCTATCTTTAGGTTAAAGCCCGGAAAGTCGATCAGTATCAGGGTGTCCGGTTGGTAAGCTGCGATATCGGCTTTTACCAGATCCAAATTACGGGAGATGGTCCGGACATTGGCAAGCACCTCTACAAAGCCCATAAACGCCATTTGGGAAACGTGGATAACTGCAGCTCCGCCCGTGGCTTGTTCCATGCGATCACCGCCGACAATCCGGAACTGCGCCTCAGTATCTTGGGTTTTGAGGGCATGGATGAGGTTGGCGCCATGGAGATCGCCTGAAGTTTCGCCGGCAATGATGTAATATTTCATATTCCCAATTCAATCTGGAAAGTTGTCCCCCAGTTATTTCCCTGATGGCTGGTCCTGTAAATGCCATCGGCAATCTGATAATTGGCGTTAAGCTGCAATTTCAGGCGGTGCGCCCGGAAATACTTGGTTACCCCGAGTTCGACAACCTCGGTAAGGGCTTCCCATGTTGCGATATCTTCATGCGGGCGTATCCAAGTATAGCGCCCGGCAACTTCGTAGCCGTAATTCCTGTTCACAACGTACGAAAGCTGCTGGTTTACCCCTTGGCCCTTGTAGGCATGGATGGTTTCTCCCGCTTCGTCGAGGGCAAAGGGGTTATCCACATCGCGCTTCATATATTCCACTTGGTAGGCCAGTCCGCGGTATTTAAAGATGGCATCGAAGAAGGTGGTTTTCAGGTCCAGCGGCGTCGTGATATACTTGCCGGTTTGTCCGCTTATCCGTGTGGTGTTGTTATTGAAGCTATAGCCTCCACCCAAGGACAGCTTGGGCGTTTCTTCATATTCGAGGTCGCCTTCATAATAATCCCCGCCATTGGTAAACGCCCCCAGTGGGAGGAATTCAGCCCGGCCAGTGTAAGCGAGGCCATCATCGGTCATATTCGCCACGCGCCCCTCCCCGGTACTGATGGATCCTTTGAAATGGAATGGCACCGATCCGATATTTGGCGAGTAATAGGCCTTGATGCCAAAGTCGCGGTCGATATTGAAAGTTGCGTTAACCAGCGAACGTTCGGCAAACTGCAATTCGCCGGAAGAGTTTACCCGCTGCCGATTGCCGGGAAGCTTGTTCTGGCCAAATGCGACGTAAAAATTGTCGGTAAAACTGTAAAACACCACTGCATCACGCACGATATTGGGCACATCGGTATCGTCATAGTCCTGATCGCCCCGGGTAAAGCCAAGTTGTATGCTATATGAGAGCTTCGGATTGTAAATATAGCCGTCCATGCGCAGCCGCAACCGCCGAATACGAGCTTCAAAATCGCCGCCGCCCAGCTCGTTGCCCGCCGGCGTGGTGTATCGCAGCCTGTTCTGCATGCGGAATCGGAAATTGATGTAAAAGGTAGAATCATCTCCTGTATATTGGATGCCTTTGAAGTTCTCAATGGTGGGGCGTTCGTCATGCTGCCTTTGAGCTTGGGCAGCAAACGTTGTGATAAACAACAGCAGAACGGTTGAAGACAAAAGATGGTTTCTTTTCATCGCAATATACTCGTCTTTGTTAATTTGGTTAAATTGCTATACCTCAGGCTCCTGTTGACTTAAGCAATGCCAGCTACCTAGCCCCCAGATGATATCCGTGCTATCTATGCCGATCACGCGACGGTCCGGGAAACAGCCTGTGAGAATGTCAAGTGCTTTTCGGTCATTGGTATCATCGCGGTAAGTTGGTACCACCACCGCGGCGTTGGCGATGTAAAAGTTAGCATAAGACGCGGGCAGCCGCTGCCCGTCATAGACAACCGGCTTCGGCATCGGCAACTCGACGATATTGAGCTGTTTGCCGTTCAAAAGCCGCATCTTTTTCAGCAGCCGCAAGTTGTCTTTCAGGATCGTGTGGTTTTCGTCGCTGGTATTTTCTTCAATAGCGGTCACCACGGTATCGGCATTGACAAACCGGGTGATGTCATCGATATGGCCGTCGGTATCATCACCCACGATGCCATCGCCAAGCCATAGGACTTGCGACACCCCGTAGTATTCGAAAAGGTATGCTTCGATTTGGCGTTGCGTCAGATGCGGATTGCGGTTGTTGTTCAATAGGCACGACTTGCTGGTGAGTACGGTCCCCGCTCCGTTGAAATCTACTGAACCGCCTTCCATCACGATGCCAGGGTGGTAGACCGGTAGGCCCAAAGCTTTGCCCACCAGGGTCGGGACGATGTCGTCCTGGTCATATGGTGGGTACTTATTCCCCCAGGCATTGTAACCCCAGTCTATGATAACCTTCTTGACATCCGCATCAGGATTAATAAGAAACGCCGGACCGTGGTCGCGGCACCAGGCATCGTTGGTGGGATGGTGGTAAAAGGCGATGTTCACCAGGTTTACTCCAGCGGCTGCAAGGTACGCGGATGCCAACGCTTCCATGGTTTCATCAGCTACGTTGATGCAGACCTGCTCACCCGCCGCTACCTCCTTGACAAATGTGCAATAGGGGGTGTAGACAGCGTCCAGTTTGCCGGGCCAGCTGGCCTCTTTATGGGGCCAGCTCAGCCACGTGGCGCGGTGGGGATGCCATTCTGCGGGGAAAAAATATCCCGAGTCTTTTGGTGTCGGCCTCGTCATGTCGCGCAAATTCTTAAACTATTTAGGAAAAAAACTGGAAAAATACAGCATGATTAGAGACTTCCGACTATTCATCAATGAACCGCTTGGTTATCTGCGCGTAGCTATCGATTCGTCTGTCACGCAGAAAGGGCCAGTGTTTGCGGAAATAGTCTGATTGGGACAGATCAATTTCTGTCACTTCTGTTTCCTCGGCATCATGCGAAGCCAGATATAGTAATCTCCCTTGAGCATTGGTAATGAAGCTGCCGCCCCAAAATTTCATTGCGCCGTCCTGTTCAAAGCCAACTCGGTTGACACTGATTACAGGTATTCCGTTGGCAACCGAATGGCTGCGCTGGATGGTCTGCCATGCGTTGTATTGATCTTGGTTGGTTTCGTCATCCTGGTCCGTAGCCCAGCCGATTGCTGTGGGGAAGAAAAGCAGCTCTGCGCCCATTAATGAGGTGATGCGCGCGGCTTCCGGGTACCATTGATCCCAGCAGATCAGCACGCCAATGGTCGCATATTTCGTTTGGAAAACCTTATAGCCAAGATCACCTGGTGTGAAATAGAACTTCTCGTAGTATCCCGGATCATCAGGGATATGCATCTTGCGGTACTTGCCGAGGTATGAGCCGTCGGCATCGATCACAGCCGTGGTATTGTGGTATAATCCTTCTGTCCGTTTTTCAAAAAGGGAGGCCACGATGACGACACCCAGTTCGGCGGCTACGGTTTGCAATGCCGTTGTAGAGGGGCCGGGGATGGATTCGGCTAGCTCAAAATTGTCGTAGTCTTCCACATCGCAAAAGTAGAGCGAAGTGAATAGTTCCTGCAGACAGATAATCTGCGCGCCCTTGCTGGCGGCTGTGCGGATCTGATCCATAGCCTTAGATAGGTTAGCAGCTTTGTCAGCCACACAACTCATCTGCACCGTTCCTATTTTTACTTTGGTCATGATAAAATACTCCTAAGAATGCAAAGGTACGAAAGTTGTACTGTAGACTGAAACGAAAAAGGACGTCCGGCTACGCCTACCAGAGGCGAGACCGGACGAGGTTTGTTTGAAGTAACGGGTCTAAGTGGTCAGAGCAGCTCTTCGAGGTGTTCCATTAGTACCCTTCCCCGAAGCGAAACAGCGACAATTTTTCCTTCGGGGTCGATCAGGTAATTCATTGGAATGGACTGCACACCGTAAGCGCGTGCAGCGGCATTGTCCCACCCGTTCAAATCCGAAACGTGTGTCCAAGTGAGTTCATCTTGATGGATCGCATCAATCCATTTCTGCCGGTCCGCGGCTTTATCTAACGAAACACCCAATACCGTAAAATTTTTATCTTTAAATTGCTGGTATGCGGCCACCACATGCTTATTTTCGGCGCGACAGGGTGCGCACCAGGACGCCCAGAAATCCAGGAAGACATATTGGCCACGGAAGTCTGAAAGACTGACAGGGTTTCCCAGCGTGTCGTTCATGGTGAAGTCGATGGCATCCTTCCCGATGCCCAACTTCTTTGCGACTTCCAATTGTTGTGCAATACGCTTGCCGTCATCAGAATTCCGCCATGCTTCGCTAAGGCTGTCATATACCTGTGCCATCTCTTCATGGTGTCCGGCCAAAAAATGAGGTGTAGCGATTTGCTTTATCAACATAAAAGAAACTTCAGAAGTGGGGTGGGCTTTCACGAAAGCGATGCTTATGCTATCTTTTTTTGCAACCAGATTTTTATCGGTCCGGATGACACCGTGCCACCCAACGCGCTTGAGTTGCTGCTGCAGTTCGGCGTATTCATCCTGTGCTATTCCCCCCTCAATTTTGGCGGAAGCCACATCGTGGCCAGTTACCGATGTAATGCCTCTTTCCAAAAAAAATTCTCGCGTGTCATTCTTCTTCGTTTCCTCTGGTTGCAGAGGAGCCTTCGGATGTTCGACGTACAGCAGCACCTTCGTAGGCCTGGCTACGGTGCCGGCAATACGGAAGGCACCTTTACGAACTTTTGTGGTATCATAACGAGTCTTGGCACCGTCATGATACACGAGCAATACTTGCCCTCCTTCCATATCGGAGTTACTAAGCATTCCTTTTAGTTCAAATGTTTCTTGTGCTGATACCACTCGGAATATTCCTACAATGTATAGTGCCAGTACGGTTGCTTTAAACGGTTTAATCATCATAAATGCTGTTTTCGGACGGACATCAACTAAACGACATTCGAGTTAAGTCGTTTCCCAGCCTTTTAGAATTTTTTTAATTGTTTGTCTGAAATTTATCCGTTGTTCAATGATGTAAAAGTTCTTTCACTTTATTAAACAATGTTTCCCCCCGAAGATTGGTTGCTACTATCGTGCCTTGATCATCAATCAATAAATTTTGCGGAATCGCGCGTACACCATAAAGTATAGCCACAGGTTCCTTCCATCCTTTGAGACTCGAAACATGGTGCCAAGGCATTCCGTCTTCCGCAATGGCCGCTTTCCACCGGTCCGGGTCTTCATCAAGCGAGATGCTCAAAACGGTGAATCCCTTATCTTTAAAAGCGTCGTATGCTTTAACTACATGTGGATTTTCCTTTCTGCAAGGACCGCACCAGCTCGCCCAAAAGTCGACCAATGTATATTTATTCTTCGCCAAGACATCTTTCAGGCTGAGTTTGGCACCGTCGGGTGTCGTCGACACAAAATCTATGTATTCCTTCCCGGTGAATTCGCCTTTTGCGCGAAGTAATCTTTCGCCAAGTTGTTTTCCCAATACTGTTGCCTTTAATTCTGGACTTAATTTATCGTAGAATGGAAAGGTAGTCTCATAGTTAGCCAATCTACCTTGTGCGGTCTTATCTAGGTGATAAAGTGCTACATAAGAAGTGGGGTTCTGTATTACAAATTGATGTATGGTTTCTCGTTTAAAGTGGGTGTACTCATCCAAACCGGCCAGCAGTTCCTTTAGATATGCCTTCTTCGCTTCGCCTTCTGGCATATTCTGGAAGGTATTTAATCCATCCACAAACTTTTTGTCTACCGGCCTGAGCGTTCTAGCTAACTTTTCGTGTGAATCGGCCAGTGCCGTACCACGGATTTTAGCATGGCAAAGCGAGTCATTCGCTTGTACGCGGATGGTTCCTTTTGAAAGAAATAAATCAATACGATCCCCAGTGTCCTCTCCCTCCAAACTCAATTTCCCCAAAGTTGGCGCACTCACTGTTCCTCTCAATTCGAAAGCGCCATTCGCTATGCGGACGCTGTCTATGATTTTTATCGTGTCCTGTTCATAATACAATTTTATGAATTTGCCTGCGCTTGCGGCTCCCACTTTACCTTTGATAATAAAATCTCCACTTTGGCAAAAAACAGTTATAGGGCTTATCAAGAGTGCAAATAATGCTGCAATGTTTATAACTTTCATGTCTTTATTTGATTATATAAGTAAACCTTAGTTGGAAGCTCGCCAATTGATATCCTTGATCTTAATCATGTCTGACCACGTGCTGTTTTCCTGAAGTAGGAGTTCGACCGTATTTGGATTGGCTCCTACCCTATAACGACGCAATGTGCCTTTTGTATCCGGACTGTATGTGCCTATATATAAGCTATTGGTCTCATGATCGATTTGGGTATCGAACTTGAGCATCGTAATGGTGTGGTCACCTATTTCTGGGAATGTATAGATCTTTTCAAACCCCGGATTATAATCGTAAGCACGCAATATGCCTCCTACCGAATAGAAGATCACGCTACGGTTGGAAGAGAATGCATAAAAATCTGCTTTATTAAAATCTACAGCCATTGACTTCACGATGTATGCACCCCGCTTAGCCGGATTGGTGCCGTTTGCATAAAACTTATAAATGTGATGGGTGTTATCACTGTCCCGCATGATAGCAAACGAGTTGCCATTGATAGACCCTCCGTCTGTGTTACGTGTATTTTCAGCATATACAAGAGTACGTCCTGTTGGCTGGTTCCAAGGAAAAATATCATCGGCACCATCCGTCAATACTGTAGAGGCAGTGGCTACCCCGATGCTCGTAAAACTCAGGAATCGCTGATTTTTCACATCGTACCACATGAAATTGTTCATAGCACCGATAGGATACAAAAGATAAGGCGCGGCAGGAAGCCGGACTTCCTGCTCAGCGGCCACCCGGTTGACAGGATTATTATAGTAGTCGCCCCCCATTAGTAAAGGCACACCCGCAAAGATATCACCCCCGGTGGTGACAATGGCACGGTAAAGCGTACTGCCAATCGCTCCCGCCCCGGTGCGGATCTGCGGTGCAATTACTACAGGGTGCAAGGTTTCGGGATCAATATATTCAGATATATATATAAATCGGCTGAAGTTGTTATCTGTTGAGGCTGCCATGGTGGCGCGATCCAGATAGTAGGATCCTGTTTTGGTCATTGCCCAGAGTCGGATATAGGCTTCACTACCTCCGGTATGCACTAGGCTAACCGGCTCCCGTAATGGAGAAAGACCACTTGTTGACAGGATATTCCGGATGTGCACGGTATCAGAAATCATCGACAGCATTTCAGCTTCGGCAAACCCGTTCTCATCTTCACCTATAATCAGCAGACCACGTGAGAGTATCGTGCCAACAGTAATCGTGGTGTTGGCAGTCCACGTCACGCCGGTTTCTCTATCCAGCACCCGGTAGTAAAGATCGTGAGGGACAGGATTTAAGCGTACAGGATATATCAGATTGCGTTGGCGACCGATAGTATCTCTTTCCGTGGTTCCTGTTCTCAAGATCCAAAGGTACTCATATCGGGATGTATCCGCGCCATCAAGGGTCGCGGTAATGGTCGGTTGAATACGCAAGGTATCAATTCCGGTTCGTACATTATAGTTACTGCTCACGCCATTGATGGTCAGTTCATTGATGTCTGAATAATCATAATTTCCTAAGTCTTTGCTGCAGGAACTCAGCCATATCACAGACACGAGTGCGATAACGTATTTATATATGTTCATTGGTTTTTCATTATGACTTTGAAACGATAAGGTAATGATGTAATCATCAGTTTCATTATTTGATAACTTATAAGTATCCATGTTTAAGGTGTAGAAACCCAAGGGACACCAACATAAGAAGTCCATGGCACCGCGCCCATCCACATTAGTCGTCCGTCGTCTTCCAACACTGGGTTTCCGTCGTTGAAGCGCTTGACAAGAGCTGATGCGCCATCGGCGGCTATTAACATTTGCCGAGCCATCGGCATGGTTTCTGTACTGGCAAAATCTTCATATGATAACCCTAAGTTTTCCATCAAAAACTCCATCTTTCTTCGTGTAAATACACCGAACAGACCCGATTCTCGATTACCGGCTTGTAAGGAGCCTGACCATACGGCTGGCCGAACCATAACATCGTTGATTTTTAATGTGTGCAGGCTTGCATCAAATGTGGGAACAACTTGTCCTGCATTAAGTGATGGAATGGCGTCCCATTCCGGAAAAGATAGCTCGAAATCAGCGGTGGCTACCAGACGTAGGCCCAGCGTAACGGGGTTGTCTTCCAAATCGGGCGTACGGTGCAAAGTGACCGTTACGTAAGTGGATATGGCCCCTGCAGGGATTGTCCATTCTTGCTGTATTGTGTCATAATGTTGCCCTAAGACCGCGGTGGTCGAATCCGGGTTGACTTCTAAACGGAAGGTGCGGTTGTAATCTTTAACTGGACCCGTGATCATTACAATAGCTGGATAATCAACCGTGTTGCCGTCGATCCGTACAAAATCTACATCGCTGTAGGGCTGGTAGGGCCACAGATTGGGAAGAATGGTGCTGCTACCATTATGCCGTACGGCAAAGTAAACGCCCTCTCGGCCTTTGTACCCCATCATTTCCTTTTCGCAGCTCGTAAAGCAGAACAGGAGCTGGAAAAAGGCGATATATATCAATATTTTTTTCATGTTACTATATCTTTTGTCTTAGTTTCGTTGTGCGGTTTCGCTATCGGGCAATGGCACTCGATAATTGTTTAACACCATGTTCTTTTCTGGGTTGATGCTGACGGTAGCATTATTTGGGACTGACTGATAGGCGTTCCTTTTATAGAAGAAGAACTGTTGCCCCTCGCCGATCATCTCTCGCCTATATTCTTTGCCAATTTCCAGCTTTAATGCCGCGGGATCTGGGGGGTTCAGGCTGACAGCGTTCCGAGCAGTCCGTAGCCGATTGAGATACTCAAGGCCTGTGGATGGATTTGGATGGCACTCTGCTGCGATCAGCAGCACCTCGGAAAGCCTGATTAGCGGAATCATGTAGCGGCCCGGCCCGTCCACGACATCAGCGTATTTCATGTTGGTAGTCGCAGTGATCGTACCTGTTGATGCGCTTTGCCAAATTCTGCGGCGATAGTCGTTGGCATCATCATAGATCGAATTGACCCGGATTTCATTGACATCTTCCGAACTGAAAGACAATTTACTCTCCTTTTGAAGATTAACGTTAAAAAGCGTGTTGTACATGTTCACACGGTTGATATCATACAATGAAAACATCACTTCGGTGGAAAATACCCGGTCTGGTCTTTCTATGTGGGTTGCGTTGGCAAAAGTAACGTAAGGAAAAACCGATTTATCCGTAGTTTGCACCTCATTCAACAGGTCCTCGGCCTGGATCAAGGCCGCTGCTTTATCAGATTGCCATAGATAAGCACGGGCCAACAACGCTTTGACCGCATAATAGTTTAATCGATATTGACGATAATGCAGGTCATTGGAACCTGAAGCATTGTTGTAATGCCGGACGCCTTCTGTCCGGACAGGGTCGGTTTGCTCTAACAGTAACAATGCCGCAGTAAGATCGGCTGTAATTTTTTGCATGACTTGTTCCGATCCTAACAGCGGGAAAACGTCATAGCCACTCCTGTCGACATAAGGCATGGCTGCCTCTAATTTGCTTTCTTCTGAATAAATCGGGCCGAACAAACGGAGCATGTCCAGATGCAACATCGCACGCAAAGCCAGGCTCTCTCCGGCGATAATCGAGTAATATGGCTCGGGCAGTGCATCGCTGGGAGCGTTACCACACTTTTCAAGAATCACATTGCAATTCGCAATCAACTCATACGCTTTGCTCCAAGTCCGGTCAAAGGTAGTTTTCACGCCTTCGTCAGTATAAGCAAATGTGGTGTAGTCATAAAACCGATGGGTTGAGCTATTTATATAATAATATTGTGCCAATACATCGATCGCTCCTGCACTCATATTTTGTCCATACAGATCTATATGGGCCAATTCTACATACACGCCGTTCAGCGCTTTCATAAAACCATCCCTGTCGATAAAAAGCTGGTCTTCCCCAAGGCGATCGCTGGGCTTTACGTTTACCCATTTATTACAGGATAGTAAAAATAGGCTGAATAACATGATGACGTTTATTTTATAGAGTGTTCTCATCTATTGCTTGATTATGTTTAAAAACGAACTGCCGTGGAAAAGGAAACTGATCTCGCAAATGGATAATCGATGCCCCGTTCATTCTTGATCGTTGAAATATGGAAAATATCGTTCATATAGACCCTGAGGGTGATGGACGAGGCGCGGATATTTTTTAACCACGCCGCAGTCGTAGTCTCATAGCCCAATGAAAAAGACTCACCGATCAGCATGTCGTTGTCCACGACAAATCTCGATGACATCGGCGTGTATTCTGTTCTCGATATAGCTTTAAACCGGGCTTCATCCCCGGGCTGTTTCCAGCGATCGTAAAGTGCCCGCTTATCCTGGTTCAGGGCAACTCCCCTTAGGGATATATTTTCAACTTTCTCATAAAGCGTTTGCATGAAAGCTTGGCCGCCTACCCGGTACCTCAGATTGACCGAAGCCATAATCCCTCTATAATTGAAAGAGGTGCCGAACACGCCTTCCAGATTTGGATCACTATTGCCGACAACCGTCTCGTCCCGGAAATTGTGAACAAATGTCTGCTCGCCATTTATATTCAGGAAGATTTCGCGTCCTGTAGCCGGGTCGATACCGACGGATCTTACAGCCCAGAGATCAGAAGGACTTCCGCCGTCGCGATACCGTGCCAAGTTCCGGCTTCTATTGGCCTCATTGAAACCACTCAATTGGTTTCCGATATGTTGATATTCCGCTTTCAGCTGACGCATATTCAGATTGACGCGCCAATTAAAAGCTTGACGTCTGATTAGGGCGTAATTCGTGACTAACGTGAAACCACGTGTCACCTGGGTACCTAAATTCTGCGCCGCCCGCGACACACCAGTAGAGGAGGGGAGTGTTACGAATACCAACAATGGATCGGTCGTCTTCACGAAGTAGTCGGCATTGATGCGCAAGCGACTGCCAAGGGTCGTTAGGTCAAAACCGATATTGCGATCCAGCGTCGTCTGCCATTGAAGGTTTCTGTTTCCCATATTGTCAATGATAGTGCTGGCCCCGAACGGGTTACGGTTTTCATTGTTGTATCGGTAGATGCGCATGGAGATGTAATCGTCAAAATTTTGATTACCGGGGTTTCCCACAGATCCGCGCAAACGGAGCTGGTCGACCCAAGCCCAATCCTTGATGGCAGATTCATTGTGGATGTTCCAGGCCAGGCCAACTGACCAAATGTTGGAAAATTGTCTGGCGGAGCCATAAACAGATGAACCGTCAGATCGCAACGTAGCATCCATCAGATAACGTTGGTCGAAAGCATATCCGAAATTTATAAAGAAACTGGCGCCGCGTCGTATGGATTCCTGATAGTCGGCGCGCTGCCCTTCCGGATATCCTAACGCGAAATTGGGGTTGGAAAATTCATCATCAATAAATCCACGTACCTGATATGCACTTTGCCGTCGCATAGCTTGTTCTAACCGCATACCGGCAACAGCATTCAGCATGTGTCTTTCTGAGAAGAGCTTTCCGTATGTCAAACTGAAATCGCCATCATAGTTGAGGTTTTTCCCATTGGATTCGTTGTATCTTCCCCGCTCCAAAACATCGGTCCCTAAGAACTCCGTGTTAAAAGGTGAGCGGAATATTTCATCATGAGTAGAAATACTACGGATACCGAAGCGGCCACGGATACGTAATGCCTGGATGAGATTCCATTCCATTTCAAAGTTGTTGATAAACCCATACGAACCTTGCCGGTTGATATTCAGATTGCTCTGGTTGTACAACGGGCTATATATAGGATCGAATCCCGATTGGGTAGCACTGAAATCCTCCAACACCATTTTTATATTGCCAGCCCCGTCGTATTTCCTGTGGTAGGGATTGGCCCTGGAATAATCAGAAAATGGCGAGGTCTCCTTATTGGCCTGAACGTTATCGATGCTCAAGGAATTGTTCACGGAAAACCTTCCTCTTCTGTACATCAGGCGCACATTTCCATTGGTAACTTGTCTGTCGGATCCTTCCATGACGCCCTGGGTCATCCCGTGGTTAAAGGAAACGCTGTACCGCAAGCTTGCATCACCGCCTTCTGCGAACAGCGTATGGCGTTGTGTTACAGCAGTGCGGAGCGGTTCGTTTGCCCAATAGGTGTTTACACCGCGACGTACCTCCTTCAGGCGGTTATAGTAATTGGCTTCATTATTAAGGTTTGCTCCGACAATGATACTCCCTTCGTCGTTAAGTGCGCCATAGAATCCGGATAAAAGTTCAAACCGGAGCTTCTCTTCCGCATTCATTAAATTGTAGTCGGTGAGATCTGCAAAACTGACACTTCCGTTCAGGTTGTAATTAATGCGCAGCTGCCCCGGAACAGGCCGTTTAGTTTCGACAACCACAATGCCGTTGGCTGCTTTCGAGCCATAGATGGCGGTAGCAGCAGCGTCTTTAAGCAAGGTTATGCTTTCCACACGATCCATGCTCAGATCACTGATGATAGCGAGTGTACTTTCGAAACCATCCAGAATGAATAAAGGTTGGTTGGGGTTGGAACTAAATTCCTCGGTCAACCCAATAACACTACTCTTACCGCGGATTTCGATATCCGGCAATCGGTTGGGGTCAGAGCCGAACTGGTTGTTGTCTATGATCGCAAAAGATGGATCAAGGGTTTTGAGGCTTTGGAGCACGTTTTGGTTACCTACTACCTGTAGATCTTTTGCTGTATAAGTCGCTGAAGAGCCCGAAAAGCTTTCCCTTTGGCGTTGGTAGATACCAGTTACCACCACATCTTGGATGGCTTCGACACTCATCGCAAGGGAGACATCGAGCACCTCTTGGCCATTGTAGCTTATTTCCCGGCCTTCCCTTCCGATTGCGGAAAATAGTAGTGTAGGATTACGTATTTCCTGTGGGACAATAATTCGGTATCTGCCTTTGTCATCCGTGCCGGCTTGTATATTTTCGCCTTTCACCTGTACGGTCACTCCAGCCAGCGGCTCTTGCGTATCCACAGCCGTGACACGCCCTGTGATCACTCGCGGCTGCTGGGCCGCCAATGGCGCATTGGCTATTGTCTCAGTTGTTTTTCTGAAAAGTGATATGGTGTTGTCTTCCAATTCATAAGCAATAGGCTGATCCACCGTGATCGCATTGAGGAAATCCCGTAGGGGCATGTTGCGGACATCTATCGTAACCGGCCCCGCTTCCTCCATCAGCCGCTTTGAACTGAAAATCGTATAGCCGGTCTGGCTCCGGACCGTCTTGATCACGCTTGGAAACGGGATATTCGTTCCCTTGAGCGTAATGCTTTGTGAATAACCGGAAGCGCTGATGCTCAGCGCTCCGCCAAGAAGCAAAAACATGATGATTCTCATCACTCGTAAAATGCGTTTTTTCATTAACTTTAACCCTTGGTTTGGATAGTTGGTAATTCTATTTGCTAAGATGGTGTTGCTTGGTTATCCGGACGACAGCAGGGAAGGGCGGACATCCTTTCCTGTTTTTGTCTTTTGGGGATAAATACAACTTGGGGTGTGGGTAGTTTTTAAGTTTCCATACATTTTGTGTTAGGTTCTAATTTGTTAATTGTTTCCTATTTGATCGTTAGTTGCCGCTGCCGGACATCCAAATGATAGTCTATTTCTGCGACATCCAGCACGCGCAATACGAGGCCGAGGTTCTGGTTTCGGAAGGCGTCGCCCATCAACTCTGCATCAGGGACATTTCGTTCGTAGACAATCTCCAGATCATACCACCGGGATAGGTCTTGCATCACCTGCTCAAAGGTCTTATTGTTGAAACTGAATTTGCCATGACGCCAAGCGATCTCATCGTCTACAGAAGCGGTTTGCTTGCGAATTTGGCCGTTTATAACCGCCTGTTCACCTGGTTGCTTTAGGAAAACGGGCTTCGTCATTGGAGCGGCTACCTTCACCGCGCCCGAAACGAGCGTTGTCTTAGTGACCTCTTCATCGTCGTAAGCGGTTATGTTGAATTCGGTGCCCAATACCTGCACGGCCTGCCCTTTCGTGATCACCCTGAACGGTCGCTTTGCATCCTTGGTAACGGCGAAATATCCTTCACCAGATAGTTCTACAATCCGTAGTGAATCGGTAAATTGGACGGGATAAGTGATGGTTGATGCCGAATTGAGCCACACCTGAGAACCATCAGAGAGCACCAGCTCGTAAATGCCGCCTCGGGGTGTCGACAATTTCAGTAGTGGGGACGTCCCCATGCGAGCGCCCATGTGGTCTGGGCTTGTGAGTATCTGCTTCCCATCGTATCCCGGAATATGAATAGCAGTTCCATCGTAGTAAGTGATTTGATCTCCCACTTCAATGCCCGACTGTGCCTCACTCAGGTCAATGGTCCTGCCGTTTGGAAGCGTGAGGACAGCTTTATTACCGCCAGGGGCGATGTCGGAAGCGACGTTTCTTTGACCCTCTGCAGCATGTCTGCTGTTGAGGAGCAACCAAGCGCAGGTTACAGCCAGGATCATTGCAGCGGCGCACATCCACCACGTGGCCGCTGTCGAAAGCCGGCGGCTTATCTTTCGCGAAGGCCGGCGTTGTGCAGTATCTTGCCGCATGATGTGCCGAGCAAGAGCCTGTGCTACCGCTTCCTCTTCCGCCGGCAGTACGTGATCATAATCACGAAGTGTGTTGGTCAACCAGGTCGTATCTGCTGCCTTATGTAGCAACGCACGGTTAGCGGGGTGACTATCCGCCCACGAAATCAGTTCGTTCTTTTCGTCCGTGGTCAGCTCTCCACCTATATGCTTGCGTAATAGGTAAACGACCTTGCTTCTTTCCATACAATTGGCGTTTTTCAGCTCTTAAGCTGGTTTCTATTGTATAGAACAGGAAAAGGTGTTAAATCTGTAAGGAATTGTTAAATAAATATTAATTTTTCCACAAATGGGCCTGCAGGAAAAAGCATAATATAAGCAAACGATTTTTGAAAATCCGCTGAAGTGATCGGACAGCAAGCGATTTATTCAGGTACACTGCATTAGCGGATATACCTAGTTTGGCAGAAATTTCTTCGACGGAAAGGACTTCTAAGTAGGTCATTTGGAAAACCTGCCGCTGTTTGTCAGGTAATTTTTCAATTTCTCGATAAATGGCTTCAAGCAGTTCCAGTTCGATGAGCTTCGCCTCCATATCCGGCTCGTTGCTCATCACCTGTTCTGCCTCCAACCGGTGTGCTTCTGTAGAACGGCGTGTGTGCGCTGATTGGACATGGTTGATGCATGCATGGCGAGTGACCACATAAAGGAAAGATCGGACATCCGTAAGCGAAGTAAATTTGTGACGTGATTGCCAAAGCTTGACAAAACCGTCATTGGCGATCTCTTCTGCAGTTTCCTGATCTTTGACTATCGTCCAGGCGAAATACCGCAATGACCGATTATGCAGCTTTATCAGTTGCGTAAAGGCTCGCGATTTTCCGTGCCGGAAGTCGTCCAACAAATCGGTAGGTTGGGGCTTGCTCATTGCAGGATACGAATAACGGGAAAAATTTGATGAAAATCAAATAACCCAACGTGCACATCGGTGGCAGTAAATCAGCCCGCATGTGCGGATCGAATTCAATGGCGGATATATTTCCCCCATAGCCTTGACACCGGGTGGTATAAACGTGGGGCGACAACGTTGCTGATTTGTTGCCGCCGGATTACGGTCAATAGGTTAATTCATATGCCGCCACTTCATTTTTGAGGAAGGTAGGCACAATGACCAAGTTTTTTTCCGGTACGAAGCCGATATCTGCGGTGTTGGATTTTTCAGCCTGTGTGTCCAGAATTACAGTAGTTTCGGTGCCACGGACGAAAAAAATCTCCCCATGCCATCTGCTGGCCACAAAGGTGCTGTCGTTAAGAATTATCAACCCGTCGCCTCCGGTTACTTCACTGTTGATAACCTCCGGTGTATACTGGTCGTCGTTGCTGAATCGCTTCAACCCTTCTCCATCCAGCGCGTACAAAACGCCGTTATGGCATTCGAGTCCGTTTACATTAGGCGTGCTGGATGAAACAACGGTATAGTTGCCATCGGTCGTCATGCGGTAGATTTTGCCCGCACGTGTGTCTGAAAAGTACAGCTGGTTGCCGTCCGTGGCCATGTCGTTCAGAAATACGGCGTCCTCCACTGGAATGGTCCGCTCAATGGCTGCCGAAGCCACATCGATTATTTTTACTGCGTCAATGTCGGTAACGTATAGCTTGCCATTGAGCAACGCCATCCCTTTGGGTGCATGAAGATCACCTTCCACCCATCTGAGGTCCCTGATGGTGCCATCGGTGTTCATGATGGAGATGAAACCGTCGTTGTCTTTTTCCGCAGCTTTGGTGTTGCCATTGGACACATAGATGATATCGGCTTCCGGGTCATATAGTGCTGACTCTGACCCGGTGAATGCGGTGTCCGTTTTCCACGAAAGCGTCAATTCGGGTACACCGGAAGCTTCCGGTGTCGTTGTGGTGCCGTTTTGCGAGCCGGTGCATCCCAGCAAAGCTGAGGCGGCTGCGGCAAGAAAAAATGAATGTTTCATACTTAGGCGTTTAGTTTATCGTGATTAAAGCTGTTTTCGCAATCGAGCTACAGGTATCCCCATTGCTTCCCGATATTTCGCCACCGTGCGGCGGGCGATGGTATAGCCCTTTTCTTTCAATATTTCTGTAAGCTTTTCGTCGGCTAATGGTTTCCGCTTGTTTTCGGTAGATATGCATTCTTCCAAAATTTTCTTCACCTCCTTGTTGGATACTTCCTCGCCGCTGTCGGTTTGGATTGCTTCAGAGAAGAACGACTTCAAGAGGAACGTGCCGAATTCTGTCTGTACGTATTTCGAATTGGCCACCCGGGATACGGTGGAGATGTCCATGTCTATACGATCGGCAATATCTTTAAGAATCATCGGTTTCAATTTACGCTCGTCTGCCGTAAGAAAATACTCGTACTGGTAGTCCATAATGGCATTCATGGTTTTCAGTAGCGTTTGTTGACGCTGTTTGATGGCATCGATAAACCATTTTGCCGAATCGAGTTTCTGCTTGACAAATTGTACCGCCTCTTTCATCTTCTTGTCCCTTTGGGACGCTTTGTCATAGTGGTCGAACATCTCCTGGTAGGTCCGGCTTACCCGTAGTTCGGGTGCATTGCGGGCGTTTAGCGTTAGGTGGAGTATACCTTCGTTGTTGGTGATATGAAAGTCGGGGATGATGTGCAATTGCTTTCCGGCAACCGCACCCGAATCGCCAGGTTTCGGATTCAGCTTAAGTATTTCATTTACAATATCCTTCAATTCGTCCGAAGTGATGTTGAGCGAGCGTTCGAGCTTGTCATAATGTTTTTTGGTAAATTCATCCAGGTGGTTTTCTACAACGGCCATTGCCTTCTTGATGATCGGGTTGTCCTGATCTTTTTTGCGGAGTTGGATAAGTAGACATTCCTGAAGACTGCGGGCACCAATGCCTGGCGGATCGAATTCCTGAATGACCTTCAGCATGTCTTCCACTTCGTGTTCCTCCGCGATGACGTTTTGGGAAAAGGCCAGGTCATCGATGAGGGATGATATGGGGCGCCTGAGGTATCCGTCGTCATCGAGGCTGCCGATAATCTGCTGTCCGATAAGAAAATATTTGTCGGACAAGGCTAGAAGATCCAATTGTTGCTGGAGGTTTTCGAAAAACGAATCCTGGATGGCGATGGGGATTTCTTTGCGGTCATCGTCGTCATCACTGTTATTGTTCTGACTGGAACCGTAGTCGTTGATATCGTCTGCCTGCAGGTAATCATCTACGTTGAATTCGTCCATCTCGGTCGACTGCTCATTGTCGCTAAAGCTTTCCTCGTCCGGATCTTTGTCCGGATAATCCTCGGCGGGCTCATTCATGTTGGCAAGGCTGATATCCTCCAATGCGGGGTTCTCTTCCAGTTCCTCCTTGATGCGTGCATCCAATGATACCGTAGGTACCTGCAGCAACTTAATAAACTGAATTTGCTGAGGGGACAGCTTTTGTAATAGTTTCTGTTGTAAGGTCTGCTTTAGCATAATCAATTCACTTCACAAACATACGCAAAATATGCGAATACCGCCAGTTTTGGCGTGTGCATAAGACAAGTGCTTATGGCATGCATGATCCCATCGTGCTGTTTGTATTTCGCCAAATCTTCGTCGGATGCTGTTTGGAAGGCTAAACAAGAGAGTCTTGGCTATTGTTTTGGAATGTGATGTCTAACCATTCCGGTATTACCGCGTCACTGATGGCGGTATCCCGCGTTGGCGACCCTTTTTCCTTGTCACCGCCATCATTGCGAACAGCAGGTCTGCGGGAATCCGACTGATGGTTCAGGTCGTGAAACAAAAAAGGACACGCTTGAGTGTCCTTTACTGTTTTTCGATGCAATAACGTATTATAGCTGCTTTTTCAGATTATAGCTGCTTTTCCAGTTTGTCCGTCAAAACGGACTTAGGTACCGCGCCGATCTGCTTGTCGACGATCTGCCCACCCTTGAAAAACAGCAATGCTGGAATATTGCGGATTCCGTATTTTACCGATATGTCAGGATTGTGGTCTACATTCACTTTACCGATGACGGCCTTCCCGTCATATTCCTTGGCCAACTCTTCCACAATGGGGCCTACCATACGGCATGGGCCGCACCATTCTGCCCAAAAATCTACCAATACGGGTTTGTCGGATTGCAATACGACTTGGTCGAAATTGCCGTCTGTGATTTCTAATGCCATGATGTTAGTTTGTTATGCTTAGAGCCATAAGCCAGCGGCTTGTTGCTTTCAGCGTATGTTACTTCAGTTATTTGCTACTTTTGCCCAGGCGGCTGATCATCGACCGCCGGCCACAAAGATACGGATCAAATTCTTTGCCACCTATACATTACCGACATTCTGACACTAATTTAACTTGTAGTTGACACCCGTCATATCAGTCAGTGCCTCGATAAAATCGTTACTGGGACTAATTTTCAACCCTTTAGAAGGCATTTCGATGCTTATTTCCGATTCGAAATCGCGCACAGCAAACCGCAATTGACAGGTCTTGCTTTCATGCTTTTCGATATTGGTACTGACGAGTTGTTGAATCCGGGTAACGAAGCTGTCGTTCAGCTCATGCAGCGGCACCTGTATTGTAAGGCATTTGGCCAGCTTATCCCGAAGGTCGGAAAGCAACTGGATGCTTTTTACCTCAAAGCCCCAGTTTCCCGCTTGCCGGAACCGCTCTTGTATGATGCCCCGCACCTGAATGAAATACCCTTCATGAAGATAGCCTTTCATTTTCACATAGTCTTCGCCGAACAATGCGATCTCGTAAGCATCTGAATAATCTTCGAACACCATCACACCAAAAGGCTTCCCGTTTTTGGTGACACGGTGGCTGGCGGTAGTGACCATACCGCCAATGATCAATTCCCGGTTTCTGATTTTGTTGAATTCCTCACGCGTCTCTTCGTCTACGTCCGTCCCTTTGATCTTATCTATCAAGGTGAGCATTTTGACCGGGTGCTGACAGAAATGGTTGATTTCAAACCGGTAATTATCGAGCGGATGGCTGGTTAGGTAAATTCCGATAACGTCTTTTTCATATTTCAGCTTTTCAATCAATCCCCATTCTGGGCAGAAAGGCAGGGTAGGTTCGGGAATCGGGGTATTGCTGCTGCCGCCAAACAAACTTACCTGAGCCGAATTTTCACTTTCCCGGTACTTCACTCCATATTTCAGCGCTTTTTCCAGTATAGAGCCACCGTCGCCGTCTGTATGGAAATATTGTGCACGGTGGGTGCCTGCAAAGCCGTCGAATCCCCCCGCGTAGGCCAGGCTTTCAAACGCCTTTTTATTGGCGGCGCGCAGATCGATGCGCCTTGTCAGATCAAAAATTGACGTGTAACGTCCGTCTTTGCGGTTCTGCACAATGGTTTCTACCGCTCCGGCACCGACACCTTTAACGGCACCCATACCAAAGCGGATGGCGCCTTCTTCGTTTACGGTAAACTTATAGTACGACTCGTTCACATCCGGTCCAAGTACCTGGAGCCCCATGCGCTTGCATTCCTCCATGAAGAATGTGACCTGTTTGATGTCGTTCATGTTGTTGGAAAGCACGGCAGCCATATATTCCGCTGGATAATGCGCTTTTAGATAAGCCGTTTGATAAGCTACCCAAGCATAGCAGGTGGAGTGCGACTTGTTGAAGGCGTAGCTCGCAAATGCTTCCCAGTCTTTCCATATTTTTTCAAGTACCTTCGGAGGATGTCCGTTGGAAGCCGCCTGGTCAATGAATTTGGTTTTCATCTTGTCCAGTACATCGCGTTGCTTCTTGCCCATGGCTTTCCGCAACACGTCGGCCTCACCTTTCGTAAAGCTTGCCAATTTCTGGGAGAGCAGCATCACCTGCTCTTGGTATACTGAGATGCCGTAGGTTTCTTTGAGAAATTCCTCACAAGCTTCCAGGTCGTAGGTAATGGGTTCCAGCCCATGCTTGCGACGGATGAAGCTGGGGATATACTCCATAGGCCCGGGCCGATATAGTGCATTCATCGCGATGAGGTCGCCGAATACTGTAGGCTTGAGTTCCTTCATATACTTCTGCATGCCCGGCGACTCGTACTGGAAAATGCCGATGGTTTCGCCGCGCTGGAAGAGCTCGTATGTTTTTTGGTCGTCTATTGGAAAATCGTCCGGGTTGAGTTCGATGCCGTGGCGATGTTTCACAATCTTCACGGTGTCTTTGATAAGTGTAAGGGTTTTGAGGCCAAGAAAATCCATTTTGAGCAGCCCGGCGCTTTCCACCACTGAGTTATCAAATTGAGTTACATACAGGTCAGAATCTTTTGCCGTGGCTACAGGAACAAAATTGGTGATGTCATCAGGTGTGATGATAACTCCACAGGCATGGATTCCGGTATTGCGGAGGGACCCTTCGAGTACCTGCGCTTGTTTGATTGTCTCAGCTTCAAGCCCCGTGCCTTGTGCCATGGATACTAACTGCTGCACATTTTCAAGCTCTTCGGAACGGAGTGCGCTTTTGAGCGCCTGTGCATCCATGTTGAAGATTTTGTTAAGCTTCAGGTTAGGGATAAGCTTGGCGATCTTGTCGGCTTCGAACAACGGGAGGTCCAACACCCGAGCCGTGTCGCGTATGGATGACTTTGCAGCCATGGTGCCGTAGGTGATGATCTGGGCCACTTGGTTTGCGCCATATTTGTTGATCACATAATCCATGACACGGCTCCGACCTTCGTCGTCGAAATCGATATCAATATCGGGCATGGATACCCGGTCGGGATTGAGGAACCGTTCGAAAAGCAGGTCATAGGCGACGGGGTCGATGTTGGTGATACCCAAGCAATAGGCTACAGCCGATCCTGCCGCCGATCCACGGCCGGGCCCGACCGACACACCCATGTCACGCGCTGCGGCGATGAAATCCTGCACGATTAGGAAATAGCCGGGGTAGCCTGTCCGTTCGATGGTAGCCAGCTCGAAGTCTAGCCGCTCCCGGATCTCAGAAGTGATTTCAGAATACCGCTTTTTCGCACCCTCGTAAGTAAGGTGCCGCAGGTACTTGTTTTCGCCCCGCTTACCGCCGTCAAGGTTGTCTTCGCTTACCTGAAATTCCTCGGGTATTTCAAACTTCGGAAGCAGCACATCCCGGTACAACGAATAGGGTTCGATTTTGTCGACGACTTCCTGGATATTAAGAATAGCTTCAGGAAGGTCAGCAAAGTTCTTTTTCATTTCTTCGCCCGATTTGAAGTAATATTCATCATTGGGCAGGCCGAAACGGAAACCGCGCCCGCGCCCCTTGGGTGTCGTCAGTTTTTCGCCGTCCTTTACGCAGAGCAAAATGTCGTGCGCGTGGGCATCTTCCTTCTTAATGTAGTATGTATTGTTGGTGGCTACCACTTTTACATCATGCTTGGCTGCCAGTGCCACGAGGCTTTGGTTTACCCGATCTTCATCTTCCTGCCCATGCCGCATCACCTCGATGTAAAAATCGGTACCGAAGGTCTGCTTCCACCAGAGCAGCGCTTCCTCTGCCTGGTTTTCCCCCATGTTGAGTAGCTTGTTGGGAATTTCGCCGTATAGGTTGCCGGAGAGCACAATGATATCATCCTTATAGCGCTCGATAACAGTGCGATCAATACGTGGCACATAATAAAATCCTTTGGTATAGGCTATGGACGACATTTTCGCCAGGTTGTGATAGCCATTTTTGTTTTTGGCAAGGAAGACCATTTGATACCCATTGTCTTTCCTAGTCTTGTCCATATGGTCGTCACAAACAAAAAACTCGCAGCCGACAATCGGCTTGATGATGACTTCTGTAGGTGCCTCTCCTTTTTCAATGGCGGCATTATTCTTGGTTTCCGCCGCCTTATTGTGGTTGAGCACGTGACTAACAAAGTGGAAGGCACCCATCATGTTGCCATGGTCGGTGATTGCTACTGCAGGCATCCGGTGTGCAGCCGCCGCCTGTACAAGGTCGCCGACTGATATGGTGGACTGCAGCACCGAGAATTGCGTATGGTTGTGGAGGTGCACGAAATCCACAGCGGCCATATCGCGCTTATTGGCTTCGAGGTCTTGTGTGGGGATTGCGGTTTGCTGCCGACTTTGCAGGCGTTTCCTAATGTCATCCGAAGCCGCTTTTAAATTAATATGTGTGAGCCCAATAGGCTTGATTGGGTCGGGATTGCACTGCGTGAACTCCAGAAAGTATCCGGTGTCCACTTGCAGCTCCGCTGGTGTAAACACTTGCCGCTTAATTAGTTCAAGGAAACACCGGGTCGTCGCTTCCACATCGGCGGTGGCATTGTGCGCTTCAGCGAAGGGTATGCCAAAAAGATACTGATGCAATTCGGTTAGGTTTGGCAATTTATACTTGCCCCCCCGGCCGCCGGGGATTTTGAGCAATTCGGCCGTTACTTCGGTGCAGGTGTCCAATACGGGCATCCCGGCCAACGGGTTGCCCAAGTTCAGCCGGTGGTATTCGCAGGCCATAATGTTGACGTCAAAACCGATGTTCTGGCCTACCACGAATTTGGTTTTAGCCAACGCTTGGCTGAACTCCTCGAGTACGCTACGCAGGTCAGCCCCCTGTTCCTCGGCCAACTCGGTCGAAATGCCATGCACACGCTCCGCATCAAAGGGGATGTTGAATCCGTCGGGTTTGATCAAATAATCCCGGTGTTCAATCAGGTTGCCCATGGCGTCATGCAGCTGCCAGGCAAGCTGTATGCAACGCGGCCAATTGTCGGTATCCGTGATAGGAGCGTCCCAGCGCTTAGGGAGCCCAGTTGTTTCAGTGTCAAAAATCAAATACATCGCTTGCCAGATAGTATGGAGGTAACCAAGTTACCAGAACAAACTTACGTCTTTTTTGGTGGAAACCCTAACGATGAGTTAAGCTCAACGGCAAGTTATTGTTAGGGTAGGAGTTAAATTTTCCACATCAATTGCCGATTGACCAGGGCTGCACTTCCCTTGCAAAAATGATATCAATATCGTGATGTTGGGCGGTTGTCGTCAGTACTCGATTCGGGTTGCAGCCGAGTGATCAACCGATGTCTTAAACTAGATTAAGAAAACCGGGTTGTAAGTTTGCTATCCAAAAATTGTGTATCTTTGCAGCACCCGAACGCATAACATGAGTGACGCAATTAAACACGAGTGCGGTATCGCACTAATTCGCCTGCTAAAACCCCTATCATATTATCAGGAAAAATACGGTACACCATTATATGGTATCAATAAGCTGTACCTATTAATGGAAAAGCAGCACAACCGGGGCCAGGACGGCGCCGGTATTGCCACGATCAAATTGGATGTGAAGCCCGGCAATCGTTACATCAGCCGCTATCGTTCCATGGCGCCAAATGCCGTAGCTGACATCTTCGAGTACGTGCAGAAGAAATTTGCTACCGTGCAGCGCGCCTATCCCGATCGGTTTGCAGATAGTAAATGGCTCAAGGATAATGTCAGCTTTACCGGTGAAGTCTTGCTGGGCCACCTACGATATGGAACACACGGCAAAAATAGTATTGAAAGTTGCCATCCGTTTCTGCGCCAGAATAACTGGATGACACGCAATCTCGTCATTGCAGGGAATTTCAACATGACCAATGTGGATGAGCTGTTGGAACAACTTTATGAATTAGGCCAGCATCCCAAGGAAAAAGCGGATACGGTAACCGTGTTGGAAAAAATTGGCCACTTTCTTGATTCCGAAAACCAGGAACTGTTTGATAAGTTCAAGAAGCAGGAATATAGCAACGTCGAGATCAGCGCCTTGATCGCGGAGCACATAGATGTGGCCCGCATCCTGCGCAAATCGGCCAAAACCTGGGATGGGGGGTATACCATTAGCGGAATTATCGGGCATGGCGACGCCTTCGTCATGCGTGACCCCGTAGGTATCCGGCCTGCGTATTACTATGTCAATGATGAAGTTGTGGTGGTGGCTTCCGAACGGCCTGCCATACAGACTGCTTTCAACGTGCCCTTTGGCGAAATCAAGGAAATCCAACCGGGTTATGCACTTATCGTAAAAAAAGACGGCACGATTACAGAGGAGATGTTTCGCGAACCTGTCGAGAAAAAGTCATGTTCGTTCGAACGCATTTATTTTTCCCGGGGCAGCGATGCTGCCGTTTACCGGGAGCGTAAATACCTCGGCCGCCTGCTGTGCCCCCAAATACTGGAAGCGGTCAACTATGATATTAAAAATACCGTATTCTCTTATATCCCCAATACGGCCGAAGTTGCGTTCTATGGGCTTGAAGAGGGAATAAACGAATATGTACGCAAACTTCAGAAGGATACGCTGCTCAACCGGGCTGACAAAATCTCGGATGAAGAACTGAATGAGATGCTTAGCATTTCGCCCCGATTCGAGAAATTGAATATCAAAGACGCTAAGTTACGGACGTTTATTACCCAGGATTCCGACCGGCAGGATATGGTACAGCATGTGTATGATACGACCTATGGCATCGTCCAGGATCACGAAGATACCATTGTAGCCGTAGATGATTCCATCGTGCGGGGCACGACACTCAAGCAAAGTATCCTGACTATTCTCGATCGCCTGAATCCCAAGAAAATCATTATCGTGTCGTCGGCCCCCCAGATTCGGTATCCCGACTGCTACGGCATCGATATGTCTCGGTTGGGCGAATTCGTCGCATTTGAGGCAGCAGTATCTTTGCTATACAAGCGGGGAATGGGCCATGTGGTAGAGGAAGTTTACCGGAAGTGCCTCGCTTCGCTGGAGATGCCCAGAGAAGAAGTGCAAAATTACGTGAAAGCCATCTACGAGCCGTTTACGGATGAGGAGATTTCCACGGAAATTGCCGGTATCATCCGGGGTAACCGGATCAAAGCGGAAGTGGAAGTGATCTACCAACGGCTGGAAAACTTACATGTTGCGTGTCCTGATCATAAAGGAGACTGGTACTTTTCCGGCGATTATCCCACTCCGGGCGGCAACCGTGTGGTCAACAGGGCGTATATGAATTGGGTGGAAGGAAAAAATGTAAGGGCGTATTTCAGTGCATAGAAGGCTTCCCGCTAAAAAAAGCTTTTACCTTTTTCTCATCCACTTCCATTTGATCAATCAATTCCTGCATGCTCTCAAACCACTGGTCATGCCGGATAAAATGGAGAAATTTTACACGTAAAATTTTTCCATAAATATCCTCGTTGAAGTCAAACAAGTGCACTTCGATGCTCCTGCTTACGCCGTCTACTGTCGGTCGGGTGCCGATGTAGCCCATACCTTTGACAATATGTTCTGCAAGAGCGGGCTGATACGGACCTGTTCTGATCTCCATTGGTTCGATGATGGCGGCTTCTACGGCATAGATGCCATAAGCCGGTATCAGCTTGTGCGGTTCCTGTACTTGAAGGTTGGCTGTGGGATAACCTATGTTACGGCCCAGCTGGTTGCCGCGGATCACTTTGCCGGTCAGCTGAAAGGGATATCCAAGGTACTTATTAGCCGCGTCAATGTCTCCTTTGATGAGTGCTTCGCGAACTTTTGTCGAGGAAACCGCAACGTCGTTGATATCCTGCTCCGGAATTTGTTCAACAGTGTAGCCATAGATTTCCGCGTGGTCGAGCAAATCCTTCAGTGATCCCTGCCGGTCCTTGCCAAAGCGGTGATCATATCCAATGACGATTTTCTTGGTGCCGATTTTACCGATAAGCACATCCCGTATATATTCCTCCGGCGACTGGTTGGAAAAGTCACGCGTAAAGGGCGTGATAATAAGATGATCTATACCCGCGTCAGCCAGCAGCTGTACTTTCTCTTCAATATCGCTGATAAGCCGCAAGCTGTCGTCTTCCGGATGGAGGATCATGCGCGGATGTGGAAAGAAGGTAAGCAAAACGGTCTCTCCGTTGATCGCCTTTGCAGATTCCTTCAGCGTGCTCAATATTTTCTGATGGCCCACATGCACCCCGTCAAAGGTACCAATGGTTACCACAGCACGATCCAGCGGGACGAAGTCCTCAAGGTTTCTGTATATCTTCATGCGCTGCCACTAAGCTAACGTCCTTTATGTGTTTCACCAAATCAGCTACCTGCCACGCATCTTCCACAAGAAAAGCTCCGATCCTCGTTCTCCGCAAACCGCTCAGGTGTGCGCCATTGTTCAATGCTTTCCCGAAGTCATATGCCAGCGACCGGATATACGTGCCCTTACTGCAAACTACCCTGAAGCTAACCGCAGGGAGTGCGATGCTTGCAACCTCGAATTCACGGATAACGACCTGTCGTTGTCTGACTTCCACCACCTCTCCGCGCCTCGCTTTTTCATATACACGCTCACCATCCATTTTTATTGCCGAATGAGCCGGGGGAGTCTGCAGGATTTCACCCACGAAAGAAGCAGCAGTTTCCTTGATCTGGTCATCGGTGATGCCCGTTAAGTCGAATCGCTGGTCGATCTCCTGCTCTAAATCATAAGAAGGGGTGGTGGCACCCAAGGTAATGGTACCGGTATATTCTTTTTCCTGTGCCTGGAATTCGTCGATCCGTTTGGTGAATTTGCCCGTACAGATCACCAAGAGCCCTGTAGCCAACGGGTCTAGCGTACCCGCATGGCCCACTTTCACTTTCAGGGGCTTGATCGCATTCCGGATTTTCCGGACAACGTCAAAGCTGGTCCACCGAAGCGGTTTGTCAACCAACAGTACTTCGCCTTCAGCGAAGTTGAACGCACGCTTTATGCGATTTTCCATCCGTGTCAGATAATCTGCAAGCTGTGCCCGCTGAGCAGCAGGATGATGATGGTGCCACCTACAATGATCCGGTACCAGCCGAATACTCTGAAACCGTATTTAGTAACAATGCCAATGAATGTTTTAATCGCAATGATGGCTACAACGAAGCCGACTAGATTGCCGATAATCAGCTGGTTGATCTCCGTTCCGCTAAGCTCATGGCCATCACCGAAATGGTCCCTCAGTTTTAGTACAGTAGCACCGAACATCATGGGTATGGCAAGGAAAAATGAAAACTCAGCTGCCGCCTTTCGTGTAAGATGCTGTGTCATTCCTCCCACAATGGTACTCCCTGAGCGTGACGTGCCTGGTATAAGCGCTAAGCATTGGAAGAAGCCGATTTTCAACGCCTGCCAGTAGCTGACATCGTCTGAATCGGCGATGGTTGGTTTGTTGAACCAGCGATCTACAAATAGCAGGATAATACCGCCGATTACCAGGGTGATGCCAACCACCATAGGACTTTCCAGCAGCCCGTCGATCTCGTCACTGAACAGAAAGCCGAGTATCGCTGCAGGAACCGCAGCTACAGCCAGTTTGTAGTAAAAGCCAAGCGAGCGGAAAAAACGACGGTAGTACAATACCAACACCGAAAGGATGGTGCCCAGTTGGATGGCGATGGTAAACAGCTTGACAAACGGCGTTGGCGAAACGCCCATGAGTGCGGTCACAATAATCAGATGGCCGGTTGACGAAACCGGCAAGAACTCTGTGAGGCCTTCGACGATGGCCAACACAATTACTTCAATTAATGTCATTGACTGTTATCCGGTTTTTTCGGTTTTATTAGAATAGATACGACACCCAAGGCAAAGCCGATGACAACCACCAGGGGGGCCAGTGTGATTTTGGTGAAGCTATAGATATCTTCCGTACCTGTCATCAGGGCAAAGCCGAGGATGACCACACCAATGCTCACTAAAAAGAGCTGATAATTCCGTTTACCAAATACGAAAGAAACTTTTTGGGGTGCTTGCGTTTTTTTATATGAAGACATAAGCTGTGTTTATCTGTACAGTTCGTTTGATTTCAGTCGTAAATATTTGCTTACGGCAAAATACGTGCTCAACCCCGAAATGAGAATGCCTAACAGCGCCACAATCACAAATATGGCGATAAACTCGAGCCAGTTGCGAAGAAATACCAGTTCGGGGATTTCCCGCTGTCCGAGATGCAGGGTCAGCAGCAAGAGTAAGATGGCGATCAGCGCTCCCAGCAACCCATGGAGAATGCCATATCCCAAAAAAGGCCGCCTGATGAATCCTTTGGTGGCACCAACCATCTGCATACTCTTGATAAGGAAGCGCTGCGAGTAGATCGCCAGCCGAATCGTGTTGTTGATCAGTGCAACCGCGATAATAAGCAATAGCGCAGTGAAACCCAGGATCACGATGCCGATTGTCCGAATATTTTTATTGACTATATCAATGAGTGACTCTTGGTACACCACTTCCTTGACCATATCATTGGTAGACACTTTTTTTATGAAGTTCTCGATGCTATCGGTGTTGGCATATTCGGCTTTCAGGTAAATGTCAATGGATGAAAGCAGCGGATTGTGCCCGAGAAACTGCACGAAATCTTCCCCCAGCTCCTCGGAGAGGTTCTTGGCCGCCAGTTCTTTGCTAATGTATTGTGAGCGTAAAACATAAGGATCCGACTCCAGCTTCTTCTGATAGGCCAGTACGTTCCCTTCGCTCACCCCATCGTTCATGATGATATTCAGAACGATGTTCTCCCTGACGTAATTAGACAGGTTCTTGGCGTGCACAAGCAACAGCCCCAACAAC
The DNA here is from genome assembly GCF_042646065.1 of Parapedobacter deserti. Lineage (NCBI taxonomy): Bacteria > Pseudomonadati > Bacteroidota > Sphingobacteriia > Sphingobacteriales > Sphingobacteriaceae > Parapedobacter > Parapedobacter deserti. The sequence continues at coordinate 52,067 of NZ_JBHRTA010000060.1, forward strand.
CCAGTCATCAGTAATACTAACGCAATGCTGATAACGGTTGAGATATATACCGACTTCGTCTTTTTCTTGGATGTACTTGCTTCGTATACGTCCATTTACCGATCTATTTGCTGCGAAAGTAGTAAATTGGGTCGATATATGTACTATGCCTAATGCAAAAAATGCAATCGACCCTATATACGAAGAAACGCGGTAGCTGTGAAGTTATTGCCATCCGCCCCCTAGCGCTTTGTACAGCGAAAGTTTGGTAATAGCACTTTCATGTCGGGTTTTAACCAGATTGATCTCTGCATCCAGCGCATTCCGCTGTGCGGTGACTATGTCCAGGTAAGACGCACGGCCGGCCTTGAACAGTTCATGCGCCGCGTCTACAGCCCGCCGTAGTGCTGTCACTTCCTCGATGTTGTGCACGTAGCGCTGCTGGACGTATCGTTGCGCTGTCAGACCGGTTTGCACTTCTTTCCACGCGTTAAGCACCGTTTTCTCATAGTCCAGAAAAGCGACGCCGTATTCCGCCTTGGCCGTTTCATAGGCAGACCGGATTGCACGCTGATTGAACACTGGTGCGACAAGTCCCCCCAACAGACCATAAGCGACGGATGTTGGAGCTGAGATGAGTCTGTCAAGCGCGAACGCTTGGAAGCCTACATAAGGTGAAAGTACCAGTGACGGCAAGAATTCGGCGCGGGTGGCGTTTATTTCTTCGCCGTGTGCGAGCAACTCAAGTCGGGCTTTGCGAACGTCCGGCCGGAAGGACACTAATTGCGTGGGTATGCCAGGAATGACCGTATCCGTTGCCGCTACGGTCCATCCGGCGGTGTCTCGGCTAATTGGGCCGCCGAAACGGCCTAGCAGGAAGTTTAACTGGTTCTCTGTTTCGTTGATCCGCTGAAGCACCTCCTGTTCCAGCCCTTTGGAACGGTGTACCGCCGCAGCGAACTGCTGTATGCCTAATTCGTCGGCCCTCCCGGCGTCTTTCTGTACCCTGATGATAGCCAGCGCCTCCTCTTGCAATTGGATGTTGCTCCGTAAAATCGCCAATTCGCTATCTAACGCCAGCAAGTCATAGTAAGCAGAAGCAACCTCTTCGATGAGGGCAGTCTTCACCAGGTGACGTCCTTCATACGTGGCGAGGAAGCGCTGGTATGCGGCCCGTTTCCGGTGCTTTAGTTTGCCCCACAAGTCAATTTCCCACGATGTGCGGAAGCCGATGAAGTAGTCAGGCAGCGGGTCAGGTAATTTCTCATCCTCTTCCAGGTTTTCGGAAAAATTTGTGTCATAATTGCCAATTCCGTCCATGGTGTAAAACCCGTATTTTCGGAGGCCGGCCTCTGCCAGGGCCTCAACCGAAGGAAAAAGCCTCGCACGGCGCATCCGAAGATTGGCCTGAGCGATCTCGACGTGCCGTAACGCCCGGCCCATATCAGGGTTGTTGAGCAATGCCTCATCGATCAGGCCGATCAGGTGGGGGTCGTCGAAGAAGTCCTGCCAGGGGGTGTATGCCGTGTTGGCTGTATCGGTGCGGCCCTGGTAGGAAGCCGGCAGTATACGATGTTTCAGATCGGTAACCGGCTTGCGGGTTGCACAACCCGACAGCAGTCCAAGCGCACACACCAGCAGCAAACCTGCCGTTCCAGTCTTGATCACTTTCTTCTTGCGCAGGGAAGTGAAAAGTACGTAAAGCCCCGGGATCACAATCACACCGATGATGGTGCCGACGACCATTCCGCCCACGGCCGTTGTCCCGATGGAACGATTGCCCAGCGCACCTGCGCCGGATGCCATGGCTAAGGGAAGAAGGCCCGCAATGAAGGCAAACGATGTCATCAAAATCGGCCGGAGGCGCGCCACGGATCCTTCGATCGCAGCCTGTAGCTGAGTAGCCCCCTGTTTGTAGCGGAGAATGGCGTATTCAACAATGAGGATTGCATTTTTGCCGAGAAGCCCGATCAGCATGACGAGTGCGACCTGTGCGTAAATGTTGTTCTCCAGGCCCAAGAGTTTGAGGAATAGAAAGGCTCCGAACACACCAGCAGGTAGCGACAGGATTACGGGCAGCGGCAGCAGGAAGCTCTCGTACTGTGCCGCCAGAATGAGGTAGACGAATAGCAGGCACAGCGCGAAGATGTAAACAGCCTGGTTGCCCGAGAGAATCTGTTCGCGTGTCATGCCCGACCATTCGATGCCATACCCTTGCGGTAAGGTGGCTGCGGCGATCCGTTCCACAGCCTCGATCACCTGCCCGGAGCTATAACCCGGGGCCGCATCACCGCTGATGAGTGCCGAACTGAACATATTATACCGGGTCACTTGTTCAGGGCCGTATACACGTTCCATCGTGATGAATGCAGAATAGGGAACCATTTCTCCGGTGTTGTTTTTTACATACAGTTTCAAGACGTCCTCTGGCTTTTCGCGGTATCCCGGTCCAGCCTGTACCATCACTTTGTATAGCTGGCCGAAGCGGATGAAATTCGTGGCATAAAAACTACCCATCAGTGTTTGCAATGTAGTCATCGCGTTTTCGACGCTGATGCCTCTTTTAGCCGCCATATCATAATCTACTTGAATGAGGTATTGCGGAAATCGCGGGTCGAACGTGGAGAACGTGCCGCCTACCTCGGGTGCTTTTTCCAGCGCGTTTAGGAACTCTTCCAGCACATCGGCGGTGCGTTGCAGGTCGTCGGTACCCGTGCGGTCGAGCAGGCGGAGCTCGAAGCCGCTGGAATTGCCGAAACCCGGTACGGTGGGCGGGGGGAAGTACTCAATGCTGGCATCCATGAGATGACCGGTGTTTTCGCCAAGCCACTCGATTACGTCTGCCACGGATTGCTTACGTTTGTCCCAGGCTTTAAGATTGATCATTCCCATGCCGTATGAAGCGCCGGTCACCTCCGTCACGATGCTGTACCCCGCAAGCGTTGATACGGTTTCCACAGCTTCATGCTGCCGGCTGATCGAGTCGATCTGGTTCAACACGGCAATCGTGCGGTCTACCGTTGCTCCCGGTGGCGTTGTGACGTTTACATATATCATCCCTTGATCTTCCGTGGGAATGAAGCCGGAGGGAAGAATACTGTTGATTCCCCAAGTGGCTGCAAAGAATGCAGCTAGTAATGCGAGCGTTACTGCGCGGCGACCTGCAATTTTGCCGATCAGGCCGGCGTAGCTGGAAGACACCTTGCCATACCACTTGTTGAATCGCCGGAAAAACGAGGCCAGCCAGCCTTTAGGAGCGGGCTTATCATGTGGCGATTTCAGGATGAGCGCACATAGTGCCGGGGTCAGCGTAAGCGCATTGACACCGGAGATAACGATGGAAGCGGCCAACGTGAGCGAAAACTGCCGGTAAAATATCCCCACGGGACCTGAAAGAAACGCCACCGGCACAAATACTGCCGACATCACCAACGTAATAGCGACCACTGCTCCGCCGATCTCCTTCATCGCGGCCAAAGTCGCTTCCATCGGGGGCAGGTGCTCCTCCTCCATTTTCACGTGGACGGCTTCCACAACGACTATGGCATTGTCGACCACAATGCCGATGGCCAATACCAAAGCAAATAACGTAAGCAGGTTGATGGAAAAACCGAGCAGCTGCATGAAGAAAAGGGCGCCTACAAGACATACGGGCACCGCCAATGCAGGAATCAGCGTGGAGCGAAAGTCCTGAAGGAAGATAAACACAACAAGGAATACCAACAGGAATGCCTCTACCAAGGTACGCACCACCTCGCTTATCGACGCGTCAAGAAAGCGGGACACATCATAGCTGACCGTGTATTTCATGCCGGGTGGAAACGATGATGCTTTCAGCTCTTCCATTCGCCGTTTGACACTTTCGATCACCTGCTGTGCGTTTGATCCGGGAAGTTGTTTCATCATAATGGAAGCCGAGGGGCGTCCGTCTGTTCGCGATTCCATCTCGTAGTCCAGTGAGCCGAACTCTACATCGGCAATATCTTTTATGCGGAGGATGGACCCATCGGCATTGGCGCGGATAGGAATCTCCCGGTATTCTTCCGGTTCGGAGAATTTTCCTGGATAGCGCAATACGTATTGCTGCATATTGATACGTTGGTCTGAACCGATACCGGTCTGCCCGGGCGCAGCCTCGACGTTCTGGGCGCGAAGGGCGGCAATGACCTCTTCGCTGGAAATATCGTATGCCGCCATCCGGTCCGGTCTAAGCCATACTCGCATCGCGTAATCGCGCATACCCATGATCTCAGCGAAGCCCACACCTTCAATGCGTTTCAGTTCCTTCAGGATGTTGATGTCTGTGAAATTATAGATAAAGCGTTCGTCGGCCGTAGGATCATCGCTGAAAATGTTGAGGTACATCAGCATACTGTTTACCTCTTTTTCAGTGATTACCCCCGCCCGAATGACCTCCTCAGGCAATTCGTCAAGCACGGTCATCACACGATTCTGTACGTTTACCGCTGCAATGTCGGGGTCAGTGCCTACCTTGAAGAACACTTGGATGAGCGTGGTGCCGTTGTTGGTGGACACCGAAGTCATGTAAGTCATGCCCGCCACCCCGTTTATGGCACGTTCCAGCGGAATCGCTACTGCGTCGGTACACACTTCGGCGTTGGCACCGGTGTAGTTGGCGGTGACTACCACCGACGGCGGAACGATGTCGGGAAACTGGGTAACAGGAAGGGTAAAGAGGGAAAGCAATCCCAATAAGGTAATAAGCAACGATATGACCAGCGACAGTACCGGTCGTTTAATAAATGTCTCAAGCATGTCCGTATTCTGAAAAAAATAACGTGTTTTATGATACTCGGGTCGTTTAGTTGGCAGCAGTGGCTATGCTGTGGCGGTCGCTGGAGGGAGCGATCTGCGGAGCGACCTTCATCCCGTCCCGAAGGTTTTGCACACCCTCGAAAACAATCTTATCATGGGCATTCAGGCCGTCTTCCACTAAGTAGTAATGTCCTACGCGCAGCCCAGCCTTGAACGGGACCATGGTGACCGTGCTGTCCTCGCCGACCTTGTATACATATGTGCGATCCTGAATCTCAAAAACCGATTTCTGATGGACGACCAAGTTCTGTCCATGCTGCATCGGTACGCTCACCTTGCCGGACGCCGCGTGCTTGATCAGTCCGTCGGGGTTGGGGAACAGCGCGCGAAGTGAAATCGTGCCCGTGGTTTCTTCAAATTCATTTTCGGCAAATTCGGCTTTCCCTTCATGGGGATAGACCATGCCGTTGGCCAGGGTAAGTTGCACCGGCATGCTGGGATCGGCGGTGCGCACACCTTCGTTTGCTACAATGGCCAGGTACTCCTGTTCGGAAATCTCGAAATAAGCATAGACCTTACTGAGGTCGGAGATGGACGTAAGCAATGTCCCTTCGTCTAGCAGGCTGCCTTCTTTAAGGGGAATGCGGTCTATGCGGCCGGAAAAGGGGGCACGGATGGTCGTGTAGGCCAGTTGTGTCTTCGCATGCTGAAGTTGAGACTTCGCTTCCTTGATCCGCGAATCAGCTGCGCTCAGTTGCGCCTCGGCGACCTCCAGGTCAGTAGGCGAAACAATGTTCTTATCTACCAGCAGCTTTGTGCGGCCCACTTCAAGCGCCTTGGTCTTCCGGTCGGCCACGGCATTTTCCAGTACCGCTTCGGCACGGGCCAACTCTGCTCGGTACTCGGTGTCATTCAACCGAAAAAGTGGCTGGCCTTGCGCGACTTCACTGCCTTCGTCTACGTAAATCTTGTCGAGAAATCCCTTCAGCCGCGAACGTATTTCAACATTCTTATAGGCGTGGATGCTGGCCACATAGTCTTGATGAATCGTCGTGTCAAGTTCAATGATTTCTGCTACAGGCGTGTGAGGAATATTGGTCAGGCTTTCGGCTTCTTTTGCATCACCGGTGCATGCGCTGATAAAGACAGCCAGTACAATTATTGCGGGCAATGCTCGTGTCAAAGTATTAGTATTCATCGTAGTATTCAAGTTTTAGATGGTGATGTTTTCAATAACAAATCTTTATCCGAAATCGGTGGCAGTACGCCAGATTTGAAGGCTTGAGATCCAATAAAAATGGTAAACTGACTAACGTTTATCTGAAGATTGGCGTCCGGTTCAGAACGGCTTCAGCCGGAAAAGGAAACTGTAATAGCCGAGCAGGCAAGTGATTTTGGTGTTCAGTTCGAGCCGGGTAATGTATTGAAAAATATCGACAGTCTGTAGTGGGCTAAGCCCGATTTCCTTTTCGGGCGGCACAATGCTTAACCACTTGGAAGACGCGGGGCGATAGTCATCGTATTGGAAGTCATCCGACAGGCTTTCATTATCGCTGCAGGGGATTTCGAGCACGTCCTCAAGGATGATCTCGACCAACGGCGCACCATCGATGATCTGGTCGGTACCCCAACCATGCGTATGCCCCTCTTGGTGGAAGATGGTGTTGACGTAGGCAACGAATGCAAGAAAGCAAAACAATCTTGTACGCATAACCGCGAGCAAAGATAATATCTTTGTGAATCGCGGTCGAAAAATTTCATCATTTTGTTACTTGATTATGGCAAATTTAACGGTTTGATAACCTCCATTGCCTGAAAAATTGTATTTTCGCCGTTCTTATTTTAAACCGGGCGTATCATGGAATACCATCATAAAACCATCGAAAAGAAATGGCAGCAGTTCTGGGCGGTAAATCAGACCTTCCGTGTAGATCACACCACTGACAAGCCGAAATATTATGTGCTGGACATGTTTCCTTACCCGTCCGGCGCGGGCCTGCATGTGGGGCATCCGCTTGGATACATCGCTTCCGACATCTTTGCTCGATATAAGCGGTTGAAAGGATTCAATGTACTGCATCCCATGGGGTACGATTCGTTCGGTCTACCGGCCGAGCAATATGCTATCCAGACGGGCCAGCATCCGGCCGTGACAACCGAGGCAAACATCAAGCGCTATCGTGAGCAACTCGATAACATCGGGTTCTCGTTTGACTGGAGCCGGGAGGTACGCACGAGCGACCCGTCGTTTTACAAATGGACACAATGGATTTTCATGCAACTGTATGATTCCTGGTACGACAAGGCGCAAGACCGGGCGGTATCCATTGCTGGACTGGTGGCTCATTTCGAAGCGCACGGATCGGATGGAGTGGATGCGGCGTGTGACGACGACGCACTGACGTTCACGGCTGGTGAGTGGAAGGCGTTTAGCGCAGCAGAACAACACCGGGAACTGCTGAAATACCGGCTTGCCTACTTACGTGAAAGCACCGTCAACTGGTGCGCGGCGCTAGGTACTGTGTTGGCCAACGATGAAGTAATCAATGGCGTGTCGGAGCGAGGCGGATACCCCGTAGAACAGAAAAAAATGATGCAGTGGAGCATGCGTATCACCGCATATGCCGAGCGCCTCCTTAAAGGGCTGGATAGCATCGACTGGCCGGAGCCGCTGGCAGAAATGCAGCGCAATTGGATTGGCAAAAGTATAGGGGCTAGCGTGCGGTTCGCGGTACCTTCACTGGGCGAACGCCAGATCCAAGTGTTTACAACCCGCGTGGATACCATCTACGGAGTGAATGCACTGGTACTCGCCCCAGAGCATGAATGGGTGAAGGCCCTCACCACTGCCGAGCAACAGGCAGCGGTGGATGCCTACATCGCACAGACCAAGAAGAAGTCGGAATTGGACCGCATGGCCGATGTTAAAGCGGTATCGGGCGCTTTTACCGGTAGTCATGCTATCCACCCCCTAACGGGCGAGGAAGTGCCCATCTGGATTGCGGACTACGTATTAGCTGGCTACGGTACTGGAGCCGTAATGGCCGTGCCGTCCGGCGACCAGCGCGATTACCTGTTCTCCACCCACTTCGGGTTGCCGATCATTCCCATCTCGGATGCCCAGCAACTGGACGGGCAGGCCGATCCCACCAAGGAAGGCCGCTATATCAATTCTGGCATCATCAACGGCATGACCTACAGCGAAGCCGTAGCCACTCTCATAGCAAAGCTGGAAACCATCGGCGCCGGCGAGGCTACCATTACCTACCGGATGCGCGATGCGGTGTTCGGCCGCCAACGCTATTGGGGGGAGCCGGTGCCGGTTTACTTCAAAGACGGACTGCCCCAGCTTATCGACGAGGGCGAATTGCCCCTATTGCTGCCAGAGGTCGACAAGTACCTACCCACTGAAACCGGTGAACCACCGCTGGGCCGTGCAAAAGACTGGAAATACCGCGGTCAGTACGATTATGAACTCAGCACCATGCCGGGCTGGGCAGGCTCCAGCTGGTATTGGTACCGCTATATGGATGCACGAAACGACGAGGCATTCGCGTCCAGAGAAGCCATCGATTATTGGCGAGACGTAGATCTCTACATCGGTGGTTCGGAACACGCCACTGGTCACCTGCTTTATAGTCGATTCTGGAACAAATTTCTAAAAGATTTAGGATATGTATCCGAGGAAGAGCCCTTCAAGAAGCTGATTAACCAGGGGATGATCCAGGGACGGAGCAACTTCGTATACCGCGTGTTAGATGAAGCGGGTAAAGGTACCAATACGTTCGTTTCTCAGGGATTGAAAGATGAGTACCGCACCATTGCGTTGCATGTTGATGTAAATATTGTCACTAATGACGTGCTTAACCTTGATAAATTCCGTCAGTTACGGCCGGATTTTGCCGATGCGGAATTTATCCTCGAACACGGTAAATATATCTGCGGCCACGAAGTGGAAAAGATGTCGAAGTCTAAGTACAACGTGGTCAATCCCGATGACATTATTGAGCAATACGGTGCCGACACCCTTCGTATGTACGAAATGTTTCTGGGTCCACTGGAGCAGAGCAAGCCTTGGAATACCAACGGCATAGAGGGCGTGTATAAGTTTCTGCGCAAGTTCTGGAAGCTGTTCCACGATGCTGAGGGCAACTTTGCGGTGAGTGATGAGGCCCCCAGCCGGTCCGAACTGAAGGCGCTGCATAAGATTATTAAAAAGGTTGAAGACGACATTGAGCGATTCTCGTTCAACACATCGGTTTCATCGTTCATGATCTGTGTTAACGAACTGACCGATCTGAGGTGCAACAAGCGCGCCATCTTACAAGACCTTTGCATTGTGCTACATCCATACGCGCCCCACATCACCGAAGAGTTATGGGCATTGCTGGGCAATGAGCCGGGAGCGCTCGCATACGCCAACTATCCGGTATTCAATCCCGAATACCTGGTAGAAAACGAATTTGCATATCCGATATCAGTAAACGGGAAAACACGGATGAACCTGACGCTGCCGCTTGACCTGGAGCAGCCGGAAGTAGAGAAAGCCGTGCTGGCCAACGAAGACGTGCAACGCTACCTTGAAGGCAAGCCGGTGCGTAAGGTGATTTACGTGAAAGGGCGGATTGTAAATATCGTGGTGTAACGGTTCAATCTCCAGTTACTGTTATTGGCATATGCGGTATTTTCAGGAAAGTAGTAAAATTTACTACCTTAGCACAGCAATTCGCTTTAAGACCAAAAGTACACATATGAATAGAAAATTATACCTTGTTGCAGGCGCTTGTTTGTTGTTTATCACCAATATAGCTGCTCAAACCAAGCGCTTGGATTTAGAACAATCGCTCGGCCTTAAACCTTCACTCACCAAGTCAATCAATACCATACGTGGCTGGGCAGATGAAATGCATTACATCGAAGTTGATGCGACCAGCCGGGAACAATCCCTGGTGCATGTCAAAACCGGAGCCCGCACGCCATACACACCACCCCCCAGTAGCGACGTTGAAGTGTATGTCAAGGACAACGATATCTACATCCGCGAGGGTGGAAACTCACCTCGGCAGCTTACACGGTCACCTGAAACCGAAGAAAAGAACCCTACGTTGTCACCTGACAATCGATACGTGGCCTTTACGCGCGACAACGACCTGTACGCCGTGCGCGTAAGCGATGGAAGGGAAATCCGATACACGTCAGACGCCACCGACGTGATCTACAACGGATGGGCGTCATGGGTCTATTTCGAGGAAATTCTGGGGCGTGGCAGCCGGTATAAGGCGTTTTGGTGGTCGCCGGACAGCAAAACGTTGGCGTTCATGCGGTTTGACGACACCAAGGTGCCTATGTTTCCGATTTATGGCTCCAGCGGTCAACACGGATATCTCGAGCAAACAAGGTACCCGAAAGCCGGCGACCCCAACCCCGAGGTGAAGGTCGGGTTTGTGCCCGTAGAGGGCGGTGATGTGGTGTGGGCGGATTTCAATGAAAAAGACGACCAGTATTTTGGTCAGCCTTATTGGAGCTTCGACAGCAGCAGCCTAATGGTGCAATGGATGAATCGCGATCAGACCATCCTTAAATTTTTTCAGGTAGACCTTTCCACAGGTTTGAAAAAGGAAATCTACGACGAGCGTCAGGATGCTTGGATAGATTTGAGCCATAGCGAACGTATCACCTATCTAAAGGATAATAAGCATTATATCCTGAAAAGCGACAAAACAGGTTGGGCGCACTACTACCTCTATACATTGGACGGGGCGTTGGTCAACCCCATTACCGAAGGCAGGTGGCAGGTGTCCACCTTGGAATTGGTCGATGAAAAAAATAAGGTGATTTACTTCACCGCCCGCAAGGAGCACTCAGCAACCGTAGACCTGTACAGCGTCAGCTACAACGGCAAGAACCTTAAACGCCTTACATTCGGCGACTATACGCACCAAGTGTCCGTGGCACCCGACGGCAGGCATTTCATCACCATGTACTCGAATGTGCACACCCCGACGAAAGTTGCATTGATGGACAATAAAGGCAAATTGATCAGGGAATTGGCAGATAGTAGAGCCGGCGATTTCGACGACTATATTTTTGCGAAGACGGAGTTGATCACCATCCCCACGCCTGATGGTTACCAGCTACCGGCAACGATCACCTGGCCTACTGATTTTGACGAAACCAAGCCCCATCCCGTCATCTTCAGTATCTATGGGGGACCGGATGCTGGTTCAGTCCGCAATACCTGGAAGGGCACGGCTAATCAGCATTGGGCTAATGAGGGGATTGTCCAGATCAGCGTAGACCATCGGGCTTCCGGGCACTTCGGCAAGGAGGGGGTGGCACTGATGCACCGCAAGCTTGGGCATTGGGAAATGGAAGACTATATCACAGCGGCCGAATGGTTGAAAAGCAAACCTTGGGTAGCCAACGATAAACTGCTGATTACCGGCCATAGCTATGGCGGTTATCTGACCTGTTTGGCCCTGACAAAGGGCGCTGACTATTTTGACTACGGCATTGCCGGGGCACCAGTCACCAGTTGGGAGCTTTACGATACCCATTATACCGAACGATTCATGGACACGCCGCAAGAGAATCTTGAAGGATACAAAAACGGCTCGGTGCTTACTTATGTAGACAACTACAAAGGCGTATTGCGCATTTTGCATGGCGACATGGATGACAATGTTCACATGCAAAACACCATCCAGCTGGTAGACGCACTGACCGACCGCGACATGCCGTTCGAACTGATGATTTATCCCGGTAGCCGGCACGGTTTTTCCCGGGAAAAGTCGGCGTACGACCGCAAGGAGCGCTACCGCTTTTATTATCAGTATTTACTGGAAAAGCCAATGCCGGCAGCGCTGAAATAAGGACAAATACCTTTGCCATTGAATGGAAAATAAGCTGATTAACCCACAAAAGATTAACCTCCTGCTGGTGGATGATCACCAGCTTTTCGTCGACGGACTGCGGTCCATCCTTGAAAACCATCCGCGTTTTACCGTATGGCGCACTGCCCGTGATGGAAGAGAGGCTTCTAGCTTTTGCAACACCACAAACCTGATGTCATTGTCATGGACCTGATATGCCGAAGATTGACGAGCAGCAAGCGGCTGCGAAAGCCCTGTCGATGTAGCCGAACCTGAAAATTCTCGTCGTCTCCATGTATTACACCCCATCGTTGCAGGCATCGTTGCGCGCCATCGTTGTAGCTGGTTTCATGCCTAAAGATTCTGATGCCATCGTGCTTACCCGTGCTATTTAGGAAATCTACCGCGGGGGCCAATATTTTGAGGCACATGCTGTGCACGCTTCCGCACTGAACGAAGACACTCATAAACGCATACGGCAAAAATACAACCTGACCAAGCGCGAGGTGGAAATTATGCGGCAGGTCCGGCAAAACAAAACGACGCTGGAAATCGCTGAGCAGCTTTTCGTCAGTCCGCTAACAATCGAAACGCACCGAAGAGATATCCGTACCAAACTGAATATCAAAGGAAACAATGGTCTGCTGCTTTTTGCCCAGCGGCATCTGGATATCTAAACCAATGTTACGGAGGCAAATGCCGAAAAAAGATATGTCCTTTTCTTGGATAATTTTTTCTAATCGCTATATTTGCAGTCCGAAAAAGCGGGGGTTTAGCTCAGCTGGCTAGAGCGCTTGCATGGCATGCAAGAGGTCACCGGTTCGAATCCGGTATCCTCCACTTGAATATAAGGCACTTATGAATATCCATAAGTGCTTTTTCGTTAAGAACCCTTTAGGAGAATTCTTTGGAATCATTTAACGTGTCCGAATCATTCAACGCGTCGCTCACCTGTAGGGTTTTAACGTTGATCCACTCTTAGCTTTCTCATTAATATTCGTAGTACTTATAATGATTTAATGTGTACCTTTGCAAAGGTCTTCACACTGAATTTTATGCAGATTGCGGCGTGGTCATTGGGACCGCCCGAAAAACCGTTTAACGGAGATAAGCGGCCTGTGATATGCAGCCGAAAGCCATTGTGCACTTTATTGCAAAATATGTGATGATTAACTATTTTAATATACTTCTTTTGCCAACTAAAATGGCAACTAATTTATGACCGAGCTACAACAGGTGTTTGACGAGTCGCCTATTGCCATATATACATGTGACCATAATGGCTATGTTACGTTTTATAACAGAGCCGCCGTCGCTTTATGGGGAAGAGCACCCCAAATCGGGAAGGATCTGTGGTGCGGCTCTTGGAAAATTTATTTTCCTGATGGCCGACCAATGCCGTTGGATACCTGCCCAATGGCGCTGACGCTCAAAGAGCGTATACCGTATGAAAACCGCCGGATTACCATAGAAAGGCCTGACGGTTCTTTCAGGAACCTGAGGGTGTTTCCGCGACCGCTATTTGATAGCAATGGTAGGCTGACTGGCGCGCATAACACGCTGATAGATGTTACGGAAACCCACGAGCAGGACATCCGCAATGCCATGCTCGCCGCCATTGTGGAGTCTTCGGATGATGCAATTATCAGCAAGAACCTGGACGGAACAATCACCAGCTGGAACCGTGGCGCCGAGCGGATTTTTGGCTACAGCCAGGATGAGATCATCGGAAAGCCCATTACCACCCTAATCCCGCTTTCCCGCAGGAATGAAGAACACCGAATTATAGACAGTATAAAAGACGGAAGGAAGGTCGATCACTTCCAGACCATGCGATGTCATAAAGCGGGGCATGAAATCATTGTGTCGCTGACGGTATCGCCCATAAAAGATGCAAATGAGAACATCGTAGGTGCGTCTAAAATAGCGCGCGACATCACCGATCAGGTCAAGGCGCAGGAAATAATCAAAAGATATACCGAGAACCTGGAAACCTTAAATGCGATAGGAAAGGGAATTTCCGAAAAATTGGACATCGAAGCGATTCTACAGCGTGTAACCGAGGCAACCACAAAAATTACCGGCGCTGCTTTCGGGGCTTTCTTTTATAACATTGATGCTGTTGAGCATGAAGCATTTACCATATATGTGACATCTGGTATACGCCCAATTTCGTTTGAGAAAATCTCCATCCCGCGCAATCTGGCTATTTTCCACCCAACATTCAAAGGCCAAGGTGCGTTACGTCTGCATGATATTACGGGAGACCCGCGCTTCAGTGAGTATCCGACTCATTTCGGATTGCCCGAGCAATATCCCCGTGTTGTCAGCTATCTATCGATGCCGGTCATTCTGAACTCGGGAATTGTGATTGGCGGCTTGTTCTTTGGGCACCCCGAGCCTGGCAAATTTACATCAGAACACGAAGACATCATAGGCAGCATCGCTTCACAGGTGGCAGTAGCGCTCGACAATGCACAGCTATTCGAACGGGTCAGATTGCTGAGCGCCCAAAAGGACGAGTTTATCGCGATAGCCAGCCACGAACTGAAAACGCCCCTGACGTCCGTAAAGGGATTTTTGCAGGTATTGACAAAGCGTCAACAAAATGATGTAGAACGGCGCTTCCTTGAGAAGTCACTGATTCAGGTCGAGCGGTTGAATACCTTGGTAGACGATATGCTAAACATGTCAAAGATTGAAGCCGGCAAGCTCGAGTTTAATATCGAAACCTTTGATATGTCGGACCTGGTCCAGGATATTGTTGGAACGTTTAAGCATACCCATGCAACGCACAAAATAGTAAGCGAAGTTCCGCCGGCCCCCGTCTTTGTCGAAGCCGATAAGCAACGGATCGAACAAGCAATGATCAATCTGATAGGCAATGCCATTAAATACTCTCCTAATGCTGACCTTGTAAATGTCAAGCTGTTCAGATCAAATGAATCACTGACCTTCAGCGTTGAGGATTATGGAATTGGTCTTACTGAAGAGCAGCAGCAAAAGGCTTTCCTAAGATTTTATCGCGCCGACGGAAATAAGGGAATCAGCGGCTTGGGGCTAGGATTATACCTAACCAAGCAGATTGTTGATCGGCATGACGGCAGTTTGAAGGTCAGTAGTAAATTTGGCGCGGGATCTACTTTTTACTTTACGTTGCCGCTGTCAAGAAGTAAGCAATAGCCGCAAAAGGCCTCATTTCTTTTTGCATTCTTGTAATTGGCTATGAGAAGCGGAAACTTTATCCCACCTTTGCAGTAAGTTTTCGTCAATCCAAATGATTCAGTTTCTGAAGGACAGTACATTTGCCGTAAATGACGTGATCAACCGGTCGCTGGACCTGCTGAGGAAATACTATTTCTCCATCGCAGGACTCTGCTTTTTGCTGTTCCTTACATCTAATACGTCTGGGATTCTCGCTTTTTATTTTAATGAGGTAAATGCATTTCTCAGCGTCGTTATGGCTTTTCTGTTTGCTGTCCTGTATTTCGGCACGCAGCTGACGCTGTTCAAGTATATTTTTACGCTGATCGACAAGAAAGAGCGTGTGCACTTGACAGGTACCATACCAAGCACTAGAGAACTGCTATACTTTTTTACCGGCATGTTCAGTATCACACTGCTCGCATTGTTATTTTACTTCGTTATTTCCCTTGTGGCGTTTCCGTTGGTTTATGCCCGCGTAGACGTGTCGCTTATGGTCAACATTGCCCGTGCAATTTCGGCAGTAGTGATTTTTATTTTCCTGCTCAGGGTGGCATTTTACCCGTTCTTTATCATTGAACGGCAAGCCGGCCCCTTCAGGGCGCTACGGCTGAGTTTTGCGCTCACCAAAGGAAATGTGACCAAGTTGTTGCTCATATTGGCATTTTTTGCCATTTTGCACCTTTTATATTTGTATTTCAACTATACGGGATTTCCGATGGTGTCAACGGTACTAAGTTTGGTCAATTCATTTTTGGTGGGGCCGCTGTCGAGTGTCGTTATTGCGGTAGCTTACCGGGATATGATGGCCGACTATCATGGCGGGGACGACCCTCGGGTAATGAAAAATATCATATAGTTTGTCGTCAGTAATCAGCGGGCAAGTAACGTGTGAGTAAGCGGAGAGCGCAAAAAAGCAAACAGTCATCGCAGAAAGCCAGAAACACAGAAGACAGAACGCGTTTTGGAAAAGAAGAAACAAATAGCCATACTGGGTGCTACCGGCAGCATTGGTACGCAAGCATTGGAAGTGGTGCGGGCTTGTCCCGAACGATTTGAGATCCGGATGCTTAGTGCCGGCACGAATTCGGACTTGCTGATCAGGCAGGCGATCGAGTTCCGGCCGAAAACCGTGGCTATTGCCGATGAACGAAAATACCATGAAGTGAAGGCGGCTTTGTCAGGTGTACCAACAACGGTGTTCGCAGGCCGCGATGCCATGGAAGAGGCCATCCAGCACAGCGGAGCAGACATCGCGATCAGCGCACTGGTTGGCTTTGCAGGTCTCGGACCGACACTGGCGGCCATTGAGGCAGGGATGGACGTAGCATTGGCAAACAAGGAAACGTTAGTCGTAGCTGGCCAGTTGGTAATGGATTTAGCAGCCAAACACGGGGTGAAGCTCCTGCCGGTAGACTCCGAGCATTCGGCCATCTTCCAATGCATCGTAGGGGAGGAACATAGTGTTATAGAGAAGATATACCTTACCGCATCCGGCGGACCTTTCCGGGGGAAAAGCCGGGAGTATTTATCGACGGTGAGCCAAGAGCAGGCCCTGCGCCATCCGAACTGGGTGATGGGCGCTAAAATCACCATAGACTCCGCCACGCTGATGAATAAAGGCTTGGAGGTGATCGAGGCAAAATGGCTGTTCAAATTGCAGGCACGACAAATTGACGTGATCGTGCACCCGCAATCCATTGTCCATTCACTAGTGCAATTTGGCGACGGCAGTATAAAGGCACAGTTGGGGCTTCCCGACATGAAATTGCCGATACAATATGCGCTCACCTATCCCGATAGGGCGAAGAGCAACTTCAAACGGTTCAATTTTGCCGAATTTCCAGCGCTTACGTTTGAGCAGCCTGACACCGGCACGTTCCTTAACCTGGCGCTGGCTTACCGGGCATTGGAGGCAGGCGGTAGCATGCCCTGCGTACTTAACGCTGCCAATGAAATAGTCGTGGCAGCGTTTTTGAAAGGAGAGGTCGGGTTTCTCCAAATGAGCGACATCATCAGTGAAACCATGGAAGTCTGCGAGCACATCGCCGTACCATCATTGGTCGATTACGTTGAAGCCGACCGGAGAAGCCGGGAAATCGCAGCTGGTCTGGTAACAAAAAGTAAAGGAATATATCAAATAGCAAAATAAATTAAATGGGTGTATTGGTAATGGTGGGGCAAGTGTTACTGGGCTTGTCCATATTGATTGTATTGCACGAGCTCGGACATTTCCTGGCAGCACGTGCATTTGGGATAAAGGTTGAGAAATTCTATTTGTTTTTCGACGCGTGGGGCGTCAAACTGTTCAAGTTTAACTACAAGGGTGTGGAGTACGGCATCGGCTGGCTGCCGTTGGGCGGGTATGTGAAGATAGCCGGAATGATCGATGAATCGATGGACACAGAGCAGCTGAAGGGGGAGCCGCAACCCTGGGAGTTCCGTTCTAAGCCTGCGTGGCAGCGCCTGATCGTGATGCTGGGAGGTATTATCGTCAACATCATCCTGGGTATATTTATCTTCTGGATGCTTACGTTCAAACATGGTGAAACATACGTAGACAACACAAAATTGGTGAACGGTATCACACCGGGCATTATCGGTGAGAAAATTGGACTCCAGCCAGGCGACCGAATTACGGAGATCGATGGCCAACCCGTGTTGCGGTTTAATGACCTGGTCGGCGCGAAAGTGCTTATGGGAAACACGAAACTGACCGTGGAGCGCGGTGAGAAGACCATATTCATTACGGTGCCGGGTGACATTATGAATGACGTGGCCGATTACGACCGCAACGAATTTGTCGAGCTTCGGCACCGTACTATGGCTGTAGACTCGGTGGTTGCGGGAAGCGCCGCGGAAAAAGCGGGCCTCCGCCGCGGAGACAGCATTCTCGCGGTGAATGGAGAGGCGGTGCCTTTTTGGGATCAGTTGAAGAGCAAGATCGGCAGCCATGCCAAAAAAGAGGCGGAGCTATTGGTTTTTCGGGGAGGAGACACGGCTACCATCTATGCAAAGGTTCCGGAAGAAGGCACGTTGGGTTTTTATTTCAATCGGGATACCGACTTCCCCTACGTCACTACACACTATAGCCTACTCGAATCGTTGCCCATCGGAGCTTCCAGAGCATGGGAGATGCTCGTGGTCAACGCACAGGGTCTGGGGAAAATTGCGACGGGTGAGCTGCGGGCCGACAAAGCGATAGCCGGACCGGTGGGTATCGCAACGATGTTCGGTTCGGAGGTCGACTGGGTAAGATTCTGGACCTTAGTGGGCGTGCTGTCCATGGCACTTGCCCTGATGAACCTGCTGCCCATTCCGGCGTTGGACGGTGGGCACGTGGTGTTTTTGCTGATCGAAATGATACAGGGCAAGCCGTTGAGCGAGAAGTTCCTGGAAAAAGCACAAATTGCGGGCTTTTTCATCCTGTTGGCTTTGATGGTATTCGTCTTTGGCAACGATATCATGAAAATCGTGAATAAATAGCATGCGTTGTAGAATCACAAAAAGCAAAATAACATAATGGAAAGACGTCATTTTATCAAACGAGCCGGTGCAGCAGTGGCTGTCGCCGGAGCAGTAGGAGGAATGCTTGCCGCATGTGCCCCTTCAACATCCAATCAAAACACGAGTGAAACCACTGAAAAACAAGAAACCTCAACGACAAACATGGAAAACAAAGAAGTAATCGCGCACTATGTGCTATTCTGGCTCAACGATGGGCTTTCTGAACAGGAGATCAACGATTTTGCCAATTTTTTCGAAGAGCTGAAAACCATTCCCGGTATTAAGTCGCTGCACTACGGACGTGCAGCCCAGACCCATCAACGAGACGTGGTCGACAACAGCTTTACGTATAACCTGCTCGTGTACTTCGATACGATGGACGATATCGACACATACGAGACACATCCTATCCACCTCGAAGCGATCGAAAAGTATTCCAAATTCTGGAACAAGGTTGTAGTGCACGACTCGTGGCTGAAGCAGGCGGTAGCAGACTGAGGGGGAAAGTTGGACGGAAAGCAGCGTAAAGATATTTATCCCGGGCTGGAGGTGGCCATTATCCTCAAAAAGGACCAGCGTACGGGAAAACGCACCGAAGGGGTGGTAAAGGATATCCTCACCTCCGCGGCTTATCATTCACGCGGCATCAAAGTGCGGCTTGAAGACGGACAAGTAGGGCGTGTGGTTGAAATTTTCGGGTAAAGCAGGCGTAAATTCAGGCGCCTGCTTTCCAATCATCCCTCTTTGATTTTTGCACCGTGACATGCGTCGCAGCCATTTATCCCGCATTCAAAGCAGGCAGTCACTGATTGCTTTGCGATTAGCGGCTTATGCCCCGGCTGTGTGATAAATCATAACGGTTATACCCACACAAGAAGTAATAAAAAAGTAACTGAAAACGCTTTCGTGCAGCAGCGGATGCGCCTGGGCATGGCGTTCCTCAATCCGCTGCGCGCCATCGTTGCTGAAAGCTGGTTAGGCCACGGCGCAGGTAATAAGAGCAAGGCCTTCGGTCAAGCGCTCAAAAAGCTGATGCAGGATGCTATTGAAGGCCACTATCCGGAGCAACACATTGTGCCCGGGCGCGTGATGATAAGCGCCGGCATGTTGCCTTCGCTGCAGATCGGCGATGTGGTGCTCAGCCCGGAGGTATTGGAAATCTATTTTTCCAGCGAAGAAAATCCCATGGCCAAACCGGCCGACCAAGTGGTGCTGGTCGTGTATAGCCCGGAAAAAGGTATTGCCGGCCGGAACACCGACGGATGCATCCGCAGCAGCGGATACCTGTCCGTGCCGCTGCCCCCGCAGCTCCGGGACGCCCCGTTTCACGTGTACCTATTCGTGCACAGCGCAAATAAAAAGCAGTACAGCAGAAGTATGTACGTCGGGTCCTGGGAGGGGCGTAGCCAAACCGTTCTAACGACTGCATGTCTTCAAAAAAAATTGTAAGATACTTTAAAAATCCGTACCTTTGTCCCTCGTGAATTTTGACGTACAATGCTGCATGACTGAATCCCCAAAGCCCGGCAATCCTTCCGGAGCATTTGGTTTTTGTAGTTGTTTTAGCCCGTTTAGGGCTTTTTTTATGCATGTACGTTTTAGCATTTTTCCAAGCAACGATCAAATTACAATAACAACGAATGACAAATTACAGTAAACTTCCGGCAGTATTGTTACTGGAAGACGGGACGGTGTACTATGGCAAGGCGGCGGGGAAGATCGGTACCACGACGGGCGAGATCTGTTTCAACACCGGAACTACCGGTTATCAGGAAATTTTTACTGATCCCTCGTACTACGGGCAGATTATGGTCACGACCAATGCCCATATCGGCAATTACGGAATCGCGGGAAACGAGTCGGAATCTAACAAGATCCAAATCGCTGGGCTGGTCTGCAAGAATTACAGTGTCAACTACAGCCGCAAGATGGCCGACTCTTCTATACAGACGTACTTCGAAGATGGCAACTTGGTGGGTATTTCTGACGTCGACACCCGCTCACTGGTTCGCCATATCCGCGATAAAGGGGCGATGAATGCAATCATTTCGTCGGAAACGCTGGATGTGGATGTGTTGAAAAAGCAACTCGCACAGGTGCCTTCCATGGCCGGTCTGGAGCTTTCATCGAAAGTGACTACGGAGACCCCGTATTACTATGGAAATGAAGATGCGCCGCTCAGGGTAGCGGTGCTGGATCTGGGCATCAAGAAGAATATCCTCCGAAACTTTGATGCCCGTAAAGTATATGCCAAGGTGTTTCCGGCAAAGACCACATTTGCTGAAATGGATGCGTGGGGAGCCGACGGCTATTTCATCTCCAACGGGCCGGGTGATCCGGCAGCTATGGACTACGCCATTCAGACGGTCAAAGACGTCCTGGCCGCCGATAAACCGCTCTTCGGGATATGCCTTGGGCATCAGCTGCTGGCCCTGGCGGTAGATATACGCACGCGGAAAATGTTCAACGGTCATCGCGGTATTAACCATCCGGTGAAAAACGTGATCGCAAACCGCTGCGAAATCACCAGCCAAAACCACGGATTCGGCGTGGTGGCTGACGATATCAAGCAATCCGACAAGGTGGAGATAACGCACGTGAATCTCAATGACCAATCGATCGAAGGCATACGGGTGAAAGGCAAGAAAGCGTTTTCCGTACAATACCACCCCGAGTCGTCACCCGGGCCGCACGACTCGCGTTACCTGTTTGACGAGTTTGTCGGACTGATGGAAAAGGGGGAGCTTATATTGGAACGGCAATGATTTTTATGTAATTTTGACCGGTAGCCGCCGTGGTGTATGTTTTACACTATCGGAGGTAGCTATAAGTAACGAACGTTAACCTTTAAAAATAGAAGACTACATGAGTTTGATCATCGATGTACATGCGCGGCAGATACTGGATTCGCGCGGCAATCCGACCATAGAGGTGGATGTGACTACTGAAAACGGTTTTGTGGGCCGTGCGGCCGTTCCTTCGGGAGCTTCCACGGGCGTGCATGAAGCGGTTGAACTGCGGGATGGCAACAAGTCCAGGTACCTGGGCAAGGGCGTGCTGAAAGCCGTGGAGAACGTAAACACAAAAATCGCCGATGCATTGCAGGGTATCGATGTATTCGAGCAGAACGCGATAGACAAGGTGATGATTGAACTGGACGGTACCGATAACAAAGGCAACCTGGGAGCCAACGCCATCTTAGGGGTTTCGCTTGCGGTGGCCAAAGCCGCAGCGCAGGAAAGCCGCCAGCCGGTGTACCGCTATATCGGCGGTGTCAATGCCAATACGCTGCCCATCCCCATGATGAACATCATCAACGGTGGCTCGCATTCCGATGCGCCCATCGCCTTCCAGGAGTTCATGATCATGCCCGTAGGTGCGCCTTCATTTTCGGAAGCATTGCGCTGGGGCGCTGAGGTGTTCCACAACCTGAAGAAGATCCTGCACGATCGCGGGCTGTCTACCGCCGTGGGCGACGAGGGCGGCTTTGCGCCGGCATTCAACGGTACCGAGGATGCGATAGAAACGATATTGAAGGCTATTGAGGCTGCGGGTTACAAGCCGGGCGACGATATTTACCTGGCGCTGGATTGTGCTGCTTCCGAGTTTTACAAAGACGGTAAGTATGACTACACCAAGTTTGAAGGAGATAAGGGCGCCGTACGCAGCAGCGAAGAGCAGGCGGCTTATTTGGCTGAATTGAGTGTGAAATATCCCATCATCTCCATCGAAGACGGGATGCATGAAGACGACTGGGCAGGCTGGAAATTGCTGACCGGCAAGATCGGTGCAACCGTGCAGCTGGTGGGCGACGACCTGTTCGTGACCAACACCAAGCGCCTGCAGCAGGGAATTGATGCGGATACCGCCAATTCCATCCTCGTGAAGGTAAACCAGATCGGGTCGCTTACCGAAACCATTAACGCGGTGTCGCTGGCGCAAACCAACGGCTATACGTCGGTAATGAGCCATCGCAGCGGCGAAACGGAAGACTATACGATAGCCGACTTGGCCGTGGCATTGAACTGCGGACAAATCAAAACCGGATCGGCCTCACGGTCAGACCGGATTGCTAAGTACAACCAATTGCTCCGCATCGAAGAGGAATTGGGTAGCAATGCGCGGTTTCTGGGCAAGAGCTTCAAGTTCGCGAAGTAAGCGCTGCTCGCCGCAATAACAATACCGAAGGGGGGTGCAGGCAACTGGCTCCCCCTTTTTAATAGCTTAGGCTATCGTCGAGGTCATATCTTACCCCCTCATATCCCAGCGTCTTCCGCATCAGACCCAATTGACCGAACAGGTAGCTTTCACGGTCCAGGCTCATACCCACCATATTGAGTTTGTTCTCTTCGAGATAGGGCGTGTCCATCCCAAATGCATATGCTTCGTTAAGTTGTTCTTCTTCCACCGACAATAGTTTCCGGTACAGCAGCGGCGAGATCTCATGCCACTGCTTTTTTAGCTCCTCCAGTGGTGGGTACTGAAGGGAGGTATCTATGGCTTTAGCATCCTTGAAAAGATCCTCGTTGGGGTCTTTTTCCCGGATGCCCAAAACCTCGGCCAGCCAGTACCTGCAATTGACCAGGTTTCCGGCCATCCAGGCAAAATGATTGGTTTTATCGGCTATGCGCTTTTGGGCATCTTCCTCACGGATGCCATCCAGCATATTATTGAATAGCTGGCTATGCATGCGGTAGGCAGGGATAACGATTGTCAGGGTGTTAGCTCTGGGCTTATCCATGTTTCTGTTTTTTTTAAAGGTTACGTAATCGTGTAAAGTTATAGCGAAACATGTTACGGCATGCGGGGCATTGCAGACAAATAAGCGGGTATATCGCGACTTTAATAGCTGCAGCCGCTGCAGCTGCCTTAGCGGTTTGTACATTTGGAATTCCGGATATTTTTATGGTATTTTGTGGACATGGAACGACTATTATCCGTTATCCGTAATAAATATATCATTGCCGGTGTGGCATTTACCGTTTGGATGCTGTTTTTCGACCGGCATGACGTGGCCACCCAATATGACTACTACAGTCAATTGAAAGGATTGAAAGCGGAAAAGGCTTTTTACACTTCTGAAATCGAACGGGTGACCGAAACAATGCACGCGTTAAATACCGACCCCCAGGCGCTACAGCGTATTGCCCGCGAAAGATACAAGATGAAAAAGGAAAACGAAGATGTTTTCGTAATCATTGAGCGGGAAGAGTAATTCCTATAATGTGTTGCGTTTTCTAACCATTTTCGCTGGAAGAAGAAAACAATTTAACTAAGTTTGCGGATGCGGATCACCTTGTTGTGTGTAGGCAAGACAGACGATGCCGGTTTTGCCTTGGCGATTGAGAAGTATCAGCTTAGGTTGAAACATTACATCCGTTTTGACCTAGTAGCACTGCCCGATGTCAAGAACACCAAGCACCTAAGTGCCGACCAGCAAAAATCGAAGGAGGCAGGGTTGATTATGAAACACCTGTCGCCCGCCGATCATGTTTGTTTGCTAGATGAACGGGGCAGGGAATACCGTTCGGTCGAGTTTGCCAATCAGCTCAACAAATTGATGGTAGGCAGTCTGCAGCACGTGGTTTTTGTGGTGGGTGGGCCTTACGGCTTCGATGAGTCGGTGTATCATCGGGCTAACTGGAGGATTTCCCTGTCGAAGATGACTTTTTCACACCAGATGGTGCGCCTGTTTTTCGTAGAACAGCTGTACCGGGCATTCAGCATACTTAATGGAGAACCCTATCATCATGAGTGAAGGGCAGTTTCCGGAGCAGTAAGTTTATTGCGTTCATTTATGAATTTTAGGCGTTCGGATCATCAAAACAATAAGCAGGAACGGTTGTTAGCACTTAAGTTATGAGGATTCCAAAGAGAAACTATCATTATAAAGGGACGGATACGTCCCGCGAAAGCAAGTTATTCTGGATCATGGTTGTTATCGGCCTCGCGATCGCAGCTGCGATTATTTTCTTTTTCTGAGCGGCAGCTTGTGTTTCAGCAAATCCGTCTCGTTCGACGTGCAGGGCACGATGTTAATCGGTTCGTTTGTGGTCTGTACGGGTACCGGATGTGCGAACATCGGTACCCGTGTGGCATGGAGGGGCTCCATGATGCTTCTAACAACTCATTGCCCGGTCTGGCCTGCGTCCGCCGGTTCGGCAGGGCTTTCGTGGAAGAGCGGCAGTTCTTTAATGATATTGTACCAATTGATGATTTTTTTAATGTCCGAACTATATACCCGGTCCTCGTCGTGATCCGGTGCCACGTCTCTGAAAAATTCGCGAAGGGTTCTTCCATCAGACTTTACATCCGGTAGTTCACCGCGCTCCTTGATACGTTCGAGGATATCGACAAGCTTCAGTTCTTCCGCATTACCGTAGACGGTAATGTCTTCCAGGGTGGCAAGCTTTGTGGTGGCAAGGTTCACGACGGATTTTGTTTTTTGCCCGTCGAGGCTTTCCAGTATGAAGCCGCTTTTGTTTTGTCCGATCAGTTTAAACAACCCCGGTTTGCCTGTGACAGATACAAGTGCCTTTAGATTCATTGCTTCGTTTATTCTTCGATGATGTCGATTCCCAAGATTTTGTCGCCCTGCCGGATATCGTCAATAGCGTCCACATTTTCCACTACCTTACCGAAGCAAGTGTGGTGCCCGTCGAGATGTGCGGTGTTTGTACGGCTGTGGCAGATGAAAAATTGGGAGCCTCCGGTGTCGCGGCCCCGATGAGCCATGGATAACACCCCGCGATCATGGAACTGGTTTTTGCCGTCCAGTTCACAGTTGATGGAATATCCGGGGCCACCTGCGCCGGTTCCGGTCGGATCACCACCTTGAATAACGAAATCTGGTATCACCCGATGGAATGTTACGCCGTCATAGAAGCCTGACTTGGCCAGTTTCAGGAAGTTGGACACAGTGCCCGGGGCGTCCGCATCGTAGAATTGTACGGTGAGGTCGCCTTTTTCCGTCTTGATAATTGCTTTACTCATGTTTTTAAAATTGGACTGCAAAGATAACGTTTTAGTTGAAAGTGGGAAGACCGATGGCCGGAAACCAAGATCAGTCGAAACGAAGAATAACACAAAAATAACTAAAAAAATTAGTAAAATGTTGTAAAAACACAGAAGGCGTTTTATATATTTGCTGGTAATTAGATAAACCTATGGATAAATTAGCTAAAGTAACCATTAAAGCATGGGCAGAAGCAGATCGTCCGCGCGAAAAACTGCAGGAACAGGGACGACGGGCGCTTACAGACGCCGAATTGCTGGCCATCCTGATCGGGAGCGGGTCGAGGGATGAGTCGGCCGTCGAACTTTGCCGCCGTATTCTCCATGATGCGGGCAACGACCTCAATGAGCTGTCACGGCTGTCGGTGCCTGAGTTATGTCACTACAAAGGTATCGGTGAAGCCAAGGCCATCAGCATTGTTGCCGCGTTGGAACTGGGCAGACGCAGGGTGGACCGGAAGAAGGAAGAACGTCCGATATTGAACAGTAGCAAACGGGTGCATGAATACATGGATCGCGTTTACAAGGATCTGCCGTATGAGGAGTTCTGGGTGTTATTTTTGGGAGGCGGCTGTAAGCTGATCACCAAGCAACTTGTCGGAAAAGGAGGCAACGACTTTACACCGGTGGATATTAAACAAGTGCTGCGCCTCGCGCTGGAATACCGTGCAAGCAGCGTGATTCTCACCCACAACCACCCCTCTGGTACGCTGAAGCCCAGTACAATGGATATCCAATTAACCAACAAATTGGCTGAGGCTGCCAAGCTGTTTGATTTCGTCATCAACGACCATGTGATCTTCGCCGACAGCGGGTATTGTAGTTTCCGGGATAGCGGGTTGTTGTAGGCATCCGTGTTCCGAGTGTGTTTGAGAAACGGGAAAAAAAGTCCATCTTTGCACAAATTCCGGAATCAGGATGAAGATCTCATATAATTGGCTTAAAGACTTTATACAAACAGACCGTACGCCTGAAGAGCTTTCGGCTATTCTCACGGATATTGGGCTCGAGGTAGAATCACTTGATGTGGTGCAACGTATACCGGGTGGGCTAAACGGGTTAGTGATCGGAGAGGTGAAGACATGCGATCAGCATCCGAATGCTGATCGCCTGCGTGTTACGACGGTTGATATCGGTGGAGACGTACCCTTGCACATCGTGTGCGGTGCCCCGAATGTGGCCGTCGGCCAGCGGGTTGTCGTAGCTTCGGTCGGAACGACCGTTTACCCGACCGGGGGGGAACCGTTCAAAATCAATAAATCCAAAATACGTGGTGAGGTGTCTGAGGGAATGATATGTGCCGAGGATGAAATCGGATTAGGGGCCTCCCATGACGGCATTATGGAATTGCCGGCTGATGCACCGGTGGGCATGGCCGCGAAAGACTACTTCGACCTAAAGGACGATGTGGTCTTCGAGATCGGCCTTACACCGAACAGAGCGGACGCGGCGTCGCACTTAGGTGTTGCCCGTGATGTGGCGGCCTTCCTGCGCGGTGAGCACCGCCTGCCGGATATTTCTGCGTTTGAAGAAGGGCATGGTAAGCCCGTGCCTGTGGTGATAGAAGCGGTAGATGCTTGTCCACGGTATAGCTCCATCAGCATCACCGGCGTACGGGTGGGTGATTCGCCCGACTGGCTTAAGGAGCGGCTGAATGCCATAGGCATACGCCCGATAAACAACGTGGTGGACGTGACTAACTATGTACTGCATGAACTTGGACAACCTTTACATGCGTTCGATGCGGATAAGCTGGCCGGAGGCCAGGTGATCGTACGCGCTGCAAAGCCAGGGGAGCTATTCGTTACGCTGGATGGCGTGGAACGCAAGCTGCACATCGAAGACCTGATGATCTGCGACGCAGATAAGCCGCTTTGTATTGCGGGGGTGTTTGGCGGTATTCACTCAGGAGTTACCGAGCAAACCACTGAGGTGTTTCTGGAGAGCGCCTATTTCAATCCGGTATCTGTGCGGAAGACGTCCAAGCGGCACGGACTCAAGACCGATGCGTCGTTCCGTTTTGAGCGGGGCACCGATCCGGATATGACCGTGCTAGCCCTTAAGCGGGCCGCAATGCTGATCGCAGAGGTCGCCGGCGGTCACATATCAACGCCGGTATCGGACCACTACCCAGCACCTATAGCGCCCTTCGCGATTGACGTGCGGTATGCCCGGGTGCAGCAGCTAATCGGAAAGGCTATTCCGGAAGGTGAAATCCGCGAAATCATCGAGGCGCTGGGGATGAAGGTGCTCGATGAATCGGATGGTATATTGAACGTGCAGGTGCCGCCTTATAAAGTGGACGTGACCCGCGAAGTGGACATTGTCGAAGAAGTACTGCGTATCTACGGCTACAACAACATTGAGATCAAAAGGCAGATCAAGGCCTCGCTCAACACATCGCCGAAGCCGGACAATGAAGTAGTGCAACACCAGGTAGCGGATTTGCTTGTTGGCAACGGCTACCGTGAAATTCTGTCCAACTCGCTGACGAAAATGGCTTACATGGACGATACGGCAACTGCCGTGCGCATCGTCAACCCGCTGAGCGCCGACTTAGACGTGATGCGGCAGAATCTGCTGTTTTCAGCGTTGGAAGTGGTGTCTTACAACCAAAAGCGCCAGCATGCAGATATGAAACTATTCGAATTTGGCAAAACTTATCATCTTTCAGGTGAGAGCTATATGGAAACGCAGCGTTTGGCGTTGGCGATCACTGGAAGGCAGTTGCCCGAACAGTGGAATCATCCGTCCGGATCGGTATCTTTCTATGATATGAAAGCTAGCGTGGACGGTATTATACGGCGATTGGCTATTTCGGGGTTAACGGTGTCTGATGCGCCGGAGAGTCACTACCAGTTCGGGCTGACCTACGAAAAAAACGGCAGGGTATTGGTGTCGTTCGGACTGGTTAAGGCCGTGCACCTGACCAAAGCTGACGTCGATGGAGCGGTGTTTTATGCGGACTTTGACTGGGCGCAGGTGCTTAAAACCATCCGTAAGAAAAAGATCACCTATCATGAAGTGTCGAAATTTCCGGCGGTACAGCGGGATCTTTCGCTATTGGTGGATGCGAAGGTCAGCTTCGGTACGCTGAAAGCCGTCGCAGAGCGGACAGAACGTAAACTGATCAAAAGCATCAACGTCTTCGATGTGTACCGAGGTGATAAATTGCCGGCAGGGAAGAAATCATATGCGCTTCATTTTGTGTTGCAGGACGAAGAGAAAACGCTAAATGATAAACAGATTGACGCGATTGTTAAGAAATTAATTTATAATTTTGAAAAAGAAGCCGGTGCGGAAGTGAGGGGAAGGTGAGTGAGTGAGTGAGTGAGTGAGTGAGCGGCGGAAAGCGAAAAAAAGAGAACGGCAAAAAAGAAAAGCGGAACAGCAATAATGTCATCAGTAGCGGCACAGTTGGAGAACATA
This sequence comes from Parapedobacter deserti, assembly GCF_042646065.1. Classification (NCBI taxonomy): domain Bacteria; kingdom Pseudomonadati; phylum Bacteroidota; class Sphingobacteriia; order Sphingobacteriales; family Sphingobacteriaceae; genus Parapedobacter; species Parapedobacter deserti. The sequence goes on from NZ_JBHRTA010000060.1 coordinate 80,848, forward strand.
GTGGAGCATACGCGTAAGCTATTGGATTTATGCGTATCTTTGCAAGAAGAAAATGACATGCTGAAGCTGGAGTTGCAGTCGCTGAAGGTGGCCTTTGACACGAGCAACGATAGGAATAAGCAGATGGAAGAAAAGCTTAAAGCGCTTGCGGTTGCGCGTTCCCTTGAGGAAGTGGAAGTGGATACGGGGGGAATAAATGAAAAAATACTTGACACCAAACAAAAAATTAACGATTTTGTGCGGGAAATAGATAAGTGTATCGAATTGCTCAGGTAATGAGCGGGTGAGTGTGCATAGTGAATTAGCTCAAACATGGGAGAAATTTCCATAAAAATAAACATCGCCGACCGGATTTACCCATTGCGTGTGGATATGGAGGAGGAGGAAGTGATTCGGCGGGCGGCAAAATTGATAAATGACAGGATTAAGGAATTTCAGGAAAATTATGCGGTAAGGGATAAGCAGGACTTATTATCGATGTGTGTGCTTCATTATGCGACCGGTATGTTGAAAGCAGAGCGGAAGTCAAGTACTGACGAAGTAGGCATCGTTAAAGCTGTAAATGAACTGGATGGCATGTTGACTGAATTCTTTAATAAATAACGTTCTTATTAATAGAGCTTAAAACGAATTTACCGCAGTTAAATTCGGGTTTCACTATTTTAAACTTAACGCTTCAATATCACAAAGCGTAAACGAGATGTAGGCCATTTTGCAGAAGCCATCTGGTCATGACCAATACGCTAAACCTGTGTAAGGAAGTTTATAATACATGAGACCTGATTAATTTAATTGCGGTTTTTTTATGCCGTGTATTTGGTCGTAACGTACTGATATTTTGGATATTACGAGGCCGGTTCGAAGACCTGTATGCAAAGGTTTTGGTGAACCTTGGATCAGGTTTCGCGAATGGGCGAATAACTCATTAACGAAAGAATACTAAAATAAATAAATAATATATATGGAGATTATATACACCATAATAGGGTTTGCCGTTGGGGTGGTCGTTGGCCGCTTTGCCCTACGGTTCTTATTCAAGAAGCAAGAAATAGCTGCACAGAGTAAGGCGAAGAAAATACTAAAAGAGGCTGAGCAGGCTGGTGAGCACCTCAAAAAACAGCGCATGCTCGAGGCCAAGGAGAAATTCCTGCAGCTTAAAGCCGAGCACGAAAAGGAAACCAACCAGAAGAACAACGCGCTGAACCAGCGGGAAAACGGTGTCCGGCAAAAGGAGCAGTCGCTCAACCAAAAGCTTGAAAACCTGAACCGGGAGAAACAGGAGCTTGAAAACACACGGAAGAGCTTGGAGCGGCTCATCGAGGTAAACGAGAAGAAGCAGGAAGAAGTAGAACAGCTCAAGGCACAGCACATCAAGCAGCTGGAGACTATTGCCGGGCTTTCTGCAGAGGAGGCGAAAAATCAGTTGGTGGAGAACCTCAGAGAGGAAGCCCGTTCGCAGGCAATCATCCAGATAAAGGACATTGTAGACGAGGCAAAGCTCACCGCCACAAAGGAGGCCAAGAAGGTTGTCATACAGACCATACAGCGCACTGCCACGGAAAGTGCTATTGAAAACACAGTTTCGATATTCAATATCGAAAACGATGAGATCAAAGGCCGTATCATTGGCCGTGAGGGAAGGAATATCCGTGCCTTGGAAGCTGCGACCGGCGTAGAAATCATTGTGGATGATACACCGGAGGCGATTATTCTCTCCGGTTTTGACCCTGTACGCCGTGAGATCGCCAGGTTGGCATTGCACCGTTTGGTGACGGATGGGCGCATACACCCGGCTCGCATTGAAGAAGTGGTGGCGAAAACCAAAAATCAGATTGAAGATGAGATCGTCGAAATCGGCGAGCGCACGGTGATCGACCTAGGTATACATGGGCTCCATCCGGAGCTGATCAGGATGGTGGGCAGGATGCGTTATCGCTCGTCTTATGGCCAGAATCTGCTACAACATTCACGCGAAGTGGCTAATTTCAGTGCAACGATGGCTGCAGAACTGGGCTTAAATGTGAAACACGCCAAACGGGCGGGACTGCTGCATGATATCGGTAAAGTGCCCGACGATAATCCCGAACTGCCGCATGCTATTTTGGGAATGCAGCTGGCGGAAAAATATAAGGAGCATCCTGATGTTTGCAACGCAATAGGTGCGCATCACGACGAGGTTGAGATGACTTCGCTGATATCACCGATTGTGCAGGCCTGTGATGCCATCTCCGGCGCCCGGCCTGGTGCTCGCCGTGAAGTGGTGGAGAATTATATCAAGCGGCTTAAAGAGTTGGAAGAATTGGCCCTTTCATACCCTGGAGTGGAAAAAACGTTTGCTATTCAGGCCGGACGTGAACTGCGGGTTGTCGTGCAAAGCGAACGGGTATCCGACACGCAGGCAGAGCTCTTGGCAGCCGATATCTCTACGCGGATACAGACTGAAATGACTTATCCCGGACAAATAAAGGTGACGGTAATCCGTGAGACGCGATCGGTGTCGTATGCAAAATAGTCGTTTAGTCGTTATAATCATTAGTCAGTCATAGGTTGTGAGTCGTAAGTCAGGGGGCCAAAACAGTAAGCATAAACAGCAGGTAGTTTCCAAGCGGAAAGTGGATGTGCATTTTGCAGCATTAAACCAGCATTACAGGCACCCGGCTAATCGGGTTATCCAGTACATGGCGCTGCCTGTTTTCTTCTTTGCGGTGCTAGGGTTGGTTTGGATGATACCTTTCCCAGAAATTGCTTTTCTGAAAGCACGCGGCTATGATACGTTCCTCAATTGGGGGTCTTTTTTTATTGCTGGATTCGTGTATTATTACCTGCGTTTAGCACCGACGTTGTCGTATGCGGTGCTGTTGACGGTCGGGTTGTTTGCTTTTTTCATCGTACAACTGGAATACATTGAACAAGCCGGCGGACCCGCTGTCTGGCTCGTATGCGCCATTTTGTTGTTGGTTGCCTTGGCTGCCTTGGCCGTGGGAAAGCGCATGGAACGCTACCCCGTATCCATGCGCAGCTTTCTGCGACTGTTGGCTTTGGGACCGATCTGGCTCTGGCACTTCGTATTTAAACGACTGAATATCCCATATTGATTGGATACACTATATTCCGCAAGCAGGGGAGATCGCTGTCGCTTCAACCGTATTTTTTTGAAGCGATTTAAGTCCCATTGTGTAGCCGAATGTTGTAAATTGGAATTTCAGGATATTAAAATGGTATGACCGCTCGTTCTTTGGAACCTTATTTATGGTAAGCATCCGGAAATAGGCTTCCAACAGCTTAAATCCGTGTGTTTCGCAAAGTACAATAGCCTGTTGCCCGAGCTTTTTACAATCGCCTCCTTTTTCAAGCTTTATCGATCGCATGAGTAGGTTCAGATGAAGCAATCGGTGAAATAGATTAGCCGGATAGCTAAATGGCTTTTGAGGCAGGTATTCATTCATCGCAGCTGTCTCCCCGCATTCAAAAAGGTAAAGGGCATAAATAAGCTCAGTGGAACCAAGCTCGGCCATACTTCGCGGCCCTATTCGACCGAGTCGACGATGTATGAACTCCCTATACCTGCGAGCGATTTCTACTTTGCCGGATACCTTTACTGCAAATTAGATTAAAAAGTCAAACAACTGATTTGTGACAAGCGGATTTTCTGACTGCATTCGATGGGGCAATTCGTTAAGCTCACGGGCAGCAGACTGTTCGATACGTTCGCCTCTAAACGATTGATACAGGTATGAAAGTATTATCAACGGATTGGCAATAAAGCAGGCATAGGCTTCCGGCCGTTTATAGGAAAGTGCCTCAAGTTGGTCAAAGAATGCTTCCTTATCCCATTTAAGCAATGCAATAAAAGCTATCTTACTGCGCAGGATGATTTCGTGCTGATCGGACAGTTCAAAGTCGAGGAGTTTAGCGACATTGGCCTCATTTTCCGGCTGAAAGCAAGTGTAATTGAGCACGTATTCGATAAATGGGCAGTCGTATAGTGCTTGGTTGATTTGTAATATTTCTGCGTTTTTGAACAGCGATCCCAAGGTCCGGATTGAGTTGAGTGCGCATGCGGACTCGCGGGGTAGTGCTGATTACAACATGAAACTTACCCAGCGGCGTGCTGATTCGGCGGTCGCCTACCTGGTCAGCATGGGGATTGCCAAAGATCGGCTGGTTGCAAGGGGTTATGGGGCCACCAAACTTGCCAACCATTGTGCCAAAGGCGTAGAATGTACAGAGGAGGAGCATCAATGGAACAGGCGGGTAGAGTTTTTCGTTATAGGCGATAACGAATAACGAAGTAGTTTTTGCCGGATAGCGCATGAAAAGACGCCTCGATGATCAGCGGCTTAGCCGCTGAATCAGGTCGTCAGTGAGCTTATCAGCCTGCGTAACGTTGAACCACAGCGCGTTGACATCATGCTGAAGGCCGATCAACGGATGTCCGATGGCATAGAAAGGGGAGTGAGATGTCACATCCTGTGTCAGAATGCGCATGGTATTAAGGTCCGCCATCAAGCCACCTGGCCCGTATTCCTCAATATAACCTCGTTTCAGCAGCTGTTGCAGAAGCGGCAAGTCGTCCATTTGTTGTAGCGACGTGGCAGGGCCAGAGGCGTTGATTACAAAATCTGCACGGTACGATTTGCCATCGTTTGTTTTGAGTATAAAGTGATTTCCGTTCCATTCAATGTCGTCACTGTGACCGATGACAAGGAGTTGGCCAGATTCCAGCATTTGCTTTAACTTAATGCCGTTTTCCATTGGAATTGCGTGCCAATTAATATCCACATCGGTCTTTATCCATTTTCCAAACAGCAGTTTTTGGTCGGCCGGCAACATTTTCCAGATGGGATAGGATTCATAACGTAAGGAATAGAGAATGCGCTGGACGATGCTATGGCCACCCAGCGCATCTTGGATATCCTTCGTCAGTAGCTTCAGTGGATCTTTGCCTCTCCGCTCTTCAGCCTTCCAGTTAACCTGCTGTTGGAGATGCTGCTCAGCTTCAGCACGGAGAAACCGTATTAGGTCTTTGACACGCAAGGGTCTTTGCGTTTCACGGATTAGTTTCCGTATGTTGGAAAGGGTAAGTATCTTTCGCTCGTATGGTGCCTCTATGGGGGGCTGTACCCTGGGTAGCAACCCTTCTAATGAAAAAAAGCTGATGGTACCTTTATGGCCGTTTTCGACCAACGTGATCATCGCGTCTATAGCCGTAAGACTGCTCCCAACGATGCCGACACGGGCGTACTTGTCCGTTACCGTGGTCAGTATTCGTCCAGCCGGCCAGGGGGAGGGAATATAAGCATGTAAGTTCTCGAGGTGAGTGAAGTTGTTTGAACGAGGGTTTCCTGTAGCCAGGATTACATAGTCGGCTATGTATCTGTTGCAGCCGCTAGCCACCAATATGACTTTTTGATCTCCTGTGATCTCAGCATCGATGATTTCGGCCCGTTCCTTTTTTACTGTGATGCCATGCCGCCCTGCCTCTTGCTGATAGTAGTTTAGCATAGCTTGTACATATTCCCCATAGCGCATGCGGGGTGGGTACGCGTTTGGATGTATATGCTGGTCGAGACGATTCCCGAGGGATTGCTGGTGGCTTTGCATCCACTGCACAAAATGCAGCGGTTCATCGGGAAATATCCCCATCAGTCCCGCCCGTGTGTTTAGGAGGTGACCCTCCTGTCCGGTGCCGTATGCCAGTCCCGGACCGAACTCGTTCCTTTTTTCAAAAAGAATGATGGATATTGGATCGATTTTCGCCGAAACAATATGTTTAATGACCAGCTGGATAAGACAGGCTACCCCGCTGGCACCGGCTCCAACGATAGCAATGGTTGTTTTATATTGCGTGCCCATATGGTTTAACAACCTAACTGTGGCGGCAATTGTTTAGGTGAGTATCGTGTCCGTGCCTTTTGACGATTGTTTCAATACTGCTCATCTTTTGATGGGAACTCTGAAGCTTTCACATCGCGGATATAACGGCCTACGGCTTCTCCGATCGCTTCGTAAAGATTCAGGTACTGGCGGAGGAACTTAGGTTTAAAGCCCTTGTTGATGCCGAGCATGTCGTGCACTACCAGTACTTGGCCGTCACATCCAGGACCCGCGCCGATACCAATGGTGGGGATTGCTAAGCTTGCCGTAACCTCCGCTGCCAGCGTTGCTGGGATTTTCTCCAGGACGACGCCGAAACAACCAGCTTCTTCCAGTAGTTTTGCATCGACCTTCAGCTTGCTGGCTTCGGCTTCTTCCTTAGCCCTGACGGTATAGGTGCCGAATTTGTAGATTGACTGCGGAGTGAGGCCGAGGTGGCCCATGACCGGGATGCCAGCATTGACGATCCGCCGTACCGTTTCGTGAATTTCAACGCCACCTTCTACCTTTACAGCGTGGGCACCGGTTTCCTTCATCACGCGCACGGCGGCCTTCAGCGCGTCGCCGCTATCGCCCTGGTAAGTGCCGAAGGGCAGGTCGACGACGACGAGGGCACGTTTGGCAGCCCGGACAACTGCAGATGCATGGAGCATCATTTCTTCCAGTGTGATGGGTACGGTAGTTTCATAACCGGCCATCACATTGGCTGCGGAATCACCAACGAGGATGATGTCTATGCCAGCGTCGTCCAGTATACGCGCCATTGAATAGTCATAACCGGTGAGCACGGCAATTTTTTCGCCATTAACTTTCATTTGGCGGACGCTATGGGTGGTGATACGTTTGATTTCCCTATTTACAGACATAAAACAAACGTAGTAAAAAACGTCATTGAACGCAAGAATTATTAGCAGGTTTTACCATAAGAGGTAATTTTGTCAACACAAAGTTTACCGTTTAGTTGTAATAATAAACATGAAGACGATCTTAGTTCCCACTGACTTTTCAGAAAATGCGTTTGTAGCAGCGGAGTATGCATGCTCGCTGGCGAACGAATCGAAACAAAAGGTGCAATTGCTGCATGTGTATATTGCGCTGTATTCGGGCTACCGAGAGGAAGGCAACAGCGTCAAACAGATCCGGTGGGCCGAAACAGAATCTGCAGAGGCCATGAAAAACCTGGTAGCGAATTTGAGTAGGCAATTTCCGGAAGTGGACGTGGAAGGAGAATGTATAAAGGGCTTTATGATTGAGGTTGTCGCTGACAAGCTTCAGAAAGGCGAAAGTTCTTTGGTCGTGATGGGTACTAAAGGAGTCACGAACATCACCGAAAGTCTTTTAGGCAGCACAACCTATGAGGTGATCAAGAAATCGCCCGTACCAGTTTTGGTGGTTCCCATGGATGCGCCTGAGTTTTCATTCCGACGGATTGGTTTTTTCACCGCGTGTGACGATCAGGAATTGGATGCCTTGTTGGCTTTGCAGCAAGCGATCAACCTTAGGCCGCAGCTATCCATGCTCCACTTTTATAAGGCTGATGAAAAAGCCCCCGAAAAAGAACTCGGACGCTGGCAGCGTAAGGTAGAAGAGGCTTATCCCGACTGGCGCGTTTCCTGCAAGGCCGTAGCCGTGGAAAAAGTGGATGTCAATGCGGTGACACAAACTGCCAAATCGGAAGGATTAAACCTGCTGGTGTTTGCGAGGCCCAGTAAGTCGTTTTTTCAGAAGGTTTTCGAACCGAGCCTGACCAAAGCAATCGCAAATTATCCGACCATTCCCTCGCTATTCATCAACACATGACGATGAAGCAGTGCTGCCCTAGGTCGTTTGCACTCCATATATTCCGCTAAAAAGGCTTTCAATGGCCGCGGAGAGATCGATAAATTCTTTTTTAAAAGAAATTTATCTAAGTTTACCGGATTCGCAAAATAACTTGGGATGAACGGGAATACATTATCTGCCGGAGAACGCTGGCATGCGGCGCTCAGCGCCGAGCGGCCGCTGCAAATCGTTGGAGCGATAAACGCAAATCATGCATTGCTTGCGACTCAAGCTGGGTTCAAGGCGATTTATTTATCCGGCGGGGGCGTTGCTGCCGGCTCTTTAGGGGTACCCGATTTAGGAATATCATCGCTGCATGATGTACTGGTCGATGTGGAGCGCATCACGGATGTCTGTGACACGCCACTGCTGGTCGACGTGGATACTGGTTTCGGCCCTTCTGCATTCAATGTAGCACGAACGGTAAAGAGCTTGGTCAAGGCTGGGGCAGCGGCATTGCACATGGAGGATCAGGTGGGGGCGAAGCGATGCGGGCACCGCCCGAATAAAGAACTGGTCAGCACATCCGAAATGGTAGACCGGCTGAAAGCAGCTGTTGATGCGCGAACTGATCACCGCTTTGCCATCGGCGCACGCACTGATGCACTGGCCAACGAGGGATTATCCGCGACGTTGGAGCGGGCTGTAGCCTACGCCGAAGCAGGGGCAGATTTCATCTTTGCCGAGGCGGTGACGGAGCTCGCACAATACCGTGCGTTCGCAGAAGCGACGGGCCTCCCGGTGCTGGCCAATATCACGGAGTTTGGCATGACGCCGTTGTGGACGGTTAGCGAACTTGCGGATGCTGGCATCGGTTTGGTGCTGTATCCATTGTCTGCGTTCCGTGCGGCCAACAAGGCGGCCATGAATGTTTACCAGCATATCCGCACAGATGGAACCCAACAGCATGTGCTGGATACGATGCAGACCCGCGCTGAACTGTATGATAGCATCGGCTACCATGATTTTGAGCAGAAACTGGATGAATTGTATGGTAAGTAGTTTGGAAGTAAACAGTCGTAAAATATGAGTGAAAACAATCAACAAACCGGGTTTAAACCGAAGAAATCCGTGGCCTTGTCTGGCGTAGCAGCAGGTAACACGGCATTATGCACGGTGGGCAAGAGCGGCAACGACCTGCATTACAGGGGGTACGACATCCTTGATCTGGCCGAGGGCGCTTCTTTCGAGGAGGTAGCTCATTTGCTCATTCATGGAGAATTACCCACGCCGCCGCAGTTGCGGGCGTACGAAAGTAAATTGAAGTCGCTGAGGGGGCTGCCGCAGGTGGCAAGAGGTGTGCTGGAACGAATCCCCCCCGCAGCGCACCCCATGGATGTGCTCCGGACCTACACTTCAATATTGGGAACCGTCCATCCCGAAAAGGAGGACCACAACCCGGTAGGGGCCCGCGACATTGCCGATAGGTTGCTGGCATCATACGCGTCCGCACTGGTGTACTGGTACCACTACGCGCATCGTGGTAAGCGCATTGACGTAGAAACGGACGAAACGTCCATTGGTGCGCATTTTCTGCACCTGCTCCATGGCGAGGCGCCGTCGGCATCCTGGCGTGAGGCAATGGCAATTTCACTCAATCTTTATGCAGAACACGAATTCAACGCATCTACCTTTACCGGTCGTGTGATTGCGGGGACCGGATCGGATATGTATTCCTGCATCACAGGAAGCATTGGTGCGTTGCGAGGCCCGAAGCATGGCGGCGCCAACGAAGTGGCGTTCGAGATACTAAGCAGGTATGCCAATACTGATGAGGCAGCAGCAGATATCAGGAGACGCTTGGAGCGGAAGGAGGTCATTATCGGATTCGGGCATCCGGTATATACCATTGCTGATCCCCGCAATGTGGTCATCAAGAAAGTAGCCCGGCAGTTGTCGGAAGATTCGGGCGATATGACGCTGTTCAGTATTGCCGAGCGGCTGGAATCGCTGATGTGGGAGGAGAAAAGGATGTTTCCGAACCTAGATTGGTTTTCGGCCGTATCCTATCACCTGATGGGTATCCCAACGGCTTTCTTTACGCCGCTATTTGTAATCGCACGGGTGACGGGGTGGAGTGCCCATATCATCGAACAACGGCAGGATGGCAAAATTATCCGGCCGAGCGCGAACTATACGGGGCCGGAGCCACGGGAATTTGTGCCGTTGGGTGACCGCTCATAACCAAAGACTAACGACTAACACATTTATGACTAACGACTTACAATTAAACGGACGTCCAGAAACAGATAGAGCCATTACGGATATTGTAGATTATACGCTGAACTACGAACTTACCAGCAAGCTGGCCTTCGAGACCGCGCATTATTGCCTGTTGGATACATTGGGCTGTGGCTTTGAGGCCCTGACCTATCCCGCCTGCACCAAATTGCTTGGACCGGTGGTGAGCGGCACCATCGTACCCAACGGTGCAAAGGTGCCGGGGACATCCTATCAGCTGGATCCCGTACATGCTGCTTTCAATATCGGTGCGATGATCCGTTGGTTGGATTTCAATGACACCTGGCTGGCCGCGGAATGGGGGCATCCTTCGGACAACCTCGGAGGGATATTGGCAACAGCCGACTGGTTATCTCGTACGGCGGTGGCTCGGGGCGAAGCGCCGCTGACAATGCGTGACGTTTTGGACGCCATGGTGCGGGCGCATGAAATACAGGGGGTGATGGCGCTGGAAAACTCGTTTAATCGGGTAGGCCTTGACCATGTTATCCTTGTAAAGCTTGCGTCCACCGCGGTGGTGGGCAAGCTGCTAGGCCTTACCCGCGACGAATTGATCAACGCGGTATCCCTTGCGTTTGTCGACGGCCATCCGTTGCGTACTTACCGCCATGCGCCAAATACCGGAAGCCGGAAATCGTGGGCAGCAGGGGATGCTACGTCGCGGGCGGTGCGCCTGGCGCTTATTGCGAAGACCGGAGAGATGGGTTATCCATCCGTGCTTACTGCTAAGACGTGGGGTTTTTATGATGTGCTTTTCGGGGGCAAAGCGTTTGCCTTCCAACGTGAATATGGGTCGTACGTCATGGAGAATGTACTGTTCAAAATTTCCTTTCCAGCTGAATTTCATTCTCAGACTGCCGTTGAAGCTGCCATGACGCTGCACCATAAACTCAAAGAAGCAGGCCGGACAATTGAAGACATCCGTCATATCCGCATCCGCACGCATGAGGCGGCTATCCGCATTATTGATAAGAAAGGACCTTTGCACAACCCGGCCGACCGGGACCACTGCCTTCAGTATATGATTGCCGTGCCGTTGATATTTGGACGGTTGACGGCGGCAGATTATGAAGACAGCGTAGCTGCAGATCCCCGCATCGACGCGCTGCGGAAAAAGATGGAAACGCAAGAGGATCTCCAGTTTACACAAGATTATCACGACCCTGAGAAGCGTTCCATTGCTAACGGGCTTACTGTGACGCTGTCTGATGGAACGGTGTTGGACGAGGTGGTGGTGGAATATCCAATAGGACACAAGCGCCGCCGCGACGAGGGGATACCCGTGCTGATGGAGAAGTATAAAACCAACTTGGCACGCGTATTTCCGGCAAAGCAACAGCAACAGATTTTGGAAGCTTCGCTGGATGCCGAAAAGCTATCAGCTATGACCGTAAATGAATTTGTGGATTTGATGGTAAAGCCTTAAAGCTTTATCTTTGCGTGACAAGTAGAGACGCTGAATATGCCTATTACCGATAACGACGTCATTTATGAAGACAATCACCTGCTTGCCATAAATAAGCGTGCAGGATACCTTGTTCAGGCAGACCTTGGGGGCGACGAGCCTTTGGAGGATATGGTGAACAAGTACCTGACAAACAAATACAGCAAGCCCAATGGCGCCTTCGTAGGGGTGGTGCATCGCCTTGACCGGCCCGTGAGCGGACTGATCCTTTTTGCTAAGACGAGCAAGGGGCTGGAACGGATGCAGCAGATCTTCAAGGACCGCGATATCCAGAAGACTTATTGGGCGGTGGTGCGCAATATGCCGGAGGAGCCGGAAAAAAAACTGGTCAACTGGCTCTCACGCGACCGTACCCAAAATATCACCAAAGTGCATAATGAAGCCCGGGAAGGGAGGGTTTATGCGGAATTATCATACAAGCTGCTCGGTGGATTGGATGGTTATTACCTGCTCGAGGTGTATCCGTTGACGGGCCGAACGCATCAGATACGGGCGCAGTTGGCGTCGATAGGATGTCCTATTGTCGGCGATCACAAGTACGGCTATCCGCGGGGAAGCCTGAGGCGGTCGATCTGCTTGCATGCCAAAAAGCTGTCGTTCACACACCCGGTCAAAAAGGAGCCCATAGAATTACATGCCGAATTGCCGAAAGATGGATTTTGGGACCGCTTCGAAGTATTCAACAGCCGATAGAAATATGGGAGAATAATTGTACCTTTGTTGTTATGAACACGATTAAGCGGTTTTGGTATGTAGTGGTGGTTGCTGTGGTTATGTCGGTGGGGTCACCTAATGTTGCGCACGCACAATGTGCGATGTGTTCACTTACGGCTGAAAATGCTACGCAAAACGGCAACTCGCAAGGGAAAGGGTTAAATAAAGGCATTCTGTTTCTTTTAGCTATACCTTATCTTGCGGCAGCGGGTATAGGTATACTGTGGTATAAGAGATATCGCAGTAAGAAAACGGTAAATGTGGACAACGATCCCATTGTGTTGAATTAGTGTCGCTGATGGGTGCGCATACATCAAAAATCCAAGCGGTACTGACCGCTAAGTGCCCGAAATGTCGGGTGGGAAAGATGTTTGTCGGAAATACTTATAGCTTTAAAAAGCAGCGGATGAATGATGTGTGCCCGTATTGTGGGTTCCGCTTTGAAATCGAGCCTGGGTACTTCTATGCGGCCATGTATGTAAGTTATGTGCTTTCGGTGGGACAGGTCCTTGCTGCGGGCTTGCTTACTTACCAAATTTCTAAAAGCGAATCCCCCTGGGTTTACCTTGGGGTGCTTATGGCGACCATACTGATATTCGCTCCCTTTAATTTCCGTTACTCAAGGCTCATCCTGCTGCACTACCTCACCCCGAAGGTTAAGTACGATCCCAAGTACGAGGATGCGCTTGGTGATGACAGGCCCTGAGTGTCTCCTAGGGCAGCCGGTATTTTTATTAAAACGGGCTTGTGATTTCTTTCAACAGGGGCAGTTGCCGGTCTTTTTCCGAAATAATAAGCTCTTCTTTTGGTAGCGGCCAATCAATAGCAAGTTCAGGGTCGTCCCACCGCACACCTACTTCGCTATCTTTATCGTAATACCCTGTTACTTTGTATGCGAACAGCGTATCGTTTTCCAAAGCGACAAATCCATGGAGAAATCCCGGAGGTATCCACAGCGAATGTGCGTTTTGCTCGTTGAGCGTAACGGAAAAACACTGTCCGTAGGTGCTGGAATGTTTCCGGATATCGACGGCGACATCCCATACGCTGCCGCGAAGTACGCGTACCAATTTGCCTTGCGCGTTTTCCCCGGCTTGTGCATGCATACCACGCAGTACACCCCTATGTGAACAGGAAAGATTGTCCTGCACGAAGGCTGCGGTGATACCGTGGGCCAGGAAAGGCTTTGTGTTGAAAGTTTCTATGAAAAAGCCGCGCTCATCTTTCCAGACCTGCGGCTCAATAAGGATAAGGTCTGCTATAGGTGTGGGTATAAATTTCATTTAGTTAATCGTTGAGGTACTTCATGATGCTGTCAAAGAGGAGGACTTTTTCCGCATATTCCTGTTTTATTGCTTCCTGAAAGTCGGCGAGACGGCTTTGCTGGAATGCCTGGATCTCAGCAAGGCCTCCAGCCCGTAGCTGTACGCAGTACGTGGTGCCCTTGTGCGGAGAATCGATCATTTCCAGCAGGGATAACGAGCCTGCTGCGTGTTGGTGATCGAACAACAGCGCCTCGATACGCTGCCGTATGAGTTTCTGTTTGTCGTTTTCGACGATGATCGTGACGTTATACAGATACATGGCGCGAATATAGTGAAATAATACAGTAATCAAGCTGGTCAAAATAAGTTGTTCAATGGGGGAATATTGAGTTTCGTGCGTGTAAAATTAAGGTTGCATAACGCAGTTTTATCGCAAAATTTTTCACCTTTGAGGGAAAGAGAGGGAATCAGTTATATGGTGCGCAGCGTTGTGTTTTTATTGTTTGCGGCGATTATGGCGGCCTGTTTAGGCTGCGATAATCGCAAGCAGCGTGCAATACCGGTAGCGGATTTTTTTGCTGCACCGGAGAGAACCAACTTCAGGATATCCCCTAATGGCAAGTATATCGCCTACTTAGGTATACACAGGGGTGAAAAGAATATCTATATTATCCATCCTGATGGCGGGAATGCAGAACAGCGAATCACTTCGGAAACGGAGGCGGGCATCCATAATTATTTCTGGGCTAATGACGACGAGTTGATTTTCACCAAGGAAAAACGGCATGACAGCGTTCAAGTGTTTGCAGTAAACCGTTCGAGTCTGGCAGTGCGGCATTTGATGCCACCTTCTGCGGTAAAGCTGCGTTGGATACCACCTGCAAGGGTTATAAACAACGGGTTTTTGATTTCGCTGAATGAGCGGGATTCTGCGGTGTTTGACGTATATCGACTTCGTACGGATGCTTGCAAAAAGGAACTGGTAGCGAAAAATCCCGGCAATATCATCAAATGGTTTGCGGATTTGGATGGGAATTTGCGCCTCGCGTTGGCCAGTGACAGCGTAAAGGAGACGATGCTGTACCGCGACAGCGAAAAGGACGCATTTACGCCGGTGATGAGCAATAGTTTTAAAAACTCGATCATGCCCCTGGGATTCTCCGGCGAATCCAGGAGCCATATATTTGCGCTTTCCAATATTGACCGCGATAAACTCGCGCTGGTGGAAATTGATGTGAAAACCGGTAGGGAAGTCCGAGTGATTTATAGTCATCCCGACGTTGATGTCGATCATGGAGGGTATTCCAATGACCGCGGTGAAATGTCTTATGCGAGCTACAATACATGGAAGCAACAACGGTATTTCATTGATAAGCATACCGAACACGTTTACCGCGCAATCGGGCAAAAGCTGGAAGGGTATGAGATAAACATACTGGACCGCGATTCGGCACGCAACCGATTTATTGTACGATCGTATACCGATAAAGATCCCGGTGCTATTTATTACTACGATCTGTCAAAGGACCAGCTCGCCAAGTTGGCTGACAATGGTCCGGCGTTGAACAATTGCAAATTTGCGGAGATGAAACCCGTCAGCTTTCAATCGCGTGACGGTCTCCAGATACAGGGTTATCTGACGATGCCCTTGAAATCAAAAGGCCGGAAGCCACCGGTGATTGTATACCCGCATAGTGGTCCAAGTGGCCGGAACAAGTGGGGTTTCAACCCTGAGGTACAGTTTTTTGCCAACCGTGGATTTGCGGTATTCCAGATCAATTACCGGGGGTCGACAGGATACGGCAAGGAATTCTGGACGGCAGGTTTCAAAGAATGGGGCGGGAAGATCCAGGAAGATATCACTGACGGAGTGCGCTGGTTGATTGGCGAGGGGCTCGTCGATTCGTCGCGTATCGGTATTTATGGTGCGGGCTTTGGCGGATACTCCGCATTGCATGGTGCATGTTTCAACTCAGAGCTTTACGCATGTGCGGCTTCCTATTCAGGTTTCACCAACCTGTTTACGTACCTCAAAGAGATTCCTCCGCACCTCAAGCCATACTTGCAGATGTACTACGAGATCATTGGGAATCCTGAAAAGGAATCTGACCTGATAAAAGCCATGTCGCCCGTCTTCCACACCGATAACATCAGGATACCCGTCTTCATTGCGCAGGGCGGAAAGGATAGTTGGAGCGCCGTCAATGAGACCAACCAGTTTGTTCAGAAGCTCAAGAAGCGGAAGATTCCCATTACTTATATCCTGCGGGAGGAGGAGGGTCGATATTTCCGCGACGAGGAAAACAGAATTCAATTTTACACGGAGTTAGGTGCGTTTTTTGATAAGTACCTAAAATGACGCACCAACGCAATACGTTTCGTGTTACCTATGTATTGGTTGGCGCTTTTATTGTCGTAGTGGTCGCTTCGTTTGTGCTGGCCACGATCCTCGCCAGGGATCTGACTGTCACCTATGTCGAAAATGAATTTGCGTCGAGGAAGGTGGAGGTGATGGAATACAATATCAGCCCATTCAACGATTTCTTCCATAATCGAATTCCGGAAATCTCGTTTTATCAAGGGTATTTAGATTCTGCCGGCGTTGCAGTATATGCCGAAAATGTATTGAAAACCTATCCATTTGTCGATCGGATCACCTTTTATGATGTCGCGCTGAGCAACAACGAGCACATTGACTATGGGGTTTCAGCCAATAACCTCGTGGTATATCCCAAAGGTGTCTATCAATTCAGGGCGCACGATGAAAACGATGGCTTACCGGATACTGCGATGCGGAACGGGCAACTTCCCCTTTCTTTATCCGACGATTTTAACAACATGGCTGTTAAATTCGCTGCCTTTATCGAGCGTGTGGACACCACTAAAGCGCTGCAGGACGATGATATCTTCAAGGTATTCTATACCGTCACTCCTGGAAAGATATCTTATATGAATATTCCCCGAAGAGATGATTTAAAAACTTATAAAGAGCTGATGTCCAGACGTCAGGTGCACGATGCGGTTTATGAGCAGGATATCATCACGTTTTTCATTGATCCCAACAAACTGTCGCTGACGAATACCATCCCCGAGCTGTATCAGCGAATTGAGATTCAGCCACTGGTTTACGAATCCATCGACACAGATCCGGATTTATTAACCACCGAGACGCCGTTGCCAGGAGCTTTGGCAGACTATAAAATCTATTTCAGTTCAGACCGTTCATTTCTTCGGTCGGAAATCAACAGGCGGTTCCTGCCGGTCATGGCTGGCGTATTGGGGATTTATCTCCTGCTGGCCATCATCGCCTACCTGATTTACCGTAACCTGTATGTAAACAAGCGCATGTTTAAGTTGCAGTATGATTTTATTAATAACCTATCGCATGAATTCAAAACGCCGGTGAGCGTAATCAAGATTGCCGGTAATAACATTTACAGCGCTAAGCACCTTTCAGACAAGGAGCGGATGCACTACGGCAAAATACTGGACGAAGAGGCTGATAAGCTGAATAACCTGATGAATACCTTGCTTTCGTTTACCCAGATTGAAAATAAGTCGATAAAGATAAAAAGGGAAGAGGTCGACTTACATGAGTTTTGTGATAAAGTGCTGGCAGCTTCCAAAATCAAGTACAAAGACTTGGATATCCGATGTAAGGTGAGTGCAAAAAGGACCCTGCACATTGACCCGGTACTGTTGGGTAGTATTTTTCAGAACCTGATTGACAACGCATACAAGTATTCCAAGCCCGATAATAAGGTGTTGGATATAGCAGTGACCCAAACCAAAAGGCAGGTGAACCTACGGTTTGCGGACAAAGGTATCGGTATCGCAAAAAAGGAATTGGTGCATATTTTCAAGAAGTTTTACCGCGTGCAGAACCAATATAACCAACAGGGCAGTGTCGGACTCGGTCTTGCATTTTGCAAGGAATTGGTCAATATCATGGGGGGCGATATACGTGTGGAGAGTGAATTGGGAAAGGGTACAACATTCTACATCGCTTTTCCGTTGGATTAATTAACTTGTTCGCAGCGCTTTAATTTTTGACTTTGGATTGTTACTTTTAACTTCGTATCAGTAATTGTATTTAAGATATGTACAAAAACATAAGAATAGCGGTGATCGAGGACGATGAAAACTTACGTTTTCTGGTAGCTCACCGGCTGGAGTCTGAAAATTATCAGGTTGTGCAGACGGGCGACGGCAATGAAGCGGAGAAGCTGATATTAGAACAGAAGCCCGAGATTGTTTTGCTTGATTGGATGCTACCGGGCAAGCAGGGGTCTGAGATTTGCGCAAACCTACGCCACCAGGGATTCTCCAACCTTATTATCATGATGACGGCCAAATCCCAAGATGTGGACAAGATCGACGCCTACAGTTTTGGGGTATCGGACTACATCACAAAGCCGTTCAGCATGGATGTACTGGTTGCCATGATTGAAAACAAGGTAAAGTATTTTATCGGCAATCAGGGGGTGGAACAGTATACGTTTGGCGACACGGAACACCATCCTAATATCCATTCATTGGTGCGTAATGGAAGGAAAATCGAACTGACCATATTAGAAAACCGCATTCTGCTTTATTTCTTGCAAAACATAGGCCGTGTCATCAGCAGGGACGAGCTTATGCAGGTGGTCTGGGGCTACAGTTCTAATGTGAATACCCGAACTTTGGACATGCATATCGTACGCCTGCGGAAAAAAATCGAGCTGAATGCTGATAAACCGGCTTACTTACAGACGGTGAGGGGGATGGGCTATAAGTTTGTGGATAACCCGTAATTCTTTTTTTGTTTATTCAAAAAGATTTCCTATCTTCGTCCAAATGAGCAAGGCCATACCGCTTAGGACGGTATGGTCTTGCTTCTTTTTTTGACTTTTATTTTTAATTGAATAATTATGGCAGAAGTAACGTATTACAGCAAAGAGGGATTGGAGAAACTCAAGGAAGAGTTGCATTACCTTAAGACGGAGGGTAGGGCAAAGATTGCCAAGGCAATTGCGGAAGCACGCGACAAAGGCGATTTATCCGAAAACGCGGAGTACGATGCGGCGAAGGAAGCACAGGGCTTACATGAAGCAAAAATTGCAAAACTGGAAGAAACGCTGGCCAATGCACGCATCATTGACGAATCGACACTGGACACATCCAAAGTGTTGGCCCTGTCTATCGTCAAGCTAAAAAACGTGAAGAACGGCGCCGTGATGACCTACCAGTTGGTGTCTGAGACGGAAGCCGACCTAAAGGCAGGTAAGATATCGGTCAAGTCGCCTATAGCCCAAGGTTTGTTGGGTAAATCTGTCGGTGACAAGGCCCAGATCCAAGTTCCTGCCGGCCAGGTCGAGCTGGAAATCTTGGATATCTCCAGATAAAAAAAGAGTGACGGTTATGTGCGGGTCTGCCATAACCGCACATCGACTACCACTAAGTAATTGACGGTTGTTTCCTGAAGGCAGCCGTTTTTTTGTGTTAAGGTTACACGCACTTATCAATTCACTGATTGCGAGACCGGATGATTTTGGTTACATTTGCACATAACAAGTTGCAGAAGACAAATGCCAACCATATTTTCAAAAATTGTTACCGGCGAGATTCAGGCCTATAAAGTGGCCGAAAGTAATGATTATCTCGCTTTTTTGGATATTAATCCATTGGCCAAAGGGCACGTATTGGTCATCCCGAAGCAGGAGACAGACTACCTATTTGACATCGAGGACGACGAGTACATGGGACTTTGGGTATTTGCTAAAATCGTTGCTCAGGGAATTAAAAACGTATACCCCTGCGAACGGATTGGGGTAGCCGTTATCGGATTGGAGGTAGCTCATGCCCATATCCACCTGATACCCATCAATGGTGTTGAAGATATCAATTTCAGCCGGCCAAAGCTGACGTTTAGCGCTGAAGAGTTTGCTGAGAGCGCCGAGGCTATCAAAAATTCAATTTTGGCAATTACCAATAAAACATAGCTCATTGCCGTATCCTTCTGTTACATTCCAGCATTTTCAACCCCCGGGAATAGACGCTATGCGATTCATTATATATTCGTATTTTTGTAACTGATACTATGCAAGAGTTCTGGGAGTCGTTTTCGCAATTGCTGGATGCCGAAGCATTGATACAGTCGGGAGGTTTCTATCTGGTGTTGTTCATCGTGTTTGCGGAAACAGGGCTGTTTTTTGGATTTTTTTTACCAGGAGATTATTTGCTTTTTTTAGCGGGCCTGTTTTGTGCCTCGGGACTGCTGAATGTGGACATCACGACACTGTGTCTGGGGATTTTTGCTGCTGGGGTACTAGGCAATTTTACAGGATATTGGTTTGGTTGGCGTACTGGCCCGATGTTGTTTAAACGTAAGGATAGCTGGTTGTTCAAACGGCGTTATGTGGTTATGGCAGAGGAGTTTTATCACAAATACGGAGGCCCGGCTTTAATTATCGGCCGTTTTGTGCCGATAATCCGTACTTTTGCGCCGATATTGGCGGGAGTTGTGCGGCTGAACTTTCGGAAGTTTGTGCTGTATAATCTTTCAGGCGCGGCCGTATGGGTATCGCTGCTGACATTATCTGGTTTTTTTTTAGGGCGTGAGTTCCCGCAGATCATCCACTATATCGAATACATCATTATCGGTTTCGTGGTCATCTCGTTTATGCCGATACTGATCGCATTAATACGGCGGAAGATTCGTTTAGACAAAAAGCAGGCCAACGCAAAGAATTAATATATTATAAGTTTATTCATAATGAGTATATCACACCCCTGGCACGAAGTATCTCCTGGCGATGACGTTCCGTCGTCGGTCAATGCGATCATTGAAATTCCAAAAGGCTCTAAGGCGAAGTATGAAATCGACAAACAAAGCGGTTTGATCAAGCTTGACCGCGTGTTATTTTCATCGGTGATGTACCCAGCAAATTATGGCTTCATACCCAAGACCTATTGTGACGACAAGGACCCGCTGGATATCCTGGTGCTTTGCTCGGTAGACGTGTATCCGATGAGCATCATCGAGGCCAAAGTTATCGGCGTGATGCACATGATCGACAATGGAGAGCAAGACGATAAAATTATCGCGGTGGCAAAGAACGATATGTCGGTCAATTACATAAACGATTTGTCTGAATTGCCCCCGCATACGATGAAAGAAATCGTCCGCTTTTTCCAAGATTACAAGGCGCTGGAACGCAAAAACGTGACGATAGAGCGCCTTTTTGGTCGTTCGTATGCTTATCAGGTGATCCAGGACAGCATCGAACTGTACCAAAAGGAGTTTGCTAACCAAGAAATAACTTAATGGCCTGGGAGATTTTCTGGACATTATTTCTCGTATTCACCAACGGTTTTTTTGTGGCGGCTGAATTTGCGATTGTCAAAGTAAGGGCTTCGCAAATAGAACTTAAGCTAAAAACCGGCAGCCAGGTTGCGCTGGTTGCTAAGCATATCACAAACCATTTAGCTGGGTACCTCGCGGCGACCCAGCTGGGCATCACCATCTCGTCCCTCGGCTTAGGCTGGATGGGGGGAACCGTGATGACCGCTTTGATAACCGATTTATTCAGCTGGTTCAATGTGGAGCTTACCGGTACATTGGCGATAACGCTCGGATATGTAATTGCGTTCAGTATCATCACAGTGTTACATATTGTCTTCGGTGAGTTGGCTCCCAAATCGATAGCTATCCAACGCCCTGTATCTACCACGATGAGCATTGCATTACCTCTCCGGTTTTTTTATGTGGTGTTCAAACCCATTATATGGGTATTGAACGGGTTTGCCAATCTTATTCTCCGGTTGATGGGTTTTGAAACCAATGTAGGTGAAGCGCATCACTCGTCTGAGGAGCTGCAATACCTGCTCGATCAAGGTAGAGAAAGCGGGGCACTCAATATGGCAGAGCATGAACTGATCAAGAATGTGTTCGATTTCAACGAGCGGATCGTTAAGAATATCATGGTGCCTCGCAACAAGATCTCTGCGGTGGAGATGAACTGTCCGGTGGATGCTTTCATTGACGTGATTACAAAAGAAGGGTATTCCCGGATACCGATTTATGATGACAATATCGACAGCATCATCGGAATTGTACATACCAAAGACATTCTGCCGATTGTCGCTACGGGGAGGGAACTGGCGCTGAAGAACATTATCCGTAAACCTTACTTCATTCCGGAAACTAAAAAGATAAGCGAATTGATGGCTGAGTTTCAACAGAAACGAATTCAGATTGCCATTGTGCTTGATGAATTTGGTGGTACGGCGGGAATGGTCACCTTGGAGGATATCGTGGAAGAATTGGTTGGCGAGATACAGGATGAATACGATGAGGAGATTCCGGTGGTAGAAAAAATATCCGACACGGAGTATATGGTAGATGCCAGCGCCAACGTGCATGATGTCAATGAATTGCTGCCCGTCGAATTACCGGAAAGCAATGATTATGACACGATATCCGGCTTAGTGAGCGATTTGTTTGATAAAATACCGGACGTAGGCGAGCGCAAGGAGTTTCATGGGTATAATTTCATTATCATGAAAAAAACCCAGCAGAATATAGAATTTGTGAAGTTGGAGCTTGTCAGAACATCGGAAGGCGAGGAAACCGCTTAACTATTTCGGTTGTGCAACTGTTTTATACCCCTGATATCGCCCCGCACCAACAGTCTTTCGTGCTGAGTGAGGAAGAGAGTAAGCATGCCATCCGCGTATTGCGCATGGGGGCAGGGCAGCGCGTCCAGCTTGTGGATGGCAGGGGAGGGCTGTACACGGCGGCCATTGTCGACGACCATCCGAAAAGGGCGGTGCTCGAAATTCTCAAAGCGGAAACCGGGCGCGGTAAGCGACCCTATTACCTGCATATCGCGATTGCACCCACCAAGCATGTGGAACGGGTTGAGTGGTTTCTCGAAAAGGCGACCGAAGTTGGCATAGACGAGGTTACTCCCATCATCTGTGAACATTCCGAGCGGAAGGAAGTGAAAACAGAACGGTTGAAGAAGGTGATGGTTGCAGCCATGAAACAGTCATTGAAGGCCTACCTTCCCCGGTTGAACGAACCACTTGGTCTTGGGGCATTACTTGAGCATGAACGGCAAGGTCAGCGGTTTATTGCCCATTGTGCGGACGGTGACAAGGAGTACGTCAGTGAAATGATTGTCCCCGGAGGCCGTTATACCATACTTATTGGACCCGAAGGTGATTTCAGCGGCGCTGAAATCGAGGCTTCGCTTCGTGCGGGTTTTCTTCCCATTACGTTGGGCCACGCGCGTTTGCGTACGGAAACAGCGGCGCTGGTGGGTTGCCTGGAAGCCGCTATTGCTAACCGTCGTTATTGAACCAGTTCCGCATCAAGAATCTGGATTTCCGAATTACCCTCCTGGGTGTTCGCATTGAGGCGCACGCGTCCCCGTATTTTAAGGGGTTCTTCCGTGAAGCGTACTTTTTTGCCCTTTTTCATGAAGATTTCCACCATTGGCGGTATGTCGCCTTGCCCGCAGAACATACATTGCATGATCGGCAGCACCGAGAGCATAAACGTTTCGTGATCCCGCCCGCCGTTTAAGGGCACCAGATAGCCCGGTAGCGTAACTGTTTTATTATCTATTGCCTTCAGCTCATTGGGGAAATGTGGCGTATAAATCGTTTGGTTGTCTTTATGCGTCACTTTATACATCAACTTATTGATGACTTCCCATGTTTCGTTCATCATGGGGGTATGATCCGGTACGTCCCCGAACGGATTATCCTGCGCCTGTGCTACTTGGATACCCGTTATGACCAATGCTACCGCTACTAACCGTTTGATATGCTTAATCATTTTTTCCTTAATTTCCCGATAATGTCTGCGATATGGGTGTTCGGTACGCTTTGACAGCGGGAATTGCCGCAGCAACAAACCCGATGCCGACGCCTATGGCTACTAACCATATTTCCTGTGGCAGCAGTGTCATCGCATCCAATAACGTGGTGTTGCCTGTCGTGCTGCTGCTGATGAGGTAAAGGGCGATATGGCCAATGACAATTCCGAACACCGCGCCTACAAAGGTAAGCAATATTCCCTCGGCAATTACTATGCCGAAGAGCTTCCCCTGCGAAGCGCCAAGGGTGCGCATAATGGCCACGTCGTATTTGCGGTTTTTCAATGCATTATACAGGCTGATGAAGACACTGAGGGCCGCCATCAACATTATCACATAAGCCAAAACCTGTAAGGAGTCTATACCGATGCCTAGAAGTGAAAATAACCGGGCGCTCTCGATAGCCGGCGATGCCGCTTGCAACGCAGTGTTTTGATTAACCAGTCGTGGCAGCATGCCGATGGCTGCCGGATTCCGGTATTGGATGAGCAGGCTCGTGATTTCGCGTTCACCGGAGCCGATATCGCCCATGATGCTTTTGACGAGCACGGGCTCGCCATCCGTGTGGCCGTGTGCCGGATGGCCGTCATGATCGTGGTGTTCGCCGTGATGGTGTTCATGTTCCCCCACGCCGGCTACATCATCTTCATCACGGTGATCGCCATGCATGCGCCATACGCTTGCCAGATTAGTCAATATAAGCCGGTCGGCGATGGGGTGCTTTGCATCTAATATGCCAGTGATGATGTACGGATGCTCATCGTGGGTATGCCCATCCTCACTCAGGCCATGAGCACCGTAGATTTTGTCTCCGATGCGCAGTCCGTGCCGGCGGGCCACCTCGGCACCGACCACGGCTTCAAAGTCGTCTTGCCACAGCTGCCCTTCAGTCAGCTCCAGCCCATATAATTGCAGAAACGAGCTATCCGTACCCACAATGCGGTGGCCGCGGTAATTATCGCCCAATGAAAGGGGGACTGCCAGCCTTACCAACGGGTTTGCCGCCAGTTTGTCGGCTTCCGCTAAGCTGATGTTGCCGGTAGGGTTATCCATGTGATAGACGCTACTCAGGATAAGTTGGATAGGACTGCCTTTGGCTCCCACCACGAGGTCAATGCCGCGACTGTTGTTGTCGAGCTGCTCCTCGATCTGGTGTGACGTGAGCATCAACACGCATAAGATGCCGGTGCCGAAGGCCGTCAGCAAAATACCCAAGATGGAAGTCGCCGGATTCTGGCGGATGTTTTTCCAAGCAATTTGTAACATGTTCATTGTTTTTGCCCTCCCATTTCGTAGGCGTGTGCTATGCGTGTTTTTACCCGTTTATCGTGTGTGGCGATGATTAGGGTTGCTCCCTGCTGCTCGGCTTGAGCAAGCAGCAGATTAAGTACGCTCTCTGTGTTGCGATCGTCAAGCGAAGCGGTGGGTTCGTCCGCAACGAGAATGGCGGGTTTGTTGATCACCGCTCGGGCAATTGCTGCCCGTTGCATCTGTCCCCGGCTTAACTTGCCGGGATAGCTGTTGGCTTTATGGCCGAGGTTGAGCAACTCAAGCACTTCATGTATCCGGTTATTGTCCACCTGTGCGCCCGCGAATCCCTGTGCGATTTGCAGGTTTTCTTTTACGGTAAGGCTTTTGACGAGGTGGGCCTCTTGGAAGATCAGCCCGATCCGTTGCCCCCTGAATTCGTCCAGCTTCCGTGCGGGCAATTCATAAAGTTCCTGTCCGTCAATTTCCACAGCCCCTGCGTCTGGCTTGAGCAGACCGCTTAGGATGTGTAACAAAGTGGTCTTGCCGCTCCCCGAATCGCCCAGGATTAAGGTGTGCTGTCCTTTGCGGACTTCGAGATCCGCGAACTGTAACGACTCGCCCCCGGCATATCGATAAGCGATTCCTTTTAAGCGGATAACTGCGTTGGTAATGTGCTCTTTCATGGTGGCCCTTAAATCTCGCAAGTTTAAGGTATTCCGTTTACATATACATCATGGCAATGCAACTTTATTGTTATTAGAGGTGCGTGGCAGGTTGTGGATTGGAAGGTGTGCATAGCGATTTTTGCGTGTGTGTTTTATTGATTTTATGGTTTTTGTCGTATTTTTTTTAATTTATGCGGTTAATTGTATTGATTTTGGTGAGTTATAGTATTTATTTTGTGTGTATTTTGCTTATTTTTGATCTGTATTTTGTGATTTATATAAAATGATCGTTGGAATTCCGAAAGAAATAAAGAATAACGAGAGCCGTGTGGCGTTGACGGCGTCCGGAGTGTTTGAGTTGAGTCAATACGGTCATCGAATCTTGGTTGAACAAGGTGCCGGAAAAGGAAGTGGCATATCGGATGCCGAATATGAGCATGCCGGAGCGGAGATCATTACAGACGCTCATGATATCTGGGTGCGGGCAGATATGATCGTCAAAGTGAAAGAGCCGATAGATTGGGAGCTACGTGCAGCCCGGGCAGGGCAGGTTATCTTTACTTATTTCCATTTTGCATCGGACGGTACGCTCACCGAAGCCATGATAGGCCGCGGGGCGGTGTGCATAGCGTATGAAACCGTGGAGCAACCGGACCGGTCGCTGCCATTGCTTAAGCCGATGTCAGAGGTGGCGGGCCGTATGGCTGTTCAACAGGGCGCACGTTACCTGGAAAAGCCGGTCAAAGGCCGGGGCGTGTTGCTTGGAGGTGTTCCCGGCGTACCTCCTGGTCGGGTACTTATTCTCGGTGCGGGGATAGTCGGAGTACAGGCCGCAAAGATGGCATCAGGGCTTGGTGCACATGTCACTATTCTGGATACCAATACCGACCGGCTGCGATATGTGAACGACATTTTGCCGCCTCATGTGGTGACGCAGTATTCCAGTCAATACACCATCCGTAAGATGGTACAGACCCATGACCTGATTATCGGGGCTGTACTGATACCGGGAGCCAAGGCACCCAACCTGATTACACGCGATATGCTCAAGACCATGCGGCCCGGAACGGTTATCGTTGATGTAGCCGTCGATCAAGGAGGGTGCGTGGAAACCTGCGTGCCCACTACCCACGAAAATCCAACCTATATGATTGATGATGTGCTCCATTATTGCGTGTCCAATATGCCAGGCGCTGTGCCGTTCACTTCTACGCTGGCGCTTACCCATTCAACGCTACCTTATATCATCAATATTGCCAACAAGGGGTGGAAGGCTGCTTGTGCACATGACCCTGCATTGACGAAAGGGCTTAACATAGTTGAAGGTAAAGTTGTACATCGGGGGGTGGCGGAGGCGTTTGAGCTGCCCCTGCATGATGTGGAGGAGGTTTTTTGACTAGCGGACCAGAAGTGTGAAACATTTAATTAACATAAACCTAAACATTCATTAATTTCATGTTAACCGTGTGGTAATGTTAAGTTTCTACTATTGCAGGGAATTTAACGAACATGAATAACTGCATTAAACCATTCTTAACAACAACCACATGTTTAATTATTTGCCTTTCCACTATTGCTCAAACCGGGATTATCCGGGGTATCGTTAGGGATTCGAGAACCAGCGATGTCATTGTGGGCGCTACCGTCGGAATTTTAGGCACAACTCGGGGTGGCATTACAGACAACCTTGGACAATTCGTATTGGCTGATGTACCCGTTGGGGAATATGTTATTAAAGTGACCTATGTGGGGTATATCGGAACCCAGATAGAAGGTGTGGTTGTGAAATCCGATTTGGAGACCGTTTTAGAGATACAATTGGATGAGGGCGGGGAGTTGATGGACGAAGTGGTGATAACCACCACCAGAACTCGAGGGAGTGATATTACATTGTTAGCCGAACAAAAGCGATCGGCGATGGTCATTCAGCGCATCGGTACGCAGGAACTTTCGCGTAAAGGGGTTAGCGACGCAGCCACTGCCGTCACCAAGATGTCAGGCGTATCTAAGGACGACGTTGGAAACCAGGTTTACATCCGTGGTATGGGGGATCGGTATAATGCAACATCGCTAAATGGGCTACCGCTGCCATCCAACAATCCCTCATTGAAGAACATTGCATTGGATTTGTTTTCCACGGATATCGTGGAGTTCATTTCGGTTG
The DNA here is from genome assembly GCF_042646065.1 of Parapedobacter deserti. Lineage (NCBI taxonomy): Bacteria > Pseudomonadati > Bacteroidota > Sphingobacteriia > Sphingobacteriales > Sphingobacteriaceae > Parapedobacter > Parapedobacter deserti. Next base: position 108,177 of record NZ_JBHRTA010000060.1, read on the forward strand.
ATAAAACGTATAACAGCCGGATGTCGGGCGACTTCGGTGGCGGAAGCGTGGATATCTACTCGAAAGACTACAGTGGCAGAGGGTTGCTTGAAGTTTCGGTATCATCTACCCTTAATTCGAATGCGCTTTCCCGTGCCGGCGATTTCAGGTTGTTCCCTGGGGGCAACAGGTGGGGATTCTCGGAATATGCGATACCGGAGAACCCCTTGAGCGGGTTCAACTTCGCCAACAGTGCAAATCCGGTTGCTCGTAATCCGTATCCGGCCAATGTCCGATTGTTGGGGGGCAAATCGTTTAACTTGGGCAGCGAGGGACGGTTCAGCTTTTTCGCGACAGCAGGTTTCGGTAATTCGTATGACTACCGGGAAGGGGTCAATCGGGATGTGAATGCACAAGGGGCTCGGCGGAGATGGACTGATCAGGAGCGGTTCGGATACCAGACCAATGCGACAGGGTTGCTCAACCTCACGTTCCAGATCAATCCGAAGCATCGTCTTTCGAACAATGTCTTATTCGTGAATAGCAGTGATCAACTGAATGAACGGTTCGATGGCTATTTTGTGGACATTACTGAAAGTGGAACCGGCTTAAAGCAATTGGGGTCGTACGCGCAGAACCGACTTCTGGTGGAGCAGCTGTTGGGCAAGCATCAGTTAAGCGATCGTATTGATGTCGACTGGGGTGTCTCGATAAGTCAGGTCGATTATTTCATGCCCGACCGTATCCAAAGCATGTTACGTCGTCAAGGGGGCGGTGAATTCATTATTGCACAGAACACGACCACAGACAACAACCGATTCAACCAAAAGTTGAAGGAAAGAGAGTACGCGCTCAACGTCTCGGCGAGTTATAGGCTCGGGGATTTGGATGCACCCAAGGGTTACCTGCATGTAGGCTATCAGGGACGCGAGAAAAATCGGGATTTCGAATCTGTTCAGTTCAATTTCAACCACAGGAATCGCGAAGAAGTACTGGTGGACCCCAATAACTTGGATGCATATTACAATCAAGCGAATTTCGCAGCCGGCCTTTTCGATTTTACCGGGTTTGCGGGCACTGCTCCACAAACCTACAATGGCGAACAAAGCATACATGCAGGGTATGTGAATCTGGAATATAATTTAACCGACCGGTTGACGGGTGTTCTTGGTGTTCGATATGAGCATATTAAGCAGTTTGTAGAATGGGTAACCATCCTAGATCCTGGAAATGAAAGTTCGTTTTCCAGAAGTCCGGTTTTACCGAATTTGAACTTGAAATATGAACTGGACAATAAACAGAACCTTCGCCTGGCCGCCAGTAAGACCTACACGATTCCGCAGTTTAAGGAACGCGCGCCCTTTGTGTACGACGATGGTACAATAGTGAGCTACGGTAATCCGTATCTTTATCCCTCCGACAACTATAATTTCGATCTAAAGTGGGAACTTTTCCCTACGGCGGCTGAGCTGATCTCCATCACAGCGTTTGGAAAATACATTCAGAGCCCGATCAATGAGGTCAACGTAGCCGCCACCGCCAATGATATCTCATGGGTAAACATTGGGGATGCCGGTACGGTGTTCGGTGCGGAGCTGGAACTCCGGAAAGATATTTATCAATGGAATGATGACCGGAATGAGTTTTCCGGCGGCCTAAACGTGGCTTATATGAAAACCCGTCAGGATCTCAACAGGGACAAGGTGGCTAAAGAAACTAACTTCAACATTAACACGACGTATGACGAATCCAGTTTTGCAGGGGCATCCGATCTCTTGGTTAATGCGGACCTGACATTTACCAACCGGTGGCGGAACGGGAGGAATATTATGGCTACAGTTGCCTACTCGTATTTTTCCGACAAAGTGTATGCGTTGGGTATAGAGCAGAAGGGCAATTTGGTGGATCGCGGCGTCGGCACACTCGATGTTATCATCCGGAGCAAAATTACGCCCAAAGTTGGCGTCGATCTTTTATTCCGAAATCTATTGAATCCGGAATATCGGAGAGTACAGGAAAATGCTACAGGTCATGTGCCGGTATTGACCTACAAAAAAGGGCAGTATATTTCGCTCGGTTTGAGTTATCGGATTTAGCTTGGTAACGATTTATTAATAATATGATAATCTCTAGTTGATTATTGGAATACCTAATAGGATTAATATTTGTGTTAAATTTTTTACTTATCAAAATTGACGGACATGAAAAAAACGATGTTTAAAAGTATGTGGGGCTTGGCAATAATTGCCGCAGCAACAGTAACCACTTCTTGTAATGACGATGATGATCCAACGCCACCAGAGGACGGCTTTGTATTGGTTCGGGATGACCTAAAAGGGGAATTTGAAGGAGAAGAGGTCATTTTGGAATCAGGCACCTATAAGCTTACCGGTAAATTGATTGTTGGCGCTGGTGCGAAGCTGACGATTATGCCTGGTGTGGTTATTGAGGCTACGCAGGTGCCTGCTAATGAATTTGCTTCCGTTCGCTATATCGCAGTGGCACAAGGCGGACAAATCGATGTCCGGGGCAGTGCGGACAACCCGGTTGTGATGACGGCTACAGAGAAGAAACCCGGAGCCTGGGGTGGTTTGGTATTATGTGGCCGAGCACCGATTAACAAGGGCGAGGACGCGGTATCAGAAGTTGGCGAGTTAACCTACGGTGGTTCCGTAGAGAATGATAATTCAGGCTCTATCAGATACCTCCGGTTGGAATACACCGGTTTCGCGTATAATAGCGATAAAGAATTCAACGGGCTGTCCATGTTTGGTGTGGGAAGCGGCACCACTATTGAATACGTGCAGGCCTACGAAGGTTCAGATGACGGATTCGAATGGTTTGGTGGCACTGTCTCATCTAACTACTTGGTTGTTACCAATTACTCTGAAGATGTGGGCGATGACCTATTTGACTGGACAGAAGGTTGGACCGGCAGTGGTGAAAACTGGTATGGTATCCGCACAAATGGCGGAAATCGTGGTATCGAGGCGGACAACAATGGAAATGACCACGTGGCGACCCCCGTTTCCAATCCTACAATCAGAAATCTGACGTTGGTTGGCGCTGGTAGTGCCGGTTCAGAGCCCCAAGCTATTAAACTGCGCGTTGGAACAAAAGGTACATTCGATAATGTGGTATTGAACAACTGGTCAACAGGCTTTGATGTTGAACACGACGAGGGCATTTCGTTCGTTGGTGATGGATCGTTAGTTGCTGCAAACGTACGGTTCATTAACGTGACGACAAAAGCGACGGGCAAGGCGACCAATGGTAACAGTGCTAATGTAGATGCGATATTCACCGAAAACAATAGCGCAACGGGTGCTGGTACAACTGGTAATGAACTTCCGAGCTGGGCTGCAGGCTGGGCGTTACCCATCGGTCAGTAATCTCGTATATTGAACCAAAAAAATGGAAGTTGTCTCAGCAATGGGGCAACTTTTCTTTTTTATTGCGTCGGCATGGACGATAACTCTAAGGTATAAGTCACGAACACGCTCGGCAGTAGGAAGTGTTAGCCAAAAGCAAGGGTGTCCATCGCGAGATGGAACCCGAAGGAAGCTGGCGGCAAATTCCCGGCCTGACGGACAGAAACTGCATATATGACCAGACTGAACCGGACGAGGTTGCTAAACAACCCAAGGTCAGATACTGTCTTGGGTTCGCATGGTAAATGCAGCAGGTATATTGGATGAGAGTTGTCGTTCTTACCCCGGAGAGATCTCGCGGACATGTGGACGTTTTTTTTCGGAAGCAGGACAACAGTTGCCGTGAAAAGTCAGCAGAGGTCATAGTATATACGGACAGAGTCTGTTAGAAGAATAGGAAAAACAGGAGGTCTCTCGAAGTGTCGAAGAACTGAACCTTATTATAAGAGTGAAGCAGTAAATGAATGTTACTCGGTGAGGGAAGAAAGCAGAAAATATCAACGAAGAGTGATAACTGTCAAGGGAAAGAATAGGGGCGGAATCCGACGGCTACCTTGAAGTGCAGACTTTTATCGGGATGACTGAAAACAACTTCACGGAAGTACGATTTACGAAAGGCGGTCTGCTTGAGCAAATCCTATGGGTGCAATTCAAATTGTCGCACTGATTATTGTCCATGGGTCGGTCCCGTCGGACAGGCGTAAAAAAAACTCTCTCGCAATTTGGGCATATCGAGTTAGCCTCGGCCCATCCCTACAGCCATTCGGCGAACGGTTTCGGGATCAGCCCCGTGATGCAGGAGAAGATGTCTTATGCGGGGCAATACGACAATTACAGCAGTTGCAACCGGCTTGGCTTTAGCTTTTATAGGGACAGGAATGGCTGGCCGACCCGAATAGCGGAGAAGAGTATCTCCCAGGTAGGTGGAAAATTTCCGACTATCACCAAATGGAATACATCGACACCGATGCACGTTCGGATAAACCAGCTCCGACAGGTTATAAGCGGCTGGGTGAACTACTTCAGCATAGCTAAGGGAAAAAGTATGAGCTTACCCATAGAGTGCTGCGAGTTGTCTTTTGGAAACAATGGAAAACCACCGGCAACCGAATACGAAACGTGGTCAGACTAGGAGCGAAACACAGGCAGGCTCATCAGCATACGAACACTAGAAAATCCTATAGCAGGACGTGTATAAGCCCAATTCTGTCAACGATCCCTACCAATGCCTTCAACAAATTACGTTACGGGGGGCAAACTATTATTGCTGGAAAACAACACACCAAACGAAGTTATTCTAACAAACCGTCGTATACCGAACGGTATGTATGGCGGTGTGAGGGGACGAAACGAGAACTTATCCCGTTTCATCGCTTGATTAAAATGTAAAGATTTCTTTACCGTCTCTTGATTTTCAGTTTAAATAGGAGGGCTATTTTTCAAGAAAAAATTATGTTTAAATTTATATATTTAATTAAATCTCTATCTAAGATAGGGATTAAGGGAGGCATATTTACGCTGTCGTTATGTCTGTTGCTGTCATTTGAGAGCTGTAAGAGACAAGATTTTTATGAAGAAGATACATCGGTCAATAGATCCGACCAAAGACTTTACGATGTGCTTATCAAAGCTGGTGTTAAGCGTGAAAATATAAAGGATACAGGCACAGGGTACTTAGTAGAAGGTGATATACTTTTCGTTAAGTTCAAGACGGATATCGATGAAGTGGAAAGGTATTTTGGAATTCATGAAGATCAGTTGAAAGATAAGTTGGAGCTTACCAAGCTAGGGTCAATTTCTAAGGATAGAGAAGTGGTTTCTCAATGGCGAACTTCAAATATAGTATCGTACGACAATTCGAAAAGTATCGTAATTTCCATACAAAATGACATCAAAAGCACATACTGGAGCAGCGTGTATAATGCTGCAGCAAATTGGACAGGGATATCCAATACTACGCTTAGTATTTACGGAGAGGATTTCGGTTATTTCAATTCAATTACGACTAATCGAATAACCATCACTTCTGGAAGTTTCGGCCAAGGATTTTATGCTGTGGCGGAATTTCCTACAATCGGTTCGCCAGGCTTCCAAATTGTTGTGAATAGGTCGATGATGGACCCATTATCATTTGAACAAAAGGTTTTTATAATAACTCACGAATTAGGACACTGTATTGGACTTAGGCATACCGATTACCCGGGTACGGATGGATATGGAACCATTTTAGTGTCAGGAACTCCAACGTCAGATGGTTTATCGATGGGAGTGTAAAACAAACTGTGTCAGGGGTTGAGCATCGGCCCCGCGGGGCCGATGCTCAACCCCTGCTGCTCAAGGCAAATCTAACACCATTCTCCCGGGAAACC
>NZ_JBHRTA010000061.1:0-174632 GCF_042646065.1 Parapedobacter deserti
TACAATGAGATCGTCTCGATCATCAACAACCAGATCGTTGCCAACAGCGACGCGCTTGTTGACAACGGCGACGGCACGTTCACGCACACCGCGGCCGACGGCACTGTGGTGACGTTCGATATCCCAGCGGATGTTTCCGCGGTAAATGGATTGAGCATAGACGGAACTTCAGGAGCTGTCACGTTGGGAGGTGCACTAACTGAGCCCACGGTACTGACCACAGATGCCACGAACACGCTGGCGATATCCGGACTAGGAGCAGGAGACGCGGAAACGAATCAAGTGATGTCGGTAGATCCCAGCGGCGTAATGCAAACCCTGGAAGTGGGAGACCTTGCCATCGAACCATGGTTACGGCAAAGCGATGCGGAAAAAGCTACGGAAAATACCGATGATATTTACATCATGGGTAAAGTCGGTATCGGTACCAACGATATGCTGGCCACTGCCAACCCAGATGTTATGCTGGCCGTCAATGGCGCTATCCTCACGACAAATTCCATTTATGCCGACTATGTATTCGAGGACTACTTTGAAGGACGCTCGGAGTTGAATGCCGATTACAACTTCAAGTCATTGAAAGATGTCGAGCAGTTTATCAACGAAAACAGGCATTTGCCTGGTATTACAAGCATAAACGGGTTGCAGAAAAACGAAAACGGGGATTACCTATTCAATCTGTCTGAACTCTCCATACAGGTGTTGGAGAAGGTGGAGGAGCTATACCTGCACACAATAGAGCAACAGCGCCTGCTGGAAAGTAAAGAAGAGGAAATCAGGGATCTCCGCGAACGGGTAGAACGCTTGGAAAAACTGTTGCTCGGAAAATAAGCTGGCACTTAGAAAGATGAGGAAAAAATCTAGCCGCCAGCACCGTTTGAGTAGGCCTTGCCGGACTTATCCTTGCAGTTTCTTTTGGAACCGCATAAAGCAGGCTGCTCTCAAACCGGCCGGGTTTTACTTCAGCATAACGAGATACTCAAGTGAAGCTGACAAAATGTGCATAAAAAGGACATGAATTTAACGAAAGGTATGACCACAAGATTGTTGTTTTTGATCTATGCAGTGTTAACGCCGGTCTTGCTGAATGCCCAGGTGGGAATCGGAACCACTGAGCCGCAAGCCGCACTGGATGTGAGATCCGAAAGCAGCGGTATCCTCATTCCCCGTATGACCGCAGCTCAGATTGAACAGATTGCGGGCCCAGATGAAGGTGAGTTGGTTTTCAGCACAACCAATACGGGAACGGTGGTTAACCGGATAGGTTTTTGGTACTATACGGGGAGCGGCTGGATTCCGATCATCGCCAGAAGCAATACGGGCGATAACCTATACAACACAGATGGCGACCTGGCGTCTGACCGTACAGTGATGATGGGCGGTCGCGACGTAAATATTGGTCCGACGACCTTGTTTATCAAAGGTGATGATGGATTCGTAGGGGTCAATACTGACCAGCCTACTGAAAGACTGGATGTCGACGGTCAGCTGCGTATCCGTGAATTAGCCGAGGGAAACCTTGTGACGACCGCAAGCGGCATGCTCGTGATTGATGAAGGCGCCATGCATCGGTACGGTGACGTCCGTTTCTCTTACCTTTCAACCGATCACGATGGATGGTACTTGCTCAACGGCCGGGCGTTAACCGCCTTGCCTGCCGATGCCCAAGCAAGGGCTGCCAGTTTGGGCATCACTTCGAATTTACCTAATGCGACAGGGCTTTATGCCAAGCAGGGCGCTCCGGGCACCATAACAGGCGCGACCAACGTAACCCTCTCCACGGCCAATATGCCCAACTTTATCCTCAGCGGGACTACATCGTTTAGTTCGCACTCCCACAGCCTTATCAGCCCCGGATTTAGCGTGATACGAGGCACCAACGCTACAAACGTGACAACATCGCCGGGCGCTTGGTCGTGGCAGTTGGCAGGGGGAGCTGCGCCGGGATCGGTGTCGAGAAATCGCACTTATACTTCTTCTCAAAGCGGGGCACATAGTCATACCGTAACCGTTTCAACCGGCGGAAGTAACACGCCTATTCCATTGAATCCGACTTTTCTCCAGCTCAATTATTTTATTTACCTCGGGAAATAGAAGTATATGAAAAGCGTTTTAACTTTATGTTTTTTGTCGGCCATAGCGCTTTTTGCGGAAGCCCAAACCGGTATAAATAATCCTGCTGCTCAAGCTGCGCTCGACATTAGCTCAACCGAAAAGGGAATTTTAATTGCAAGGATGACAGCCTTACAAGCGGAGGCTATCGCTACCCCACATGTCGGGGAGCTTGTTTACGCAACGACAGCCGATGGAACAGCGATTACACATACCGGTTTTTGGTTTTACAACGGGGCGGAGTGGCGCCCATTCAGCGACAACCCTTTGCCCCCACAAAATATTTATGTCAGCGATGGGACATTGACCTCCGACCGAACGGTGGGGTTGGCCGGCCATAACCTGCATTTTGATGCCGATAAACTATCGATCCTTGCTGCAGACCAGCGGGTGGGTATAGGCGAGGCGAATCCGGTAACTACGGTGGATGTCAACGGTAATGTGAGGGTTCGCAGCCTTTCAGAAGGCAACGTTGTCGCGTTGGCAGATGGCACGCTAGCGGTAGGGCCGAAGGTAGCCTACGGCACGATCAAAGAGTCCTTGCGGCAGGACGATCACAACGGCTGGTACCTGTTAGACGGCCGAGCCATTAATACGTTGTCGGCGACTGCCCAGGCGAATGCCTCGGCCATTGGTCTCAGTGGCTCCTTAGCGAACGCCAATAGCCGCTTGGCGCGTCAAGGAGCACCCCTATTAGCAGGCGGTGCAAACGCATTCGCACTGACACAGGCCCATCTTCCCGCATATAACATGACCGGCACAACAAGCACCGCCGGTGCACATACCCATAGCGTTACCCCCGGCGGGCATGGAATGACCTATGTGGCTGGCGGAAATGCAGCGCTACTTGATGCCGGTGGTACGGTGGCCGGGACAACGAATGTTGCACTGCCGTCCGCAGGTGCACACACGCATGGCGGCTTTGTCAATTCAGGGGGTAGCGGGACCGCTTTCAGTATCATTCCGGAAAGTATAACCTTTACATATTTCATCTATCTAGGCGAATAACATGGGATATATGCAGAAAACAATGTTTTGGATTATCACTGCCACCTGCATAGGTTTATCTGGCGGTATGGAAGCGTACGCTCAGGAACGGCGGGTCGGTATCGGAACTACTGAACCGCAATCGGTTCTTGACGTGGTATCGACTACAAGAGGTGTCCTAATTCCACGTATGACAGCCAGTGAAATCGAAGCGATTGTAAGTCCCAGTGAGTCGGAACTGGTCTTTGCTGTAACGGGCGATGGAACCTCGGTAAACAAGACGGGATTCTGGTTCTTTCAGTCAGGCACTTGGAAGCCGCTTACCGACGAAACTTTCGTTGCCGAAAATATTTATACGAATGATGGCACACTTGAGTCGCCCAGGGTGGTCAATCAAGACGGGAAAGCGCTGATTTTTGGTCCAAACTTGGTTCATGTCAATGGCAGTTCGGCATCTGTCGGGGTGTTGACAGATGCACCTACCCGTACCATGGATGTCAATGGCGGCTTCCGGACGCAAAGCCTTAATGCCGTGAATAATGTGGTATCCAGCCCTGAAGGCGTCTTAATGCACGAAGTTGAGTTTTTCGAGTATGGGGATGTGAAGCCCTCTTATCTATCGGCTGATCATGACGGGTGGTATCTGTTAAATGGAAGGGCCGTTAGCGAACTGCCAGCCAATGCACAAGCCAATGTGGTTGAAGTGCTGGGGAGCGTCACCAATCTCCCTGATGCTACAAACCGGTATTCGATGGGAACCACAGCGGCACCTGGAACCACTACCGGAAGCAACGCTGTTGTGCTGGCGCGTGCAAACTTGCCTAACGTATCTTTTTCTTACACGACGACATCGGCTGGTGCTCACAGCCATACATTTGCGTTCGGGAACACCCGAATCAACAGCGCCCATGGCGGTGGCAACAACATTCATGTGTATTGGTTGGGAGGCACGTTCAGCGCTGGAGCGAATTATAACATAAACACAAGCACTCTCAACCATAACCACACGTTTTCGGTAAATTCTGGAGGAAGCGGTGCGCCACTAAACATTGCCCCAAGGGCTATTAATTTCAACTACTTTGTTTATTTGGGGCAATAATGGCGGCGGCAATCGGATAAAATACAACGGCAGTAAACTGCCTGACTTTAACAGGGAAATATGCAACAGATCAGAAAGCGAATAACAATACTTACCGTTTCCTTGCTTCTCATCGGAAAGATAAGTGTCGCCCAACCGGGTAAGGCGAGCGCCACCTATGACAACTCTAAAGTGGTTATTGACCCAGGCACTACGGAGTTGATCTTCTCCGAAGGCTTCTATCTAGGTCCCGAAAGCGATTGGGAAGTCAATGGCACCCTCGAAGTATGGAGCAAGTTTATCTGGATAGCGCCGACTGCCCGATTGCACGGTACCGGCACGCTGATCATCCACGGTCCCGGCGACAACCTTTACTACGAAGGCTGGGACGATTCGCCGACATACATTGACGGCAATGACGGCGAGCCGCTAGCGATCAATATCGAGCTTCGCAATCCGCACAACCTGGTGTTGCAAAACATCGCCGTCCCCGAATTCGACTCGCGAGACGGAGTCAACCCTGAGGGCGCCGGGTTGCATATCAATGGTCAGTTTTCTTTCGGAGTTGACAACGGCGATATTATGTTGAACGGATATGATTTAAGGCTCGGTGCGAGCGCCTCTTTTTCCCGCTATAATCAACGCCGCATGATTGTGACCGGAAACAGTGTTTCGGGGCATGTGATCAAAGATTTTCCAAACAGTCAGCCGTTTGTGTTTCCTGTGGGCATCAGCGAGGGCGACTACACACCGGCTACCCTGGCCCCTTCCGGGCCAGCAACAATGTATGTTAGTGTGCAAGACTATGCGGCTGCGGGCATTGAGCTGGCAGACGCAGAGCGTGGTATGGACCGTATCTGGCATATTTATGCTAGCCAGGGCGTACAGGCCACCTATACTTTGCAGCACAACAGCATCACCAATGGGACAGCCTATGTCGATGCGGAAGCGCGTATCGTACAATACGCAGGCGGTGGAAATTGGATAGGCGATGTTACGGTGGTTGGCGGAGAGGGTATCCATACCCGCGCGGATATTATGGCGGCGGCAGGGGTAAACGACCAGGGAAGATGGTTGACCAAACTCGTCGACGGAGAAATAGAGGGTCCTCAGGCAACCGACGATGTGACAGAAGCTACCTCTGGTTCATCTACTGTAATTCTGATTTTAGAAAACGATGCGCCCGGCAGCGCCCCCATTGATGTGTCCAGCATTGAAATTGTCGAGCCACCTCGTAATGGCACGGCAACGGTAAATTCAGACGGTAGCATCACCTACGTCCCCGTACGTGGATTTATGGGCACGGATGTTTTCGTTTACCAGGTTAGCGATCTCAACGGGTTGGTATCGACAGCCACCGTAACTATTGTCGTGGCACAAGAGCCGTTGCGTATTCCTAATGTATTTACGCCGAATGGCGACGGCAGAAACGATGTGTTCGAAATCCAAGGAATGGAAGCCTTTGACCGAGTGGAGGTTACCGTTGTGAACCGTTGGGGCAATGAGGTGTACCGCAGTACCGACTACAAGAACGACTGGAATGGTGGTAGTCTGAACGAAGGCACCTACTACTACGTTATCAAAACGCATAAAGGGAGCGAAGTGGTAGAACATAAGGGATGGGTATTGATCAAACGGCTATAATATGTACGTTATGAAGCACACCAGGATACTGACAGCGATTGCAATACTTAGCCTTACTCAGGCAGTGAAAGCACAGCAGAATATTCAATTTACTCAATACATTTTTAATTCCATGAGCGTAAATCCAGCTTATGCGGGTTACAAAGAGGAGTGGTTCGGCCAGCTGGGTTTGCGCAGTCAATGGACAGGGCTTGAAGGCGCGCCGCAGACGGGGCTCCTTTCCCTCGACGGGATCCTTGACCCCACATACAAACGTCATGGAATCGGTCTACAGCTTACCGCTGATAGGTTGGGGCCACAAACGGCGACAGCTGCTTATGCCAATTATGCCTTTCGCCTGCGGCTGAATGACGAAGACACACAGCGCCTCAGTTTCGGGATAGCGGCGGGGGCCACCCAGTACAGTTTAGATGGCACCCTATTGGATGCCATAGAGAGCGGCGATCCATCTATACCGCCAAACAAGATCAGCAATTTTGTCCCCGATGTGCGATTTGGTATCTATTACTACAACCCATCATGGTACGCCGGTTTATCGGTGATGGACTTGCTTGCCGGCGACCAAAGTAATAATATCTTCCGCTGGGACAACACCACGACGGACAACATGCGACGGAAACGCCACATGTACTTTATCGGCGGAGCGTTGATCGACTTTTACAGCGGATTGAAACTCCGGCCCAGTGTATTGATCAAAGAGGATTTCAAAGGACCCACAAGTCTTGACGTGAACGCCATGTTCATCTTTGGCAACCGATTCTGGATCGGCGGAGGGTGGCGTACCGGAGTAACGGCTTTCCGTAAAGAATATCAACGCGTAACCGGCAACAGCCTGAGCAAGCGAAATTCATTTTCAGCCATTGTACAGGTTTATGCCACAGACCGACTCAGGATCGGGTACTCATACGATTATGTTGCGAGCCGGCTAAGCGGTGTACAGAACGGTTCGCACGAGTTCACGTTAGGTATTACATTTGGCAGCCAGCAAAACAGGTTGCTTAGCCCAAGATTCTTTTGACCTGTAAATATCGCGGCATACGCTAAAGGTGAAGGCGGCGTAGTTTTTAAAAGCAATTATGAAAAAAAGATTACTTATGACTTTGTTCCTTTCCTGGCCAAAAATTAAGACCTATTTAACAACGATATTATTCCTGTGCGGCCTTGTCGCAGTTGCACAAGAGCAGCCGAGCCTGCGCCAAAGGGCCGCTGAGCTTTATGACCGGTATGAGTATGCGCCGGCGGCGGTGCTATACGCAAAACTGGCCGACAGTCGGAAACCACGCCTTGAAGATCTGGAGCGGGCGGCTGATTGCTATCGGCAGATGAAGGACTATGAATCTGCAGAAAACTGGTATGCGCGGGTTGTGCAGCACGAAGAAAGCGGTCCGGAAAACCTCATTCGCTACGGCGATGTGCTGAAAAGCAACGGCAAGTATAAACAGGCAAAGCAACAGCTAGAGGCTTACGCTGAAAAAACTGGCGACCGGGAGCGGGTAGCTGCTCAGATCGCGGGATGTGATTCCGCAGTGGTTTGGATGGCCAATCCTACTATACATAAGCTGCGCAATGAGCAAGCGGTGAATACGGAGCTTTCTGAATTCGGTGTATTTCCTGCAGGCGATAAAGTGTACTACGTAGGAGAGCCGGATGCACTGATGGGGCAACAGCGTTACGGCTGGACCGGTCACCCATTTCTAAGGGTGTATATGGCAGACAGAGCCAGGGATAATCGCTTGGGCATGCCTACTATAGCAGAGCAGCACATTAACAGCGAACCGTATCACATCGGGCCTGTAGCCGCGGATAAATCCGGCACCACTTTGTATGTCACGCGAACATATCCCGGGAAGAAGGGAGCTAAAGAAAAGGAAAATGGTCGTCGGTATCAAACAAACCGACTGGAGCTATACATCCACACCAAGGATGGAAATGCCTGGACCATCGAACCGTTTGCTTATAACAATGTGGCAGAGTACTCCGTTGGCCATGCGGCACTGAGCGCTGATGGTCAGCTGTTGTATTTTGTAAGCGATATGCCGGGTGGCAACGGTGGAACAGACATCTGGTATTGCGAAAAGCAGACCGATGGGAGCTGGGCGCCACCTGTGAATGCAGGGCCGGTATTGAATAGCGCTGCAGATGAAATGTTTCCGAATGTCAGCGACGATGGCAGCCTATATTACTCGAGCGATGGCTTTCCTGGCATGGGAGGCCTTGATGTTTTCCGCAGCAAAGGCACTAAATCGACCTGGAGCCGACCCGAAAATCTGAGGTATCCTGTCAACTCGGCTGGAGACGACTTTGCGTATGTGGTTAATTTCGAAAGCGAGCAGGGAATAGCGGGCTATTTATCAACAAATCGCCGCGGTGGCGTAGGGGCCGATGACATTTATTCGTTTACCTTTGAAAAACCGAAAATTATTATTGTTTTAAAAGGCACAACCGCTGACAAGTCAACCGGTGATCGTTTGGCAGAAGTTGCGGTTGTCTTATTTGATGGAGAGCGGGAGATCGTAGCCAAGAAGTCGAGCAGCGAAGACGGGACATTTCAGTTTCTACTCAATCCAAACGAGCGGTATACCGTCCTCGGGCAAAAAAAGGGTTACCATGCCGATTCCGCCAAAGTTAGCACCGAAGGGATCACCAAGTCGGACACGCTGGAGGTGGCGCTGTTGCTGGAGCCGGTCTTTAGGGTAGGCGACTCGTTTGAGCTGAAGAACATATACTACGATTTTGACAAGCACAATATTCGTGCTGATGCAGCGGCGATACTAGACGAACTGGTTCGGACGATGCGGGATAACCCGACATTACGGATCGAGTTATCGAGCCACACGGACAGCCGCGGAAGCGATGCGTATAATATGGCGTTATCTCAGCGTCGCGCGCAGTCCGCGGTCGACTACCTCGTAAGCCGGGGTATAGCGCGGGACAGGATGGTAGCGCAAGGCTATGGAGAGAGCCGCCTCGTTAACCATTGCAGCAATGGCGTTCCTTGCTCACGGGAAGAACACCAAGCGAATAGGCGTACTGAGGTAAAAGTATTGAGTTATTAGGCCGCACGCATTCATACCTATGAGAGATTTAAACGGTGAGCAAGTTTGTTTTAACATGCTTGGATGACCTGATAGCAGACAGCTCGAAAAGAACACGATGGCACCGGATGCCCATTCGCTTATCCTTGCAGGAGAGTGCTGCGCTTTCAAGCGGCATGATTACAAAAAAGCTATACGTTTGTGCGAGCGGGCGTACCTTGCTGCTTGCCGGGAAAACAACAGTGTGTTGGAGTTCCGTTCATTGCTCCGGCTTATCCAATTCTCATTTGCAATAGGAAAGTACGAGGCAATACTCGTAAATGGCGGCAAAGCGGAGTATCTCGCCGTTAAAACCAAAAACTATTACGAATTAGGGCATATACTGCGCATGAAAGCGCGGGCGCTTGCTGCCTTCGGGTTTTATCAGGAAAGCGCTACCGAGTTGGATCGTGCCATGAGAGTTGCCGAACTTGTCGCCGATGAGGAAAAATAACCTCGGCAGGCAATCCTACAACGACTTTGCGAGTTGCTGATTGTCTGTTTTTTTAGTTTTATGGTAATTTCGGACGCACAACCTTACCGGTCTGCGCAGAAATGGGAAATTGAGCGTCTTTCTCCTGCAGTTTGCGCGACATTTCGGCCAGCAGTTCCTGCACTCTATCCGGATGGGCGTTGGCTAGGTTTTGGGCTTCGCCAATGTCGTGCCGTAGGTTATACAATTCGACATGACCAGTACCATAAAAATAAATCAGTTTCCAGTCGCCCCGCCGCACAGCAGTGGTTGGCCCGAAGCCTACGTCCTCTATGCGCATAACAGGGAAATATTTCTGAAGGGTGCCCAATCCTTGCCCCCAATTGCTCGGAAAATGCCAAAGCAATGTACGGGAGCTATCATAGGCCGTGCTGGCTTTGAGCGATGGTACAAAGCTAACCCCGTCAATACGCTGTTGGGTGGTGTAATCCGTTACACGGGCTATCTCCAGGATAGTTGGAAAGAAATCTTCGGCCTGAATGTATTGCCGGGCAATGGAACCGGGCTGGGTAACACCGGGCCAATAAGCGATCATGGGCACACGGATACCCCCCTCATAAACAGCGCCCTTGCCAGATTTAAGCGGATAATTGTGTTTGAACGGCGCGCCGCCACGAGGCGGATTGAGCGAGAGCCCCCCGTTGTCCGACATAAACAGAATAATGGTGTTGTCGCTGATGTGCCGTACATCCAGGTAGTCCATCACGTCTCCCAAACTCTTGTCCATTCCCTCCACCAAAGAGGCATATTTGGCCTCTGTAGAGTCAAGCCCGCGGTCAAGGTATTTCTGATAAAACCGATTGTCGGCCATAATGGGCGTATGGACAGCATAGTGCGAAAAATATAAAAAAAAGGGCGTGTTTAAATCCAACGCTTTATCCATGGCTTTCTGCGCTTCCAGCGTGAGTGCTTCAGACAGGAATATATCCTGCCCATGATAGGCTTCCAACCCTCTGACGCCCCGGTCAAAGGTCTTAGGCACGCTGTTGCCGAAGTTGTCAGTGCCCAAATAACTGCGCGGACGGCCGGTTGCGTCGCTGGCAACTGATTCTATAAAACCGATGTTCTCCGGATTGCTCGCCGGCACTCCATAAGGCGCGAAGTGGCCCTTGCCGACAATAGCGGTATAATACCCTGCTTTGCGCAGCAGCGACGGAAGCGGGGTGGCAACGGCTGTATTGGTCTGCCCAGGCTCGGTAGCCAGTCCATTGTAATTCCAATCGGGCCAGTTGAAGCGGGGGTAAGGCGCATCTGTAGGCTGGTTGGTGCCGCTATTGGTCCAATTCGTAACGCGGTGTCGGGCAGAATTCATGCCGGTGACCAGGCTCACGCGTGTGGGCGTACAAACCGACTGCGCATACGCATCGGAAAAACGGACACCTTTAGAAGCAAGTCGCTGCATGTTGGGGGTATCGTATACCCGGTTATTAGGGGCCGGCTCATCGCCGAAGGGAACGGAGGTGTCTGTCCAACCCATATCGTCTACCAAAAATAAAATAATATTTGGCCGCTCAGGACGTTGGTTCTGGGCATGTAGCATACTGCTGATCGTAATACACGTTAAAAGGGCAAATCCGTGAATAAGTGTTTTTTGCATCATTTAGTTTTCGCTATTTCGTACTCCAAAACTAACCAGTTGGACCTTTCTATTTGTCTCAAATCAGGAGCAATTTTGTTCCAATCACAAAATATTGTATTCACGTTCGTTCTGCACGGTTATATTCGGAGGGCAGTACACCAAATTCGGTCTTGAAACATTTAGAAAAATATCGCGGATTGCTAAAACCGGATTTATCGCTGACCTGTTTAAGCGTATAGCTGCCCGACTGTAGATACATGATAGCTTTTTTTAACCGGTATTTTTTAATAAAGGATGACGGCGGCTCATTGAACATCTCTTCCATTTTACGGTAAAATGTAGCCCTGCTCATGCAGAGTTCATCCGCAAGAAAGTCGACGTTGAGGTAATCCTTATCGATATGCCGCTCTATCGTATCGACCACTTCTTGGATAAACCGCTCGGTTACCGTTTCATGGACGACGGCTTGTGGCTCGGGAACAATGACTGTGCGAAGTTTTACCTGCCGTTCGGCGTTTTTCAATAAGCTTTTTACGCGCCAGGTGAGCAGCTCTGAGCGAAAGGGCTTTTCGACAAAATCGTCGACGCCGTGCTCAAAGGCAACCAATTTTTGGGCTTCAGATCCTTTGCCGGTAAGCAATAAAAACGGGATTTTCTCATAATCGGCATTGCGTTTCACGATGCCGCACAGGGTGAGGCCGTTCATGTCGGGCATATCCAGATCACAGATGATAAGGTGGATGGCCTGCTCTTCAATCAGTTGGAGCGCCAAAACACCGCTGCTCGCAGTATACACTGTGAAATCGGCGGACAAGAGCTCCTCGAGGTAGGCCAGGAGGTCCGGATCGTCATCAACGATCAAGAGTTTGAACTCCTTACCCGGTAGCTGTTTAACAATTCGCTTTTTGTAAGGGACGTCCGGGAAAATCAGCTCACTGGTTTCCTTAAGGTTCCGCTCTGCAATCACAATGGGTTGGCTTTTCAAGTCTGGCCTGCGTTCCTGCGCTGTGAAAGCAAGCTTATCTATAGGTAAGTAAAAGGCCACGGTGGTAAACTCATTTTGCCGGCTTTTAATCTCGAAATGGCCACGATGCTTTTTAACTAGGCGTGCCACCAGATCCAGCCCGATTCCCTTGCCTGATATTTCTTTGCGGAGCTGTTTTTCTTGCGACCTGTAGTATGGCTGAGTAACTTTTAAAATATCGGCTTCCGGTATGCCGATACCCGTGTCAGACACCATACAAACAAGGTAGTCACCCCTAACCACCATAGCATCAAACCTTTCGTCATCAGCCCCGTATTGTACGTCCAAGGCAACCTTAACTGTATCGCCGGGTCTACAGTACTTAATGGCGTTGTTAAGGATGTTGGTAATGATGATTTCTACGATTTCCGCGTCGCACCAACCGGCAACGTGTTGATCGGCCGTCTCAAACATGATATTGATGTCTTTGACCAATGCCAACGGCCGGGCATCTTCCACGATTTTTGAAACCAGTGCCGAGATATCTTCTTCCTCAACGGTGAGCAGAAAATCGCCCGACCCGCTTTTGCGGATATCCATAATCTGATCGGAAAGCCGTTCTAGCCGTTGGCCTTGGTCATAAAGTCGAGTAAGCATTTGAAAGTTGACTTTTTTGTTCTTCAGCGCGTCTTCCAACGGCCCCAACATAAGGGTAAGCCGATTTTTTATCTCGTGCGATAAGTCGGTATAGTGCACCATTTTCCGGTCGAATAACTTCACGCTTTCCATTTCGGCTTTCAGCTTGCGGTTGATGGATTTCCAGCGCAGAACAATCTTATAACAAGCCAGAATAAGTCCTCCCAACACCAGTGCATACAGCACGTGGGCCAGATCAGTCTGCCAGAATGCAGGTTTGATGGTCAACGTAATTGATTTGGGGCTATGCTGCCAGCTGTCGTCAGAATCTGTAGTCATCACCTGAAACACGTAGTCTCTGGGTGGTAGATTAACATAGCGCACGACGCTGTTTCCACCCTGTTTTACCGTCCATGTAGTATCGTACCCCAGCAAGCGATACATATAAATGTGCTGTTCGGGTACGGCATAGTCCAGCTTGGCAAATCCAATCTGCAGGCTGTTTTGATGATGTTGTAAGACGATGGCGCCTGACTCCTCGACCTTTTGAAGCATTTTGGTGGAGAAGTTGTCTGAGGAGGTTCGCTTTGCTTGCTGCTTGTTGCCGTCGATCAGGTCGATGTTGGTCCAAGCAAGAGGCACCTCCTGATAGCTTTTGGGCAGCCCCGCAAATTGGTATATGCCGTTGGCGGAGCCAAAGTAAACTGTATTGTTGCTTCCCCTTGCCGTAACGTTAAACGAAAATTCGGCGTTGAAGATTCCTGACTCTTTGTTATACGCCCGGAAAGACCAGATTCTACCCTCGCTTAGACGGGCTATGCCATTTAGTGTAGAAAGCCACAATTTGCCATCGGCACTTTCTTGGATGGCACAGACGGTGTTGGAGGGTAATCCGTATCGATGGTCGAACAACTGGAAATCGTCTGTTTCCGGCCGGTACAATAGCAAGCCCTTGTCCCGCGAGCCGACCCAGAGCCGGCCGCGGCTATCTTCTTTAATGGACAAAATCTGGTCTGGAAAATGATCGTTGCGTGAAAATTTCTTAATGCTGTGATTGGTCAGGTTAATTCGAAGCAAGCCTTCGCCGCGCGTACCCACCCAAAGATTGTTTTTGGAGTCGATTTCTAGCACATAAATGTGTACGTTTGACGAAAATGAACGTATGATCTGCTCATAAACAGGGTCGAGTTTAGCATCGGGCGGGCCGTCGTGCATGCGAATAATCTTTTGCCGCCAATGTGAAAACCAGTATTCGCCATCTCCGATTTCAACGACATCGTTTACCCCGCGCATGGCAATCTTCCGTCCGGTATCAACGGGTTGGTGCAGGCGGTGAACATCGGTCTGGTAAACCCGGTTATTGGCAACAACCAGCAAACGCCCGTTTTTTGTCTTACGCAGCAGTTTAACTTCTCGAAACGGAGTTTTTAGCGGTGTGATTTGGTGGGAACGCGTGTCCAGCCGCGCAATTCCCGAAGAATTGGCCAACAGCAAGCTGTCTTCGGTAAGCCACAGCATGTCATTTACCGCCTCCTGTTGGTAAGGGCCATTGTCAAAGCTAGCAAAACGGGTGAGCAGACGCTGCGGCGACAAGGTAAATAACCCGTTGCGGCTGCCAATCCACACAGTCTTGGTATTATCCACAAATATGCGATGAATCGCATGCTGCTCGAAAAGGGTTTTCCGCTGAATGGAGCCGGAGGCAGGAAAATTTTCTTTCTGCACAAAGAACAACCTTTTGGTGGTAGCGAACAGCAGCCCCTCATGGTTGAATGCCTTAATTTCCTGGATGCTTTCAATCTTTCCTGCCGAATCTTTCGGAATGTGCCGCCCAACCGTTGCAAACCCGCCGGCAACTACTGTACACCGGTAAATGCCGTCGAAAGCCGTGCCTATCCAAGCCGTATCACCTTCTGTATAGAGCGCGGTGACCGACCCTTTAATTGGCGTGGCATGAAGAGTGCCGTGACCCAGTATCCATAATCCATCGGCCCCGCCGATAAGGTACTGTCCATTTGCCAAAGTGGCAACCGTTTTGACGCGCAGGTTTGCCTGAGGCCCACGTTTCAAAATAGCTTCTCCTTGATAACTCTGACCATCGGAAGCGAGCTTTAAGTGGTAGACGTTGCGGTGATCGGTTATGTAAAGTATAGCGTCGTTTCCGGATTGGATGATTTGGTTAACCACCTGGTCTCGATTGCCAACCAGGGATATCGTGTTAGAATCGACCAGGAACCGTCCGATTCCACTCTGTGTGCCCACAAGAATGCTCCGATCTGACAGTCCGCAAATGCTAAACAGCTCGTTATTCAGGTATTTGTCTTTGGTGTACCGCGTAATGTCGTAATGTGCCGTGTTATTGATGTTGTGTTTATACAGGCCGGCGCTTGTTGCAACCCATATGCGTCCATCGCGGTCTTGAAAGATGTCTTTGATGGCGTAATTAGGCAGCCACTTCTGCTCAGTAAGTGCTCCGTAATGCCGCCAGATGGATTGCTGCCCAGAGGTACGGCCGTGCCAAAAGCACAGTACCCAGATCCACAGCGTAAATCGCAGAAGCGTATTGGCGAATTGCCGCGTTGTTTGTGTCATTTTTGACATCTTCAAGCTTCTCTTTGTCGGTAGCGTCATAAACGCTATTCGGCTATAATTTCTGCTTAAAAATAAGAAGCTTTTCGAAAATAGCCTTGGCGCGACAAGAGGTTTATTCGGAAAGCAAGGAGCGGTGCGGCCATTGCCAGCTCACCGCTTCCTTGCAAACTGATTTTAATCGGGCATTGGACTACTGTAAGTCGATCTTAAAGAAATACAAGGATTCTCCTTCAATATCATATGTGAAGTGATGCGTATTTGTGGCAACAAAATCCGTAGCTGCCCCGGCGTTCGGGAGGCTTTCATGCCAGTAGCTGACATTAATGGTTTTACCGGAGATGTTTCGGCTTCCAAACTCAATGGTCTGGTTAGCCACTGTTGCGGTGTCTTTGTTCAGCACCCAAACCGATAGTATATTGTCTTTCACAAAAGCAGCTGTGGAAAGCTGTTCCACGGGGCTACTCACCTCAACATAGTTTCCGCCATTAGCGTTGTTGACCACCTGTTTAAAAATCTCGTATTTCCCGGTTCTAATAATGGTTCCATTATTCCAATGTGACCAGATCATAGCATGCTGTGCACCACCAAGCGGTCCAAAGAACAGCCAAGTATCCACACCGGTAAACCCAGCTTGCATATGCCGCCAGAATACGTCAGAATTCAAGATTTCATCGCGGAGCACCAAACCTGTCCAGCCATGCATTTCAGTATTCCACGCGTCTTTGCCCCACGAATTTGCGGCAGTGACAAATGCCGGTAACGACCCTGGTGCTCCAGTATTATGGACAGACGCGACATCAAAGCCGTGTTGTTCCCCGTTTGCGGTGTTGATAGCGGCCAACCAATCGATGCCTAATTGTACGCTCCATGTCGATGGTGCAATCACCAATGGCATGTTTACCCCTGCATTCAATTTGGCGGGCAAACTATCCTTAATATGCTTCGCATATGCCGGGGTAATGATGGTCTGCTCATTCGACAGATCCAGGTAGGCGATGTCAAAACCTTCCGTTTTCATCAGGTTTAAATAGTCAGCATAGTACTGCACCAGCTTATCTACGTGAAAATCTCCTTTTGCCCATCGCGGTACCACAACACCATTGATGTTCCTAGTGCCCACGCTGTCCCACTCCTGTATCCATGCCGGATAGGGCGACCAGGGCACGTTGTCTACATGGCCCCAGGTGGTTTCTTTCTCTGCGGCAGTATATGCTTCAAATAAGGGGCGGGGGCTCGCAAAAAAGTCAATCTGCGGATTCGCTGTTTTCAATGCATTCATCAGCTCGAGTATCTGATTGTATGCCGCCGGATTGATTGTGCCCTCTTCACGCTCATAGGCGCAGTTGATGGCCACCCTTACGTAGTCTGCCTCAAGTTCTCCCACAGCCAACTGGGCCAGTTGAGATTTTATGTTGCTCCGCCAATGCCATAAACGCTCGGCGTCTATGCCCAGTTGAATGGGCTGCTTTAGTGTAGTGGTCACTGAAATTGCCGTGGGGTCGATTGTTCCGGTGAGCGGATGGAGCGACTCCATGATCCGCTGCTCGCAAGCTGAATGGACAATGGCAATGCCCACACAGACTGAAAAAAGTGAAGTTTTCATAATTTAATAATTATTGGGTAAACGAATTAATGAATTACAATGTTCTTCGGTGCCATGCCATCTGCAGAGATACGTACCGTAACATTGCCTGTTTCGCCAGTACGTTTTACGTATGCGGTGAGCGCTCCCCGAAATGCACGCTGTTTATTGTCGGTATAGTTCCCCATATCACGGTTGTTTCCTGATTCCAGCCCAAGCAGGACACCCGAACCCTCCACTTCGCAGCTGATTTCAGTATCGGCAGTGGGCACAATTACACCCTTCTTGTCAACTACCCGGATATTGAGCTGAAGCACATCGCCGTCGCCGCGGACAGCCTCGCTGGCCTGTAGAATCTGGATGGCTGCTGGTGAGCCGGCTGTTTCAATCATATAGCGGGCAATTTCTCTGCTATCCGTGCCTAATACCATCACTTCAAGTACTCCTGGCTGATAGGGAATGTCCCAATGAATTATTGCGGTTTCTGAATTGTAAGGCTTCGGCGCGCCGACCTTTCTTCCATTGAGCGTGAGTTGTGCATAAGCCCCATTGGTATAACACACCACGCGAACCAGCTCGTCAGGTTTGTAGTTCCACACCGGCCACGCATCCATAGATAATTCCGGCCTTTTTTGGTGCGATTCCGATTGGGAAAGCACGTCGTCCGATTTAACCTTAGGCTGCGCAATTGCGTATGTACCCAAGTAAGCCATCGGCTTGTCGCTCCAGAGCGACTGGCGGAAATACCCCCGTGGCTTCATTTCTCCTTTTAAATCTAGCAAACCCGAATAAAAGCCCCGCGACGGCCATCTGCCTGACTCACCCAGATAGTCAATGCCCGTCCATAGAAATTGTCCAAAAATATGTTCATTGTCGGTAACGGCCTTCCATGCGGCCAGATCATGCCGATTTTCACTACCATAGATAACCCGGTTGGGGAAATTTTTATGGTCGCTGATATACCGATTTTCAGTATAGTTATAGCCTACGATGTCCAATACCGCCGGATAAACCGTTTCGTTTGACATGGCCACACCTGCCAGCCCGGCGGTGACGCGCCGGCTGGGGTCATGCTGCCTCACTACAGTCGCCAGCCGGGAAGCGATGTCTCCAAGCCGATTTGCGTCGGGAGCGTCTTTTTTATAGCCGCCGAACCGTTTCTGCGTGAAGCCAATTGCTTCATCGCCGTCCAATATTGGATGCGAGTACGGGTCGTTAGGGTAGTCTACTTCGTTGCCAATACTCCAAGCAAAGATCGACACGTGGTTGCGGTCGCGCCGTACCATATCGGCCAGGTCTATCTCGCCCCACTCCTTAAAAAAGTCATATGAACCTTCCAATGCCGGCGTGCCGACATTCCACCCTTCTACCCACTTGCGTTTGGGGAACTCCCATTCATCGAAGGCCTCATTCAAGACAAGAATACCCAGTTCATCGCAGAGCGCATACACATCCGGATTATGTGGATTATGCGTCGTTCGGATGGCGTTGCAGCCGATTTGTTTGAGCGACAACAGTCGTTGGCGCCAAACCTCTTTTGGCACAGCTGCACCCAGCACGCCCGCATCATGGTGGATGCAAACGCCCTTCATTTTCAGCCACGCGTTGTTCAGGGCAAAACCCTTATCCGCATCGAAAGTAAAGGTGCGGAAACCTGTTATGGTGGTTGTACTGTCTACCAGCTTACCAGCCTGCTTCACTGTGGTGACGAGCCGGTATAGGACTGGCGACTCCAGACTCCAGAGTTGGGGGTTGGCTACCTTCAGCGTTGCGAAAACCGGCCGCCGTTGGTTAGCGGCAAGCGGCGTTTCAGCTTCAGCGTGCGCTACCAACCTGCCGTCGGGGCCGAACAATGTGTGGTGAACCGCCACCGCTGTTGACTGCGGAGTTTCATTGACCACCTCCACATCTACCAGCAAAGTGCCTTGCCCATCGATAACCTCCGGGCGAGCAAACACACCCCACTGCGCGATGCGCACCGGATTAGCATATACCAGCCAGGCATTACGGTATATACCGGAGCCGGTGTACCATCTGGAATCTGCATTTCGGCTATGATCTACCCGTATCGCGATCACATTGTCGCCACCATAATGAATGAAGGGTGTGGCGTTATACATAAACGAGACATACCCATTTGGGCGTTTACCGAGCAACTGTCCGTTGAGGTACACCTCACTGCGGTTGTATATTCCTTCAAAATAGAGGTATATTTTTTCCCCGCGCTTGCTGGCCGGCACCGTCAGGTGTTTCCGGTACCACCCAATGCCGCCAGGCAGATAGCCTTGGCAGCTCGCCAGCGTAGAGTCCAATTTACCCTTTATGCTCCAGTCGTGTGGAAGGTCCAACCGCTGCCACTTTCTGTCGTCGATCGCGGCACCCTCGTAGCCTTCAGCGTCCGAAAGTGTAAATAGCCAATCGTCATTCAGTAACGCTGCGCGGCCGAAGCCGGGCTGGGCTTGGGACTGAACGACCACAATCGCGAAAAAGGCTGAAAGCACAATGCGAGACAAGGAGTATCTATTCATTAAAAACTTCGTAAGGCCAAAAATAGTCGGTTTCATATATTTTCAATCTACCGGCCAGCGTAGGCGCTGCCCTCTTTCCAGTAATGCATTCTTGTATTCATCTCTGTTAATGTCCTGGACAGCGACTCCCGTTTTGAGCGCATGGCTTGCAGCGACACCGGCCGACTCACCTAAGATCATAAACACCGGTTCCATTCGCCCGGAGGCATACCCCACATGCGTAGCTGAAAAGCAAACCGGTACCAACAGATTGGTACATTCTGATCGTTTGGGAATGATTGCCCGGTAGGGGATCTGATAAGGAACTTTTGTTGGCCCAGCGTGCCCGCCGATAAACATATCGCCCTCAACAGCCACAACGGTTTCACCATTGCGATCAAGGGCATATCTTCTTGACGGATAGGTATCAATGCCATACTGCGCCAAACCCACTGGGTCAACTACCTCTTGCTTGTTGTAGACGTCGCTTTGTGATACGGTATATTCACCGGTCATACGGCGTGTTACTCGCACATAGAGCTGATGCGGCCACCCGTCCGAACCCAAAAAATGCCGCTTGTCAAATCCGATGTTTGCTGTTTTGGTTCTAAACTCCTCAGGCACCCGCGGATCAGTTGTCAAAAACGTGTAGATTCCCCGCAAATAGTCTTGGTGCAACTTCCATATTTCCGATTTCGTAGCATAATCTCCATCAGCATAAAGCTGGCTTATTCCTAAAGGAGCTATCGTAAAGACGCTGTTCCGGTGGTAGTTATAGTCCTGCACATTTCGCCACCCGGGAAAGATATTTCCCAAATAGATGAGCACACTGTCTTTCGGCTTGTTTGCCTTGACGTATTCTACATATCTGCCCAGCAGTTCGTATTGTTCTGGTTTGTAATCAGCAGGTGGCACAATGTCGGTACGGTACTTCGGTTCTTCTGTAATATAAAATCGATAGTTATAGGCCTGCGTGTAACGGTCGGCGCTGCCAATTTCCTTCTTATGATCGGCATCCACCCAAGGCAACAACCCACTGTTTTTGTCCCCTTTGATCCGATAAGGATCTATCGGAATTATGTGCGCGGGCGGTCTTACCCCGGCCAAACTTTCGCTAAATTCCGCGACAGACTCCCTGCCGGTACGATAGCTGACACCCGTGGCTGCCATCAAGTCGCCTTCATAGCTTGCATCGATAAACTGCTTTGCGTTAACAGCCAGGCTCCGTTTCGCCTGCGGTAAGGGGATAGGGCATCCGGTGGCGTCTGGCGGAGCGAAATCCAACCATATCCGCTCGATTTTGCCGCTATGCTTCTCCACTTCGGCGACTCGATGTTCGTAAACGACCGTTACCTTGTGATCAGCGAGCAACTGCTTGAAGTCTTCCTGAATGACCTTAGGACTCATGTAAGTCCGCATGGCTTGCCGTACATCCTTTTCTGTGTAATTCTCAAACCGGTTTTCCATGCCCAGGGACAATAACAGCGTCCTTGTTATGCCGCCCACGGCTTCGAAATTGGGGCAATCTTGCATGGGTTTCAAGCCCGCACCAAGAATACCTCCCGCCCACCTGCTGGGCTCTACCACAATTACTTTATGCCCTTCTTCCACGGCAGCAAGGGCAGCAGTGACCCCAGCGGGTGTGGCTCCGTAAATGCAAATATCAGCGTCCAGTTGTTTGGAAGATTGGGCAAAGGAAAACGTGACAACCCATGTGATTACTCCCAAAACCGGAAGGCTAGCTTTAATGAACCGATGTATCATCATATCCTCTCTTCTTTTTAAAAACCATCGTTTTGTCCCTGTCCGCGCAATGCTGGATTCCGATCCATCTCTGTAAGCGGATAGGGCCAGTTAAAAATCCGGGGCTCGCTATATTTTTTCTTGTTGGGCATTGCAGCCGCAGAGATGGGTCCAAGGATTCGCCACCGCTTCAAATCAAAATAACGCTGGTGTTCAAAGGCGAACTCCCACCTCCGCTCGTCACGGATGTATTGCCGCATTGCTTCCTGGCTCAGCCCTTCCGGCAGAAAGGGCATATGTACGCGGTCTCTTACGGCATTCACGGCGTCGTATACACTTTGGTCAGGCCCGTCGGCTTCGTTTTTCGCTTCCGCATACATCAACAATACATCAGCATACCGGATAGCGTAATAATTTTGAGGACCACCGTTTTCGTATTGCTGGCTTGTGATGGTTGAATATTTCTTAACGGCAAAGCTGTTATTGTTGGTAAAGTTCCAAACCTTCTTCCCCCCAGGAGTTACGTCTGCTGACGTATAAAGGTTTGCGCGTAAGCGCGGGTCGCGGTTTTCAAAAGGTTTGCTGGCATCGTATAATGGAGAGGCTTCGCCGTAAATAGGGTGTTCATAAATTGGTTTGCCGTCAGCAGCCAGGTATGAGTCCGCCAACGATTTCAGCGGCGTCCAAAAGATAGCAGGAGTACTGGGTGCTAAATTGGTGTCTACCCGCGTTGAGAAATTTTCACCCTGATCGAGTGCAGACCCAACGAAATTGATTTCAAACAAATTTTCTGAAGAAAATTCACCAGACACTGTAAACAGCTCCGCATAATCGGGATAAAGTTCATATGTCTCCGAGTTTATGACTTCCTGGAAAGCAGCTGCTGCAGCAGGCCAATCTTCACCTAACAACAAGAACTTGCCGAGCAACGCTTGGGCTGCTCCTTTGGCTATACGTCCTTGCTCTGCGGCCGCCAGTTCCTCAGATAGGTTGGGCACTACATTATTGGCCAGATCGACGACAAAAAATGCGATGATATCTTCCTTTGGCAAAGCAGCTTCAGGCGAATCAAACGCCCCCTTTGGAGTCTTGTAAAGCGGCACGTCTCCATAAAGCGCAACCAGATCATGGTATGCATAGGCCCGGAGAAACGCCGCTTCAGCTATGATGCGCAACCGTGATGCTTCGCTGATGCCATCAGCAGAAATATTAGCGGTTTTGCTCATCACTTCATTCGCGCGATTTATCACCTGGTAAAAGTTTGTCCAGAAGGCAACGACATGGTTATCGGACGGTGTATGGGTATCTGTCTCAAACGAGAGCCATCCCTGGTTTTGGCCCGTCGTTGAATTGTCTGTCAGGTGGTCAAACTCCCGATACTTTTTACCCATGAGGGGGTTTCCCTGAAACACATCAAATACGCCCGCCAAGCCCAAGATGGCATCGCGTTCATTCTTCCAGAAAACTTCTTCCGTTACATTGTTCGGGTCGGTCAACCCCAAAAAATCATTACTGCAGGATGCCGCAAACAATCCGGCGCCCAATCCCATCCATACGATAAGCTTCTTCATTTTTCTATGTATTAAAATGAAACATTAAAACCAAACGTCATTACTTTCAGTTGCGGGTAACTCACATTCCGGCTCACATCAGCCCGCCTTTCGGGGTCTATCTGCTTGATAAGCGGCGTGAACGTCAACAGGTTTTGGCCGGCAGCAAAAATGCGTACATCGGTAATACCGGTGCTAGACAGCCATTTCGTTGGCAGTGTATAACCCAGTTCAATATTTTTCAAGCGCAGATAGGAGGCATCATGCAACCAGAAGGTCGATGTTTCTCCAGACCCTGGTGCACTCCGGTTCAGCACCGGCCAGGTGCCCTCGGGATTATTCACCGCATCGTAGCGGTTGTCCCACCATTCGCGCCAGAAATTCATAATAGCGCCGTCTCCTGGCCGGTTACCCCAATCGCGGACAAAAATTGTTTTGCCTTTGACTCCCTGCAACAGAAAGGCGATGCTAAGTCCTTTGTAGGTAAATGCTCCGTTGATGCCAAATGCGTACGGGATGTTGCTGGACCCCAATACCATGCGGTCCTTGTCATCGATTTTGCCGTCTCCATTAATATCTTTAAATTTCATTGACCCAATTTCTAATGCATTCCTATTGGGAGCAGGAACCGTAGCCAACTCTGTAGAGTCTTTAATAATACCATCGAATACGAGCCCATAGAACGAATTAAACTCTTCGCCTTCGCGTAAAATAAAGGGTGACGAGAGCACTTCTTCACCACGGAGCGATACAACGTTGTTCTTGTTATAGGATAAATTTCCGCCGATCTGAAAAAAGAAATCAGACCATGATTTTTGATAGCTTACAGTAATTTCCCACCCCCTGTTAGCTACCATAGCTACGTTTTGGATTGCAGGGGTCGCACCGCCAAATGAGGGAGGCAGCGGAACACGGAACAAGATGCCATCGGTCATCCGGTCATAAATATCAACCGTAATATCAAGTGAGTTTTTCAGTAAGGTCAGGTCAACACCCAGCCCCTTGGACTCGGTGCTTTCCCAGCTAATGTCCTTGTTCGCAAAAGCGGTGATTGCCGCGCCCGGATAAAGGTTTCCTCCAAAATAATAATAGTTTTCTAAGTTGAGGGTCTGCTGATGGACGTAATTGCCTAGCTGCCCGGTGCCTGGTGCCATACGGTCGTTTCCGGACTTGCCCCACCCCGCCCGGACTTTGAACTGGTCAATTATATTTTCCAAATTCATACGCTTAAAAAACTGCTCATTAGAAATCATCCAGCCGCCGGATAATGACGGAAGCAGTATATACTGTTTGTTTTCAGGAAAGCGCGACGAGCCATCCATGCGTAGGTTTCCTTCCAGGAAATAACGGTCTTTGAGAGCATAATTCACCCGGCCAAAGAACGACTGCATACGCCAGCCCTCTTTCGTTCCATTAATACTGATGTCAGTAGTAGCACGGCTCAGCACCTGATGATCGTTTGTTGGCAGGTTTGATCCCCGGGCTTGCATGGTAGATCGATTGAAATCAATGTATTCGTGCCCTGCCAACAGCGTAATCCGATGGCCTCCTCTCATGGCTTGTGAAAAATTTGCTGTAGTGGTTGTCTGTAGCTGGTTGTCTTCCGCGCCGTTATTGATCAATGTGTTGATATTGTTCATCGCTGCAGGAGTACCGTCCGGTGCATTGTAGGAGTACGTAGGATTAAAGCGTTCGGTCATCTGATTGCGGCTGGTATAGCCCACTTGGGTTTTCAGGTTCAGTCCGCGAATGGGCTTGTACTCCAAGAAGTAAATGATATTTGAGCGCCGCTCCTTAGCATCCGTACGGCCGATCTGCGCATAAAGGGGAGCGGGAATCAAGGTACGCCCGTCGTGCAAATTATAAACTCCCCAGTCGCCGTTAGCATAGTTACGAGGCGTGATCGGATAATTGCGGAACAGGTTTGTCATCAACCCATTGATCCCGCCGAAACTTCCATGGCTTTTCAGCGTGTTTCCGGAGATGTTAAGCCCCATTTTGACTGCGGCAGAAATCTCAGCAACGGCATTTGACCGATAGTTGAAGCGGTCGCTGTTGCTTCCGATCAAAATTCCCTCTTGGTCGAGATACCCTACCGACCCCTGAAAGGAAATCGCCTTCGATCCGCCGGAAAGATTTAGGTTATGGGCATGCTGGGGTGCCAGGCGAAATACATCGTCTACCGGATTGTAGTTGGCAAACGTGTCCGTATAAATGCCATTGCGAACATTATCAATCGCCCACTGGGGGTATAGTTCTCTGTTCGCCGCCTCATTATGCAGAATCATCCACTGCCAAGTATTTACGAATTTCGGCTTTTCGGTCGCATCCTGGATGCCATAATAGCTGTTTACCGCCACCTTAAAACGCCCCTCTTTCGGAGCCTTGGTAGTCACCAGAATGACGCCGTTGGCCCCTCGTGCCCCGTAAATCGCCGTGGATGTCGCGTCTTTCAGCACGGACACCGATGCGATTTCGTTTGGGCTCAGCACGCTGAAGTCCTGCATTGTGGCCGCGATCCCGTCGATAATGACCAACGGGCTCGCGTCATTCACGGTGCCAACACCACGAATGGTGACTTCATTATTGTTGTCGCCCGGTTCACCGCTTGCTTGCACCACGTTCAAGCCAGCCACGCGGCCAGCCAACATGTTCATCGTGTTTGCCTGCGGCACATTTTGTAAGTCTTCGAAATCAACAGTAGAGACCGAGTTCGTGACATCTGATTTCTTTTGGACACCGTAACCGACGACGACCACTTCACCCAATTCGCCAACTTTCGGTATAAGTTCGACATCAATTCGATCTCCCTGTCCAACAGCTAATTCCTTCTTTTCATACCCAAGCGCGGTAAAAATTAGTATATCATTAGCCGCCGCGCTGATAGCATACACCCCTTGGTCATCGGTAACCGCCTCCTGGCTTTTGCCATGCAACTTTATACTTACCCCCGGTAATGGCGCGCCCTCTGCAGTAACCTTTCCCGTTACTTTCCGGGGCTGCGCATGTGCGGGAACGGTTATGAAACCTCCCAGCAACGCACAAAGGGCTAGCCGGGCGCTAAGAATGCACAAATTCATGGGAAATTGGATAGTTTTATACATATCTCATTATTTGATTTAATAATCGGGTCTATAACGATTCGCCTTCCAGAAGGGCGATATTGCAAAGTAACGTTACGGCAAGTAAAATAATGTCTCAATTGGGTGAGGCAATCATCTCAAAATTCACCACAAGGAAGACAGCTCCCGGCCAATGCAGCCTAACCAGCCTTAATGAGCGCTAAAGGACCGATTGCCGCGAGCAATGTAAGTTTATCCGGTACGCTGCGCTTACAGGATGAAGGACCGCTGATAGGATAAATGAATGAACACCTATAAATCAGCGGTTGAAGCCAAAAACGGCGGTCCGTTTGCTGCCTCCAATCGGCCCGTTTGTCCGGGTGTTGCTTTCCAGTGGATCGATAAGTTCGAATTTCTGAAAAGATTGTTGTCGCATATACCCCCATATATTGTCGTGTACTACCAGCGCTGTTTCGAGCATTCGATATTACCTTTGCTGTATTATACACGAACATGGAGTGACATCAAAAAACAGATGAACATGGAAAAGCTGCAATTTAAGACAACGATCAATGCCCCTACAGCTAAGGTGTATGAGACGATGATCGGCGAAACGACATTCAAACAGTGGACAGCGGTTTTCAACCCGTCTTCCGACTTTGAAAGCGACGCCGTCGGCGGAGGCTGGGAGAAGGGTTCAAAGATTCTATTTGTCGGAACCGGCGAAAACGGTAAACGCGAGGGAATGGTTGGATATATTCGGGAGAATACCCCCAATGAATATGTCTCTATCGAATACGTCGGTGTCGTAGATGGCGATATCGAAATCACCGAAGGGCCGGTAGCCGAAGAATGGCGGGGATTCGAGAACTATACGTTTACTGCCGATGGCGAGATGACCACGGTAACGGTGGACACTGATGTGAACGACCAAATGGTCGACTACTTCCGTGAAACCTATCCGAAAGCGCTTAAGAGCCTGAAGGAGCTCTGCGAAGGGTAACAAGTGAGGAATGTCACCCAATCTTCAGGTTTTCAAAATTTCCTTGCACCGATAGCCAAACCCCGTTACTTTTGCTAACAGTGTTAGGTAGTAGTTAGATGAGTATCGTTGCTGAAAGAAGAATACGGGAAAAAGAGGCCATGCGGGCCAACATCCTCACCACGGCGTGGCAGATTGTGAAGGATGAAGGGTGGCAGTCACTGTCCATCCGCAAGATTGCCGATGCGATACAATACAGTGTACCCGTTATCTACGACTATTTTGAAAATAAGGAAGCAATTTTACTCGAATTTGGCAAACAGGGATTTGAACTGGTTATCAAGAAACTGACGGCAGCGAAAGCGAGCACTAACGATCCTTCAGAACAACTCAAAGCAATGGCGGATGCGTATTGGGCTTTCGCTTTCAAGAATAAGGAGTATTACCAACTGATGTGGGGAATGAGCGCGCCCAGCTGCGAGATGGACAAGTGCATGCCCGAACGCTCGGTGTTCAGGGATTTGGTGATGGCGCCCATCATTGAAATCATAGAGACGACAAATCACGACGATGCTGAGGGCAGCGCATGCCTCAAGTACCATACCTTCTGGTCCATACTTCACGGATTGATCTCCATTAAAATGGTGGCACCGCCGGACGATACAGAACAATTGAACAAACTGGTGCTCGATGACGCCATTACTGGATTCATCAAAAATTTGAAGGGCTAATTTTTTTTGCCTGATTACCTAACGGTGTTAGGAAAGATAATAGCGATAGGAATATAGTACGCTTTTTTTACATCATCAATCACATAATAACAAGATCATGAACAATACCTCTTCAACGCACGTGAACGATAAGCTTTTCCCGTTTCCACAGCTGCTTGCATGGCTATTTATCTTGGCCGTTGCCCAAGCATGCAGCACATCTTCGGGAACTGAGCAGGCTGTCGAAGCGCCTCAGCGCCTACCGGTAATCACGCTGCATACCCAGCATGCTACCACCTACGACGAATATCCGGCAACTGTGGAGGGCAGCCGGGATATCGAGATACGTCCCCAAGTGGACGGTCAGCTCGAACATATCTATGTAGATGAGGGGGCCTACGTCGTGCAAGGGCAGCCGCTTTTCCGGATCAACGCTCGAGTATACACCGAGCAGCTCAACAACGCGAAAGCAAGCTTGGCTGCGGCAGAAGCGAACCTTGCAAATGCACGCATCGATGTGGGCAAACTTACCCCATTGGTAAAAAACCAGGTACTCTCGGATGTGCAGCTGAATGCCGCGTTGGCCGCCGAGCGGGCCGCTGAAGCCAATGTCCAGCAGGCCAGGGCTGTGGTGGAGAGTGCCCAGATAAACCTGAGCTATACTGTGATATCAGCTCCGGTATCCGGCTACATTGGGCGCATTCCCTTAAAAATGGGGAGCCTGGTCGGCACCGCTATGCCCCAACCGCTCACTGTGCTTTCGGAAATCCGGAATGTGTTTGCCTATTTCTCCTTAAGCGAAAATGACTTTATCCGGTTCAAAAGCCGGGTGCCAGGCAATACGATTGATCACAAAATCAGCAACTTGCCGCCGGTGGAGCTGGTGCTATCAGACGGGAGCACTTATTCCCACAAAGGGCAAGTGGAGGTTGTGTCCGGGCAGTTTGACAACCGCACGGGTACCATTACCTTCCGGGCGGTATTTCCCAATGAAGACGGCCTTTTGCGCTCTGGCAATACCGGAAAGGTCCGTATTCCGAATGAGTCTCCCTCGGTCATCCTCGTGCCCCAAGAAGCGACCTTCGAGCTGCAGGATAAGGTCTTCGTGTTTGCACTTGCTGATAGCAACCGCGTGGAAACCCGCCCAATACACATATCGGGCAGAAGCGGTACGAATTACCTCGTGGAAAACGGTGTGAAGGTGGGCGATCGTATCGTCTATGCTGGATTGGACCGCTTACAAGATGGCACTTCCATCATTCCGGAGCCAATGGCTCCCGACAGCTTGATTGCCCGAGCGGCAAGGTAGCGGACAATAGTTATTCTTAGTTAAAACAACCCTATTCAATGTTACAAAAGTTTATTGAACGGCCGGTACTATCGACCGTCATATCCATCTTACTGATTATTCTCGGCGCCATTTCGGCGCTTACGCTGCCCATTTCCCAATTCCCCGACATCGCCCCGCCCACTGTCGTGGTGACGGCATCCTACCCCGGAGCCAATGCCGAAGCGGTGGCCCGCTCGGTCGCCACCCCCATCGAAGAGGCGGTAAACGGGGTGGAAAACATGACATACATGACCTCCAACTCCAGCAACGACGGGAGCATGACCCTGACCGTGTTTTTTAAACAGGGAACTGATCCGGACATCGCGGCTGTAAACGTACAAAACCGGGTCTCCAAAGCCAGCAACAAAATGCCGCAGGAGGTGATCCAAGCAGGTATATCCACGCAGAAGCAGCAAAACAGCTTTTTGATGTTTGTAGCGTTGACAAGCAAAGACAGCTTATATGATGAGGCGTTCATCCAGAATTACTTGAAGATCAACGTCATTCCTCAGATGCAGCGGATACCGGGCGTGGCGGAGGTGCAGCCCTTCGGTGGCCGCGAATATGCCATGCGCATATGGCTGAAGCCGGACCGGTTGGTGGCCTACCGTCTGTCGCCACAAGATGTGATGCGGGCCATAGCCGACCAGAACGTGGAGGCATCACCGGGCAGGCTTGGACAAAGCAGTCCCGAAATGTTTGAGTATGTGCTTAAGTACAAGGGCAAACTCAGCCAAAACGAAGATTACGAAAATATCATTATCCAGGCTACAAACGACGGGCAGGTTGTCCGTCTGAAAGATGTTGCCCGAGTGTCGTTCGGCTCTTTTTCCTATGCGGCCAATAGCCGGCTAAACGGTGGGGCCACCTCCGGCATTGCCCTGCTGCAAACCGCGGGTTCAAATGCCAACGAAATTCTCATCGAAGCGAAGAGACAGATTGACCTGCTCTCGGAGACACTGCCCAAAGGCATTGAGCCGATTGTCATGTTCAACGCAAAGGACTTTCTGGACGAATCCATCAGTCAGGTAAACCATACGCTCATCGAGGCTTTTATCCTGGTCTTTCTGGTGGTGTTCATCTTCCTGCAAGACTTCCGTTCTACGCTCATTCCGGCCATAGCGGTGCCCGTAGCTATCATCGGCACGTTTTTCTTCATGCAGCTTTTCGGATTCAGCATCAACCTGCTCACATTGTTTGCCCTGGTATTGGCCATCGGCATCGTGGTTGACGACGCCATCGTGGTGGTGGAGGCCGTTCATTCGAAAATGGAGCGCACTGGCTTGCCACCGAGAGTGGCTACACAGGAGTCGATGAAAGAGATATCTGGCGCTATCGTCTCCATCACATTGGTCATGGTTGCCGTATTTGTGCCGGTCACCTTTATGCAAGGACCGGCCGGCGTGTTTTATACCCAATTTGCTTTTACGCTGGCCGTGGCCATCCTCATCTCGGCCGTAAACGCGCTCACCCTTAGCCCGGCCCTGTGCGCCTTGTTCCTGAAAGGTACACACGCAGACGGCCATGCTGGCGGACCTCGCGGAGGGCTGATGAAGCGCTTTTTCACGGCGTTCAACGTGGCTTTTACGGCTATCACTACGAAGTACCTAAAGTCTTTACAGCTATTGATGCGCCACAAATGGGTAGCAGTATCGGGCTTGGCGCTGGTGACTGCCGCAACGGCGCTGATGATTCAGCGGACACCCACGGGATTTATTCCTACAGAGGACCAAGGCTTTGTGCTCTATGCGGTAAATACCCCTCCTGGCAGCTCACTGGCCCGCACAGAGCGGGCGATGAAGCAGATCGAGGAAATCGTAGCCAACGAGCCTTTCACCCTCAACCATTATCAGGTAGACGGCCTCAACTTTATTTCAAACGCCAATGCGGCGCCGTATGGCGCGGGCTTCATCCGCACGAAGCCGAAAGACCAGCGCGGACCCATCAAAGACTATGAAGCGATCGCAGCGAGCCTCACGGAAAAGGTGGCGGCCGAGGTAAAGGGTGCGGAAGCGGTATTTTTCACCTTTCCGACCGTATCGGGATTCGGCAATGTAGACGGCTTCGAATTTATGCTGCAGGACCGCGGCAACGGATCGCTGGAAAAGCTTGACGCTACCGCAAAGGAGTTTATTGCCGCATTGACCGCGCGGGATGAAATCGCCTTTGCCTTTACCACATTTACGGCCAACAATCCGCAGTACGAGCTGGTAGTCGACGATGAAAAGGCCAAGCAGCTGGGCGTCAATGTAAGTGATCTGCTGCAAACAGTGCAGATCTATTTCGGAAGCAGCTTCGTCTCTGACTTCAACCGTTTCGGAAAATTCTACCGCGTGATAGCGCAAGCGGATATACCCTACCGTGCCAGCGCATCTTCTCTCAATGAAGTTTACGTGAAAAATGCGGACGGCGGCATGGTTGCCGCCAATACGATGGTGACGCTGAACCGCGTGTATGGCCCTGAAACCGTAACACGCAACAACCTGTATAATGCGGTGACCATCAATGGCAAGCCCAATGCAGGATACAGCACCGGTGACGCCATTTTGGCCATTGAAGAGACGGCCAGAGAGGTGCTGCCGCGAAGCTTTGCCTACGAATGGACCGGCATGACGCGCGAAGAAAAGAATGCGGGTTCACAGCTGACAGTTATCTTCATCATGAGCCTGGTATTTGTATTCTTCCTACTGGCAGCACAGTACGAAAGCTACATCCTGCCGCTGGCGGTGGTCACGACCATACCTCTTGGAATATTCGGCGTCATGCTATTTATCAACTTGATGGGCATTGAAAACAACATCTATGTACAGGTGTCGATGATCATGCTGATCGGTTTGCTCGCTAAAAATGCTATCCTCATCGTGGAATTTGCCTTACAGCGGAGACGGGCGGGCATGGGACTCATCGAATCGGCATTGGAGGCCTCACGCCTGCGGCTCCGCCCCATATTGATGACTTCCTTTGCATTTATTGTAGGAATGATACCGTTGCTTCGCGCGACTGGCGGATCTGCATTGGGCAACCATTCCATCGGCGCAGGAGCCGTGGGCGGGATGCTCACGGGGGTGTTGCTGGGCATATTCATCATCCCGATTCTCTTCGTGATTTTCCAATACCTGCAAGAGCGGGTCTCTGCCAAGCGGCAAAACCGGCCGGCCATACAGCCCGCCGCACTTGTGTTGGCGGTGTCGGCACTGGCCTACTCGTGCAGCGCCGGCAAGGAGACCGTCCGGATGGATGGCGCGATACCGGATGCATTCCGGACAGTAGCCACCCCGACAGCCGCGGCCTCAGCCGCTGCACCGTCAGCCGCCGCGACGGCAGCCGACTCGGGCAGTATAGCGCAACTGGAATGGAGACAGTTTTTTACTGACACAGCCCTGCAGGAGATCGTCGACAGTGTACTGGCCCGCAACTACGATATGCAGGTAGCCCTCAACACGATTACGCTGAACGAGGCATACCTCAAGCAGGCCAGGGCAGCTTGGCTGCCGACGGTGCAGGCCGACCTCTCGGCTAATACGTCGCGGCCGTCGGAAAACAGCCTGAACGGATTGAGCCTCAGCAATTTTATCGGTACGAACCACATCGAGGACTTTACAGCGGCTCTGGGGGTGAGCTGGGAGATTGATATCTGGGGCAAAATACGGCAACAAAAGCAGGCCTCTTTAGCGGCCTACCTCCAAAGCATGGCGGCAGTAAAGTCGCTGCAGACCCGTCTCATCGCAGCCTCGGCGTCCGCCTATTACACCTTGCTGATGCTGCACGAACAGCTCGACATCACCCACCGCAACGTTGCGTTGAATGACAGCACACTCCGTGTCATCCAACTCCAATATGCCGCTGGCCAAGCGACCATCCTGGCCGTTCAGCAGGCCGAAGTACAGCTGGAGCGAACGAAGGCATGGGTACCCAGGCTCGAGCAGGCCCTACTCATCCAGGAAAACGCCCTCAGCATCCTGATGGCGAGCGAACCGCAGGATATCAAGGTAGCTGCTCAGTTGCACAGCTTTGCAGTACCCGAACAGTTTGACATCGGCATACCGGCAGCCATGGTAAGCCGCCGGCCGGACGTCAAAGAAAGCGAGTATGCGCTCGAGATGGCCAACGCACAGGTGGGGATAGCGCAGGCCAGCCGTTATCCGGCGTTGCGCATCACCGCGGCGGGCGGGCTGAATACGTTTCAGGCGAGCAACTGGTTTGTTATGCCAGCCTCGCTGTTCGGCACCTTGGCAGGAAATGTGATGCAGCCTGTCTTTAACAGCCGCAGGCTGAAGACGCAATATGAGGCGGCCAAGATTCAGCGAGAGAATGCCGTGATCCGTTTCAGGCAGACCGTCATGAACGCGGTGGGCGAGGTATCCGATGCCCTGGC
Source organism: Parapedobacter deserti (assembly GCF_042646065.1). Taxonomy (NCBI): domain Bacteria; kingdom Pseudomonadati; phylum Bacteroidota; class Sphingobacteriia; order Sphingobacteriales; family Sphingobacteriaceae; genus Parapedobacter; species Parapedobacter deserti. Next base: position 33,001 of record NZ_JBHRTA010000061.1, read on the forward strand.
GCAGATCGACAAACTACGGGCGCAGATCGAAATGACCCAGTCGCAGAAAGACAGGCTCGAAAAGGCCATTCCCAACGCGCAGCTGCTTTTCACCAGCGGAATGGCTTCCTACCTGGAGGTGATCACAGCCCAGCGCAATGCGCTGCAAAGCGAGCTGGAGCTCGCCGATCTCAAACGCCAGCAGATCGAAGCCTACGTGTTGCTGTACCGGAGCTTGGGCGGCGGGGTAAATTGATGAACGCTGGGATGTCTATGAAATTGACCGGCCGACTGATAAACCGTATCTTTGCCCCATGAGACTCTTTTCAGCAATCTTATTCGTTGCCTGCTTCGTGCAGTTTGCGTGCGGGCAGGAAGCACCCGCCGTCTCAAAAACTGAATTTACGGCGACCGCCCTTAAGCAGCCGCTATTCGCACTCGGCGGGCAACAGACAACCGCCAAATCGGTACTAGAAGGCAACAAGCGCAAGACGGTACTGCTTTACATCTGGGCCACGTGGTGCCCCGATTGCATTGACGGCTTTCCCGCCCTTTACGCATTCCAGCAGGCGAACCCCGATGTACATACCGTCTATTTTTCCCTCGACCGCGAGGAGCAACAATGGAGGGAGGGCGTCGAGAAATTTAAACTCGAAGGAGAACATTATTGGTTTAAGACCGGCTGGAAAAACGATTTCACCACCGCCATTGATTTGAACTGGATTCCGCGCTATCTCATCATCAGCCCGGATGGCAAAATAGCCCGATATTACTCGGTGAAGGCGGACGATCCGGCGCTGCAGCAAGCCGTAGATGCCTTGCGATGATGGGGCTGGTGGCAAACAAAAATCCCCGGAACAATAGCTCGTCCCGGGGATAGTTAGTTTTAACGGCGATGCTGTTTACTCCACCGCCCTGAATACCCAAAAAAAGGCTGGATCCCAAGCACCGGAGCCGGGAGGGGCGTAGCTCAACACCATGCGGTCATCATCGAGCACGAGGATGTCGTACTCGTAAACCGGCGCATTCCCCTCATCGGGCGACTTGCCGCACAGTACGGTCACCCCACGTGTAGTGAGTTTTCCCTTCGCCCAAATGGTGCCATCATCCTGAGTGGTGGTCCGGGCCATATTGAACGAAAAGAATCCGGCTTCTTCCTGTCCGTCGGCTTTTACCTTAGTAAGCATGGCGCCCCGCAGTGAGAAAACCATTTTGGCGCCGGGTCCCTCACCCGGGGCCTGACCGTTGATGTCTCCGATCGGCACCATCCACCATTCGGGCTTGGTACTGGCCAGGTAACCGCCATTGCCCCAAACGGCGGGTTGGGTGTCATCCCATATCCACTCCCTTTCGGTACCGCCGGTGAGATAGCCCCACTCCAGCGGAACCTCAAAGCTGAGCTCATCTACCCGAACGGTCAGCGTCTTGGTGATTTTTGTGCCGTCAGGGTTCAGGCCGGTAAAGATAATTTCATTCTCCCCAGTGGTTACCAGCAGCACGGTGTCCGTTTTGCGTGCCGTGGTACCCACGCCGAAATCCCAAGAGGACAGCACCGGGCTCTTGTTGTCCAATACGATTTTGTTGGAATTCTGGCCATCCACCACCACAGGGGTGGCCGTGATGTTCAGTTGATCGGCAGTGATTCCTCCGCCCATTGCCATGCGTTCTTCGATGGGTTCGCAGCCGGAATATACCAGCGCCAGCATCATGACCCACAAACTATATATCCTATACGTTTTCATTGTCTTTAGCTTTAATGTTTACCATCCCGGAAATTCGGCGGCTGGTGTGCCCCAACCCGGATTCTGTGTCAACACCCCGTCTGACAGGTCAATTTCATTTTGCGGTATAGGCCAAAATCCGCCTGTTGCTTCATACCGGGCGCGGTAGCCGCCCCCGAAAGCCCGCATCTGGGTGTCAGCTCCCTTGTTTCTGATCGGTACGCCTTCCTGCGTGGCCAATGCGGCGGCAGCGTCATGCCAGCGCATCAGGTCGAACCAGCGCTGCCCTTCGAAAGCCAGCTCCCAACGGCGTTCGCGCTTCAGGGCGTCCAGCGAGTAAGCCACCTCAGGCAGGCTCACCCGGCGGCGCACCTGGTTAAGTCTTGTGGCATCTTCAGTAAGCTCCGCATGCATCAACAGTACATCGGCAAAACGGATCAGCACGAGATCCTGCGTATGGGCACGCTGGAAGTCGTTGATTGATCCGTCGCGCACTACAGCGTAAGACGGCACCAGGTTGCCGTTGTCGTCATAGGCAGTAACGGGCATGTATTTTTTCTGCCAAAATCCGGTTTCTTCAACCATGTTGTCTGCCCCCCACACGTAGTTTTCCAAGTCGTTTGGGGCATCGATAATGGATGCTGCGCGGCGGAGGTCGTTGGGTTCAGCCTGCCGCCATTGGCTCCACAGGTTGCTGTTTACCGGTCCAGCACCCCATCCCTGGCCGAAAGGGAACGTGCCTGCTTGCCCATTGGGCGAGCGCATGCCAAAATGGAGCACATATTGGTTTGAATAACCTAGCGTGTAATCTTGGCCCCAGTCGGAAAAATTACCAAACTTAACCGCAAACACGGTTTCCCTGTTGCCATCGCCTTCCCACCCCATATTAGGAAAGTCGTAGTCGTAGTCCTTGGTAGTGAGCGGGTTCGTATAGGGCCAGAGGTTCCTGAAGTCGCTCACCAAGCCGTGGCCGCTGTTGTTGATACAGTCATTCAGCCAAGCAATGACCTCCTGTTTGCTGACCTCGCCGCCATCGTTGGCCACCGGGAGTGCAGTCTGGTTGTAATAGCCGGTATAGAAGAGAAACACCCTTGCAGCCAGCGCCTGGGCGGCCCATTTGGTGGCGTGCCCCGCAACCACATTACTGTAGGCCACACTGGGCATCAGCGATATGGCTTGCTTCAGGTCGTACCCAATCTGCGCATACAGCTCAGCCGCTGGTGCCTTGGGCAGGTTCTCCGGTTCCGTCCGGATGGTCAGCGGCACCTCACCAAACATCTGCGCGAGTTCGAAGAAGAACAGCGCCCGGAGGAAATGAGCTTCGCCCAGCAGCTGGTTACGCTGCGATTCGCTCGCCCAACTGGTTACATTATCCAACGTTTCGATGGCGGTGTTGGCCCGGAATATCCCTTGGTAGCGCGCCCGCCAGAAAGGTTGGAAGCGGTTGGGCTGCGTATTCATCAGGTGATCCAGTCCCTGCATATCCCGGTCCTGGTCGCCCCCACCGCCGAAGCGGTCGTCCGATGCCAGTTCTGCCATATAGAAGTGGGTGTGCACCGCATCGGATATGGCGGTACTCATGGTTGAGTAGATGCCGGTGATCATCTGCTCGGCATCTGCCGCGGTGCGGGGGAAATTGCCGGTATTCTTTTTATCATAGCTTTCCGTATCCAGAAAGCGCTCGCAGCCGGTCATCGTACAGGCGAGCATCGTGATATATAGTATTCTTTTCATGTCTCAATCGTTAAAATGTAAGATTCAAACCGACCAGGAAATTGCGCGGACTCGGATAAAAACCGACGTCTATGCCAGACACCCATGCACGATCGTCTCCGTACCCGATCTCAGGGTCCATGCCCGAGTACCCGGTAAACGTATACAAGTTTTGCGCGGCGACATACACCCGGGCCTGTCCGAAGGGCATTTTCGGAAATGCCGACTTCAGGTTGTACCCGAAAGTAACATTCTGTATCCTGATGAAATCAGCCTCCTCGATATAGATGTCGGAGATATATTGCGCATTGGGATGACCGCCGGCCGTAATCCTCGGATAGCGGTTGGACGTGCCCTCGCCATGCCAGCGCTGGAAGACTTCCGTGGTGTAGTTCTGCAGCGGGCTGTCGGCGAATGATCGGTAAGATTTGGCAATCTGATGGCCGAAGGAACCGTAGGCCGTGACATTCAGGTCGAAGCCCTTATAACCAAAGTTGAGGTTCATACCGGCGGTGAAGTCGGGGTGCGGGTTTCCGATCATGGTTTTGTCGGCTTCTGTGATGGCGCCGTCGCCATTGGTGTCGACGAAGATCAGGTCACCGGGCTGTACATCGTCAATTATTCCCAAACCACGTGCGCGGTAGTCTGCAATCTGCTCGGCGTTCTGGAAGACACCAGCTGTCTGGTACCCAAAAAAGTAGCCGACCGGATAGCCCACCTGTGCCCGGTACATGGCGGTGGTTCCCTGGCTGAGCACGCTCGGCTCGCCATGAATGATGCCTTCGGCGTTGGCAATACGCGTCACAGTGTTTTTGTTGTATGCACCGTTGAGGCTGATGCCGTAGGTAAAGTCGCCCTGCGTGTCGCTCCAGTTCAGGCCAAGCTCTACCCCCTTGTTTTCGATGTCACCACCATTGATGAATGGTGGGTTTGTGCCATAGCTTGCCAATACTGGCGCTTCCACGAGCCAGTCCTTGGTGGTCTTGCGGTACCAGTCAAAAACGACCCCGAGCCTATCCCGCATAAGCCGCGCGTCGAACCCGATGTTCAGCTGCTCAGACGTCTCCCAGGAAACATCCGGGTTGGCCAGGATGTCGGGATAAGCCCCGCGGATGAGCGACCCCTTATTATTGCCGAAATAGTAGCCGTTTTGTGTGTCGATGGCAATGGTGGCCAGGTATTGGAAATTGTTGATGAACGAGTTTCCGTTTTGTCCCCAGCTTCCGCGGATCTTGAAAAAGTTCAGCCAGGAAGCAGCGGGTTGCATGAATGACTCGTTCGTCATTACCCAACCTGCCGAAAACGACGGAAAATATCCCCACCGATTGCCACGGGCGAAGTTGGCCGATCCGTCAGCCCGCATAATCACCGATGCCAGGTAGGTTTCCTTGTAGTTGTAAAGGACACGGCCAAAGAACGACGCTATGGCGTCTTCTGGCCAGTGCGTGCCGCCGACAGCACGCACAGCCCCTGTGCCGTTGCTAATCCATGCATTGCGCCACGAGCCCGGAAAAGACGACTCCGTGTTGGTGACACTGAGGTCCTCACCGATGCCGATTTTTTCCATCGACTGGCCCAGGAGGGCATCGAAGTGGTGGCCGTCGCCCACTTCGCGCTGATAAGCGACCGTGTTTTCCCAAAGCCACCGGTAGCCCTGGCTCTGGTTCTGGTGTATTTCATCGGGCGATCGCCTGGCGAACGAGGAGAGATCAAAGGCCGGCACATACGAGCGAAAAGACGAAGCATTCAGGCGGTAGCCGAAGTTGCTCCGGAAGCGGAGGTCTTTGATCGGCTGCAGCTCCAAAAATGCATTGGCCATGATCGAATGGTTCTTGCTGATGTTCTGGCCACGCTCATACTCCATCAACGCTATCGGGTTGGCTGCGGCGCCATCCAGTCCCCAGCGGTCTGCCTGCTTGCTCGCCTGGTCGTAGTAATTGCCTTCACTGTTGTGCATCGGTAGCAGCGGATTGGCTTTCAGCATGTTGTTGATATCGTTCCAATAGATGTTGCCGATACCGACGCCGGCCCGCGTATTGTAGGCATAGGTAACGTTCTCTCCGAATTTAAGCACATCAAAGTCGTCGTTTTTCCAGATGACATGCTCGGAGTTCAGGCGTACGGTGTGTCGATTGAATTGCGGCTCCACTGGTCTCCCGAAAATCCCCTCCTGTCTATTGTTAGAGTAGCCGAAGGCAAAGGTGGAACGTTCGTTGCCCCCGCTGAGGTTGACGGCATGGTTTTGGGTTGGAGCATTGCCATTATAGCCTTCTTTCAGCCAGTTTGTGCCATTCCAGGTGCCGTTCACGATCTGCTCGTACTGCACGGGGATTTCATTAGCCCAGTTGTAGGGCTGTAGCCCATCGTTGAACCGCCGCTCGTCCTGAATGGCCATGTACTCCTGCGCATTGAGCAGGGAGGGAATCTTGTATGCATTTTGCCAACCGTAGTAGGCGTCGTAGTTGAGCGTCATCCGGCCGCTTCTGCCCCGTCTGGTGGTCACCAACACCACGCCGTTCGCTGCACGGGCTCCGTAGATCGCGGCTGACGCGGCGTCTTTTAAAATGTCGATAGATTCAATGTCTGTCGGGTTCAGCGAGTTGATGTCGCCGCCGACGGCGCCATCAATGACATACAGCGGCTGCGACTGGCCGATAGTACCAATGCCCCGGATGTTCACGTTGAATCCTTCCCCCGGCATGCCCGAGCTCTGGGTGATCTGCACACCAGGCGATTGGCTTTGCATGGCGTTCAAGGCGCTTCCGGTGCTCAGTCTCTGGAGGTCTTCCCCTTTCACCTGCACCGTGGCGCCCGTGGTCAGCCGCTTTTTTTGCGTACCGTAACCGACGACCACCAATTCATCGAGGGTATTTAGTGCAGGCTCCAGCGTTACGGCTATCGATTGCCGCCCACTCAAAGCAATTTCCTGCGGTACGTATCCTATTGATGAAAACACCAAAATGGCATTTGCTGAAGATACCGTTAAACGGAAATTGCCGTCGGCATCGGTCGTTGTCGATCTATCCGTACCTTTTTCGGTAATGGTAACACCGACCAGCGGCACACCGGAATCGTCGGCTACCGTCCCGCTGACAGCTTGCTGAAGCGCGTGGAGCTCTCCCGCCGACGTAAGCGGGGGAATTCCATGAGCAGCTACGGGGCCGGGAAGCACCGTAGCATTCAAGGCCAGGCATCCCACGGTGAGGTGCAGCAGCCTTCGCCTGTACTGTGTGTAAATTATTGATCGCATGATTTCATTGTTTATAATGGTAATAACCTAAGTTTACTTATTCATTCAGTGGTTTACTTTTTGTTTAACATGATCCGCTCCTCCTTTCCAGTATAGGTAATCGTCTTGGTTACGCCTGCTTCCCTATCAAATCCCTGGGGTTTCCCTGGCTGTACATAGACAATATGAAATTTCCTGTCGGCCAACATGCCGTCAAATGCGCCCTCGCGATTGCCGATACGCAGCTCGCCCGTATCGTCGCGGTACGTGAAGGCGATCGTGCTGAACTTACCCTGCTCATAGTTATAATTGGTCCCCTCGTCTTCATACAGCGTAAACATGCCATCGTCCCCGGCATATATCCACAGCGTTATTTCGCTGGCCGGCTTTTCATCGGTATACTGCACGGCTGGGCCGATCGGTACGATGCTACCCGCTTTGGCAAACAGCGGCACACGTTCGTAGGGTGCTGGGGCGTTCAGCATTTGTCCGCCGTGATGGTATTCACCGCTGTAAAAATCGTACCAGCCCGCCCCTTCTGGCAGATAAATTTCGCGCGAGGTAGCACCGCGCCGTGTCACAGGGCTGACCATGAGCGACGGGCCGAAGAGAAACTGATCGTTGATGTTGAGCACCTGCGCATCATGCGGGAAGTCCATGGCCAGGCCACGCAGCATGGTATAGTTGTGGAGGTATACGTCGCCAGCCAGCGAATAGATATATGGCAATAGCCGGTAGCGCAGCTCGATGGAATACACCATACTGGCGTAGGCTGGGTGCCCTTCAGGGGCAATATGAAACGGCTCGCGGTAGGGGAATTGCCCATGGGCGCGAAACATGGGCAGGAACGCGCCGTATTGATACCACCTGGCGTTAAGCTCGCGCCATTCTTCCAGGTCATCCGCGTTGGGCTGGTGGAATCGCTTTTCCACCAAAAAGCCGCCCGCATCCATCGTCCAGTAGGGAGCACCCGACATGGAAAAATTGACGCCCGCGGCAATCTGGTCTTTCATGTCGTGCCAGCGAGAGGAAATATCACCGCTCCATGCGGCAGCGCCATAGCGCTGCTGGCCCGCAAAAAATGATCGTGTAAGGATAAAGACCCTGTTGTTGGGGTCAGTGCCACGCTGTCCTTCGTAGATGCCCCGCGCGTTTTCCAGCGGAAACGCATTATAGTACCTCACCGAAGAACCAATGGCAGGCTGCATGACCGATTTGCGTTCTTCAATGTTGATGTTGGAGTGAATGTCCGGCTCACTGGCGTCCATCCACCAAGCATCTACGCCTTTCTGATAAAGTTTCTCGTTCATGAGTTTCCAAAAGCCCTGCCGGGCTCCGGCGTTGAATGGGTCATAAAACGTGGAGGTGTATCCCTCGCCGATCCAGTCTCGCCGGCCATCGTAGATATTGCGCATATACAGCCAGCCGTTGTCTCGGAAAAGCGGGTATACGCTAGACTCTTCATTGATCTTCGGCCACACCGAAATCATGAGTCGGAAGTGTTGGTCGTGGAGCCGTTTGATCATGCCCTCCGGGTCTGGGAAACGGGCGGGATCGAATGTATGGCTTCCCCAGTCGTGTTCGGGCCAATACGACCAATCCTGCACCATATTGTCGATCGGTATCCGCCGCCGGCGGAACTCGCGGGCTACCTCTTCCAGCTCTTTCTGGGTCCTGTACCGCTCGCGGCTCTGCCAGTAGCCGAAGGCCCACCGGGGCATGATGGGCGCCCGTCCGGTGAGGTGGCGGTAGCCGCCGATGACCTCATCCATGTCTTCACCCGCAATGAAATAATAATTTACGCCGTCGCCCGCTTCCGAATCAAAAGAGAAGCGAGAGCGATCAGACTCCGGTATGGGGCGCTGCCATTGGACGCCGAGGTAAGATTGCCCACCGTCAGGCAACCATTCAATACGCACGTCGTGCCGTCGGCCGGCTTCCGTTTCCAAATCTATTTCAAAGGAGCCCGCGTTCCACGATTCCCGCCAGCGGTCTTCCTGCAGCTGTCCGTCTATCCATACCTTTACATAGCCCGAATAGATAAAATGCAACCGGTGCAATCCGCTGTAGGGCGATTCAAGCTGCCCTTCATAGGTTACGTGGCTGCGAACCAGGTCTATCGAATCCGGAAACTTGGTTTGGTCACTCAGGTACTGAAAGGCGATTTCCGATTCCGGGCGGGACACCCACACGGAGTCGGGCTGGTACTTATCGCGGTAGGTGGCCGTAAGCCACCCGCGTTGCCCTTCTTTGGAGTACAGCCGAAAGGCCGACAGCGGCAGTAAGGGCCGGACATCTCCGGCTTTCGTAATGGAATAGTTGTGCCATAGGATACCGTAGTTACGTGTAGAAATCAGGAAGGGGACACCGATCATGGTATTGTATTGAAGCAAGGTCACCTGCCTGCCCCGGTAGTTCATTATCCCATTCTGATGCTGGCCCAAGCCGTAGAGGCCTTCGGTATCGGACACCGTGAAATGCTGCCGGACGCGGTAAAACGCATCACCATCATACGCATCATGGGCAAATGTGGTGGCGTCTCTGCGCTGCTCGGCCAGGAGGGGCTGGCCCTGCCTGTCCAGGAAAGTGACCACGCCGGAAGCTTTGGCAACCTGCGCCGTCAGTGCCGCTGTTTTCACCAGCACGAAGTCGGCAGTCTCTTCCAGCTGCCAATCTCCCGCCGTGCGGCGCAGCGAATCGATGATAATAAGCGACTCACTCGGTTGAACGGTACTCCCCAGCGGACGTGCCACCACGTGAATGATCCGATCGGTAATGACGGCTAACTCCAGCTGCTGGTTTGCCGCCGTAGCCATACCCTCATAAGTCAGCGATATACCGTTTTCATGGCGGACAACACGAGGCTGGTCATGCTGGGCAACCAACGTTGGCGCAGCCGAGATGTAAAACAGAAAAAATAAGCCGACAGGAAATGGGCGCTTCATTTTTATCATAATGGCAATAAATGGTAACAGATGCTACATTGGTTACGGCACAAAAATACACTTGCCCGGTATAGACAGGGGGATGGTTTTGTTAATAATTGGGTATTGTTTGGTTAACTATCCGGTGGTTGAAACGGCTACTTTCGATACGCAGCAGGCCCCACACCATATAACGCTTTGAAATATTTGCTGAATTGCTTGGGGTTGTTGAACCCCACCTTGTATGCTATTTCAGCCACGGTGGTGCCCGATTGTTCCAGCAATTGCGCAGCATGCTTGAGGCGTATATTGCGAATAAATTCAGAGGGGGTATGTCCGGTCAACGTCAGTATCCGCTTATAAAGTGCTACTCGGCTTAGGTTCATCTCGCTTGCCAGGCTTTCTACCGAAAAGCCGGGCTCTGCCATATGCCGCTCTACGCTTTCGAGCGCTTTCCGCAAAAACAGCTCATCGGCAGACTCCCCCTTGGATGTCGCAGCACGCACATCGATGCGTTTCTTGTAGGTTTGCTCCATCGAATCTTTCTGTCGGAGGATGCTGTTGAGTTTCGAGCGCAGCAGTTCAAAATTGAACGGCTTGGTGATGTAATCAGTAGCCCCCGAATCAATGCCTGCCAGCTGCATGGTTTCATCGTCCATGGCGGTGAGCAGGATGACAGGGATATGCCGTGTCCGCGGATCGCCTTTCAGCCGGCGGCAAAAGGCGAGGCCATCTTCGCCGGGCATGGCCACGTCCGATACCACGATATCTGGATGCACGGCCAGCGCTTTCACCCAGCCAGTGGCAGCGTCGCCGGCTTCATATACCGCCAGACTGTCGCGGAGGTGGTCTTTTAAGTAAAACCGGAAATCCGCATCGTCTTCGACCAGCAGCATGCGTTTCTTCGCTTTGCTTTCGCCCTTGCCGCCTTCCGGGGGGTTGTTGCCCGTCTGGCCAGGGGGCGGGCTCAGCGGCAGCACAACCGTAAATACACTTCCCAGTTCAGGGACGCTCTCCACGTCGATACGCCCGCCAAGCAGCTGGACATATTCTTTGGTTATGGCCAGGCCTATGCCGCTTCCCTGATTAAGCATGCTCGAAGGCATATCGTGCTGGAAGTAGCGGTCAAATATGTGTTTTCGGGCCGTTTCGGGTATGCCGATGCCGGTGTCACGGACCACCAATGTCATGGAGTCTTCGAAACTGACCGATACCGTTACCCGGCCGCCCACCGGGGTAAACTTAAAAGCGTTTGACAGTAAATTAAATAGAATGCGCTCTACTTTTTCGAGGTCAAACCATGCCTCATACCGGGCATCGCTGAGCGAGTAGTGGTAGGTTATGTTTTTGCTTTCGGCAAGGTCGTTGAATGACTCCAAATGCTGCACAACGGCGTATGCAAGATCCGCCTGCTCCACGTGCGCCCTGAGCTCCTGCATGTCGGCTTTTCTGAAATCAAGCAGCTGGTTGACCAGGTGCAGCAGGCGGCGGGCATTGCGTTCGATAACGCTCAGGTGGCGGCTGCCTATCACCGAGCGGGTTTCCGCTTGCAGTTTATCCATCGCCGCCAGAATCAGGTTGATCGGGCTGCGGAACTCGTGGCTCACGTTGGTAAAAAAACGAGTTTTCAGTCGGTCAAGCTCCGCAACCTGGGCCGCGTGCTGCCGTTCCTGTTGCAAGGCGAACCGCGTTTTCTCACGTGTGCGTTCGACGTGCCTGATGGCGAGGATAGCGCCTGCAAAACCTGCAATGTACAGCAGATAAGCCCACCCTGTCTTCCAGAAAGGGGGCATTATCTTCACGGTCGCCATTGTATAGGGCTCGCTCCACGTTTCGCCGTCGGCAGAAACCATCACCTCAAACCGGTAGTCGCCCGGATCCAGGTTGGTAAACGTTACCTTACGGGTATGCCGGTCCATCGCCTGCCATTGCTTATCAAAGCCTCCCAATCTGTACCGAAAGTGGGCGCGGTCTTTATTAAAGAAGTACAGCGAAGCGACGACAAATCCCAATACGTTTTGGTCATATGCGAGCCGCAGTTGATTATGGCCTGTCCATTGCGCTACGTCCACGCTGCTATTAAACAGCTGAACATCCGTAAGCACCGGCCGATCCGGCGCCAGGGGAGGTGATTGTGCGCGCGCCGGATCGATGATGTTGAAGCCTGACGGACCGCCGAAAAAGAGTTCCCCCGTTGACATCCGGAAAGCGGCGTCTTCATTGAACGCGTTGGCTTGTAAACCGTCGCGGCGGTCATAGTTCCAGAAGCGCCATTGCCCCGGGCTGCCCTCCTCCTCCCGAATGGCCGATATTCCCCGCGTTGTACTCACCCAGATCGTTCCATCTCCGTCTTCGACCACTCCCAGCACGGTGTTGTCGGGCAGGCCGTCTGCCGTGCGAAAGGCCCTGAATGTGCCTGCAGACGCATCATACAGGTTGATGCCGTCGCGGGTGGCGACCCAGATCCGGTGGCGGCTGTCTTCGATAATAGCGTTTACGTGGTCGTGGCTGAGAGCTCCAGGCGTGTTTGCCGTGAAGGAAAACCGTTGGAATGTCCCGTCGGGGGTCAGTAATTCGATGCCCGAGGCGGTACCGAACCAAAGCCCCCCGCTGTGATCTTCGGCGATGGCCGATATATAAGCCGAAGACGTAAAACCCTGCTCTCCCGATCCGAGCCTTGTGAAAATGCCGGTATTGCGGTCCAACAGGGCCAGCCCCGAGGTGAGCGTGCCCACCCAAAACCGCCCTTGGCTATCTTCGTAGATTTCCCACACACTGTTGTCTGGGATAGATGCCGGATTATCGGGGTCGTGCATGTAGCGCACAAACCGTTTTCCATCAAAGCGGTTCAGGCCGCCGAAGTATGTTCCTATCCAAAGCATGCCTTCGCGGTCTATGTACAGGTTTACGACCACATCACTACCGAGGCTGTGCGGATCATCGGGGTCGTGCTGATATTGGGTAAACCGGTTCGCGCGCCGGTCATAATAGACCAATCCGCCGCCATTTGTGCCGATCCATACGTTTCCCCGTTGATCTTCCACAAACTGGTTGATATCGTCAAAAGGTAGCACCGCTTCGCCTGTACCCCGCTGCCGCTGGTGCAGCACAAACTGGATTTGGCTCGAATGGTAGTAACTGACCCCCCGCTTGAAGGTGCCGGCCCACATAATTCCGTCCCGGTCGCAGTAAAGCGTCATGACGCTGTTCTGGCTGATCGTCCGGTCATTGTATGCGTCATGAAGCAGGTATGAAACCTGGCGGGTTTTTGTATCCACCAGGTTTACACCGCCATGGTCGGTGGCAATCCAGATGTTCCCGTCGGGATCTTCAGCTATTCCAAAAATAATCGGATTGCTCAGCCGCATACCAGCAGATGACGTGGTCAGGTGCACTGGCGATCCCTGTCTTTCCGGCCACCAGTATACGCCCATAGGGCGACCGGGAGCATACACCCACGGACGACCATTGCGGTCGATCATCAACCTGAAATCGGCCATTACCCCTCCGCTTCCGATACTTTCCCGCAGCCGAGCACCTGCCGCAGGCCCGCTTCCCACTTGATAGACCGACCCATTTCGATCGACCGACCAGGCATTGCCCGCGTCATCCAGCGCAATTCCCGTGACGGGAACCTCCGGATCTGGCCATGGAAGCGAGGTAACCGCCCGCTTCCGCTCATCGAAGCAAGACACCAAGCCGCCAATTTGTAAAAACCAGCACTCGCCTCCCGGCGACCGGCGGATATCCAGTATTTCCGCTATGGGCAGCCCCAATGATAGCAGTACGCTGTCTACGTTGCGGACAAAGTGCTCCCGGGAGCCATCGTAAATGTTCATCCCCGACTTGGTCTTTACCCACAACCGGCTGTCAGGGCCGATAAACAAACCCTGTATATCATTGTCGGCTATACTGTGGGGCTTTTGGGCCTCATGCCTGAAGACCTTTATTTCGTGCCCATCGTATCGGCTAAGGCCAGCAGGCGAACCGAACCACAAGAAACCCCGCCCATCTTTCACAATGGTAGTAACATGGTTGTGGGACAGCCCATCTTCCACGTTCAATTGCTGAAACTGGAAAGGCTGCGCAGTGCTCCGAAGAGAAAGTAGCAACGCAAACCCTATTACTGATAGGTACAGCAATAGGTTCATATCTCCATCGTATTTAGCCATCCGCCAGCCAACAGCTTATCGTCCCCCGATAGGATGTGCATTATCATAATCATACGGTCTCTCCCAATTGGACGCCCCAAGTTAGCATTTTTAGGCGTTATTCAAAGAATGGGGCTCGCAGGCAGTTGTTCGTTATATCGCGTAAAACTGTATGTTTGTATAAAAGGTTAATCCATTTCATGCCAAATAAGCGAGATTTGACAGACAAGGGCCTTGTTTTGGGCATCAAAGCTGGGGAAGAATGGGCCTTCCGGGCCGCCTTTGATCGATATTACAACCGTTTATTGCGGTTTGCTGTATCCTACCTCCATGACGTTGGCTTAGCGGAAGATGTAGCACAGGATACTTTTATTTTACTTTGGGAATATCGCCCAAACCTGCAGGAAAACACCCCAAATCTGTTCGCCTTTCTAATACAAGTTGTCAAATTAAAGATGCTGAACAGTATGGAGAAAAGGCGGAGGCGCTATCAAATCGAACAGCACCTGTTTTCGCGTGGCTTACGCCAAGTGGAGCTTGATCTGCATACGCTCCAAACACTGAACACCTCGATTATCTATCTTTCAGAAATTGAGCATTTGGTAGGTGATACCTTAGCCCATATGCCCGAACAGACCCGCATAATATTCAACCTCAGCCGAGAACAAGGTTTTTCCAACAAAGAAATTGCCGATCAAATCGGGAAAACCGAAAAAACCGTTGAATATCATATCAGTAAGGTGCTTAAACTGTTGCGGCTTAGATTGTCAGACTACCTTATGTCAATCCTGCTTTTGGGTGGTTTCTAAAAAAATCCTTTCTTTCTTTAGGGGTAACGCCTGCTCGCAAAATTACTATTTACTAACGGACGAAAGCGTTAATCAAATTATAAGCCGTACCGCGGATACTTTAGTAAGTTGATTGAAAACCATGTCGGATCAACAGTTATTGGCATACATTAGAGGAGAACTTTCCGAAGAGGAAACGGACAGTTTTTTAAATTGGGTTGAGGCTTCTCCCGATCACAAGGCACGCTATCGCCTGATCCGGAATGCATGGGATTTAGTGGTCCTCAGCTATCACGACGATATGGATTCTGTCTCGGCAGACCAAGCATATGATTTGCTGAAAATCAAAATGCAAAGTTTACGGAAAGAAGTTGTAGGCGGGGAACCCCTAACATGGAATATCCGGAGCATGTTACGGGTAGCAGCCGCGATACTGTTATCTGTCGCGGGGAGTTGGTATTTTTTCAAGTATCGGAGTGATACCATAGGCCACCACCACATTGAGGTATCCGTAGGGCAACGGGTAAAACTGGTGCTTGCCGACAGTACCGTTGTTTGGCTGGCGGCAGGAAGTAAGTTTACCTATCCAGAGCGGTTTGGCCGAAACAAAAGACACGTGGTGCTTGATGGCGAAGCCCAGTTCCATGTGGTGGCAGATAAGCAGAAACCTTTTGAAGTTGAGACCGCCACCCATACTGTGAATGTATTGGGGACCGAATTTAATATCTATGCGTACGATGAGTCCTCGCATTTTGAGACAACCTTATACGCCGGCTCCGTCTCTTTAAGGCACCACAAATCGATAAACCAAGATTTTCTACTGCAGCCCGGCCAAAAGCTGAGCTATGACAAAGAAAGGGCCAGCACTAAACTTCAAAGCGATATTGACACTACGGAGATGATTGACCGGATAGAAGGTTACCTGATATTTAACAAAACGCCATTTTCTGATATGGCAGAACGGCTATCGCGCTACTATCAAAAACCTATTCGTATCAAGGATCCGGGGATCGCATCCTATGAATGTACAGGTAAATTCTATTATCAGGAGAAATTAGAAAAAATTCTCGAGGTGGTTAGGGCGGGAAGACCATTCGGCTACAAAATCACGGAACACGACGTCGAAATATTTGCAATATAAATCATCAATAGAAAAAGGAGGAGTGCCAATGAAAAAAGATTGAACGATCTGGTAAAAGGGTAAGGCGTGATTGCAGCACACCTTACCAAACTTAGCCTAAAGTAAATAGATTACAGAACTTTAAAACTAGACAAAAATATGAAGAACAATTCATATGTGATGTGTATTGCCTTACAAAATCCAATTATACGCCTGGTAATATATATGAAACTGACCATCACCTTAATAACGATCTGTTCGTTGGTTCTTAGCGGAAAGGAGGTGTACGCGCAGAAAGAGCGCATAACGCTAAAGGTTGCCGCTACAAGCATCAGCGATATCTTGAAGGGGATTGAAAAGCAGACACCCTATCTGTTTTTTTATAACCACAAGGAAATTAATGCTGAGGAGAAGCAAACGTTATCATTACAGAACGAACCGCTAGATCAGGTTCTTGCGAAACTATTTGCAGGGAAGCAAATCACCTACAAAGTGGTTGATAAGCATATCGTTTTGTCCCCGTTATCCCACCTACATTCGATAGGAAAAATTCTTCAGTCAGCAGTGTCAGGTACGGTGCAGGCGAGTGGGACACCCTTAGCTGGCGTAAACGTAGCCGTAAAGGGAACCAACATCAGCACCGTAACTGATCAAAACGGCCGGTATCAAATCGAAAGCGTACAGCAGGGAGCGACCTTGGTATTTACCTATGTCGGATATCTGGCGCAAGAAGTTGCGGTGGGCGCATCGTCGATGATTAATGTTGCTTTGCAAGAAGATGTGCAGCTATTGGAAGACGTAGTGGTAATCGGGTATGGGACGGCAAAAAAGCGGGATTTGACAGGGGCTGTTTCCAGCATCAAAGCCGCCGAACTGGCCTCGCAGGGGCCACGCAACGTGCAGGACTTGTTGAGGGCAAATGCACCGGGATTGAATATCGGAGTAGGCACGGATGCAAAAGCTGAAGCATCGCTGTCGATACGAGGCAATGGAACGCTGACAGCCAGCAACAGCCCACTAATTGTGTTGGACAATGTCATTTACGAAGGTGCGTTGGCCGATATCAATCCCAATGACATCGCTACGATTGACATCCTCAAAGATGCGAGCGCCGCCGCAGTGTACGGCTCCAGATCATCCAACGGAGTGATCGTGGTGACCACCAAGCGTGGTAAACAGGGCAAGCCATTGATCAACTTAATCAGCAACACCGGTTTTGCTACCTCGGCTAATCAGCCCGACATACTCGATCCGGAGGGCTTCCTTAAATTTCGGCAGGATTATAATGAAGGTAGGTTTTCGGAAGAATACCTTGCCCAATATCCGCAGATGTTTGTCAATCCGGATCAATTGAACGGTATAAGCCAGTTAGCATGGTATAATTATGACCAAAGCACGCCGGTGAACAGCGTCACCCAGGAACAGCTGGTGACCAAATGGCTCTCGCGCCTAAACCTGACTTCGCCAGAGATTGACAATTATTTTTCCAACAAGATCACCCGATGGGACGACCTCGTATTCCAACGTGCGCTACAGCAGGACTACAGTCTCAATATTTCGAACGCGTCTGAGTATGTCGCCCAATACTTTTCTCTGGGTTATACGGACCGTGAAGGCGTAATCACCGGGGACCGGTTCAAAAACATCCGTGCGCGGGCCAATGTCGAATCAAAAATCACCTCATTCTTGACCACCGGGGTGAACGCACAGTTCGCCTCACGCAATGAAGGGTTCCTGAAATCAGATTGGAACCAGATGACCATGATTTCGCCATACGGCTCAAACAACATCGATGATCCCAACAGCGAGTTCCAGCGCCGTCCGACCGGGCTAGACCCCGTTAACCCGTTTTACGACAATTTATATACAAACCGTATCGATAGGCGCCAGAACGTCATTGCCACCCTGTTTGCGCGAGTGTACCTACCTTTCGGCATTGAGTATAACCTCAATTTTACGCCGCGCTATGAGTGGTCTGAATACTACAACCATTTCTCGTCAAAAGGAGACCGTTGGGCCTCAATCGGTGGCGCGGCCAGCAGACAGCATACGAAAACCTTCAGCTGGCAGTTAGACAACATTTTGCGCTGGAGGAAAGAATTTGCTGATATACACAACGTCGAGGTGACGTTGTTGGCCAATGCCGAAAAAGGACAGTACTGGTCTTCGGTCGCAAACGCCCAGGGATTTTCGCCAAACGACTTGTTGGGATTCCACCGTTTGCAGGCCGGGTCCATCAACACCGTATCAAGTAACGACACCTACAAAACAGGCGATGCCCTGATGGGCCGGCTGTTTTATTCGCTGAAGGGCCGCTATATGCTGACTGCATCCGTACGGCGCGATGGCTATTCTGCATTCGGCAAGCGCAATCCAAGGGCCACATTTCCAGCGCTGGCGTTTGGATGGACATTTACCGATGAACCATTTTTTCCAGCGGTGGGCTGGCTAAATTATGGGAAACTGCGTTACTCGTGGGGCGAAAACGGCAACCGGGAGATCGGCCAGTATGCGGCTTTAGCACAAATGATTTCTGGTCTGGTGCCCTACATAGACCAATCAGGCAATGTCTACACCACGTCGCAGATTTTTGTGGAGACCATGGCCAATTATGACCTGAAATGGGAGCGAAGCGCCTCCCACAATATCGGGCTGGACTTTGGTCTGCTAAATAATCGGGTCAGCGGTTCAGTGGAAGGCTATCTGGCTACTACCCACGACCTGTTGGTAGACCGCTTGCTGCCTGATGTCACAGGGTATGGAAAAGTCACCAGCAACCTCGGCAAACTGCGCAACAAAGGACTGGAAGTGTCTATATTGGCTGGGATTATCCAGCGCGAACAACTGAGCTGGAACGCTACCGCTAACTTTTCACTAAACCGCCGGACCATCAGGTCGCTCTATGGAGATATGGTAGACGTCGTGGACGGAGCGGGGCAGGTCATTGGCCAGCGCGAATCCAACGACGAAGTAAACGGATGGTTTATCGGCCAGGATCCAGATCGCATCTGGTCTTACGAGCGGGCAGGAGTATGGCAGCTCGGTGAAGAAGCCGAAGCGGCAAAATACGGGCTCCAGCCGGGTGATTTCAAATACATAGACCAGAACGGCGATGGACTGCTGAGTAATGAGGACAAAGTGTTTCAGGGATATAGAACTCCCCGGTCACGGCTTTCTTTGCGGAATGATTTGCGGCACAAAGGATTTTCGCTGTCTGTTATGTTTTACGCCAACCTCAATTACTATGGCGAATTCCAGCGTGCGGCAAATTCATATTCCTTTCCGGACCGGACTTCGGATTATGCGTTTCCACGGTGGACGGCCTCTAACCCGATCAACGATTATGCCCGGATCGGCTCAAAAAATATCGGCACAAACTGGGTAAACAGGTCGTTTGTGCGTCTGGAGAGCGTTGTTTTGTCGTACCAATTTCCGACACCATTATTGCTGCCCTATAAAATTCAAGGATTGCAGCTTTCGGCAAGTCTTCAGAATGCAGCAGTGTTTTCTCCGCACTGGACATTCTGGGATCCGGAAAACGGCTCAATTACTCCCCGCAATTTTAATTTTGGTGTGAACATTACCTTATAATTTACTGATTTAGTCAAAGCTCATATGATCACATATAATATGATAAAGCGATACGCTGCCACTTCCATAGCCGGAATGATGCTGATGACGGGATGCAGCAAAAATTGGTTGGATCCCAACCCGCTATCTTTTTACACGCCGGAAAACACTTTCGTTGATGCGCAAGGGTTCGAATCTGCACTTGCGGCCTGTGAAAAGGTCATGTTCAGCGAGTACAACGGCGATGGCATGGCGGCGCTTACGGAAATGATCCTTTCGGATATTGCCGTAGAAGGCACAACAGATAAAGCCGGGCCGCAAATGGATATCGATATTTCGCTCTTACCTGATGCCAATCTTAACAGTACCGATTTCACGCGCGTGGGCTGGTACTGGACCAATGGCTATAAAGCGATTCAGTATGCCAATATCATCGTATCCCGTATTGATCAAGGGATTTTCGGAAGTGAAGCAGAACGAAATCGTATCCTAGGGCAAGCTTATTTCCACCGGGCGTATTGGTACTATAAGCTGGTGCATCAGTTTGGTGATGTACCGTTTATACCAAACGAAGTCACTGAAGCGCGAACCGATTACTACACCACGGACCGATGGGATATTTTGGTATTCCTCAAGCAACAGCTTGAATGGGCTTATACGGTTGTCCCCGATGCGGTTGATCGCGGACGTGTTAGCAAAAGCGCTATCGGTACGCTGTTGATCAAAATAAACATTGCCTTGGGTGAATTTGATCAAGCCATATCGATTGGCCGGGAGATTGTCGTGACACATCCATTGATGACCCAGCGGTTTACGCCCAATGCGACAAAGCCCAACACTAATCTGATGCACGACCTCCATTCCGTGGAGGCGAAGCTGGACGCATCTAACACCGAGGGCCTCATGTATATCGTTTCATATCCTGGAATCCAAGGTTCGGCTAGGTCCCAGCTCATGCGTCAGCTTTTACCGCGTATCGTGGGTGTAACTACTCCCGATGGTGCTACCGGTATTGTCTACACGGCCAATGTAGAGCCTCAGTACGAAATCAACACCACCTACGGACGTGGGATTGGAAGGGCGCGCTCTACCAACTATTACCAATATACGCTATGGACGGACAAAGAACGAGGAGATATGCGTGGAGTATACAACCGGGACAGTTGGGTCAGTCCGGCAGATCTTCGGTACAATGATCCGGCGTTGAAAAACCGTGGAAACCCGTACTATGGACAGCACCTGATTAAGAATCCGGCCATGTCTGTAGAAGACTCCATCCGATCCTGGTACCAGTGGCCCCATTTTAAGACCTTTGTGCCCGATCCGTTATCCGCTGATTGGTTCTGGGGCGGGGAAACGCCAATGTACATTTATCGCTCGGCGGAAGTTTATCTGTTGATAGCCGAAGCCCATTATTGGAAAGGCGAAAGCGCATTGGCCGCCGAGGCGCTCAATGTCGTCCGGCAACGCGCCGGTGCCGATGCTCTGACTGCCGCAGATGTAGACATCGGTGCCATTGTGGATGAACGAGCAAGAGAGCTGTATTTTGAAGAAAACAGGCACATTGAACTGACACGCATTGCCTACACCTATGCAAAAACGGGTAAGGCGTGCGAATACTTCGGTCGAACCTATACCTTGGATCGGCTTTCCGGACCTGGAGGCACCGGATCCAATATCAAACAAGAAGGGTATAATTTTTATTACGACTGGGTAACTGCCAAAAACAACTTTTACAACAAAGGCATCAAACATCGATGGGCTGAGTATAAACTCAGTGTACACCACATTCTGTGGCCGATTCCGGCAGCAGCAATTAATGCCAATACCAAAGGGGTGATTAATCAAAATATCGGCTATCCCGGTGCGGAACGGAATGTGCCGGCTAAGCGACTGGAACTTGAATAGAAACGTCAATTTCAATACCATGAAGAAAATCACGTATATTACCATTGTGGCGCTGGCCTTGTCTACGACAGGCTGGGCGCAGCGAACCGATGTCAACTATGACGAATCAAAAGTACCTGCTTATACGTTGCCGGCGCTGCTGGTGACCGATGGCGGACAGCAGGTTACCACCGTTGCGCAATGGGAGCAGGAGCGGCGGCCCGAGATCCTGGAGCACTTCACTTCCCAGATGTACGGGCGCACGCCAACGGCACATATTCCCGTGCGATATGAGGTGCTCACCGAAGATCCGCAAGCGCTTGGCGGCAGGGCCACCAGCCGGCAGGTCAGGCTCATCTTCAGCAACGGCCAGAAAACGCAGGAAGCCCTTTTGCTGCTGTACCTGCCCAACCATGTGGCGGGCCCGGCGCCCATGTTTGTCGGTTATAATTTCAAGGGCAACCACAGCACTACGCTTGATACTACCATTCTGTATTCGAAAAACTTCGCCCTGGTAAAAGAGCCCGGCCATCCCGACTGGGAGCGGGGCTGCCAAACCAACCGGTGGGCGTACGAAGACATCATCGGCCGTGGTTATGGCGTGGCCACCATGTGTTATCACGATATTTTCCCCGATAAGCCGGGCTTGAAAGACCATAGCGTCGTTTCGCTCTTCCCGGGCTACGGCGAAGGAGGGAGAGCCCCGGACGAGTGGCAGGCTATCGGTGCCTGGGCTTGGGGTTCCAGCCGTATTTTGGACTATCTGGCTACTGACCCCCGTGTGGATATGGAACGCGTTGCTATCATGGGCCATTCCCGGCAAGGCAAGGCCGCACTGTGGGCCGGCGCGCAGGATACGCGCTTCAAAGTCGTGATTTCCAATAATTCAGGCGCCGGCGGCGCTGCCCTTTCCCGGCGTAAATATGGTGAGACCATTGCCATAGTGAGCAGCATCAAGCCTGCTTGGTTTTGCCGTGCGCTTGATCAGTACCACGGCCGCGAAGAAGCGATGCCGTTTGATCAGCACCAGCTTATTGCGCTGATGGCGCCGCGGGCCGTATATGTCGCCAGCGCTGAGCGCGATCAATGGGCTGACCCTAAGGGCGAGTATCTGGCGGCTTACCACGCCGGTCCGGTTTACGAGCTGTATGGGCTGAAGGGCCTGCCCTCCCTTACGATGCCCGCTATTCATCAGCCCATTATGAATGACGTGGGGTATCATATACGTGCCGGCAAGCACGACGTCACGGCATACGATTGGCAGGCTTTTCTGGACTTTGCAGATAAGCATTTCGAAGTGAGCACAGTATCTCCATAATCGGCAAAGCCGCAAGCTGCACCGGATGCGTTTGGAGCATCCGGTGCAGCGTTGTGCCAGATAAGATGGCGCGGTGTCATCCAGCGTCCACGGCCCGGTCAGTTCGCCGCTTCAGACCGGGCGATGCCGAAGGCGTATTTGCCGGTTTTCGTAGAGCTGGAGTCGGCTCACCTACGGCTGCCTTCAAGTCGGCCGATATATGGCGTTCTGGAGATAAATGCCGTATCTTTAGCGGGCTTCACGTCAGGGGGCAAACGAAAAGGCATGGGTTCAACCTTCGTAACGTACTGGAATGAATTGAGAGCAGGCAACAAGGAGGCTCTGTATTCGCTATACACCGCGCTTTATTTCCACATGGTCCGTGATGGCTTACGTATCGGGGCCGATGAGGATCTGACTAAAGACTGCATCAACCAGCTGTTTTTGAAGCTCTGGGAGCGGCGTGCGCACCTCAAACCGGTAGCCGAGGTGCGCGGATACCTGATGACGGCTTTTCAGCACCTTGTGCATGACGAATTGCATGATCGCCGCAGGCTTGGCCAGGCGCTGGATCACCTGGCTGCTGAAATACCGAAAGCCGAACGATCGTATGAAGAAATCCTCATCAGCAGCCAACATTCAGACGAGCGGCGCATGCGGTTGGGCGAAGCCCTCTCAAAGCTTACGCCCAAGCAACTTGAGCTGATCAGGCTGAAGTTTTTCGAAAACCGGACCTATGAAGAAATCGCCTATCGGGAAAGCATTTCCATCAAAACCGCTTATAATACCATTTACGATGCTGTAAAGCGGTTGCGGACGCTGCTGAAACCCTAGCAGCGGTACTTGCAACCAAAACTTTCTTTTTTTTTAAAAAAAACCTTAGGAAAAAAGGCTAATCTGTCAGTCTTTAATAGAAAATCAGGAGCTCCATGGACTTTGAACGTTACGATGTAATCGATTTCGTCTGCGATCACAGCTTTCAGCAGTACTGTTTGGGGCAAGACGAGGCGGCTTGTCACTTTTGGGCCGGGTGGATAGCCGCTCATCCCGAAAAGGGTGCCGCTGTTGCCGAAGCTAAAGCACTATTCGCGCTGCTGAGTGCGAGGCAGGGCAATTTACAAGAGCAGCTCCGCCAGCTTAAACTCGGGCTCATAGGGGCAGAGGACTTCAAAAAGCAGATCGCCGGCGTACCGCCGGTAGGCGCAGGCCAGCGAAAGCCGCTGGCGCGGGCCATGCGGTTTGCGATCCCGATCGGAGTGGCAGCGGTCGGCGCACTGTGCTTCCTGACCATGCGCTATTGGCCGGAAGCAGGCTTTCCAACTCCTGAATTTTCGGAGCAACTCGCACCCTCCGAAACCGTGGGCGCGCGCAAAACGATCACCTTGCCAGATGGGACGGTGGTTCTACTGGCTGATAGCAGCAACATCCGCACAGCGGACGGCTTCGGCCGTACCAATCGCACCGTTTATTTGACCGGGCAGGCATATTTCGATGTTACGCATCAGGCGGACCGGCCGTTTACGGTGCTCGGCACACTGACCAAAACGGTTGTCTTAGGCACGGCGTTCACCGTGAGGGAAGATGTCCATGCCGGCATTGCCGAGGTCACATTGCTACGCGGTAAGGTCGAGGTCAACCCCCGGAAGCATCCCGGTCAGGTTGCAACCATTCTGCCGGCACAGCGGTACGTATACCGGCAGGACAGGCCCGCCAATGGAAAGCGGGATACGATTCTGGCAGCTCCTAGGGAAGTGGCCTGGGCAAAGCAGACATTCGATTTTGAAAACGATCCGTTAGAAACCATCATCGAGGAGCTAAGCGCTTGGTACGGTATCCAAGCCCGGTTTGACGATCAAGACGTGAAGCACTACCGGTATACGGGCCGCTTCCAGGGCGAAAGCATTCAGCAGATCCTGGAGTCGCTGCAGCTCTCTTATCCGTTCCATTTCCGTATGAAAGGTAACACATTATATATCAGCAAGTAAATATCACCAGATCATTCACTAACATATAATCCATTCCAAACTATGACAAAAACACGTACTATTCGGCTATTGCAGACGAAGCTGCTGATGATGTTGATGGTTCCGTTCTGCATGAATAGTTACGCGGCCGCCCAGTTCAAGATCAATCTTGAGCAGCAAGGGCAGCCGTTGAAGGCTATTTTCAGGGAAGTTGAAAAACAGACCGATTACCGGTTTGTATACAGCAACAAGGTCATTCCCGAGCAGCAGCGGGTCTCTGTACAGGCCAAAGATGCCACCTTGCAGGAAGTTATGGACCAATTGCTTGGGGGCCTCAATCTCACGTATACCATCCGGCAGGATGTGCTCGTGGTCATTTATCCCAGGGAAGATCCGGCCGAAGGCGCACAGGCCACGGTATCGGGCCGCGTGGTTGACGAGTCTGGCGCGCCGCTGTCGGGCGTAACCGTGCGGGTAAGCGCCACCAGCGCCAGCACCACTACCGATGGTAATGGAGCATACGCCATCCACGGCGTCGCAACGGGCCAAACCCTCCATTTCTCGGCAATCGGCTTTGCGAGCCAGCAGGTGGTTTTCCGCAACCAACCGGTACTGGACGTTACGCTGATACGGGAAAACCGGGTGTTGGAAGAAGTAGCCGTGACCGGATATACCAGCTACCGCCGCGAACAGTCCAGCAGTGCCATTTCCACGGTGCACAGCGAGCAGATCAACCAAGTGCCTATGGGTTCGCTGGATCAGATTCTGCAGGGGCGCGTAGCTGGCCTCAATGTCTCCGCGTCGTCCGGCCAGCCCGGTGCCAGCGCCAGTGTGGTCCTACGTGGCATCGGCAGCATCAGCGGCAGCCGGGCGCCCCTATACGTCCTGGACGGGGTACCCATTGAATCGTCCTACTTCCAGACGCTCAATCCCGGCGATATCGCGCAGGTAACGGTGTTGAAAGACGCGTCGGCCAAAGCGCAGTACGGATCGCGAGGGTCCAACGGTGTAATCTTAATTACGTCAAAGAAAGGGAGTGCAGGCGGAGTCCGCGTCGACTACCAGTCGCAATACGGGTTTTCTGATCTTACCAGCACCCGGTTTACAATGATGGATACCGAGCAGCGGCTTCGGTTTGAAGAGGAGGTGGGGCTGGAAATCGGACGGAACATTGGACCCGGTTGGACCTATTCTCCGCGCAATCCCAACTATGCATCCATGAATCCCGCTGAGCAGCAGCGGGCCGACCGGATACTGGATAGCCTGCGCGCCATCAACACAGACTGGCGCGATCTCTTTTTCCAGCAGAGCCAGTTTATGGAGCAGCAGGTCAGCGTAAGCGGGGGTAACGAGCAGGTGCGTTTCTACAACTCCCTAAACTACTACAAGCAAGACGGAATTGCACGGCGCACCGGCATGGACAGGTACTCGCTGCGCAGCAACGTTGATTTCCTGTCGGGCAAATTCTCCGGGCAGGTCAACCTCGGATTGGGGTATTCACAGTCCAGTTTCACCGAGGGCGAAGGTGGCACGGGTGTAGGGACCTCCATGGCTTCGGTGTATTATGCCCTGCCGTATGAGTACCCCTATGCCCCGGATGGCACATTGATCCATCCTGGCAACGCCGGAGACGACATCCTGGACTGGCGCGAAGGCAGCCAGGGGCTGGAAAGGCTACTCAACTCGAGTGATAAAAGCAATCAATTCAAATCGGTAATCGGAGTCCAGCTGGCCTATCAGTTGCTGCCCCAGTTGAAGGTCAGCACACGCGCCGGCATCGACTACCGCAATTCTACCGACCAGGTGTACATCAATCCCGACTCCTATTACGGATCGCGCAACAATTCGAACACCGTGGGCGGACAGGGCAAGTTCGGCGAGGGAAGCCGACAAAATTTCGGTATCATCTCCACTTCGGGCCTTACCTATGCCCAGTTGTTTGACGATGTACATGACGTAGAAGTCAATGCGTTTTACGAATATGTGTATGACAACTACCGCGCGTTCAGCTATACCGGCTACGGCATCGACGGGCGGCTTCCGGAAACCCCTGCGGGCATCGCATCGCCTAGCGAAACCTTCCTTCCCGGCCTTGGCGGCGGCCGCACACGCAGCGCGCTGATCTCTTACATTGGCACGGGCCGGTATACTTACGGAGGCAAATACACTCTCACGGCGAGCTATCGGTATGACGGGTCTACCAAGGTGGCCCGCCAAAACCGCTGGCGCGGCTTCTACTCGGTTGGCGCCAACTGGAATGCAAAGGCTGAGTCGTTTCTTGAGCCCATCGAGTGGGTCAATGCGCTCAATGTGCGGAGCAGCTACGGCACTACCGCCAGCCCCTTCGGCAGCGACTTCGCATACCTGCCCACATTCAGCGTCAGCACCAGTTACGGTGGGCAGCCCGCCATTCGGCCCGGCAATCCCGGCAATCCCGAATACGATTGGGAATATGTCGAAGAGTTTGATGTAGGTATTGATTTAGGCCTTTTCGGGGGCAGCCGGCTGTCACTTTCGGTAGACTATTACAACCGGTTAACCAACAATATGTTCGTTGAGCAGTCGCTGTCGGCCACGTCAGGCTTCAGCAGCTTACAGCTCAGTACCGGCAAGATGCGCAACCGCGGCGTTGAAGTCAGCATCGCCGGCGACGTGATCCGGTCGGCCGATTTTACCTGGTCGCTTGGTGCCGATGTCGCCTACAACAAAAACACGATCCTTGCGCTGGGCAACGGTTTGGACAACCTGCCCGACGGGGATACGCGCGTACTGAAAATCGGCATGCCCTACGGCACTTATCTTGCCCCCCAGTGGGCCGGTGTAGATCCGCAAACGGGCGAGCCCCAGTACTACACGCTCGATGGGCAGATCACCAAGACCTACAATGCCGAGGCGCTCAACACCACCAGATCCGGAAGCCTGTATCCATCCTTTACGGGTGGCTTTCACACCGGCATCCGCTATAAGGGGCTGTCCATGAATGCGTTGTTCTCATTTGTGTCAGACGTTATGCGTTGGAACAACGAGGATTTCTACAACGAGAACCAGCGTTATATGACCAGCAACCAGAGCCTGCGGATGCTGGAAGACCGGTGGAAGCAACCCGGCGACCAGGCCATCCTGCAGCGCATTGACATTCCGCGGCAGTTTACCTCCAAAGACATCCAAGATGCGTCATACCTGCGCCTGCGCAACGTGAGGCTGGCCTACAGCCTGCCGGCCGGTCTGCTGGACCGCTGGCAGGTGATCAGCGGGGTACACCTGTTTGTGCAGGGCCAAAACCTGCTCACGTGGACTTCGTGGCGCGGCCTGGACCCTGAAAATAACCGGGTATATGGGCGCTTTGAATATCCTGCCGCGCGTACGTTTACAGCAGGACTGAATGTTAACTTCTAACCGATAGAGACGATGAAAATGCGATCAATCAAACAATCCATATTGGGGCTTGCGGCAGCGATGCTGGCATCATGCAACGCGCTTGACCTGGGCCCTACCGACACCATTGACCCCTCCAGGGCATTCCGCAACGTAAACGACCTGAATATGGGGCTGTTAGGTGCTTACGCCGTGCTGGACTTTACGCTCATCGGTGTCACCAGCGTTGTTAGCGATGAGGCCGTTATGCCTGAAGAAAACACAGTGAGCAACTCCGATGCCTATCGCTGGCTTTATACGTCGAGCAGCGGCTCGGTTACCAGTGCCTTCGCCGAATACTACATGGCTATTGACCGGGCCAACCGCGTACTTGCCGCTATGGATCAGGTGTCTGCAGCCAATGCCGCGGAGGAGCAGCTCAAAGCCCGTTACCGCGGCGAGCTCCTCGCCCTGCGGGCGTATGCCCACTTTGAGCTGCTCCGCGCGTATGCCTCGGCATATGAACCAGGCGCGCTCGGGGTGCCCTACATGAAGGAGTCGGCTATCGGCAGCCCCACGCGTGCTCCCTTCGAAGCCGTCGTCGCCAACCTCTATGGTGACCTGGCGACGGCCAAATCGCTCATACCTTCCGATTTTACGGACCGTACGCGGATTACCTCGGCAGCTGTCAGTGCCATGCAGGCACGGGTAGCCCTCTACGCGCGTGACTGGGAACTGGCCCATCAGTATGCCAGTGAGGCCATCGAGCGGGCCCCCTTGGCAGACCGAAGCGATTTTGCCGATATCTGGGTAGACCAAAGCCAAGCTGAAGTTATCTGGAAGCTCAGCCGCGTTGTGGGCGACAGTCGCATCGGTGGCTTTTACTTTCGCGAGGCCGGGGGGATTGCGCTGTATGCGCCCTCCCAGAAATTGATGGCCACCTATGACCGCAACAACGACATCCGGTTCAGCGCCTACGTATCGCACCAACCCGGCCGCGGGGCCGGCAAATCCGAATACCTGGTGGAGAAATACCGGGGCGGCGATCCGGATGCACCCGGGCTTACTGACATCAAGCTATTCCGCACGGGCGAGCTTTACTTGATCAAAGCCGAAGCCCTGGCTGAGGACAACCAAATCAGTGCGGCCAACGAAGCCCTGAATACCTTGCGTTCGCAGCGCATAGCCGGCTATGCCGACCGGCATTACGGCGGCAAAGACGACCTGATCCAGGCCGTTTATGAAGAGCGCTACAAAGAGCTCGCCTTTGAAGGACACCGATTCTTCGACCTCCGGCGCCGGCGTCTACCGGTCGAGCGGTCACCGTTAGACGCCGCAAACACCAGCGGGGCATTGACGCTCACGCCCAACCAGGCGCAATATGCACTGCCCATCCCCACCGATGAGCTTAGGGTCAATCCAAACATGGAGCAAAACCCCAACTACTAAGGTATGGATAAAACGTTGGGATTGGCTGGTCTGTCATTATTGCTCGCGTGTATGTGCTGCAAGGGAGCCGCTGAGGCGGGGCCGTCGCCATCGCGGGGTAGCCATGCACCGGATTTGCGGCCGGCATCGCTGGGCATCGTCGGCGATACGGCCGACGTACAGACAGTTACCCGGGGAGGCTTGGTGCTGATGGGAGGCGGCAGGGATGTCGACGCCGCCTTCCAGTGGATGATAGCCCGGGCTGGCGGTGGTGATGCCGTCATCATCCGTGCGTCCGGCACGGATGCCTACAATCCCTATGTCAGCGCATTGGGCACACTGAATTCGGTAGAAACACTCAAGATAGATTCCCGCGCGTTGGCCAACGACGAGCGCGTGGCGCAGGCCATCCGCAATGCCGAGCTGCTGTTTATTGCCGGGGGCGACCAGTCGAATTATGTCGCGTACTGGAAGGGCACCAAGGTCCAGGAGGCCATCAACTTCCTGCTCAACGAGAAGAAGGTGCCGGTTGGCGGCACCAGTGCCGGATGCGCCATCTTGGGCAGCAGTTATTTCACCGGAGCGCAGGGCAGTGTCACCTCGGATGAGGCGCTGTCCAACCCGATGGGGGGCAGGGTGGCCATCGGCCATGACGATTTCCTGCACGCACCGTTTTTGTCGCGGCTCATTACCGACCAGCACTATCTAGCACGGTCGCGTCAGGGCCGCTCCATGGTATTCCTTAGTGCGTTGCAGGCTGCCGGGGCAGGCGAAGCCCGCGCTATTGCCGTGGATGAGCGGACTGCCGTCTGCATTGACGAAGCCGGGCTGGCCCAGGTCGTCGGCGAGAGCAGCGCCTTTTTTCTGCGTGCGGCTCCGGATAAACCCCCCGAAGTATACACCGCCGGTGAGCCGCTGGAATGGAACCACGGCCAGCAGGCGGTGGCCGTCTATGAAATCGCCGGCAGCTTGCAGGGAGCGGGGGCCTTCAACGTATCCGACTTCAGGCATGGCCAGCCTCAGGGCGGCCTATGGCAGTGGTGGTGGGTCGAAAACGGAAAACTATATCAAAAACAACAACAACCATGAAGAAAACAAACCTACGGAACCTGGCTGCCGTCATGGTGGCAACTGTTGGCATCGCCTGCACAGCCACGCCTACCGCTCAGGAAGATCGCTACGTGTTGGTGATCCACGGCGGTGCCGGAACAATACAGAAATCAGACATGACACCGGAGCGGGAGCAAGCCTATCGTGCCACGCTGGAGGAGGCACTGCGCACGGGGCATAAGCTCCTCCAGCAGGGCAGCAGCAGCCTGGATGCCGTGGAAGCGACCATCCACGTGCTGGAAGACTCGCCGCTGTTCAACGCCGGCAAGGGGGCGGTATTTACCCACGATGGGCACAACGAGCTCGACGCCTCAATTATGGACGGCCATAGCGGTCAGGCCGGAGCGATAGCCGGCGTGCGGACTGTACGCCATCCCATCAGTGCGGCAAGGGCGGTTATGGAAAAAACCGAGCATGTACTGCTCAGTGGCGCGGGCGCCGACCGGTTTGCAGCTGAAAACGGCCTTGAAATCGTAGAGCCTTCGTACTTTCATACCCCTGAGCGTTGGCAATCACTGCAGGAGGTGCTGAAGCAAGATTCGCTCAAGGCGACGGGCAACGACTCCAAATTCGGTACCGTCGGCTGCGTAGCCCTTGACCAAAAAGGGCGCCTGGCGGCCGGTACGTCTACGGGCGGGATGACCAACAAGCGGTATGGCCGCGTCGGCGATTCACCTATCATCGGGGCGGGCACCTACGCCAACGAATCGGTTGGCGTGTCCTGCACGGGTTGGGGCGAATTCTACATCCGCCATGTCGTGGCGCATGATGTAGCCGCTCTGATGGCGTACAAGGGCCTTGGAGTTGCCGAAGCCACCGAGGCCGTGATCGCCAAGGTAGACAAGGCAGGTGGCGACGGCGGTATCATCGCGTTGGATCGCGAAGGGCGTATGTCCATGTCATTCAACACGGCAGGCATGTACCGCGGAGCCATCACGTCATCCGGCGAGGTCATTGTCGGCATTTACCAATAAGCGATATGTGTACGTTGAAAACCAATCGAGCGATCTATGCAGCGGTTTTGGCCGTTGCGTTGCTGTTATCTCTGATGGCGAGAGGAGTGGAATCTACGCCACCCAGGGGCACGCTTTTCATTATCGGCGGCGGCGCGCGCCCACTCTCGCTGGTGCGGAGCATGGTTGCCACCGCCCCGTTGAGCAGTGGGCGCCCTGTCGTGGTGCTCACGATGGCCAGTGAAGTCCCGCGGGAAAGTTTCGAAGGAATTTCGGAGCAGTTGCAACAGGTAAGCGATGCGCCAATTTACCACCTGCACTTTTCGGAGCCCGCGGCCCCGTCAGACCCCCGGCTAGACACGCTGCTGCAAGCCGGGCTAATCTACATGACCGGAGGCGACCAAAACCGGCTCATGGAAGCTATCGGCTCGGGGCCGGTGTACCGTACCATTCATCAGGCTTACCGGCAGGGCGCCACCATTGCTGGCACCAGCGCCGGTGCCGCGGTCATGTGCCAGCACATGATTACTGGCCAGCAGCTCCTGGGTGATACCGCCTATCAGGCCACTTTTGATAAGGTTTGGCACGGCAATATTGAGTTCGCACCGGGGCTGGGATTGATCAAAGGGGTGATTATCGACCAGCATTTTATCAAGCGAAGCCGGTACAACCGGCTGATCTCAGCCTTGGCCGCTTATCCAGACCACACGTGCGTGG
This sequence comes from Parapedobacter deserti, assembly GCF_042646065.1. Taxonomy (NCBI): domain Bacteria; kingdom Pseudomonadati; phylum Bacteroidota; class Sphingobacteriia; order Sphingobacteriales; family Sphingobacteriaceae; genus Parapedobacter; species Parapedobacter deserti. The sequence goes on from NZ_JBHRTA010000061.1 coordinate 64,906, forward strand.
GAATTGACGAGAGCACTGCGCTGGTAATCCAGCCGCATGGGGTTACCGTGGCAGGCATCGGACAGGTTGTTGTCATGTCAGCACCCAAACGCATTGGTGCCGATGGGGCGTTGATTACGGCAGAACACATCCAACTCAGTCTGTATGCCGCCGGGGCCGAATTTTCACTATAGCAGTACTTCAAATTGCAAGCGTCCATGTCGTGGGCGGGGCGCCGCGCACGACAGCCAAATGCGCAAAACTGGCGGCCGAGCCCTGCCATTTTTTCGGCACCGTTAACGATTCTTCATGGAATTGTTAAAAAACGCTAAAACTTATGCCACCACAAAAACACTGCATCAGTTTTGTCGTTTACAGGGTATGAAAAAACTGTTGATGATCCTGACATCCCACGCTGATCTGGCGGATGAAAAAGAGCAGACCGGCGTATGGCTAAGCACCTTTACCGATGCATACTATGCGTTTATCAAAGCCGGATTCGAAGTTACCGTCGCCAGCCCCCTTGGCGGCAGGCCACCTATCGACTCGTTGAGTGAACAAAACGATCATCTAACGGATGAGGTAAAAACCTATCGTGATGATTTCATGGCCCAGATGGAAATGGGCAATACATGGAGGCTCGAGGAAGTAAGATCGACGGTTTTTGATGCGGTTTATATCGCCGATGGGCATGGCGCGTTGTGGGATTTGGCGGACAACCCGCAGCTCGGCAAACTGTTGTATGAATGCCTGTTGAATGAAACCCCCGTAGCGATGGTAGGGCATGGCGTGGCGGCGGTGTTTTCGTTAGCTCAGCTTCGCCCAACGGTATTAAATGAGCTTCGCATCACCGGCTTTACCAGTACGGAGGAGGCCCTGTTGAAAAGGCATCCCTATGTGCCGTTCAGCCTCACGGACCGGCTCAAGACATCCGGCGCCCAATTCAGCCATGCGATTATCCCTTTTACGCCGCATGTCGAAACAGATGGCATTTTTATCACCGGGCAGAATCCGGCATCGGCAGGGATGGCAGCGCAAGCGCTGGTAGAGCGGATCGGAATGGGGCAGCTTCAGTGCGGTTAAGGCCGGAGGCGTGAGCCATTGCGGCGCCATCCGGTGCTTGAGTAAGCAAGTAATTCGCGGGCACTACGCAAGAAAAATAACCGGAGACTTGGAACAAACCGGCAATAGTTTTACTTTCGGCTACGATTATTGAATCAACACCAAGTCATGAACAAACGCGAGTTTATAAAAAATAGTGCAATAGGTGCACTGGGAGTCATGCTGGCTCCCTCCTGGCTGAGAGCTTTCCCCACCGGGAAGCGTTTACGGACGGCCCACATCGGCGTAGGAAACATGGGAATGGAAGACCTCAAAGCCATCGCTTCCCATCCCCGTGTTGATGTCGTAGCCCTTTGCGATGTGGATGCGCTGAATTTATCCACCGCGCACAAGCTCCACCCCGGAGCCCGCGTGTTCTTTGATTACCGCGCCATGTTGGGCGAGCTTGGCGATGAAATTGACGCCGTGATCGTATCCACGCCGGATCATACCCACGCCCCGGCGTCCATGCTTGCCATGCAGCTAAACAAACCGGTTTACTGCCAGAAACCGCTGAGCCACTATGTGTCTGAGTCGCGGGCGATGAATAAGATGGCTGCCGAGAAGGGACTGGTCACCCAGATGGGTATTCAGGTGCACTCATTTTATGACTACAAGCTGGCCACACTTTTGATTCAATCCGGTATTATCGGCAAAGTACATACCGTACACGCCTGGTCGCCCAAAAACCATGGGTATGATGGCCCGCCCCCGGAGGGCGAAGATCCCATCCCGGCGCAGCTGCACTGGAACCTTTGGGCCGGCACCTCGACCAAGCGCCCTTATAAAGAAGGCGTATATCATCCAGGCGCCTGGCGGAAATTGATGGACTACGGCTGCGGTACGCTGGGCGATATGGGCGTACATATCTTTGATACCCCCTACAATGCGCTCAAGTTGGATGTGCCGCGAACCATCACCAACCAATGCCGGCCCACCAACGGATTCGGCTTTCCCGAACACAATACGGTGACCTATGAGTTTCCAGGTACCGAGTACACTACCAAGTCGTTGAAATGGATCTGGTATGACGGCCCCGGCGCACCGGCCAAGCACGAAGATCTGATGCTGCCGGGCATGGATGCCGAAGCAGGCAGCAAGAAGACGGTCGCTGCAGCCGATAGCACAGGCAAAGTTTCGCTCGATCCGATGGTAGCAGGGGAGCACGAATTGCCGGATCAGGGCGCCATGTTTGTGGGCAATAGGGGCCGGTTATTGTTGCCCCACTTCATGCAGTTGCCCCGGAAAATTGTCAGGGGCAAATACGTCGATATTTCGGATGAAATAGAAAAGGTGAGTAAGGCGCACGGTCTGGGTGTACCTATTCGCAACTACGATACCGAAGGGCCTAAGCACTACCACCAGTTTGTGGATGCCTGTTTAGGCAACGGCGAATGTTCAGCTCCGTTTGCATATGCCTCCCGGCTCACGGAGACGATTCTCTTGGGTACCATTGCGGGGCGTTTCCCCGGCGAGACCCTGCACTGGGATGCCGAAGCAGCCAAATTCAAAGAAGAAAAAGCCAATCAATATCTGAGCGGCGAATATCGGGAGTTCTGAGCGCTCGCTGCGCCTGTTTGATGCACCACTCGCCTTGGCTCGACTCGCTGCTGGATGATCCCGATCAGGCCATAGCTGCCGAGGTACATTCAAGTAACAGTATCGATGCCGAATACCGGAAGCGATATAACAAGGAAGCATTGCCCGATCAGCTATAACGGAATTGAGAAAACACCCCCACGCTCCGCCGCCAACAATCCTTTACGCATAGCGCGTAATTCCCTTGTGGCTGTTCGGGTTTTAAAATGGCGTATGCATCCGAATTATCCGTAACTTTGTACAATGGCCCCGGTACAGGAAGTAGATTTGCACCTCAAGGCGTTCATGCGCAACACTTCGGGGCTCAGCGGCGAAGATATGATGCAGCTGAGCATCGAGCGCATGCGCGCCGCGCTGGATAACGCCATCAAGCTCGGCCAGCGCGAAATCCGCTTTATCCACGGCCAGGGAACAGGCGCACTGCGCGAGCGAGTATACCACGAATTGCGCGCATACGAGAAAGAAGGCTTGATCGATTCATTCGAACCGTCATTTTTTAACGCAGGGGCGGTCAATGTGATTATCCGGTTTTAAAACAGCCACCAGCCATGATGAACGAATTTACCTACGACAATAGGTTATACTACCATCCCATTGAGTTTGCCATGGCCCATATCGGCGGCACCTGGAAAATCCCCATTCTGCTGTGCCTCCGCAACGGCCCCATGCGCTATGGCGATTTGAAGACAGCCATTCCCCGCATTTCCCACAAGATGCTGATCACCCAGTTGCGCGAATTGGAAGAGAAGAAGATGCTTACCAGGCACACTTTTCAAGAAAAGCCACCACGGGTAGAATACCAGCTCACGGCCTTGGCCCAGGGTGCGTTGCCGGTTGTTGACCAATTGGCCGAATATGGAATTTCCCTCATGAAGCAAGTCGGAATCGATTGCCCTACAGTGCTTTAACTACCTATCGCGCCGCTTTCCTTTATATACAAAAAAGTATATAAACATGGCGCTGCGGGCCAAAGTCCTTAGGTTTGCAGTCAGCAAAAAAACGAAAAAAATGGCAGATAACATGGTTCAAAGCGCATGGGTTACCGTGCCGACCCTACCTTGCGTAGCTATCGAAGAAACGCTATCCTTTTGGGAGATGCTGGGATTTGAGATTACCTACAAACAAACCCGTCCATATCAATACGGGATAGTGACACGGGGCGGTTCCGAATTGCATTTCGGACGTGTAAAGGGGATGGAAGCCAGCAGTAACCTGTACAATGGGTGCTTGGTTATGGTGCCCGATGCGGCGGAGGTATATCAGGAGTTCACGGCAGTGTTTAAGAAGAGGCTGGGCAAAATTCCGCACACCGGCATACCGCGCATATCCCGGATGAAACCCGGCACCACCCGGTTTACGCTGACAGATGTTTCCGGCAACTCCATTATCTTCATTGATTCCAGTGCTGAGGAAAAAGACCAGGAGACCTGGGAGAAAGCGGACGATAAAAACCAAAGCCCGCTGCAAAGAGCTGTGGCCATGGCCATCCGGTTCCGGGATTACAAAGAGGACGAACAGGCGGCAGCGAAAACCCTGGATGTTGCCTTGCGGAAGGCGAAAAATGAAGAAAATACCACCATTGCAGAAGCGTTGATTATCCGGATGGACCTGGCGGTTTTTATGGACAACTCCGCCCGTGCCAGCGAATGCAGCAAGCTATTGAGCCAATTGGACCTTCCGGAGGGCGAAGTGGGGCGCTTGATGCAGAAGCATGGAATCGACCCCCCTAAGGACGCATCATGATGCCCCGCTCCGTTGTTCTGTTAACCGGGGCGCTCACAGGGTTCAAGGCGAGGAATGGGGTATAGCGCGAAGTTTAGCCGTGATCACCAGCACGCTCCACTGCACGCTGCGCCTGTTGGATGTGGCGCTCGTTGTGGTAGATGACTATCCGTAGCGTATCTCCCAGCCGGAGTTTGATGAGCGGGGTAATGCTGATGGCGGTCTTTACCTTGCCCAGGTGCACCCGCCTTGCACGAGCCAGCAGCGTCAATAGCTGCTGCTGTTGCTGGATGAACCGCGAGACGACACTTATATCGAGCGTACTGTTTGCCGGATTCATACTTTTGAACGTCTTCATACGGTTCAGTTTCGGCTTCGGCTTCATGCTTTCCGCAAAATACTGCCCCAGCCAGCCACTGCGGTAAACGCTACCGGGCGCGGCCTTAGCGGTATCCAGGCGCTTGGCGATTTCCGGCAGGTAAAAATCGCCATAGCGATTGAGGTGCTCCAGGCAATCCAGTGCGCTCCACCCGCCAGCATCCGGCTTAGCATTTAGCATGGCATTGGGCAGGCCGGCGAGCCGCTCGGCTTCCCGCAGGTTTTTCCACGTCAATTCTTCCAGTTCAGTTATTAGCGCTTCAGCGTGCAGTTTCATTGTTCCTGTTTTTGTTACCGCAAAGAACCGTATTTTCCATCATCCAACCGTTGATTCAAATCAAGACTTTTTCAATCGCGACAGCGTCTCAGGCGTCATACGCAAGTAGTTGGCAATATACTTATGCGGTATGTGCTGGAACAGCTGAGGGCTTCTTTCCAATACCCGCTGGTACCGTTGGCTGGGCGAGCTGGTGAGCAGGTCTTTTTCACGTTCCAGCTGCTGAATCACCAGTGCTTCGAGTGCGGAGTTCCAGAGCAGCAGGTGGCGCAGGTCTGCCTGCACAAACTGCATCAGCACGTGTTTGGGCAGTACCTGAAGCCTGGTCTTTTTTAAGGCTTGTATGGCAAAGTCGGAAGCCACGCCGGTGAGCAGGGAATCCAGTGCCACGATGAGGTCTTTTTCATAGCCAAACCGCACGATGCGCTGCTCCTGCCCATCCCATACAAAGACGCGGAGGCTCCCCGCTTCCACCAGGTAAAGGTTGGTATCGACGCTTCCTGCCTCTTTGAGGTAAGCATTGCGCGGCAAGGTGATGGTTTTTTCGAATAAGTTGGCCTCACGTATGGCCTCTGCCAGGGTTAAGTTTGAATGATGCATATGGAAATAGCTTAACGTCATGCACAGGCTACTAAGATACGCAACATTAGCTTCACTGATAAGCTGGAACTTTTCAAATGCGCTAAAAACAATGTCGTCGAAATTGCAAAAACTCGGCAAATGAAAGGGTATCATGTTGCCGCCGCAAGGGTTTGAACCGCCGTTTACATCGTAATCGCGATTTTTCCGGTGAATCCGCCTTTTTCCTGCATGCGGTGGGCATCTGCCAGCTGTTCCAGCGGAAATGTAGCGGCAATATGAGGCATGAGTGCTCCGGTCTCGGCCATCGCGCGGATCCTTTCAAGGTCTGCGTGATTGGCGCTTACCTGCACGATTTTCATGCGTTTCTTGAAGGTAAGATCAAGTAATGCTTCCGCTACGCCAGTGAGGTTGTCTGTACCGCCACGTGTGGATACGAACATCGCCTCGTCAGTGAGGTTGGTTTTCATGTCGCTTATGGTGAAATGCCCGCTGGCATCGAATATCAGGTCAAACTTTTCATCCCCAAGCATATCCATCTGGTGGTAGTCAACCACATGATGAATACCAAGGTTTTTTGCGAATGGAATGTGCTTACCGCTACACGTGCCTGTGATCGTTGCATGAAAGGTGTGCGCGATTTGCACGGCCGGAATGCCGACGCCTCCCGTACAGCCCATAATCAACACTCGGTCGCCACTGCCGATCTTGCCTTCATCCACCAGCGACTGCCAAGCGGTAAGCGCTACCAACGGCAGCACCGCGGCTTGCGCAAACGAAAGATTTGCCGGCTTCAATGCGGTAGCATCCTCGTTAGCAACGATCTGCTCCGCATAAGCGCCGTAGCCAGTGACGGCATTGTTCATCCCGAAAACCTCATCGCCGATCTTAAAGCGATCGCTTTTTGAGCTGATTACCGTCCCGGAAAAGTCGCTGCCGATCAGGTGCTCGCCCATCAGGCCTGTCAACAATTTAGTCTTTCCCTTGCGTACCAGTACATCTACCGGATTGACTGATGAAGCTTTATTGGCAATCAGTACCTGCCCCGGGTTGATTTCGGGGGTTTGGATATCTTTTATTGTAAATGCTTCCGGTTCGCCGTATTGTTCCAATAATGCTGCTCTCATTGTTCTGGCATTTAAGGTTTGCAGGTGGTGCCCACCATATGCTAACGCTCTACACGGCGAATGGTTTTCTTTAGCCACAAAGCGGCTCAATCACCGCCTACCGCTCCGCGGCCACCTGCACCTCCTTCGCTTTGGAGAGGTGTTCGTACCCACGGTAAAGTATCACTATTTCGATCACTACCGCGGGAACCATGATCACACAGCTCACGTTAGCAATATATACTTTTTACTCCAGGTCCACATTGATCGTTCCGAAGCCCGCGTGTACGGCGCACCTGCTGGAGCGGTGCCCATCGGTTAGCGTCCCAAGCACGCCTTCAGCACCACCTCAAGCGGGATACCCGAATACTCTGAAAATTCCTCATAGGTAACCACTTGATGGTTTTTCTTACCCAATTCGTTCAATATCTGCCGGCGGTGGCGTTGTGCCTGGCGCAGGCTTACTCCCAGTATAATACTTATTTCATTGGCGTTTATGACCAGTTTGGTGTTGTTCATGGTTAGAAGATTTTATCGCCCAGGCCGCAGGCCGGAGCAATGTTGATCACATGCCGCGCCGGTGTCTAAGGTGCCTCCCACCCCCGTTTAGCCGCCTACCCTACGCTTATGTATCGCCATCCTACCGCTTTTGGCGCGTTTTAGCGGATATATAGCGACGCATATGCGACGCATGGGCGGATAGGGGGCGGGTGGGCTACGGCCAAGGGGGGCTTATTCCCCGGATATACGACGGTTTACTATTCACAAATATAAGTGTGCCATCCAAACCATCCAAGAGACAAAAGCGACAATTGGGTATCATCGCGGCAATAGCGCCAATTGCGCCAGATGCGGCGCGGGGCGACATGCGCCAAATCCACAGTCCGGAACTTTGTCCTGTTGTTAAAAAAGTCATATTATGGCACAACAAGACAGTTTCTTAAAATTAAAAGGAAGAATCGGGGATTTGACCTTTTACAAAACCAAGAATGGGCATCAGGTACGCGAAAAAGGCGGCGTAAGCGCCCAACGCATTGCCACAGATCCGAAGTACCAGCGCACACGCGAGAACAATGCGGACTTCCGCACGGCCTCGCTGGCGGCCAAGCATCTGCGCGATGCGCTGCGCCCGCTCATCCTCTTTACCTATGATCCGGGTATGCCCAATCGCCTCGGGAGCAGGATGGTGCGGGTGGTACGGGCCGATGCGGAGCATGTACGTGGCGAGCGGCAGGTGTTGCCCGCAAACCTGGCCATCCTGCGGCGCTTCAACTTCAACGCAGCGGCTACGTTGGCCAACACGCTGTTTGCCACGGTACGCACCGCGGTAGACGCCGATGAAGGCATCGTGCGGATCACGGTACCGGCCATCAAGCCAGCCACGCAGCTGTCCAAGCCGCGGGAGGCCACGCATTTCCAGTTTGTGGCAGGGGCGGCTATGCTGGATTTCAGCGAGGAGGGTGAGTCTACGCTGGCCTTAGCACAGACGGAAGAACATTCCCTTAGCCAGCTCACCGTTGATGAGACCATGTTGGAGCTCGCGCTGCCTGCTGATGCCGGCCTGCCCATCGTCACCGTCTTCGGTGTAGCCTTCTACAAAGAAGACGAAGGGCGCAGCTACGGTCTCAACAACGGGGCGTACAACCCGATGTCCATGGTCAACATCACCGTATGATGACGGAGCTGCGACTCATCAGGACCTATGATCCTGACGGCACCAACGGTGTACTCCATCACGGAGGAAAGCAGGTCTGCCAGACCATCGAGCTCCCTTGGCGCAACAACCGGCGGATGATCAGCTGCATCCCCGAGGGGCGCTACCGGCTTATACGCCGCATGCACTTCAAGCACGGCGATCAGCTGGCCGTAGCCGGAGTACCGGGGCGCGAGGCCATCCTCATCCACCCGGCCAATTTTGCCCTTGCAGAGCTGCAGGGGTGCATTGCGCCCGTTACCAAGGCCGTGGCCCCGGGCAAGGGGGTGTTCAGCCGCGTGGCGTTGGATCGCCTCAAGGCCATTGCCTATCCGGCTTTGGAAGCGGGTGAGGAGGTGTGGCTCACTATTGTGCAGGAGGGCGTACTATGAGCCGGCCGCTCACGTGGTACCGGCGGGTCAAGCACGGCCTTTCGGTCGCGGCCGGGGCGGTCCTCGCCGCACCGCTGAAGCTGCCGCCCAAGGTTGTAGCCGGTGCACGGTACGTGGCTTTGCTCATCGGCCTGCTGGACGCCGTCGAGGCCAGCGAACCGGGCAGGCAGCCCGAGGGCAAAAAGGAGGAGCCGCCCGATGAATAGCCATGGCAAGGTGCTTGCCGGCATCATGGGCGGTACGCTGCTCAGTGCCTCCGCCTTTCCGCCGTGGGCGGATGTGCTGCACACCGCTATGCTGGCGGCGGTAGGTGCCACGGTCAGCTTCCTCACCGCGTGGCTGCTGCAGCACATTGTGCGTAGGCGCAGGCGTTAGCCCTCAAGGCCGCTCCGAGTCGGGGCGGCCTTTTGGTGCCACAAGCTCTTTGTACCGACTGCGTACTTTACTGGCGTTATTTTTGTGGATTTTAATGGAAAATTGTTGATCTTCTCCATTTTCTCCGCTGGGTGGCACCACTTGTTTTTGAGGTACCGGTTCGATACCCAATTTAAGCGCGATAAGCAAGGAGCCGTCTCTTTTCGGCGCAAGAAATGAGATGGCATCAATCGCAAAGCCGTAGAAAGGCGACAGCCAATGAAACCCGTATCTCTTCGAAAAGTGTCGAAGTTCAACCTTCGTCGTAGGCAACCGGTATTTTTCGCCATTGTAAGTGTATAAGACGGTCTTAGCGTTTCGATGTTCAATCATGCCGATTTCGTGAATCGGTACGCGATGAAGCTCGTTTTTGTAATAGTGCTGTACTTGAATAGCCGACGTCACTACGTCTGCAAGTACCGTTGGTTCTACTTTTGCTTGTTGTTCGCTGATAACCTGTGCTTTGAAGGCTTCAAAAGCGCTCCGCTCCTCAGCTTCGCTAACGACAAAGCAAAGCACTTCAAAACTGCTATACAACACTACAAGGCAGAAAATTCCAATGACTACGAATGCAAATTCATTGGTGAAATAGCCCCGATGGAGGAGGCTCGTATTATGGGCTGCATAGTAGACGGCCACGGCAAGTAACACAAAAGCCACCGGCGGTAGGAAATTCCATAACCATTGTTTTTCCAAACGTCTAAATACGCTGTCGTGTATACCGTGCTGTTTATCGAAGCGGCGGTTGTTTGATTTGATGTAACCCACCACCACCAACGCACAGATCCATGTAAACCCCAATGCCGTCCAATAGGGTTTTGTCTGCATGAGTTCCCATGTAGGCTCACGGCGGTGGAAGATAACGATGGCATGCGAGTAAATTGGAAGCAGGGCCAAGATGAATACATCGAAAAAGATAGGTTTTTGACACAAGAATTTTATCAGATAACGAATCATACGGCTTAAAGTGTTTGGTTATATCAGTTCAAAACAGGTACGTATTCGATGAGGGGATTCTCAAAATTGCCGTCAAGATTCTCAAAATCTGGCAGATTGTGATTGCGCGCTTGACGGTTCAGACAGGCTAATATAGCTTTAATTCCTGAAAAATATATTCACTTACTAAAAAGTAAATCAATTATGGCAAAACCAACGTTAACGCCTACGGGCGTTCAGACCCTTTTGAACGAGTTGTATGCACTTCCGGACGTGCAGTTGCAGCAGGAAGCGCAGGCACTCGCGCTGGATTTTGGCGAATGGCTTTCCCGGCATTTTGAACTAACCGCCGATCAGCTATCCTACATCGAAAATGAGCTGTCGGTAGCCTTCATTTCCTTTGTTTCTCTGCGAGTTCCCTTCGCGATGGAACACCGATTGCCAATTACTTACAGTGTATTTAACCAACCACCTCCGGAAGAAGAGGAGGAGTGGGGCAAGATCATCACAACTACGGACAATGTATCGCAGTCGTCTCCGAGCGAAGCGTTTACGAACAATGCATCCGGTTCTTTCCAGTTCATCTCACAGTACTATAAGAAGTAAGGGATGTTCTTACGTGTCATGACCGAAGTATCCATGCTCCCACCCGGCAAAGGCAGCCCAGTGCCTCCGGCTTGCCTGCCGGGCGGTGCCAATGGGCGCGGGCCACCCTTCCGGCGGGCCGGACGGTTGGCCCACCATTCCGTTAAACCGTTGATCAGCAAACACATTATGCAAACCTTTATCCACTTCTGGACCACCCGTGTACCACACATCCCCGATGCCGCCATCGCGTTTGCGCTACCTTGCCTTTAATATTAACGTTTCAGTTTTTTCGAGATGGAACCTGCCATCCATATCGCTCAACTCCAATCCCTTGTGCACCGAAAGGATTCCATCCGCGCTGCAGTGGCACGCAGCGCTTACCCCTTGCCGGGCGCTGAGGTGCGATATTGGGCAGCGCAAGGATGGAAGGTGCTAGAGCAAGGCTATGACCTGCCCGATGTGTATGTATGTAGCATAGAAGTGGAGGCGATGGGGGATACCGTCATCCCCATCCGCTGCCCCCGGCATGATCTGTATGGGGTTTACGTGCTGGCTGGCGGCGTTCGCATCAGCGGTGCCGATGAGCAGACTCCGGTGCTGCACACTGAGGCGGGGCATTACCGGCTCAGTTACCTTCCGGCAGCAGCCTACAGCTGCCATTTCGCGGCCGGTTCGCATCATGTTTTCTATTTCGTTCCCAAAGCTGCGCTGCTATTCCGCGAGCCGAGCCCCGAGCTGGGCGAAAGCATCGCACCTGTAGAGGCGCTGCGGGCTAAGCTCGGCACACCGGCGGTGAGCGCCCGCCTCTCCTCGGCCGGCTTGGTAGCCGATACCATCCGGCGGTTCCTGCGCCATCCCGGCGCCACCTACCTTCGGCGTTACATCGGCGTTCAGGTGCTCGCGATCACCTTGTTGTTAGCCGCCTGTGAGGCGTTGCGTGTGCAGTCTGCCAGTGACCAGGTAGGCCTAGCGCTTGCCGCGCGCATGCACGCGTACATCGATGAACAGGTCAGCGATGGGCAGGATGTCGACGTTGCGTCCGTGGCGCGGCGATTTACGATATCCTACGCGTATGCCAAGCTGGTTTTCCGTGCCCATGTAGGCCAGCCCATCGGCGGTTATATCCGGACGCGCAAGCTAGAGCAAGCCCGGAGCATGCTTAAAGCAGGCGTACCGCCCGCACAGGCGGCGCGGTACGTGTGCTGGACGTATGGGCATTTCAATAAGACATTTAAGGCCAGGTATGGGGTGTCACCGAAAGACTATCGGTGATGTACCAATCGGGCAGCGCCTATGCCGTTATTACAACGGCTTTTTATGAAATGAGAACGTCTTATAGTTACCCACCCGTTCGCCAGCTTCAAGGCCGGTGGTATATATTCGGAAATCCTTTCCTGTTTTGAATGGATTTTTACTGGCTGGATCGAATGGCCAGAAATACCAGATTCGTATATCATCAGCCATGGCAAAATCCTTGCGGCTCCAATTTTGTTGTTCCATATCATCGCAAAACGACACGTACGAATGATGGGCGACAGAACCGCCGAACAGCACGAATTTCTCGAGGTATGTGTTATAGGTAATACACACCAGATCGGTTTCCGTAAAGATGTAATCTTCCCGGCCATTGATACCCGGCTCCTGGAACGCACCGTTGTAAAACTTGGTCCACGACCCCGGTTCGAATTTGGCACTAAGGGGCGAGCGTGCCACGGAAATGTTCTGGATGTCTCTCACCAGCGAGGTGTTGTCGTAAAATCCGGTTTTATAATAGATGTAGGCATACCCATCATCGGCGATAAAAAACGAGATGTCACCAGCGCCGTTATATGTTTTGTTGGCTGGGGGCGGATCCTGCTTATTCTGGGTAATGATGTCGCCATAATAACTCCACGTTTTGCCCTTGTCAAACGATTTGGCCAGTCCGAGGCGCCGTTCCTTAGCCTCAGACCGCCATTCATTCTTAAAGTTGTATTCGGTATACGCGATGGTATAAAACACACCGGCTTCGTCAATATACAGCCCCATCGGCCAGAAAAACTGCCATTCGCACCAATATTCATCGTCAGATCCGCACGATTGGGTGATGTAATTCGGGAAATCTTCATTGAACGTGGGCGTTGGTTGCTTGGTCATGTTGTCAATGTCGGTACCAACCCACAGTTCCCACTGGTAGGAGGTACGGTTCCAGGTAGAACCGTTGCCTCCGATCAGATAGATCGTATCCTGGTAGTAGGCCGTACCACCGTTTACATCGAAATGGATAAACGGATGCGCTTGCGGGGTGCCGATTTCCCAGCAGTGGCCTGCATCACCGCAGACCACGCCTTCGTCTTGTTTATTCGTTTCGTTAGCCGGTTTTTCACACTGCGCGAACAGCAACAATGCAATCGTATGGAGCAATAAGATAATCATTGGTTTCATGCTTTTAAGGTTATTTTAAAATAGGGATAAGCAGGCAAGATTGAACTCGCCCGAATAAATCGTATGCACATCGGTAGCGGTAAACCTGAAGTAGCGACCACTGGCGAAGGCTTGCGAAAAATGGCTTACCCAAACGTCTTTCACTTCACCTACCGGAAACGGGATATCCTCTACCACCAGCACTTGCTCCCAGTTTTCGCCATCATCGCTCAACTCCAGCGAAATTCCTTTCGGGAATCCCTGCGGCTCGGGATGCCATGGGTAATATTTCCGGTTCATGTAGGTAACGCCATGCACTTCTTTCCGTTCTTTCATGTCTACCACCACCCAGTGCGGGCCGGGCACCCCGAACTGGGTGATCCAATAGTTATCACCGTTTTCATTCAGCAGCGAATGGACATTGCCATCCGGGCCGCCTTCCCACGGGTCGTGCGATGAAAAATCCATAACCGCCCACTGTGTATTGTCGTACCGGGTATAATCTTCCACATTGGGGATCAGGTCAAATAGAAAATACGCCGTACTGTTTTCGTCCGCCTGGCCGTAGCTTCCGTCTAGCGGGCTGACGGTTATCGGCAACAGGTACTGCGCAAACGGCTCCAACTGCGAGACATCCACCACCAGCGATAGTGCTTCCGTGGTGTTTCTGCCCTTGCTGATCGTAGCGCGATCTGCCATGGTATAAGACGCTTCCGGAAGCAGCCGAAAACTTACTCCATTTTGGTCATTGTAATCATCAACCAATGCCTCGTCAACAGAAAAAGCGACGTTTACGTCCGACTTCGGTGGGGCAAAACCATTTACGCTGGCGCCATAGTACGACGTGTCGGAAGTCACATTGGCTGCGAGGACCTTTCTGGACAGCTGGTTGGCCTGCGGCATGTAGACAAACGTGTTTAAATCGACGTCGGCCAGCTCTTTTTCTTGGCAAGATGCCAACAGGCATACCACCATTATTGAATATAAAATGCGTATCATAATGTGTAGAAATGTTTACCAGCCAGGGTTTTGTTGCCACTGGCCATTCAATTTGTCTATTTCGCCCTGAGGAATAGGAAGCAAATGGTGTTTCTCTTCAAACACCCTGTTTTGCCATACCGGATACGTAAAAACTCCGCTTGCGCTCACATTGACCTTGCGCACAATGCCGCTGTTCACGGCAGGCCCTATTTCCCACCTTCGGATATCCCAGAACCTGTGCGACTCAAAGGCAAACTCCACCTTTTTTTCGTTTCTGATCCGCTCGCGCATCTCGCGCTGGGTAAGGTTGCCGGGCAGATCAATCATGCCTACGCGTTGCCGGATCTTGTTTAGGGATTCGTACACAGCTGCCGGAGGATGGTCGCCACTTTCGTTCAATGCCTCTGCGTAGTTCAGGTAAAGCTCAGCCAACCGGAACAACGCATATCGCTTGGTGTAACCGCCTGTTTCGTTGATCAGGTCTCGATCGGGGATAGCGTATTTTTTCCAAAAGTAGTTGATCCTGGGCCTATCCGTGGCATAATCCAATCCACCGGGAGCGAAATTAACCATCCTTCCCTTATAGGTGTCGCCATGGAAGCCGATGGTCTGGTAAAACCGCGGGTCCCTGTCTTCATAAGGCGATGCCGGATCAAAGCCGGAATTTGGATTCGGAATCGGTTGGTTGTTGTCGTTGTAGCCCAATACGGGAAGTTCTCCATTTCGCATTTCATACGAATCAACCAATCCCTGCAACGGCGACTCGCCATACCAGCCACCGTACCCCAATGTGCCCGTGTAAAAATCCCAATACCCTCCGTCATAATCAAAACTCGTGCGCCCGGACGACCAAATGACTTCTTCGTTACTTTCTTCGAGAAAAATACGTTCATAAGATTTCAGGCCGTCTACCTCGCCCATTGAAAGGCGATACCCGTTTGCTTCGGCAAAGTCAATGGCTTCTTTGCTTACGGTTGCCGCCAGTGCGTAGCGCTGTTTATCGCCCGTCGGGTTGAACAGCGGCGAGGCATGGTACAGGCAGAGGCGCGAGAGCAGCGCTTTCATCGCCAGCGAAGTTGCCCGGCCATATTCGGATGGCTCGTGCCGGGCTGGCAGCAACGGGATAGCCCGTTCGATATCGGCTTTGATAAACGCAACGACATCATCTACGGCACTGCGTTGGAAGAAGATCTCCTCGCCGCCCGGATCGAGGGACCGTTCGATGAGCGGCAGTTCGCCATGCATCCTAAACAGTTCGAAGTAGTAGTAGGCCCTTAAGGCAAAAGCTTCACCGATAATACGGTTTTTCCGTGTGGGGTTCGTGGCAGGAATCAGCTCCTGGTTTTCAATAAGGATATTTGTACGCCGGATGGCATTGAAGTAGTCCGTCCAACGATAGGATAGCGGTGAGAAACTGGCACTCCAGTTACCGATGGTCATATCGATCGAAGAGCCGGGCCACTCCGTCCACATGTTTGCAGAAAGGTCGCTGGCGGCATCCAGGCTGTAAAACCCTTGGTTGTTCAATGTCGGCGTGAGCAGCGATGGCAGTTGTACATAAATATTGTTTAGGAAGGCCTCGGTATTGTCGATGTTGCTAAACACCTCCTCCTTTGAGATAAAATCACTGGGCGCCCGGTCCAGAAAGTCTTTCTGGCAGGCCCCAAAGCATACCGTTGCGATCAATAGCATGGCATACATGTATTTTAGCATATTCATTGTTGCAGTTTTTTAAATTCCCAGATTCAATCCAAAATTGATGACCCGCTGTACGGGGTATACGAATGCGCCGCCGTTGGTTTCAGGGTCTCTGTCTTTCACCCACGCGTTATCCCACATGGCCAGGTTCTGGCCGTTCAGGAAGAAGCGGACATGTTTCAGCTTTACCCTGTTGACAAGCGCTGACGGCAGCGTGTAGCCGATTTCCGCATTTCTGAGCTTCATGTAGTCCGATGGGCGCACCCAAAAATCCGAAAGCAGCTCGTTGTTGGATGATGTTTTGGCCACGGGCATCAGCGCGCCGTCGCCCAATTCTTCGGTCCAGGTGTAGTTGGCCAGCGGATCTGCCGTGCGCGGCCTGCTGAATTTCAGCGTCCCCAAGGCGCCGTTCAGCAGCAGGCTGGCATCAAACCCCTTGTAATCGAAGCCCAAGGATAAGCCCATCATGTAGTTCGGTATGTTATGCACCTGGATCGGCACGCGGTCAAAAGGATCGACCACGCCATCGCCGTTGATATCCATGAACTTCAGGTCGCCCGGAATATTTTTATTATCGAAGTTTTGTTTTGGGCTGATCAGCACATCATGCTCGTCTTTAAAAAATCCGATGGCTCGGTATCCCAGCTGATACCCTACCGGATAGCCGATGAGGTTTTGGTAGGGGTAAGCGGGGTTCGGCTGGTCGTTTTTCAACACCTCGTTCTGAGTATAGGTAAAGGTAAAATTGGAGAATACCCTTAGGTCGCCCAACCGCTTTTGGTACCTCAGCTCCATATCCATGCCGCGGTTTCTGACCTCGCCGCTGTTTCGGGGCGCAAGGTTGGCGATACCCACGTAAGCCGGTATTGTGCCGGGGTAGGTGAGTATGTCGGTGCGGTGTTCTTGAAACACGTCAAAAACGAGGTAGAGCGAATTGCGCAGCACCGCGGTCTCGAATCCGATATTCGCTTTCCGCGCCTTTTCCCACGTCACGAAACCATTGCCTACCCGCCCTTCCGTAAAGCCCGGCTTTGTTGCATTGTTGACGCCGATCCGGTATCCCCCTGCGTTGGCATAGTCAGATAGGTACAACCACCGGTCGTTGCCGCTTTTGTCATTTCCCACTATACCGAAGGATCCGCGTATTTTTAGGTAATCGACGAAGCTTTCCGCTGGAAAAAACGCTTCATCACTGACAATCCATCCTGCAGAAGCGCTCGGAAAGAAGCCATACCTGCGATCGGGCGGGAAATTTTCCGACCCGTTATAGGCAAAGTTCAACTCTGCGTAATACCTCGACTTGAAATTGTACGTTGTCCGCGCGCTTATCCCCTGGTAAGCATAAGGGAGTTCGTCATTCAACACGCGGAGCGTCCTGTTGCCCATCAACTGAGCTCCCAGCGTATGGTCGCCAAGCTGTGTATCATACACGAGGCGCAGGTCGAGGTAGTTGGTGCGCTCAATGGAGCTTGTACCGCTGGTATTGATCCGGCTTTCCCGCATCTGCCGTTGATAAACTTCATTGCCCACATTGTCATACCCGCGATACCAGTAGGTGTCAAAATCTTGTATCCGCGAAGTGCCCTTGAAATTATTGTTTTCGAAGCTAAAATTGCCCCTTGCGCTCAACCCCGGTACAATGAAATCCAGTTTGTGCTGTGCGGACAGCGTGCCGTACATCACGTTGGTGAAATTGCTGTAGTAGCCGTGCTGGGTAACCGCACCATAGGGATTTGTCCAGAACGGGATTTCCACGTTGCTCGCGGCGCCCAAGGTACCATCGGGATTAAAAACCGGCATGGCATAAGGCAGCATGCCACTCAAGTCGGAAAAGACCTTGTTAAACCCTTGGCCGGGGCCTACCCGTTTCTCCAGGCGCCCCGCCAGATCGACCTGCACGGTAAGCAGCTTGGTGGCCTCTATATCTACATTCGACCGGAAGTTGTACCGATCGTACGTGGATTTTACGCCGTAGTTCTCGAAAAAGATATCGTCGTACTTCAACAGGGTGCCCTGGTTGAGGTATGACCCCGAAACAAAATAGCGTACCCTGCTTGTGCTGCCGCTGATATTGAGGTTTTGCATGAACTGCGGCGTGTTTGAACGCAAAATTTCGTCAAACCAATTCACGTTGGGGTAGAGGTAAGGCGATAAGTTGTTCTGTACAATGTGGAGCGCCTCATCATCAAACCGCGGGCTATTTCCATTATTTATATCCACCTTATTTGAGTACAACGCCAGCTCGTAAGAAGTCATATTCTTAGGCAGCCGCACGGGCGCTTGCAGGGCATACTGAGAAGTGGCGTTTATCTGCGGTGTTTCGTTCACCTTGCCGCGTTTGGTCGTGACCACCACCACCCCATTGGCTCCCTGTATGCCATACAGCGCAGATGAGGTTGCATCTTTGAGTATGCTGATAGATTCGACTTCATTAGGGTCGATGTTGCTGAAACTTTCGGCGCTCCTCGGCAGGCCATCTATCACAATCAGCGGGGCGGTATTGCCGCCGTACGTGCTGATGCCGCGAATATAAAGCTGTGCCGCATCATTGCCGGGCTGGCCCGAATTCTGAACGGAGATCAACCCCGGCAACCTGCCGGCCAATGCATTATTGAGGTTGGCAACCGGGCTTTGTTTCAATTCCTTGGTTTGGATTGTCGCCACCGATCCGGTAACCGATCGCTTGGACTGGGTGATGTTCATCCCTACGACCACCACCTCGTCCAGATCGCTGATGGCGAAATCCATGCGGATGTCGAGCGTCGTTTGGTTGCTGACGGGTTGTTCTACGGTTTCAAATCCGATATTGGTAAAAACCAGCACTGCGCTATCGTCGGAAACGCTGATTTGGTATCGGCCATCTTCATTGGTGGTTACTGCCGCCGCTTTTCCCTTCACGGTAACGGTTACCCCCGCTACCGGGTTACCTGCCTCATCGACTACCTGCCCGGAAACGATCCGGTCCTGACTTCGCGATCTGCTTTCGGGCACTCTCGGTGTGGGCAGGGCTTTGATTACAATGGTCTTTCCTTTTTTGGTGTAATTGAATGGTGTGGCTGCGAATAGCTTTTTCAACGCCTCATCCAATGCGGCGTCTTTTATTTCGATGGTGACGGGTTCAGCCTGTTGTATGCTCTCGTCATCGTACAAAAAATAAAAGCCACTCTGCCCGGCTATTTTATCAAGCACGTGGATTAATGCGCTACGCTTTTCTGACAACGTGATGGTTTGGGCAGCAGCACCTACAGCAAGCACCTGAAAGACACTGGTTAAAAGCGAAAATACGCTTAAGTTCATCAACAAAAAGGTTTTTTTTATGCCGTGCGATGGCGGGCATAAAATTTTAGTAATAAAAATTTTATACATTTGACAGTCTTTGGATAGTTCTCTCTACATGTGATAAGCACTTGGGGTGAGCCAAAGCAATCCGGAATCCTGATCACGACTCAGGGTTCCGCTTTTGCGCTCGGCCGCCCGTCAAGGTACTGAACAGTCTTTCTTGGGGTTTTCTCTCTTCATGGTTTTCTAATTAATTATCTGATTATTTTGGTTAAGCAACCTATTTCGATTTAACGACTATGGTTTTTCCATTTAGCACGAACCGCACCCTGTCGGTCAGTGCCAGTGTTTCCAACATTTCATGTATATGGGCATACCGGGATACTGTGCCGCTGAAGCTTCGGTTAGCAATATCCCCTTCAAACACCACCTCCACGTCGTACCACCGGGCTACCTGGCGCATAATATCGCCGAGTTTTTCGCTTCGGAATGCGAAAAGCCCGTCGCGCCATGCCACATCCGTAGTTACATCGGCCATGTTCTTTGTCAATCGCCCGCCCACCAAACGGGCCTGTTCCGACGGTGAAAGCACCACGGATACCGGCTCGCCGAATAGATTCGACGAGACGCTCACCTTCCCTTCTACCAACGTTGTTCTTGTCTCCTCTTCATCGCGGTAGCTAGCGATGTTGAATGCCGTACCCAGTACGACCACCTCTTGCCGCTCGTTTACTACCCGAAAGGGTCTACGGCTGTCTTTTTCCACCTCAAAATACCCTTCGCCATCCAGCTCTACCACACGCTCTGCACCGTCAAACCGCGACGGGTACTTCAACGTTGAAGCCGCGTTGAGCCATACCCGGCTACCATCGGGCAGGGTTACCTGATAGGTACCACCCCGTGGCGTAGCCAACGACATCCAAACGGTGCCCCCACCTTTTTGCGCTATTGCCCCGGCTCCCTCAACAGCCGTACCGTCTGTATAAACAACCTCGTTACCCACCTTTATTCCGTTTTGCGCCTCACTTAGGGCTACCGTGCGCCCATCGGCCAAGGTAAGGGTGGCACGGTTGCCACCGGGGGCGATTGTTGTCACTGCAAGTTCTTGGTGGTTGCCCTCATTAAGCCATGGCCAGCCCCATATGCCCACTGCCAGGGCAAGTACCACTGCCGCCGCATAAGGCCACAGCCGATAGACTATGGGCTTGCGTTTCGGCGCCCCGATCATACCGCGGAGTTTTTCGAGGTTATCTGTCGTAGCAAACGGCACCTTGCTTCCTTTCCGCCCGCCCTGGAGCGAATCAAGTTCCTGTTCAATCAACCGCACGATCTCCGCATCCCCTTCCGGGCCGGA
This sequence comes from Parapedobacter deserti, assembly GCF_042646065.1. Taxonomy (NCBI): domain Bacteria; kingdom Pseudomonadati; phylum Bacteroidota; class Sphingobacteriia; order Sphingobacteriales; family Sphingobacteriaceae; genus Parapedobacter; species Parapedobacter deserti. The sequence goes on from NZ_JBHRTA010000061.1 coordinate 85,385, forward strand.
AAAAAAGTCGATCAAGCGTTCGGCCTCTTCGGGGGAACAATGCCCCGTCAAGAATTTTCGGAAAAGTGCGTCAATACGTTGCATGTTGATGGTCTATTACCATGGTCCTTTATTAACGTATTCGATAGCCAAGTGGAAAGTCTATGCTGAGGTAGCTTTTTTTTTCAAAATTTCTCAGAAAGCTGGTTTATCAACAACACGAATAAGCCAATTTTCAAGATGTCCCCCTTCAGCTCCGCCTTCAGGGAGCGCATTGCCTTGGCCATGTGGTCTTTTACGGTGCCGACGGTTATGCCCAACTCTTCCGCCACGGCTAGGTAACTTTTGCCTTCCAGCTTGCACCGCCGGAAGATCGCTTGTCGCTGGGGAGGCAGTTTGGCGATGGCTGCTTCCACAGCCGCCTGCGCTTCTTTGTAATCCAACAGGTCGTTTATCGGATCGTAATGTGCGGTGGCGTGTTGCATAAGTTGCTCACGGAGCCGGCCATCGCGCAGGCTTTTGCGGTAATAATCAATAGCCGCGCTCCTCGCTTTCCGCAACAAAACCGCCTCGACCGGCACCGATGTATCCATCGTTTCCCGTTGTTGCCAAAGCTGTAGGAAAATATCGTTTACGAGCTCTTCGGCCGCCGCCGCATCGTGCACCAGCACCAGTATGCGGTTGAAAATCAACTCGGCATAGCGCACATAGAGCTGCTCCAACGCCAGTTGGCTGCCATTTTGTAACGCAACAAGGATATTGGGCGGCAGTTCATGCATCAGGCTATTCGTCTTTATAATCAGCGGCCACAAAGCTACATCTTTTTCGGGAAACGCGCTTGGCTACCAGCCGGGCAGGAAGCCCCGGAAATCAAAGCCCCCCACAATCTGCTGACCCTTATCCGCCATTCGGTTAGCTCGATGAGCCATTAAAACTGAGCCCCAATTTGAAAAGTTCTAATGCCGCATCCTTCGTCTTTTGATCCGGTTGTTTCCCCGCTTGGTAGTTTCGATCCACACGGCCGAAATAGAGGTCCATTTTTTTCAAACCATATTCCGCTTCCAGCTCTCGCCATTGGGCAGGCTGCAGGCACACCATCCATTGGTAAGCATGGTGAGGCTCGCTCAACAATTTGCAATGGCGGAGTTGATAATCCGGCATCAGCAACAAGGATAGCTCGCCCATCATCTCATTAATTGTCGCTATGGCTTCCGGGTGCCGAACGCGGACTTTGCGAGACTTGTACGCCATTTCCAGGTAGGTGCCGTCTTCGAAATCAGGGACATCACGGATTGTGATATGCCCTGTCTTTACCAATGAATTTACGCGTGCCAGCATCGCCTCGTAGCCATAGGGCGGCAATACCCGAAAGATGTAGGGATCCGGAATTTGATGGATCGGCCGTGAGAACGCGTCTGGCGCTATCCCGAGATATTTTTCCATCCCCTCTTTCCACAAGAGCGGCAATGCCTCGCGGAAGCGGCTGAGGAAGGACTCATCGGAAAACTTCTTCCTGAAATGCTCCAACTCCACCATGTCTTTTTGAATTGACGATAGCATTTCGTCAATTTTTTCTTCGGTCACCAGCGGTTTTACAGTCTTGGCTAATAGGAACAGCATTACCGAAAATAAGAGCAACACCGGAAAATACACGTATGCCCAATGTGTCGCGGCGATTTCGATAGGCAAATCCGGTCGTTCTTCAAAAGACAGCATCAGCGGGAAAATAAGCATGTGGAAGCAAACTCCAGATATCAGCAATGGGATAGCTGTTTGGAGCCAGAGCTTGCGGTACCACGCCATATCGATCATCTGATAGATTTTTGCGTACCGGTAAATCTTTTCATTCGCCCATACCAAGCCTGCATAAGCCACGGCCCCCACGCCATAGAACCAATTGTCCGGAACATACGGCTTTGGCGAAACAGTCCACACCAGCCATGCAAAAAGAAAGAATAAGAAAGTGGTGAATGCTATCGTAAACGGGAAACGCGGAGATAGTACTGAGCCCGGCATAAAGGAGAGCCAGAAATTCTTGAAATACGGTTTACTTCTCACAGGTTAGTCAGTGATTAGATGAAAAAAATGGTTATCGATAAGCGATTATATAAAAAAAATTTGATTTGGCAACGTATCGCTCACGCACATACCCACAGCGCCGCCGTTTGTTAGCCACGGAATGCTGTAGCCAAAATAACCAACTATGCCGTAGCCAAAATCACCTAACTGCCCCTCAGGCTTGCCCTACATTTGCCTGTATGAAGCAGGCAATACATACCAACGAAGTTATGGCACAAGAAAAACACGAGTGGTTCTATGTTGAGCTACCATGCGATAGTCATTTGCCAGAAGAAGATTTTCAAACGGCTAAACAGGAAGGAGGTGAGACTATGGGACCATGATCTGAAAGCGCAACACTTCCGGTTAAACACCGGGATGCGCAATCAAATCGGTGAGGAATCAATGATTAAGTCAAAGCAATAGCAATGGAACATTTCATCAGTTATAAACGAATACCACGCATCCGGCTCAGCACCGCCGCCAAGGAAACGCTGGCCTACGGATTGTCGTTATCTTTCATCATACTCTTTCTCTACACGGTTTATCACAAGGCCGTAGGCATCGATGCTTTTAAAGCGGGCATCGCGAATATACCCTTGTTGGGTACTTATCCCGTATGGACAGCATGGGGCGTGTTGGGAGCTGAGGTGCTGGTATCGTTGTTGCTGATCTGGCCGGATACCAACCGGCTGGGGCTCTGGGGAGCCTTGGTGCTGATGATAGCGTTTACACTATATATCAGTACAATGATGCTCTTTTCGGAAACGCTTCCATGCCATTGCGGCGGTGCCATTGAAAAGCTCACTTGGGGGCAGCACCTGTTATTCAATTGCGGTTTTATAGCCTTGGCCGCGGGGTTGCTGCTGTATCATTACAAGGTAAATGTTAAACACAAAATTTTTACAGCTATGAAAGCTATAAATTCAAAAATCAAGAAAGCCATCTTCGGAATGATGATGGCTGCGTTAACAATAGGATTCAGTGCGTTTACGGTCAAGCTCGACCAGCAATGGATTTTTATGGGAGAGAATGACACCGATGTCACGGATGGGTTTCAGTACGAAAAGACGGGTACTCCCCCTACAGCGTGCGACTCCGGTACGCAATTGCCATGTGTGCTGAGTACGCCCGATCATATCGATGAGCAAAGCGAATTGGATGCGTATATTCTCAGCGAATTCAACGATAATCCAAATTTGGTACGTGCAGCGGCTGAGTCTACCCGTGCACCTTCTGCGTCCGAATAGGTTGGTTAGTCGTGTTGATGGCAGAGGCTGGTGTGGTGGCGAACCGCCAACACGCCACCTCTTTTTTTACTGACCGTGTAAACTTGCTATCGGTTATTCTGTGGCATTCCCGAAATATTAACGACGTCTTCGGGTATCGGCAATGCGTACCGGCTGTCATTGGGAGGAAGCACATACCGATCGTCGCCCAAGTTCCGCCGGATTTCTATGCCAAAGCCCTCGTTATTCAAGCGTTTCAGGTCCACCCACCGCAATCCGCGCATCAGCAACTCTTTCCTTCTCTCAAGCAGTATGGTTTGCAGCACATCGCCGGTAAGTGCCTGTCCGTCAAACGGCTCGAAATAAGTTTCATCATATCGGGCGTTAAGCAACGTATTCAGATCAGCCAATGCCCCTTCCGCATCACCGAGCCTTGCCGCACATTCCGCACGGATTAGGTAAACCTCACCCACGGTAGTCCCCGTAAATAAAGCCGGCCCACCGGTAAAATTACCCTTAAACCCATGGCTACCATCTTCGTTTTCTACAAAAAATATTACTTTCCTTAAATCGTTCTCTGCGTACTGGCTATATAGCAAGGTGTCTATCTTGGCTACCCTAGCGCTTAAAGTGGAGGGAGGAGGAGTATAGCTTTCGAAGATAATTTCGTTATTAGATTGGGGAATGGGATAGTTTGCCGAAGCATCAAGTTCGTTAAAATCCAAAAGATCATTTTTTATAGTTAAGCAAGAATCCGCAAATCGCTTTGCTTCGGAAAAGTTACCCATGCTAAGAAATGTATTTGCAAGCAGTGCAAATGCGGCAGCTTTCGCTGGACGCCTCGGATGAACACTCCGGTCGGGCAGCAATGACGATGACAAGGTCAAGTCTTCAATAATCCGGTTATACGTGTCATGCAATGAACTACGGATTGAAACCTCATTGAAGTCGGTAGTTAATCGTAACGGAATGCCAAGGGAGGAACGAGCACTTTCATCATAGCTATGGCACCATATCCAAGCTGCCTGCAGAAAGGCTTTGCTTCGAAAAAACAGGGCTTGTCCCTTTACATTGTCAAATTGCAGATCAGCGGGATTCATGTTCTCCAATTGTTCCAATACGGTGTTACTGAAATACACAATCTGGTAAAGATTAGACCAATCGTTGGGAAACTCGGGAAAAATGAAGTCTTTTTCCCAGGTATACATCCGTCGGTCACTCTCGTAGTACAGCGTGTTCCAGTCATTCTGGGTTAGGTAGTAGTTATCTGCGCTGACCTCACCGGCAGCTGGGTCTCGCGTATTAAGAAAAGACGAATTATTAAGAAGTGCCTGCAAATCCTCAATAGAGGCTGGCGTAGCCAGCTTTTGATTCGGCTTTACGTTGAGAAAGCTTTCACAACCGGTGAGCAGCACCATGGCTGCGAGAAAATACAATTTGCTATTGGTAGTCATTTTTTCAAGAGATTAAAGGTTAGCCCGTAGTCCGAGTGAGATGGTCCGAGACGGCGGCATGGAGAAACCGCTTGATTGGTACTCCGGGTCGATCCCTTTTTTATTTGCGCGCCATAGGATACCCACATTATTAATGTTCAGCTGAAGGGAAAGGCTATTCAGCCGGAGCTCTTCCGCCAGTCGGTTGCCGAGCGTATAGCTCAGGGCAACGTACTGCAGCCGCACATAGTCACCACGTTCAACCAGTACCTCGGAAAACCGGTAAAATGCATCTCGATTGGTTATGGCCGGGTAGGCCATGGATGGCACTTCTGTCGTAAGCTCATCACCCGGTTCCATCCAACGGTTAGCAAAATCGGCATGCCCATCCCATGACGAGAAAAGGACGCTGTAGTTGATACTCTGCCTTCTGAAGCTATAATTCATTTTATATTGTATCCGTGCGGTCAGCGATACATTCTTCCAGGTAAACGTATTGCCCATCGATCCGAAAAGCAACGGCAATGCCGAGCCGTGGTGATTGAGCGAATCGACGAGCACGTTGGGCCCGGTAAGTGCGTTGTAGTTGTTGGTGGGCCTTCCTGCTGCATCGTAGCCGAGCGGATCACCGGTGGTAGGGTCAAGTCCGGCCCATTTATACGAGTATACCGAATAGACAGGATGGCCCGCTATGCCAGATACCGTGGCACTGCCGAGCATAAACCGGCTGCCCACCCGCGAGGAGAGGTAATAGTCTACTACGCGGTCACGGTTGTAGCTAAAATTGAGGTTGGTTTGCCAGCGTACGGCACCTTTCGTATTTAAGCTGTTCAGCTCAATGTCTACCCCACTGCCCTTAATGCTTGCCACATTCCTTGTTACCTCCATTCCAATTCCGGTTGTGTAATCTATCGGATAGCTCCCGAACAGGTTTTTCCCGTCCTTGCGGTAGAATTCGATGCTGCCACTTACCCGGCTGTCCCACAAACCGAAATCAACGCCCGCGTTGATCATCCGTACGGTTTCCCACCGCAGCTCCGGATTTGCGTAATTATCGAAGCGGGCCGTGGGTTCCAGTACAAATGGCGAAAGGCTGCCATAGCGGATGGTTGTTAGTGCCGTTTGAGCCGGGTCGATGTTACCGCTGAACCCATATGTGGCCCGAATTTTCAAAAAATCTATCACTTTGCTGTGCCAGAACTCCTCGTTTGAAACGTTCCAGCTTACCCCCATAGACCACAGCGGGTTCCATTTGTCGTTGGTCTTCAGGCCAAACAAGTTGGAGGCGTCGCGCCGTGCGCTGACGGTAGCCGTATACCTGTCCGAAAATGTATAAGCAGCATTACCGTATAGCGATACAAACCGGGTATCAGCCCTATTGAGGTTTATCGAGTTGGGAATGAAGCTGCTCGACCCCGTTACCAACGTCGGGTACGGAACGGTGTAGTTTACATGTCCAAACGTAAGTGTATTTGCATCGTAGCCATAAAAGGTATTATTGCGGTTATCCGTTTTTGCCAAGCGGACTTCGCCACCCACAATGGCGGTAAGGGCATGGCGAGCCCATGTGCGGTCGAAGTTGAGCTGGCCCCGTGCATTATGGGCGGTGAGCTCGGTATCCTGCAGGTCGTAGATGCCGCCAATCGGGATGGCATAGAAAGGCGATTCGCTCAGCTGCGTGTAATTGTTGATCATGCTGCGGGTGTAATAGCTGCCTAAGCCACGCAGGTTGCGGTCGTTTGTAAACTGACGTTCGAATTTATATTTAAGGTCGATGCCGAATCCGGCCGGCAACTGGTGCCTAACGCCGAAATCAAGCAGCAAATCATTCACAGCTACCGTCTGGTCGATATGCGCATCGTCCGAACCGGGGTAGTACTTCCAATCCAGCAGCCTGCCGCCTCCCAGCGTATCAATAAAACCGATGCCATAGTCCTTAGCGATGGGGAGCGCTTGGCCTTGCTCATCATATAGGCGGGCGTACGGATACAGGTTGCTGTTTTTTGATGAGACCTGCCCATAGCCCATCCGCCCGTTGTGATCCCGCTTGTTGGTGTAATAAAAAGCCGTAGACACGGTGAGGTTATCCGTTGGCTTAAACAGGTGCGATAGGCCCAGGTTCAGCCGATCATGCACCGCCTCAAGCACCGATTTGTTGCGGTCGTAGCCCGCCGAAAGCCGCCAAGCCGAGTTTTCCCGGCCTCCGCTCATGGCCAGTGCGTACTGTTGGTTAAAGCCCCTGCTGTAGACTTGCCGCAAAAACTCATCCCGTACATCCACGCTGCGCAGCCGGTCAATTTCCGCCTTCAGCGCTGCCTGTTCGGCTGCCGGAGCATCTTCCATTTTCAGCAGCATTTCTACAACGGGCGAGAGCACCGGCCGGTTGCGGGCATCAACCTGGTTGTTGTAATACCCATTTTGAAACAAAAACTGTTCTACATCGATGAAATCGCCCGTTGATATGGGATTGAGGTAATACAGGTCTGGCTTATTCTCCACGGTTACGTTAGTCGTAATGTCTATGGAAAGCGGCGTGTTGAGCTTCCCCTTTTTCGTCGTGATCACAATCACCCCGTTACCTGCCTTCGCCCCCCATATCGAGGCCGCCGCCGCGTCCCTGAGGATGGTGATATCCTGCACGTCATTCGGGTTTATGTTGGAGATATCTCCGTCATAAGGAAAGTTATCCACCACGATCAACGGATCCCGCGGACCGTTGATGGAGCTGAGGCCGCGTATCATCAAACGCCCTGCAGAAGATGTGGTACGGTCAAACGCCAGTCCGTTTGCGACCGCTTCCAATCGTTCCAAGATGTTGGTTGATATCTGCTCGTTAAGCACCTTGTTGCCGATTTTAGAGAACGAGCCCGTCTGTCTATCTTTCGGGATTTCCTGGTAGCCTGTGGAGACCATTACCTCCTGCAGCATGTTATTTCCCTCCACCAAATGGATGATGAATGGATTGGGCAAGGGGAAGGCGAGGTGAACCGTTTTGTTTTCGAAACCCACGGAAGAGATTGTAAGTAGAGCACCGGCCGTGTCTACCGTAAGGGTAAAATTTCCACGTTCATCCGATGTGGTAGCAGCACCGCCATTTTCCAATACAATGGTGGCATTGGCCACAGGCCTGTTGGATTCCGCGGACAATATTTTTCCTTCGATCGCTCTTTGCTGCGCCAATAAGCCAAAGGCGAATAGTTGAAAGAAAACAGTCAGTGCGATGCGCAGCTGGTTTATGGTTATCATGTCTGTAATGTGTATTAAGTGAGTAGTTGTCGGTTAGCAGGCACAGCCTAGTTCTTTGAAAGCACGAACACATCAAGTGGTATTTGCTGTTCGACGAGATCGAGATCATAGCGATTGAGGTCTTTTCTTAGCGAAGGGATATCCAGCCCGCCGGATAGTCTGAGGTCTACCATACCTTGATAGCCCGTCGAATCGATGATCGGCAAGTCGATTTCCCTTCGGTTGTTGAGCAGATTGACGATGTGTAGCAAGCTGTTGTTTTTCATAGCGATAGGCCCACCATCGAAATTCACGCCCACACTCGGCCCGCCCTTTGCTTTCAGCTTATCGGCATCGCTGGTCCGTACCAACATGAGGCATCGTGTTGTTCGTTTTTCGATGCGGCCGTAGTATCCTGTCTTGGCATTCAGGTCTTCCAGCATTTGGCGATAAAGTGCGTCCGCACGGTCTATCGGCAAGTTGAACTCATAAGTATACAAATTGGCATCGTTCCACGCATCTTTCTCTGCTTCGGATAAGTTTTCGGGCAGATCGATAAGGGCGTTATCGATACCTTGATTAATTAAGCGCTTACGATTGTACTCGGGTGCCAACTTTCCTACGATTACCTCATACATCATCAAGAGCGGAAAGTTCATTATCGCTCTGCCGTACGTTATACCTGCCGTTTTGCGCTGTATATTTCCGGATGGAAGGCCGGGAATGCGACCCTTTAAAAAAATCGAATAGTGCTGTATCTGGTTTAGGGGAGCTTTGCGATCCAGAAATAGCTGCTGCTTGGTATCGATGTCGATTTTGCTGGTAGGCATCGCGTCTCCGTTGGCCAAGTAAGCCGCTACGTTGGCAGCGGTTAATTCCTGTGCGCCCGTGGTAGCTGATAGTCGGCCCGCGCTGTCTATCCATACCACATGCGGTATTAGCCGGTGCGGAAACAGGTCAGCCAGCAGCGAATCATTGACGATGGACGTCAGACCATTACACGTCAAATCGGAAACACGCTTGGCAAAGAATCCTTTAGCTTTTGCTGCCTGCTCCCGTGTGGCCAGTATCACGTTTACATCGTCATACTTGTGGTTTATGGTTGCCGCTTTCGGCATCGATTGGATGCATGCCGTACACCATGTGGCCCAAAAATCCAGAATGATCAGTTTACCGCGGTATTCATCCAGCGTAATCGTCTCTTTTCCGCCTGGATGATTCACAACCTGCAACGGCAGGTGCCAAAGGTATTCGGGGATGGTATCCCCGATTTGGAGGGGAGTGACGGAGTCAGTAATAATACCCATCGACGCAGCCCCGGACCCAGCCGGGGACTGCGCGTGGGCATACAAACACATGGTCGTTAAGACAGCTAATAGGCTGCTATATCTTGGTTTTGCGTAGCTAAAAGTACAACTAAATTGGGTAATGCAAACCCTTAAGCGTAAAACTCGCTTCATTTCTTCGTTGGTTATGAATGGTTTAAGAATTTTTTGTTTCAAAAACCGACGCCTACGCCAACGAAAAAGCTAACAAAGATTTGCAAAAGTGGAAATGACCATCTACCTTTAGGGTGAGAATTTATAGACCGAAAAGCAGACAACCGCTCCTCACGTGAAGCAAACAACGCAGTTTCCTTATGGCGCAGGGTCGGTACTACCGGGCAGCGGCCAGTGGCTTTTTGTGCCGTTGGCAGCGAAGCTTAACGCTTTTGCTTTGCTGTCCGATAGGTATCTTGGTTGTACTTTAGTCTGGTGGGCAGGTGATATTTTTTGTGATGGATTTGAATGAGGAGTTGCGCGGCCGTGAGGTAGCGTAAAGTCGTTCGCCTCCGAGGTTGCGGAAAAGGTTAGCTTTCGGGTTTGGTGTTATCGTTTTCACTTTTTAGGTGTTTTATGAAAACGATGTGCTGCTCAAGAAGTTTAAGGCATCTTTTTATTTATAATCCAAAGGTGAACCTTAATGCTTCCGACCTGGTATCGCCAAACACCAACCTAACTAAAGTTAGGGTTCCCCGAAAGACTCACATAAGGTTCACCGTTTGGTAATATGCACAAATATACAGATTACGCAATTATACGGCGAACCTATGGTCATCTCGTGGGAATTTGGCGATTTCGGTACGAGAGTGACATCGTTATGACGGAGGTGCTATCTCTGTCTTAATTGTCGCTTATCTAATTGATAACAAAGGTAAACACATTAATCGAATTATGCAAATTTTATAATTCGATTTTTTTAAATTTTGGTTTGCATGGGTGAAAACAAAGGGATAGAGAAACTATTTAAAGAGTATAGATTACATTTCGGGTTGACGCAAAATGCGGTTGAGCAATTAGCTAAACTTAAGAAAAGTCAGTATTCAAGGCTTGAATCGGGGAGACAAAAGCCTCGGCCTCATGAGACCAAGGCCGTCGCTAGTATTTACGGTCTTGAAGATTATCAGTTAATGAATCCTAATCAACGCAAACCATCCTTTAAAAGTTTACCTATAGAGACACAACAAGCAATATCGAACATTAGAAAATCTGGAACGCAACCTAGGGAAAAACATGAGAAGATAGATTTAGGGAAGGAGATAGACAAACTTATAGCCACTGGAAAATTAAGTAGGCCTATTACAGCAAAGCGCCTATTGGAATTACTGCCTATTGCTGTAAGAGAGGAAATTAATAATGAGTCTAGACGTATAACCGATTTGTTGAAACGTCCGCCGCGTTGCAATAAAGTTAAAGTAGTTGAGAAACCTGAGGGTGAGACGGGAGCGGGTAATTGGTATCAGATAAAGGAATGAAGAGATTCTTTCAATAGTAATTATGGGAGGTGTCTAGCAACCTAATTTACGAACCTAATGAAAAATCCGAATTGGCATAGAGATGAATTGATACTCGCGCTTGACTTGTACTTCAGGTTAGGACCGGGGCAAATTCATGCGCGGAATCCAGCCATTATAGAGCTTTCACAAATGCTAAACACGTTGCCTTTTTCCGAAGCGAAAACCGATGCGGAACGATATCGAAACCCCAATGGGGTAGGGCTCAAGCTAAGTAATTTTTTGGCTTTAGACCCGGGTTATAAAGGAAGAGGTATGCAGTCTTACAGCAAACTGGACGAACAAGTTTTTAATGAGTTTAGGAGGAACCGAACCTTGCTCGGAAAGCTTGCAAGTAATATCAAAGCTACGCTCGCGCAAGAGGAGCTGGTCGAAGAATTGAAAGCGCCTATAGTAGGGGATGAGGAGGAAGACCAATATTCGGCACCTGAAGGGAGACTGCTTTATAAGCTGCACCGCTATCGCGAGCGGAACCGGATTCTTGTCGACAAAAAGAAAAAGGAATATTGGAAGAAGCATCGTTCACTTGCTTGCGAATTATGCACATTCGATTTCGAAAAGACCTACGGTGATGTAGGGAGAGGGTTCATTGAATGCCATCACCGCACCCCGCTATCGGAATTAACACCGGATACAAAAACAACATTAAATGACCTTATGCTCATCTGCTCGAATTGTCATCGAATGGTGCATAGGGGGTGGGATAAATACTGAAGGATTATGGAAAACCTTAATGTGAATTAAAGAAATATAGGCAAATTTGATAGTGTGTCAATTGGTGTTTAACTCAAACAGGATGTAAATTTCTTTACACATTATTATTTAAGTTGTACCGCAAATCGACTTGTAATTATTTAAGCATGGCAATTAGCACAACATCAGTTATTCACTATACAAAAGAATTTTCGATTCTAAAGAAGATATTAAAGGAGGGAGGATTCAAATACAAATATTGTGTTGAAAAAGTCAATACTCGAGGGAAAAAGAATTACCGATTTGCCATTGCAATGGTATCCTTTTGTGATATCCCCTTATCCGAGTACAAGAAGCATTTTTACAAAAAAACCAAAAAGAATACTTTGGGGTATTACGGTGACTATGGTATTGGTCTGAATTATAAATGGGTGAGTTCTCAGGGGCTCAATCCTGTTATTTATATAGAATCGAACTCTGTACTTAGCACTTCAGTCAGGCATAGTGCTGAAAGATTGCTAAGTAACTTATCTGATGATATTATTAACGACGAAAATTTATATCCATTCTATACAAAAAACTTTAAAGGTTTACTGGAGAGGGACAATATCAAAGTGGACGGTTATAGGTTTTATGATGAAAGAGAATGGAGATTTGTTCCAACTGCGAAGTTACTGAATAATAAGCCAAATATATTAGATGCAGCTACGTATGAAAATAACAAAGATTATTTTAATGAGGCAATCGAACGTCAACGATTGCAATTCTCCGTAGAGGATATATCGTACATTATTATAAAAGAAGAAGCAGAATTAGAGGAGTTGTCAAAGCATCTTGAGGAAACATATCCAAAAAAGGATTTCCTTCGGCTTATGCCAAAAATAATAACATCTAAGCAAATAATTGACGACTTCTAATAATTGTATTTACTTCTTACCGTCTGACAGTACCTTGATACGAAAACCGTGGAGAAGGAAATGGAAACACGGCAAACAACAATCTAAAATCATATTAAAAACACAGTTTGAGTAATTATGAATATAGAGAAGGAATTTTTAAAAATTCATTCGGACTCCTTTGAAGCTTTTCCGGACGAACGGGATTACGTTGGCATATATAAAACTCTTAAGGAGAAATTTGACAGAGAGATTCATCCTGAAATTAAAACAAAAATATTAGAAATAGAAAAGGACGGTTATTATAATGATCATGGAGTAGATCATATAAAGATGGTTATAGATCGTGCGTCAAAATTATTAAACAATTTGACCCCTCTCTCTACAAAGGAGAAGGAGGTTTTTTTTATTAGTCCTTATGAAATTTTTATATTGTTAATGTCTATTAACCTACATGATACGGGCCATTTGATTGGATCTAGAAAAGAACATGCATCAAAGGGGAAGCAACTTCTGTCTAAATTTGATTCGGGGGATTTACTAAGCCGTTCTGAAAAATTAATTATCGGAAAAATAGCACAAGCCCATAGCGGAAAGAATGATCCGATCGGACAGCTTGAAGCGGAAATGTACGTCTCACATAAAAGTATTCGGCCACAATTACTCGCGGCAATTTTGAGATTAGCAGATGAGCTTGCAGAAGATAAAACAAGGGCCTCAAAATTTCTTTTAGATATAGATCAAATGATTCCTTCAAGTGAAATATTTCATAGATATTCCGAGAGTTTGGACAGTTTAAATATTAATCATGAGGAAATAAAAATAGAGTTTTATATTGAGCAACAGTTAACTCAAAAAAAATTCCCAAAGTTCGCGAAAGATCAATTCCTTATTGACGAAATATATGAGCGCACCTTGAAGACTTTTACCGAATCATTGTATTGTAACAGATTTCTTCCAGAAAGGGGACGTTTGACAACTGTAAAAGTGAAAATACACTTTTTTGACAAAGAAAATAATGATGACGTTATTGACCCAATTTCCTATACAATTAAGGAAAGTGGTTATCCGTCATTTCCTTTCGAAGATATATATAAGTTGTGTCCAGATCTGGTAAACAATAAGGTTCACATGGACGGAAAGTTTTTTTTAGAAAAGATAGGTTCTATTGTAAAACCGAAAGAATATGAAGAATCCATTTGAGGTTAGCACACCAGAAGGCATTAGCGCTCAAGATGCGCACGAACTTTTTGTGGATGTATTTACTGATTTTCATCAGGTTCCGAAAATTGGACATACATTTTTAAATGGGCATAGAGGATCCGGGAAAAGTATGATGTTTCGCTACATGTTGCCAGATTGTCAAACAATATCAAGAAATTGTAGTATTGCAGAATTAGAGTATTATGCCTTTTACGTACCGATTAAACTCACCGACATAAATTATCCAGAGTTAGAAAGGTTGCATGATAGCTCGAATACATTTTTTAACGAGCATCTTCTCGTGACCCATATAGCATCGAAATGCTTCAAACAGCTCTTGACTCACAAAGGTGACTTAAATAAATACTCTGAAGATTTATCCACTTTCTATAACGATATATTCTTGTGGCATGTTGACCTATCGGGAGGTGATATTGACAACTGTATAGACGGTGAAAATCTAACAACTGAAAGGATCATTAAAAGTATTATAAAAATAATAGATGGGATGGTTTTGCAATGCAAAATGTATTGTAAAAAAATTGCCATGAATAAAAATATACCAAATACTTATAGCGGTCCCTTATGCAACTATTTGGATTTTCTATACCCGATTTTAAATGAGCTCAAGGAAATAAGTTTATTCCCCAGGAAAAATCCTTTTTATATATTAATTGATGATGGAGGTTATTTAAATTATACTCAAACAAAAATTTTAAACACATGGGTTTCTTATCGAACATCAAGTGATGTGAGCCTTAAAATATCTACCCAATTAGACTACAAAACCTTTTCTACAATTAATAATAAAACAATTGATTATCCACATGACTATACCCAGGTGAATATCGCATCCGTTTATACTAGTGAAAAAAACAACTATTATAGGCGGATAGAGAAAATAGTCTCCAAAAGAATTTCAAAATATTTAGGTAAAGAAATTCGACCCGAAGATTTTTTTCCTACGGATAAAAAACAGGAAGGGGAGTTAGAGAAAATCCGAAAGCAATTAAAGAAGGATAACTATTCTAAAGAGAGAGAATATTCGTCGTCGGATGCAGCAAGAAGATACGCTACTTCAGAATATTTAAAAAGACTTAAGAGGTCTCGATCGGGAGCAACTTTAAGTTATGCCGGATTCGGCAAATTGGTGGATATTTCCTCTGGAATTATAAGACATTTTTTGGAACCTGCTTCAAAAATGTTCAACGAATGTCTCTCAAAAAGCAATATCTCAATTGCTGAAGTAATAGAAATTCCTGTAGGAATACAAGATTATGTAATAAAAGAATATTCTTCTGATTTTTTGGAGCATGAATTTAAAAAAGTAATCCAAGAACATGGTGATGTCCAAGTGGGAGAAAGATTAAGTAAAGCTGACAAATTATATAATTTGATAAACGGTCTCGGCCAAATGTTCCATCGAATCTTTGTGTCTGATAAAGCAGAAAGAATAGTTTTCTCAATTGCACTAAACAACCTTCCTGATAAAGAATTAAGTGAAATTATCGATTTGGCAGAACATTATGGATACTTGCATAAAAGTACGATTGGAAATAAACAAGGTACTGGAAGGAATAAGTTGTATATTTTGAGTAGAATATTGGCTCCGTACTTTAAGCTTGATCCCTCTGGGTTTAAAGGTTATCGTTTCATGAATAGTGAATTACTGAAACTTAGTTTGACAGACCCCAGTCGCTTTGAGAAAGAGGCTAATAGACTATTGTTTGACGAGGATTCATCTCAGTTAACTATATATGATCAATTATCATAGGCATTGAATTAAGTATTAAACGCAAAATCGGCCAAATGAAAATCGCTCTTAGAGATTTGCAAAAAGAAGTTAAAGATATTGATTTCTTTATATGTTCCGCAGGATTTGAAGAACGGTCCACGGTGGTAGCGAAACACCTTAATCTTTCCGATATTAGGCACAAAGCTGTTTTTCATATAAATAATAGCTATCAACTTAGTGAAGAAAACTTAAAGGCAATACAAGCGTTAGGAGGCTTTAAAACAATTAATTACTCTAAAAATGAGCCAATCTTAACGTATGATGCTATTTACGACTTTTTAGAATCGATTGAACACAATAAAATTGTCAATGTTTTATTGGATGTAACAACCTTCACACGAGAGGTTTTATTGATTATGTTAAAGATATTCGAATCTGAAAAGATGAAATCGAAATACTCGGTTAGTTTTATTTATACCCCAGCGTCGGAGTACGAACATTCAGAAGACTTCAGTGAAAGATGGTTAACAAAGGGTGTGAGGGAAATTCGGTCTATATTTGGATATTCGGGGCTACATACGCCTTCAAAAAAATTGATGTTGATTGTTTTAGCCGGTTTAGAGGACGAGAGAACTGAAATAATAATTGAAAGTTTTGAGCCCAATGCTCTACTGATAGGCAGACCAAGTTTATCTTCATCCAATCATCCGAAATTAGATGAAAAAGCCGGGTACACGATAAAGAGGTTTAAAGCGAAGTTTCCGTCTTTTTTAAATGAGTTTCAATTTTCATGCAATAGCATTCGAGACACGCAATGCGCAATCGAAGTCCTCTGTAATAATTATGGAAAGGAATACAATATATGCATTGCTCCCTTGAATAACAAGGTGTCAACTTTAGGCGTTGCTAAAGCATGCATAAATAATGAAAATATTCAAGTTTGCTACGCAAGTGCAAACCAATATAACATCAACGGTTATTCTAAGCCTTCTGACTACATCATTTATTTCCCAACCGAGATCCAATGAAACCGCAGACGGAAACGGTCAATCCCAATGTAGGAAATTTTATTGACTCCTTGAGAGAAATTGGCTATTCTCCTGAAATTGCAATAGCGGATCTTATTGATAACAGTATTTCTGCCGGTGCTACTTCTATTGAAATTTATTCAGTAGCCACTCCGACTCTAATATTTGCCATGCTTGACAATGGGATAGGCATGACGGAATCGGAATTGATTGAAGCCATGCGTCTTGCCAGTAAAAGCCCCAATGAGATAAGAGATAAATTGGATCTGGGGAGGTTCGGATTAGGATTAAAAACAGCTTCTTTTTCTCAATGCAAGAAACTGACAGTAATCAGTAAAAGAAATGGTCAGCTATCGGCTAGACAATGGGATCTTGCTTTTATTGCATCAAAAAATGAATGGCTACTAATCACTCCCAACAACCTTTCATGTGCTCCGATGTTTGAACAATTCGAAAAATTGGAAAGCGGAACCTTGGTTGTGTGGGAGGAGATAGATAGAATTTCCGTGTCTAATTTTTCAGAAGTAATAGATAAGGTAAGAAAACACACTTCTCTCGTATTTCATAAATTTCTTGAAGGAACAGGCTCGTCAAAAAAAATAAGCATTTCACTGAACAATAATCCGATAAAGCCATTTAATCCATTTAATTTAAATCATCCTGCGACTCAACAAATAGCTCCTGAAAAGATTAATGTTTTCGGATCTACCGTCACGATCCAACCCTTTATACTCCCCCATCATTCAAAACTTTCTAAACAGGAATATGATTTGTATGCTACAGAAGAGGGTTACATCAAATCACAAGGATTCTATTTGTACCGCCAAAATAGAATTATAATTTATGGGACATGGTGGGGTATGCACAAGGCAGCAGACGCTCATAAATTAGTACGTATTAAAATTGATATCCCAAATTCGATGGACACACATTGGGGTATCGATGTAAAGAAGTCTATAGCAAGGCCGTCTGAAACTATAAGAAATGACCTTAAGCGTATTATCTCCCTGGTGATCGAAAAAGGAACGAGACCTTACTCTGTAAGAGGGAAAAAGATCGAAGACAAAACGGTAACACAGTTTTGGGAGATTGTAGTATCACACAACAAAATTAGGTTTGCACTAAATGAATCTCACCCGATGTATAGGAGGCTAAATGAAACCTTGGATGTATCAAAAAGAGAAGATTTGTTATATTATCTTAAGGGATTGCAGGCATACCTTCCCCTCGATGCAATTCAAGCGAGGTTGCAGCTGGATCCCCTCGCCGTAGATCAGCATGAAGCCTTGTCTGAGGATGAAGTACGGAATCTGGCAAAAAAATTATCAGAGACCAACATCAATCAAGAGTTTCTTCAAGAATTATTGAAAACGGAAATTTTTAAGAATAGAAAGGAAATTCTAACCAATGAACAGCACTAGTTACTTGGCGATCAAATCGCATATATTTGATAATCTTCGGAAAATCGAAGGAACATTGCCGCAGCAAAAAATTGAAGAAGAGATCCAGAATAATAGAGCTGTAATAGACAAAATCGGTTATGAATACTATGCCAAAGTAATCTCTGCAGACGTACTTGAACCGCTGAACGAGCAGGACTGGGTAAGAATGAAACGAGAACTAGAAACCCATTTCGATGTGAAAATGGCTACTGGGGTTCTTATACAAGGAGAGGATCAACAACAACGAGACAATAGTTGGTGGACAAGCATAGAAAAACAGAAAAACAGAAAATATTACTGGGAGCGTTACAAGAATTATCTGCAAGAATCTCTTCCGGGTGAGGTTATAAAGACCTTAGACGATGATACCGACGTGGTGATGAACAATATTGAAGATCCGCGAAGAGACCATTTTTCTAGGTACGGAATGGTAGTCGGGCACGTACAGTCCGGAAAAACAGGAAATTATGCAGGTCTAGTTTGCAAAGCTGCCGACGCCGGTTACAAATTTATAGTTGTAATTGCTGGAAGCATGAATAACCTCCGGAACCAGACCCAAGAACGCCTTAATGAGGCCTTTGTGGGGCGCACTAACGGTGTGCAAGTGGGGGCGGGAAAAGGTAATATTGATAAAAATAAAATTCCATATAGTCTCACAACGATCGAACGGGATTTCAACACACAAGATGCTGACAGAGCGTCCCAAAGTGCAAGCTTTGAAAGCATAAACGTTCCCGTTCTACTAGTCATCAAAAAAAACACCAATACCTTCAAAAGTGTGATAACATGGCTGAATAAACAATATAAAAATAAGATTTCTGATCATGCAATGTTGGTGATTGATGACGAATCCGATTATGCTTCGGTAAATACGAAAAAGAAGGATGAGGATCCGACCGCTATTAATAGAGGCATTAGAAAACTGCTAAAATTGTTTTCTAAATATGCTTATGTAGCATATACAGCGACACCTTATGCCAATATTTTCATAGACCATAAAGTAGATAACGAAAACTACGGTCTTGATTTATTTCCTAAAGATTTCATTTACGCCCTCGAAGCTCCGACGAATTATTTCGGTGCGCGCAAAATTTTCCTTGACACCGAGGAGAGACACTTAGTGGCAGTCAACGATTTTCAGGACCATATTCCAACAACGCATAAAAAAGATCACACAGTAGATTCATTACCAGACAGTCTATTGGAAGCCGTCCGGGTGTTCATTTTAAATATTGCAGTCAGGTGCCTCAGAGGCTATGGAAAAAATCACAATAGCATGCTCGTTCACGCTACACGTTTTACCTTGGTTCATCAACGAATATCAGGCCGACTAGCTGACTATTTGGAAAATATTAAAAAAGAAATTGCTACTTATGGCCGATTAACCAACCCAGAATATCATAGTGCTGATATTCTAGAACTGAACGTTACATATATTAACAATTTCAACAACGACGAATTTAAATGGAACACAGTGCTTAAAAAAATGACCGAAACTATTGAATCGATCGTCATAAGGGATGTACATCAAAAAACCACAATTCAGCTAGAATACAGAAAAGACATTGCTACAAATGCAATTGTAGTTGGAGGAACGAGTGTTGCGAGGGGGTTTACATTAGAAGGGTTAAGTGTCAGCTACTTTCTTCGAAACACCATCTTCTATGATACCTTGATGCAAATGGGCCGTTGGTTTGGTTATCGTATGGGATACGAAGACCTTTGCCACATTTATATGCCACATGAGAAAATAAATGAGTTTGCAGAAATTATTCAGGCGACGGAGGGGTTGATGAGGGACTTTCGATTGATGTCTGAAAACAAATGGACACCCTCGCAGTTTGGTTTGGCGGTACAACAAGATCCCGCCAGCGCGTTGCAGATTACCGCAAGAAATAAGCTAAGAAATGCTACGGATTTCGAATATTCGATGCGATTGGATGGCAAGGCAAAAGAGACTAGTGTATTAAGTTCGGAAACTGAAGATATTGACCATAACATTGATGTCATTAAAGATTTTGTCACCAAACTGATTATTCCTGAGTCGTCCTCGAACTCGGTTACATTATGGAAAGATGTAAAGCGTGAAACCATTAATGATTTTTTGAACAAATTCAGGGTGTATAAAGATCAGGATGTATTAGGAATAACTTCACGGATGCCAATTGGGTTTGTGAAAAAATATCTCACTGAGCGAAATACGAATTGGGACGTCGCTTTATATAGTGGAGATGGAGAACCATATTTTATTAGTCCGACTTTTTCTGTAAAAAAAGAAAAAAGAAAAATGACTGTAAAAACGGAGGGTCAGTACGAGTTTAACAATCGGCAAGTATCATCTGGCAGTGCAGAAGCTGTGTCTTTACCTGAGGATTTAAAAAATCAAGTTAGAGGAAACAGAGGTAAGGCACGAAAGTTAATGGAGCGCCCGCTCTTGATGTTGCATTTTATTCAACCGGAATTTCAGAACTCCGATGTGAAACTTGAAACTTTAGCAGCATTCGGGCTCAGTTTCCCTGGTGATGTACTTAGCACCGAAGACACGATTAAACTAAAAATTAACACTGTATACTACAGTAATCTTTTACAAGAATTAGAAGCTGGCGAAGAGAGTGATGATTAAAGGAAATAATAACCCATGGGAACCAATGAATATCGGTTCAAGCCGAAGAATCAACTCAGAAATTCCGCATGATGTATTTTGGATAAAGGATGAGCAAGGGAATTATGGATTTTTCTTGCAATCCGCAGAGAAATTTAAGTCTCCAGAAACGGATATTCGTCTAAAAGGGGTTACGCTTATAAAGCGAAATACGATCAGTTGTGGTGAATTATTCTTGATCCTAAACAAAAGGTCAGATTGGGAATTGTTCTTGTCTCTTTGTAAAGACATTCTTTCTGTTTGCATAGCGTATAGTTCCAATTCAAAAATGGTGCATGCGGTCGAAGCGCGTCTGAAACGATGGCAAGTATTTCTTATGCAAAACAATGATCCTTTTATGTCTGTGGAATTACAAATGGGGCTTTTTACTGAGCTCACATGCCTTAGAAATTTAATGCCGATTTATGGTGTAAAAGATAGTATAATTGCTTGGTGTGGGCCAGAAAGGGATAGGAAAGATTTCAATTTCCCAAATGTAATGTTCGAAGTGAAATCATTCAAGACCAGTAAAGGTCCTGAAATAATCATCTCATCCGCCCATCAACTACTCAAGGGATCTAAACCGCTTTATATCGTTTCTTACGGACTTACACCGTCTGAAAAAGGCTCTTCAGTCAAAAACATTGTATCTGAATTAGATAATTTATTGAAGGATGAATCGCTCCTTACGCGACAGCTATTTGAAAATAAAGTTATTAGTTATGGCTATATGCCGGATATGAATGATAACACATTGATCAAATTTACAATCGACAATCTGAGAGTTTTCGAAATAACCGATGATTTCCCACGATTAGTGCCTCAACATGTTCCTTCGGAAATCATAAAGTTAAATTACACTCTGGATCTCGAACTTTGCAAAAAACATGAAAGATTGACATCTGCAATATTTAAGGAGCACCCAAAACGATTATGATAAGTTTAGAAGATTTCCATCAGTATTTTACGCAATCCATACTTTCTGATGCTGAAAGTCGGGGATTGTTGAAAGCACAGTCTTTCTTTGAGATAGTATGTGAAGATCTAACAACTATCGGAGATTTGACTAACAACTATACTTATGCAGAATACACGAAGAAAGGCATTGAAGTTTATGGCTTTGACTACGATGAAGATCGAAAGATTTTGACACTTTTAAACCACCATTATTTCCAAGACGACGCCATCCAGACGTTAACACGAAGCCAAATCGATGTTAAGTTTTGGAGGATGACCAATTTTTTCAAAAAGTCCATCGAAGGAATCTACTTACAATTGGAAGAAACGTCCGAAGCCTACTCTATGGCATATAACCTCTTTACTTACCACAAAAAGGGACTTATAGATAAAGTCAGGTTGATGTTATTGAGCGATGGTAAAATTACAAGATCTTTAGCTGAGCTGCCCGCTGACACTGTCGACGGAATTAACTTTGATTATCGTGTTATAGACATCGAATATTTATACAAAATATATTCCTCGCAAAGAGAGGTTGGTGAATTTGAAGTGGATGTGGATTTGCCATTTCTGAAGGTGAATAATGAAAACGATCCATACCAATCTTATCTATCTGTTTTAGATGGCAATCTTCTGATTAAAATTTATGAACAACACGGTCAGAAACTGTTTGAGCAAAACGTCCGCACTTTTTTGCAATTCAGGGGCAACGTTAATAAGGGGCTTAGAAACACCATTGAAAACAAACCTGAAATGTTCTTTGCATACAACAATGGGATTACTGCCACAGCATCATCATTGGAATTTGGGCAAAATGGAAATATAAGTGTGATCAAGGATTTCCAAATCGTGAATGGGGGCCAGACTACTTCCGCTATATATGCCGCACATAAGAATTCAAAAATCGATGTATCAAGAATTTCTGTTCAGATGAAGCTTTCCGTCGTTAGAGAAGAAAAAAATCAAGATGACTTTATTTCTAAGGTGGCAGAATATGCCAACACCCAGAATAAAATCAATAACTCGGACTTCTTTTCAAATAGCCCTTTTCACAAGGATATAAAAGATTACTCAACTCGGATCTTTGCACCGGCTATCGGTGGATCACAAAAAAGAACCCGATGGTTTTACGAACGAGTCAGAGGTGAGTATCTAAATAGCCAGGCATATCTGACTGCTGATGCAAAAAGGAAATTTTTGATCGAAAACCCCAAAAGTCAACTTGTCGACAAAACATTGTTGGCTAAAGCAGAAAATACGTGGAATCAGCTACCTCATATCGTTTCCAAGGGTGCGCAGGACAGTTTTAGAAAATTTGCCGAGCGAATCACCAATATGGTGGAAAACGATAATCTGGCTATAACCGAGGTCTTTTTTAAGGAAATGATTTCGAAAGTCATTCTGTTTCGGACGGTCGAGCGTCTGATTACAAGAGCAGATTGGTATGACGGAGGGTTTCGAGCACAAACCGTGACTTATAGTATTGCCTATCTCTCCGCGTTGGTAAAAAACTCAAACTTATATCTAAACTTCAACCTAATTTGGCAGCATCAAGAAATACCGACATCATTGATTGACATCCTTAAAATAATAACAGAAAAAGTTTACTTAAATATCACCAATCCCCCGGCTGGATATGCAAACGTTAGTCAATGGACGAAGAATATCAGGTGTTGGGAAAGGGTAAAGGAAATTGACATCGAGTTTGACGAGCTTGACAGTAAGCTATTTGTAGATAAAGAAGAAAAAAAATATATTTTAAAAGAGGACAAAGAAAATAAGAAACTTGATTCTGGTATTAACAAACAGGTTGAAGTATTCAAGACAGACAAAGCACATTGGAAGAAACTCGATAAATATTTTTCGGAAAACAAATCATCGCTCCGTTTGACGACCATGCAATCTGATATTCTATCAAAGATGGCTAGTGGATTAATACCTGTCCCTTCGGAAAAGCAATCAAATATTCTCTATGATTTATTAGAAACTGCAAAAAAAGAGGGAATAGATGAAGATTAGCTGCGGAATTAATCAGCTATTGGATATTCTAATATCTTCTTGAAAATAGCCTCAGCCAGAAGAGGTGGTACCGCGTTGCCGATCTGTTGCTGGATATGCATTAGCGGTCCTCTAAACACAAAATCATCTGGAAAACTCTGTAGGCGTGCAGCTTCTCGTACGGATAATCCTCGGTCCTCATAAGGATGAATGAGCATATTCTTACGGTAATTTGAGATGACAACTGAAGGCAAAGAGGCGTCGAGGCGTTTATAGATACCACTGTGACAATTATGCTTATTTGCGTAGTTTGCCATTAATTCATCAGGGATTGCTTTCCAATTCTGCCCTTGGCCTATGTGTTTATACCGCTCTATAACGTAATCTTTATTTCTTGACACAAAGTTCTGTCTAGCAGAGCTTGAATTTTGACGCATTTTCTTCGCATACGAACTCGCTTGATCAAAGTCCTTTTTATAAGACAGCTCTTCAAAACTGTCTCCGTTTTCCAAAGAAGGTAAATCAGAAATGGCTTCATCCACGGATACCGTATAATTGTATTTATCAGGAAATTGAAAGTCGATGCCAACTTTATTGCCGACCATGATAAAGCGATTGCGGTGTTGAGGAACGCCATAATCGGATGCATAGACGACCTTTTCTTTGGTGAGGTAACCTAGTTCACCGAATAATCTCTTTATTTCCCCAACCGTATTGCCGTTATCAAATGTTGTTATGCCTTCAACATTCTCGAACAAAAACCATTTGGGCTTCAGTTCCCTCACAAATCTCAAAAATTCGTGGAATAGATAATTATTCTTGTTGTCAAGTGAGCGTGTCTTGGTGTTGGACGTGGAAAAACCTTGACAGGGAGGGCCTCCAAATACGATGAATGGGTTACCTTCGATGTGTAATGAAGGGATTATTTCACCGATATCGTCACATATAACTTTGGCTAGAGGGTGATTATGAATGAAAGTCGCGGCAGCGTTTTTATCTTTTTCAATTGCTAGGGAAATTGTTATTCCAGCCCGTTCGGCACCCAAACTCAATCCACCTGCGCCACTGAAAATATCAACAGCGGAATATATCGGCGTCTTATTCAGCTCAGTAAAACTAACATTAACTTCAGTTATTTCGGGCAATTGCATACTAAACGGCAAGGCTTATGTGATAAAAATATTAGCCAAAATTATGTCTCGAAATTTATGCAATAATAATAATTTATTGCAAGCACAAACGACAAAAGAAAATTTTTATTGTCATTTTTTTGATGACCTGCTTAGCGGAAACTAAATAATTGACATGCCTATAAACGGCTTTAACTGGAATTTCTGAATATCGGCACATTATTTTAGCAATTATAGAGCAAAAGAAGCTTGTCGGAATAGTGGCCAGCAAGTTACCGATCATTTCGAGGATAACCTCGAAATGATCGAATTAGGTAGAGGCGCCAAAACGGAAAGTTGAAAACGTAAAGCTCTCCAGCTATGCTGAGTTATTTGCCGGAACAGGAGATATCTTATGAAGCGGAAGGTTTGGCAAAGCAGGTAAAACGCGCGGCTGACGATTTGTACGAGAGGATACTAAAAAAGGGCCGTAGGACACGCGGCCAATTTTGATTTAATAGTCGGCAGGGTAGGGCACTCTCCCTTCTCCGGCTGTTTCGATATAGAGCTGTATCTGGTTTACTATTTTCTGTAGGTGCTTCCTGACGTCATCGCTCCAGAATCGGAACACGGTATATCCCATATTGATGAGCGCGGCGTTGTTATCCTTATCGCGCTGGATATTCCGTTCGATCTTAGGTATCCAGAAATCGCGGTTGCTCTTAATGATTCCTTTGGTTTTTTCCCACTGGTGGCCATGCCAGAACTCCCCATCCACAAAGATGGCCAGCCGGTATTTGCGGATCACGATATCGGGCTTACCAGGAAGATCTTTGGCATGCGTGCGATAGCGGATGCCCTTTGCCCACAGTGCCTTGCGCAGCAGTAGCTCGGGCTTGGTATTCTTGGCTCGAATGCGGCTCATAATATAGGAGCGCTGTGGGGTAGTGGGGAGACGGGGCATGAGACAAAGTTAAGATATTGTCGGAAATGCCTATATTAGCACTTTACCTAACTTAAAAACCTATGGGATTGTTTTTTATTGATGAAAAGAATATTGAGCAGTCATTTGCATCAACCGCTCAAACCCTGTTACTTAATAAATCGCTAAAAGTAAATGATGCGGAATACCGCTTTACAGAAATCGAATTTTATTATTATTGTGAGAGCCATAAAGATGGATACACGCACATCCATGAAATGGAAGCCGGGCGATGGCGTTTCCACAATCAGGGTTTTGACATTACGCTCCGCGGTTGAATTCTCATTGTCAGCTTGTAGTAATTTCGCAACAGGTTGTTGCGAAATTGAGGAAGACCTAAGCTTTTCTTCAATCTGTTTGAAAAGTATAAGGGTTTGGACGGTGTAGTCTTCTGCAAACTGCTTCATATAAAGAAGATTTCTAGGAGACAACCCTTTGATGGCAGGAAACTCTTTTTTCAAATCTGCAGATAGTCGATCGATGATCTTGGCACCCCAACCTTCTTGTTGCTGGCTGATAAGGATAGACCGGCCTAATTGCCAATAAACGAGCAGCATCTGACTGTTGGCGGCGATAGCGATTTTAACCTGGCTGAGCTTTATTTTGTACTTTATATCACTTAGGAGTGATTTATACTGTTCTTCGTTAATCATGGTTCATGATATTTGGTTTTTAGATTGATACAAAGATATGACAATATGTTAAGCTAAAAAAATTAGATTTGAATTATGCCCCCCGCACCGGAGATTGATTCATTAGATGCGACAACCACCATTGGTATAAGGTCAAAGCCCGGCCATTATGTAGTGCTGGATATAGTTGGTCTATTGAATTTCCTCGGATTGTTATATTGCATAAATCTAATCCGTAAGGGGGCTTAATGATCGGGAAGCCGAACTGGGAGTATTTGCTTCGTCAAAGGTTACCGACTTCATCACGATTTGGATACTGCCAATAGGCATCTGGTTTGTGCAACCACGGATACAGCGGGTTTTGAAAGCTTTGGGATGATGGGGTACTTCTACAAAGATGGCGGTGGGGTGGTGTCTGCATTGGCTAATCAAGAACGTCGGTTTAAAATCACAAGCCTGTCTGATTCAGTTTCTTTAATACAATTGCAGCATACTCCTCTTTATGCCCATTAGTTAAAAAGCTCCTGTCAATCCAGGCCTGGATTTCGTTGGCTCTTATAGAAAAGGCTTGATAGACGTTATCCCTAACCTTGTCCGCAATGCCCAAGCTGGTTGCAAAGTGATCAAAGTCAGCGCGCGTTATTTTGCGTTTTCGGGCATTTAAAGTCAAAGCTAGCTCTTCCTGGTCTTTGGAATAAATCAAATTCACATTCACTCAATCATACGCCGGTGAAGCAAGATACCTCTTTCGGTATGCATCAACGAAAAGTTTTTTAGATGCATATCGTTATTACCCGTTAGAAAACAGAACAGTACCATTCTAAAGTATTTAATTACGTCCAGCCCCGAATTGGTAGCATACTGTTTGATAATTTTACCGGCACGTTCGTACGAACTCTTATATTTTTGTTCGGTAAGTAGCTCGGAAAGTTGGCAGAGGTCTTCGACATGAACCTTCTTCCCTTTTACACGGTCAAAACGTTTGGTTATATAGGCTAATTCGCCACTTGAAGTTTGTATTAACGCATGCTCGGCCGTTTCAATTTTAAATAACTTCGCTAAATGCATCGTTAAATCCTCCACCCCTGGCATAGCGGGAAAGTCCGAAGATTGGGGTTTCAAAATATAATCGCCCCAAAGACCTACCAATGTCAAACGCTTGTTACCTCGCTCTCCTTCCAGACTCAAGGATAATTTAGGCTGTACACCAGTCACCGCTAACCGCTCATTGACGGTAATTCGAGCCAATTGGTTTAATGTTTCTTTATCATTTATCAGTTACCCCCACTTCTTTGCCAAACAATGCTAAAACATCGTTTACTTTATCCAGGCGTAGTGTTTTTTTTCCTTGCTCAAGATCACGCACGAATTTCAATCCCACGCCTGCATTCAGGGCAAGCTCTTCTTGCGTTAATTTGAATTCTTTTCGTTTGGCTTTTACAAAAGATCGTATCGTTGACATAGTATATCCTTTCGGGTATAAAACGGAAAATTTAGTATAAATTATATGCGATAGGGTATACCTTGGCAACTGATGCTGTAAAGGCAGGAAAGTTGCTTAACTTTTCATTCCGAACGGTGGTGTTTCGACACAGCAACGCTAATAATTAGATAGGTCCTTATAATCATCCAGCCGAGGCGGATAACCATCTGGCAATTTGCCGTACGCTTCGAAGTAAGCCTCCACCTGCATGAACGGCGGCTCAGCGACCTCCTTAAAGTACGCCTCCTCGAAGGTATCTTCAAGTCGACAGCCATGGTCTTCGGCCGATTTGACGATGCCAAGCATATCCGAACGGAATTGCCAATCATACCCATTGTTCCTCAAATAGCGGAAAATGAAAACTAGCAAACGATATAATGCCTGCCCGAGTGTTGTACCTATCGTAGCGTTGTAAAACGGTGGCGGGGTATTGGTGAAATGGGGCTGTGCGCGGCCGGCCTTCCGCTCTTTGACGACCCGCAGGATGCGCGACCACCCGACGAAAGGCCTCGCCAAGAAATGATACAGGCGATCTTCCGGATGATAGACCGTACTGTACCCGCCGACGATCAAATCGAGTGCATAAAATGTCCCAGTCAGCGCGCCTTGGTACAACTCCGATGACGGCGGCGCTGGATAGTGGGCAGCGATGTAGTCTTCGAATGAGTATCGTGCGAGATGCCGATCGCGGAAGCGCTGAAGGCGGTAGCGCTTGTAGCGACGCGCAATATTGGGTTGTCTGATGGAAGCGATAAGGCGGAGCGTGTTGCAATAGGGTTCGTTCCGTTTGTCTGAAAACCAATCGGACATCGCGTTGATAACCGACACGATCAGGTTATCGGTGGCTTCATCGGGATAGCGTGCGTAGATGTTTCTCATAGCTGGTGTGGCATCACCTTACGGGTGGCAATGCATGTTCGTCTCGGTATGTGAAATAGATCCATAACAATTCGGTTTTCACAAGCTGGTCAACTCGTTAAGAAACGCAAGATAGTGAATTACGGAATATTGTACAAACGAAGCAGGGAATATTGCTTGTATTTGCGGGTCGTATGGAAACCAATCCGGTTTTTCATCCTATTGGTAGATACAAGTATAAACCCATAAATATCATGGCTGAATTGAACACCGGACGGAGGCTGCAACCCAGGGTTGACCTCACGGCAATGGTAGACCTGGCATTTTTGCTGATCACCTTCTTCATGCTTACCACGACCCTCAACAAGGAGCAAGCGCTTGATGTGGCAATGCCAGACATCACAGATTCCACTGACTTCGCTCCGCTGGCAGACAACCGCACAGTGACACTTTTGCTGGGAGAGGATGGCCGTGTAGACTGGTATTGGGGTATGTTGGACAAACCGCTGGCAGGCCCGCACTCGACGGTAATGGGCAAAGATGGTATCCGAGAGGTGCTACTGCAGAAAAAAGACGAGGTGCCGAAATTGACCGACGACGGCAAGGGTCTTATCGTGGTGATACGGCCAAGTGCACGCGCGGCTTACGCCAGCTTGGTGGACGCATTGGACGAAATGCGGATCTGTGGCATCAACCAGTACATGATCGGCGAGATCAGCCCGGAAGAGGAGACCATGCTTTGAAGTGCGCTGCTCGGCACTGGAAAACCGGGCTTTCTTTTGACGAGAGTTGCCATGACTGGGGCAAAGTCATAACATTTTTGGATTTGAATCCCGAGTTATTATAATATTTTTGGATTTGAATCCCGAATTATTATAACATGCAAATACCAACTGGATGCCGAACGGATTATTTTGGGTGGCCTACAAATTCGTTCCGTTTGTCTAAAAACCAATCGGACATCGCGTCAATAACCGCCACGATCAGGTTATCGGTGGCTTCATCAGGATAGCGTGCGTAGATGTTTCTCATAGCTGGTGTGATTACGATTAAACGGCGTCTTCTGCCATTACCTGGTTCAGGATTTCTAAACTGGCGGCCAGTATCGGCTCGATCGTATTTACATCGTTTCCTACGGTAAGCGAGCGGTGGTCGATGGTGATCCGAAGGCGCTGAGTGACCTTGGTTATAGACGGCGGCTGCACATGGATGAACCGGTGCGTGGCGTAAGATGGATGGTGAGACCAGTCTACGCGGCGAAAATCAACGCCGTCGGATTGCGCAATCAGGATGTTATAACGCCGGTTCCGGACCGCGATGCTCTTTTCGTCCTTGACAACATCCATATCCGGATATCGCCCGGTGAGCATCCCAGCCAGCTGGCCAACAAAATCCGCTTCAATGAGCAACCGATGCTGTGCTTCAATCTTCTCCTGCACGGCTTTGTCGGAAGCGCCGATGTATTGACGCAGGCTAGGATCTTTGACACGGCACGTCCGAAAAACTTGCACAATGGCTTCGGGGTCCGTATTGCGTGTCCATATCCGGTAAGCAGGGGCGTACGGGCCTGTCCGCACATCGATCCCTTCGTAAAACGTGTCGTACTTGTTCAATTTGCAGCTTACGTCCAATTCCACGATGGACAGGCTACTTGCTGTTTCGATAATCGTATAAGCCGTCATGAATTCAGGAACATCCGGTGCTGGCTGGTAACGGCGCTGTACGATGGCGTGTTTGCCAAGATCTTCTTGAACCAGGGTGGCTACCTGCCGCTCGGTAAGCCGAAGAAAAAGACAGTGGCGGTCCGGATCGTACCGGTCTATGGAGACTTCCAGATTTTCACCCGATTGCAGCCTGGCCAGCACATATGTCAAATAAGGTAGCGCATCACCGTAGCTGGCATCCTCACGCAGCATGATGCCCTCATAATCGCCATACCAGAAGGTGGGCTCGGCATCGGCAGACCGGCGGACTTCGACGGATAACGGTTGCTGCTGCCACCAAGCCAGCCTGAGATAAGTATCCATTTTGCGGGCGAAACGGCTATACAATTCGCGCAGGAAACGGTCGGCATCGCCTGGCTCCCTGCTGAGGGTGATGGCCTTCTCGATAAGGGCTACGTACCGGATGAATTGCTTGGGATCGAGCTCCTGTTTGTAATACGTAAAAAAAACGCGGAGCAGCACCTTTTCTGCTTGCTGGCGGCAGAGCTGAAGGGTGCCGAGTTCCAGCAACTTGAATGTATTAGCGCCCTGCCCGGGAACATTGAGAACCGAGAAGCGCTTATCGGTGTCTACGAAACGCACCAGGTTATCCGTGCCCAATAACCCGAAAAGCAGCCGCCAATCCTCATATTGATAAGCCGGACGGCAATACAGGGCGATATCTCGGCCACGGGCAGCGTCATCGCGATGCTGACCGACCAACACATCGCCGACTTGGGGCGGGCTGTACGGGCGCGGAAACATTCTTTCGTGAATGTATATGGACTTATTATCGGGCAGGACAACTACGCCCCCGCCCTTTTCTGCGTTAAACCACCGCACGACGCCGATGAACGGCTGCAGGCGTGGCTCCTTGGGCTCGCCGCGGTTTTCAGGACGTGGAAACTCCATCTTAGTGAGGTGGAACCCGCCGCAATGTTCGCAATAGTACGCCCTGCGTTGCTTTGGCTGTCCATGCCGCCGCTTGGTGCGCCGTTCTTCCGACAGGCGTTGCTGCATGCGGTGTGCCCATCTCATCTGGAACATCGCCATCTCGGCATCGCGCCGCGACACAAAAATCACCTTGCCGGTGGCAAAGCACTTTCGTTTCGGTAGATGCGGTAGTTCCATAACAAATCGGTTTTCACAAGCTGGTCAACTCGTTAAAAACGCAAAATACGGAATTACGGAATATTGTACAAACGAATAGATTAAAGCCATGGATAACAAGAGTAACCAATCAGGCGATCAAAAATAAAAGACGGGTACGGAAGGCTCAGTACGAAGCGCTGAAAGTAGTTAATACAGAATTGATCAGTCTGAAAAAGTCCCTTTCACTAATAATAGAATTAGTTTTTTCTGACATCAGGAAAATGGTCGGTTCGACTTTATAGAGATATAGTTCGGATTTGTGCTTATCGACATGCCATAGGAGGTAGCGCTTGCTGCGTTTGGGGTATCGCGGCAACTTAAAGAAGCCGAGCGCGAGGATAATAGCCTAATTAGCTTTGTCGGATGAATGTTTGCTGTGGTGATATGTTGAATCAACCTTCAGGAGATATAGCCCGGTTTGCCGCTTATCGATGTTACAGATGGTAATATGGCATAACATTCAGTTAACATTCAATCAAATCGTTTAATTATATTTGAATTTTCTAATCTTATAAACCGATCCTTAGTAGTAGTGGCAACGAGGCATGGACGAGCGTGATTTAGTAAACGGCTTAAAAAGCGGAGACAACAGTGCGTACGAATACGTATACCAAAGTTATTATGCCTTACTTTGTACCTATGCATTCAAATTTGTGCATGATAGGCTAGTTTCCGAATCCATTGTCAATGATGTCATCTACGCTATTTGGAAAAACAGGGAGAACCTTGTTATCGAAAAGACATTGAATCACTACTTAATCCGTGCAGTAAAAAACAGGTGTATTAATCATTTCACCCAGCAGAAACAACAACAGTTTCTTAGAAATCAAATATTGCTCGAACACTCATTCGTCAGTAATGAAAGCAGCTTCGATAAGGTGGTGTTCCAAGAACTGGAAAGCCGGTTAGAATCAGCTATTAAGAAACTGCCACCACTCACCGAAACCATTTTCCGGATGAGCCGGTTTGAACAGTTGAAGTACCAAGAAATCGCAGATAACCTCGCTGTTTCGATTGATGTGGTGAAGTACCACATCAAGAGCGCCCTTTCTTCCTTGCGTGTTTCTTTAAAGGATTACTTGCTTCTTTATGTTATTTTCATTTCTTTTTAACTTCCGTTTACCCGCTTTTCAATTTCAATTGTCTACTTAATATAATCGGAAAATGATAGAAAATGAGCCTTTTTGGAAGACGTTGGTTATTGGCTTTTTGGCTAACGAATTAACAGCGGATGACGAACGGAAACTGATGGATTGGCTTGAAGCTTCTGCAGACCACCGGCAATATTTTCAGGAAGTGGAGAAAATCTGGTTTGTAGGTGATTTACACGCAAGCCAGCACCGATATAACGCTAACGTGGCATGGAATCAATTCAGCGACCGAATCGGGAGGGAGGCGGCAACTGCGGATGACCGCCCTCCAAAGCGGATGTTCTTTAAAAGATTATTGCCCTATGCCGCCGTTTTGGCGCTGGGATTCCTTATGGGCTTTCTGGTGCTGGAGTGGATTGAAGCGGACACCGGCCGGAACGAGGTACTGGTGATGAGTACGCCGAGAGGCTCCATGTCCAAGGCGATATTGGCCGACGGCACCACCGTGTTCCTGAATGCCGACTCCAGAATGACGGTCTCGCCAGGTTTCGGGAGGAGCGAGCGAAGGGTGCAACTGAGCGGAGAAGCATACTTTGAGGTGGCAAAAGATGAGAAACGCCGGTTTGTGATCGAAGCAGACGGAGTAGAAGTGGCCGTGCTGGGCACCAAGTTTAACCTCCGAAACTATGGGGGCGACGACAAATTGACACTTCATTTACTGGAAGGTGCGGTACAAATGGGGGGCGAAGGGCTAGACGGAGTGGTGCTAAAACCCAATGATGAAGCTGTGTTGCTGAAAGCGACGAGTGAAATCTCCATTGCCCATCGAAATGCTGCACAGGCCATCAGATGGACGGAAGGCAAGCTGATTTTTGATTCCTTGCCTTTCCATGAAATCAAAATTGCGTTAGAACGGCATTACGATGTGGAGATACAGGTGCATGACGACAAACTGAATAACCGGATATTCTTCGGCGAATTTGAAAATGGCGAAACGATCGAGCAAGTACTTAATGTGATCACAGCAGACGGCTCGTACCGCTATACGATTAAAAAGAATAAAATTGATATTTATAAGTTATGATACAAGACTAACACAACCAAGAAATGCGCTAACTAAATGAAAGCGCGCAAACCGTAGATTTATTTAATTAAACGAGATTAACCAATGATTAAAAATAAACTTTTTCCGAAGTTTAAGGGGATTCCTTTAGCCTATTCTTCGCGGATTTGGATGCTTCTCATGATAGGCCTGACCACCTTATCCGTATTTGCTTCCTCCATTTCACTGAACAAGCGGATATCTATCCGGGTAGAAAACAAAAGCATTAAATACGTGCTTAAGGAGATAAAGCGGCAAACCAGCTATTCTTTTTGGTACGATGTAAACCTGGTGAATGATTCCAAAAAAGTCTCCCTAGCTGTTGCGAACGGCACGCTGGAACAGGTCTTGAATGAACTTTGTACACCATTTGGGCTCGATTTCACGGTTAATGAGCATCATATTGTCCTATCACCCAAACGCGGCAGCGCTTCAGAAGCGGCGCAGCAGACTTCCAGAAGCTCCGGCACGGCGCAGCAGACCCAATACCAGGGGTTTGTGCGTGACCAACTGGGCGAACCTATTGTTGGTGTGACCATTAAAGTTTCGGGTGCGCCCAATATCGCTACCACCAATGAAAACGGACGGTTCCAAATCCAGAGTGCTGTTGGCGCAGTTTTGGAGTTCAGCTATTTGGGTTACCGCTCCAAAACCATCACATTGGGTGATGTCACCACGCTGAACATCGAGTTGGAGGCCGTAGACAAAGCGTTGGAAGAGGTGGTGATCGTAGGGTATGGTGCGCAAAAAAAGGTGAACCTAACCGGTGCCATTGCTGCAATCAACGCACAGGAAATCAGTGAGATTCCCTCATCCAGCCTTTCGAATGCGCTAAGCGGTCGGATGTCGGGTGTGTTGATTACGCAGACCGTAGGCAAACCCGGTGCAACGTCCAATATTAAGGTGCGTGCCGACGGCACCTGGAACTCGGCAGCGCCCCTGTACGTCATCGACGGGATTGTACGCGATAAATTTGCGTTTGACGGGCTAGACGCCTCGGAAGTGGAAAATATTTCTGTGCTCAAAGACGGTGCCTCGGCGGCGATCTACGGTGCGCGCGCAGCCAATGGCGTTATCCTCGTGACCACAAAACGGGGTAAGGTGGGCAAACCCGTAATCAGCTATACCGGCTCATTCGGTGTGTCTGACGCTACGCTGATTCCTAGCCGCCAAAGTGGATACGACCAAGCCATCCTGATCAATAACAGCTTGGCTATTGATGGCATCCCGACAACAGACAACCGCTACTTTACCAATGATGAGCTTGACTATTTCAGCAAAAACCAATGGGATTGGCTTGGCGACTCCTGGGAAAATCCGATCAGAAACCGGCACTCGCTGAATGTAAATGGTGGATCTGAACATATCCGTTTTTTCGTGGGCGGCACTTACTACAACGAGACAGGATCATTCAGAAGCTTGAATTTTGACCGGTACAACCTACGGGGCAACTTGGAGGCTAACATCACAAAAAACCTGGTGGCCTCGCTCAACTTGAACATCGAAAACCGCGATGACCTCAAGCCGTATTGGCGATGGGACAGCGACAACGATAACATGGCCGACCTTTATAAAGCGCTATTGGTTCGGTCGCAAATGCTGCCCCCTTACATCAATGGCCGGCCGAACGGGGGTTTTGTGGAGTGGCATCCGCTGGAAATCCTGTCAGACCATACGGGCTACAACCGCAAACGCTACGGAAATTACGACGCTACACTGGCGTTGGAATACAAAGTGCCGCAGATCGAGGGGTTGAGCCTCAAGGTGATGTATAACCGGTACAACAGGCACAGCTTTATCAAACAGTTCAACCGCCCATACCCTTTATTCAATCCGGTCATGACCGGTGGGCACGGGCATATCGCCACCGATGCGATTGAAAGCGTGAAGGTGCGCAATGATGGGGATTTCCTCATTCAACGCTATGATCGCACAGACAACTACCAGTTTAATGCCATGATCAATTATGGCAACCGCTTTGGCAAGCATGATGTCAACGCGACCTTTGTATACGAACAAGCTGAAGGCGTGCTGGATTGGTTCAATAGCCAGCGCAATTTCTTCATTTCATCGGCCGTAGACCAATTCCTGGCCGGCAGCCCCGATGCCCTCCATTCCACTGTAAACGGCACCGGCGAAGAGTTTGGCCGTCTTTCTTATGTGGGTCGGCTTAACTACGGGTATAACGACCGTTACCTATTGGAAGCATCTTTCCGGTATGATGGGTCGGCCAATTTTGCTCCCGATCAACGCTGGGGCTTCTTCCCATCTGTATCGGGCGCTTGGCGCATTAGCGAGGAGTCGTTCTTCAAAAATAACGTCCGCTTTCTTGACGAAGCTAAATTACGGGCTTCCGTGGGCTTGCTCGGCAACGATGCCGTGGGCGGATGGCAGTGGCTGCAGCAGTATAATTTCATGAGCGGCTCCACAGCTGTGACTGGTGCCCAGTTCGGTGGCCTGAGCAGTGGCATCATCGCCGGTGTGGTGCCCAACCCGAACATCACCTGGGAGAAATCGCTGAATTACAACATTGGGCTCGACACCCGATTCCTGCAAAATAAGCTTGCGTTGACCATGGATGCCTTCTATAAGCATACCTACGACATCTTGGGGGCCCGACTGGAAAGTTTGCCTACCACTTTCGGGGCGCCGATGCCTGCTGAAAACTATGCCGAAATCGATGCCCGCGGCTTCGAAATTGAATTGGGATACAATGACCAGTTAAACCAAAATTTCTCCTACCAGATACGGGGCAATTTCGGCTATGCGACCAACAAACTGATCGTTAAGGATGAAGCTGAAAACATCAGGTCCTTCCGTTCTGAAATCGGGCTCAATACCGGCCGGACCTTGGGTTACCTCGCCACCGATATCATCCGTACACAAGCCCAGCTGGATGCGCTTCCCGAAGGGTATACCATCTTTGGGCAGAAGCCCGAATTGGGCATGCTGAACTACCGCGACTTGCGGGGGGCCAATGCGGATACGCCAGATGGCAAAATCGACGAGAACGATATGGATTGGATTGTAAACCGTACCATCCCTCCGGTAAACTACGGGTTAATGCTCGGCGCGAAATGGAAAAACTTCGCCATTGAAGTATTCGTGCAAGGCGTGGCCGGCAATGATGTGCTGATTAACCAACGTGGTATCGAAGCCAGGCCGCATGTGACCAATTTTGACTTCTGGACCGACCATTGGACACCCGACAACCCGGATGCTAGCTTTCCCCGGCCGGGCAGAAACGCCGCCGACGCCGCATCTACCTTCTGGGTGCGTGATGGATCGTTCGCCAGGCTGAAAAACTTGCGGATTGCTTACGACCTTCCCGCAGATTGGCTGCGAAAAATCAGTGTCTCACAGTTGCGCGTATTCGTGAATGGCGATAACCTGTTCTTACTGCAAAACAACGTGAAGTATTTCGACCCCGAAAATTCAAGCATCATCGCTTATCCGTTAATGAAAAGCTATGCAGTGGGCATTAACCTTAATTTCTAATACGATCATGAAAAGAAACGTAATCTATATAGGTATGTTGCTGATGGGAACCATCGCGGCATCCGGATGTAGCAAAGTGCTTGATAAGCGTAACCTATCGGCCATATCGGACGACTTGGTTTGGAACGACGAAAACTACGCGGCAGCGTTCCTGAATAAATTGTACTTGGACAACCTGCCGTCGTGGGATATCAACGTATCGTCCCATTCAGACGAAGCCTCTCCGGAGGCGGGAAACCAAGCGATCCTTTACGGACAGTTGATTAGTACCTCCATCGATGAGTGGCATTATGCGCAAATCCGTTCGATTAACCTGGCCATCGCCAATTTGGAAAAGAGCAGCTTACCACTCGAGACCAAAAATAGCTTCAAAGCGCAAGCGATGGTGCTTCGGGCGTGGCGCTATTTCGAGATGGTACGCCTATATGGCGGTGTACCCTTGGTGTTGCGTCCGCAAGAGCTATCTGAAGACCTTTACCTCAAGCGGGCTAGCACATCGGAATGCATCAGTGCTATTGTTGCTGATTTAGACTTTGCCGAAGCAAATTTACCCTGGCACTGGAGCGGCTTGGATGAGGGGCGCTTTACCAAAGCGGTAGCCCAAGCACTGAAAGGCCGTGTATTGCTCTATTTCGCCAGCCCGCAGTTCAACCCCAATGAAGACCAAGGCCGTTGGGCTGAATCATACCAGGCCAATAAACAGGCGAAAGAGGAATTGGCAGCCGAAGGGTACGGCCTTTACGAAAGCTACGCTGACCTGTGGTTTGACGAGATGAACCGCGAGGTGATTTTTGTGAAACGCTTCCAGGAACCTTCCGTGGTACACAGTTGGGATGCCAGCACCCGGCCGCTGTCTGAAGCACAAAATTTCTCAGGCGCCAACCATCCCACCTGGGACATGGTATTGGCCTATCCCATGGCCACCGGTGTATCCATTGACGACCCTAATTCGGGCTATGACCCCATTTACTACTGGAAGAATCGGGATCCACGGTTTGCCGCCACGATTGCCCATAATGGCGCACTGTGGGAGCTCAGTGGTAAAAGTGGCAGAAAGCAGTGGACCTATGAAGGTGCCGAAGCCAACGCCCCTACGTTATCCGGCTTCTACTGCCGCAAAGCCGTCAACGAAAGCTATGAACCGTTCTTCACCGAACGGAGCAGCACCGATTGGATTGAACTGCGCTATGCTGAGGTGTTGCTGAATTTTGCCGAATCGGCTGCCGAAACAGGTCGTTTGGATGAGGCGTATGACGTGCTGAAGCAGATCAGGCACCGAGCCGGTATCGCTCCTGGAAATGGGCAGGCATACGGCTTGAAACCCGGTATGAGCAAAGCCGAGCTGATTGCCGCTATCATGCTGGAGCGTAAGCTGGAGTTTGCCTTTGAAGGAAAACGTTATTGGGACCTTAGGCGGAGAAAACTGTTTGATCAAGAGCTCAATGGCAAGCGCCGCAAAGGATTGCTTCCTAAGCTTAAGGTTTCGAGTGCCCAATTCGACCAAGTTAAAGACCAGTTTGACATCGATACTCAATATCACCTTTATTTTGAAGACGAGGTGATCAATGTTGACCGTGTATTTGACATCAATTTCAGGGATAACTACTATTTTTATGCTATCCCGAACAGGCACTTGGAATCGAATTCCAACCTGGAGCAGACTATCGGTTGGGATGGCGGCACGTTCGATCCGCTGAAGTAAATGAGAAAACGATTGCTTAAAATCGGCAAAAAAAAGACAAATATAATCCTATGGGTGTTACATTAATCAGAATAAAGAAAGCAGCGCTCGCCGCGCTGCTCATCCTGACCATCCACGTCGTGATGGCAACAGAACTGAAAACCGCTCAAACGCAGGTAACCATCAACGACAATGGATTTTACAGTTCCATCAAGGTTGCCGGACAGGAGATCCTCGGCGCAGGCGCTTACCCTATGCTATCGGCTGCCAAAGGCGATCAGATCATCCTGCCCCGCGCCCTGGAGGTGCAAGGCAAACGTTTTGTGCTCACCATGGAAGACGGGCAGAAAATCGAATTGCGGGTGGAGCAAAACCCCCAGGCCATTACCTATGAAATCACCCAAATTAGCGACGACTACCGCTTGGTGGTTTTCGGGCCGCTCAAAGTATCCCTGCATGAAGTGGTTGGCGAAATTGTGGGCGTAGCGCAGCATGGCGATATCGCTTTTGGCATGCAGTCGCTCCACATTAAGACCAATGGGGGCATCCCCGAGGAATACGCCGCCGCCTACAGCGAGAAATTCGCATACACTGGGCCCGATACGGAGCTTTCCGTAGCCAGCATACCATTCCATAACCTGGCCGCTGTAGACGCCCAAGACGGCACGGTAT
Organism: Parapedobacter deserti; assembly: GCF_042646065.1. Lineage (NCBI taxonomy): Bacteria > Pseudomonadati > Bacteroidota > Sphingobacteriia > Sphingobacteriales > Sphingobacteriaceae > Parapedobacter > Parapedobacter deserti. The sequence continues at coordinate 124,698 of NZ_JBHRTA010000061.1, forward strand.
TCCAGCTGTCTAGCCGTGACCGACAAATACTGGAGTACCGCAACGTACAGCAGGTGGAGCGCTCGCTCACGCTGCCCATTACCGGGCCGGATGCCCGTATCGTTGGATCAAAGATCGCCTTGTTCGGTGACCTGCGGACATCGATATTAAACCGGATTGGTCGGGTTGAGGTGGAGCAGGGGTTGCCCCATCCCATCATAGCGGGCGAGTGGGACAAGGAATCGCGCGCGGCCATGGGGTCCTACCTCATCTCCAATTTCTCCGAAGACGATTTTGATTTCGTATTAGACAAGGCTTCCATCGCTGGTTTCAAGAATGTGTATCACACCGATCCGTTTGAGACTTGGGGCCATTTTCAATGGAAACCCGGTTTTGTAAAGGGTGGCGACGAAGGCGTCAAAGCGCTGGTAGATCGCGCCAAGGCAAGGGGCATCCATGTAGGTGTGCATACCTTGACCAATTTTTTGACGACCAATGACCCTTACGTGACGCCAGTGCCCAGCAAGAAACTGCTCAAACAGGGCGAACTCACCTTGACTCATCCCCTTGATGCGACACAAACGGAGATCGAAATCATGCACTCCGATTTATTCGATGTACCCCTCACGCTCAATGCGATGCAAATCGGTGATGAGCTCATTACCTTTGGCAAGGTAACCCACTCGGGCGATCGGATCAAACTCACCGAATGCACGCGTGGTGCCTTTGGCACTAAAAAAGCAGCCCATGCGCAGGCAAGTACGCTCTATAAGCTGTGGGATTATCCCTATAAGACCTTGTTTCCGGACTTGGAACTACAGGATGAGTTTGCGCACCGACTGGCTGAGATATTCAACAAAACGGGCCTCAAGCAAATCTCTTTTGATGGCTTGGAAGGAAGCATGTATACCGGCCATGATTATTATGCCACGGCTCGCTTTATTACCGAGTATTACCGAACACTAAACGATAAGGTAGACCTCATCAATGACGCCAGCCGGCTGGACCACTACCTATGGCACATCCATACCCGCATGAACTGGGGTGAGCCATGGGGTGAGGAAATGCGCAAGGGACAAGTAGAAAACCGGATCAAGAACCAAGATTTTTTCAGGCGAAACCTTTTCCCCCGTATGCTGGGTTGGTTTCTAGTCAGGTTGGCGGAGCGTAAATTCGAAGCCACCACATTGGAGGATTTGGAATGGGCTCTTTCCGAGTCGGCCGGTTTCGATTCAGGATATGCCATGAGCATCAACATGCGTACCCTCAAAAACCACGGGCAGATAGACCAGCTGCTGGAGGCCATGAAGAACTGGGATGAACTGCGCTTCGCACAAGCTTTCTCACCCGAACAGATGGAACGGCTCAAAGATCCTGAAACCGAGTGGCACCTCCAGAAATTGGATGCCACTAATTTCCTGCTCTATCCGCTCCATATCTCCACGAGGTACCGTTGCGACCTGGCCGAAATGCAACCCGGGCAACCCGGTGGGGCCGACTGGTCGTGGTATTCGCCTTACGAAAGCACTTATGCATTACGCCTGAAAGTGGAAGGCGAAGGTGCCATCGCCAACCCGTCATTCACTACCACCCGAGGTGTGGTCAAGATTGAAGCCACCATTGAGGCAAACCAGTACCTGCTACTGGATCATGACGGCAATGCCACGGTAACCGACCAGAATTACCGCGTATTGCATCGGCCTAACGTTCATGGCAAAGCCGCATTGGCCGAAGGATCGTCGAGCATTGCCTTTGCCTGTGATGCCGTGGACGACAGCACACCGGAGGTCGTGGTTAGGTACATTACTCGGGGAACAGCCGAAAAGATTGTGAACCGTTAGCTTCTCATGTTAACGTTCATTTGTGTTGTGGGGATTGCCTTAAGAAATTAGGCAATCCTTTTTTTATAAGTGGATAATGCAATTAAGACGAAAGGGTGTAAGCATTTTGGTTAAGAGAAGAAAGTACACCGCGCCGACAGGTTTAACCACGGGGTGATTTTTTAAAAATGTAAGAGAAAAATCTCAGGGATATGCCCCAAAGACCCTTATTGTTATTTTATTCCTCGACGGGCCTCTGCGCAACCACCCCGGTGTTGTACTAGTGGTAATGGCTCCCGTATAGCGATAATCTGCTTTAACTTGACCATCAACAGCGTCACTGTAAATAGAACCTACTTTCCCCACATAATCAAATGTCGAATTTCCACCTGACATCGGAAAATTAACACTTCCAGCATCTAACTCAAATTCCCCAGCTGTTGCGCCATGCTGAAAACAAAAGCAATTTTGTTGCTTTTGTTTATTTGATACATTACATTTGCAACTTGATTGCTTTTTATTGAGACAAGTTGCCAACAGATAAATTAGATAATTCGTTAAATAGTTTGCTTACTACGAACGACAACCTGCATTGCGTATACACTAACTATTCAAAACTTGGCATCAAGCACGCCGGCATCTCCGATCTGCGGGTCGGTACTGACGGTCCCGGACGGAAGTATAAATTACGTATAAAAACAGACAAACAATGAAGAGAAACATGACAAACAAAATGAAATACCTGGCTCTGGGTTTCATGGCCTGCGCGGCAATGGTGTCCTGTAACAAAGATGATGATCCGGTGCCATCTAAGCCCACCATCGAAAACCTGGAGATCGGGTCGGGTAACAATGGCATCGGTATGATTGGTCGAGACTTCCACCTCAATATGGACATCATAGCCGGCGAGCTGATCGAGACGGTAGCGGTCCAATTACGCCAGCGAAGCGATGAAGAGTATGCTCACGAGTGGTCACATGAAATCACCTGGGAAGAATATCGGGGGGTGAAAAATGCCAATGTACACAAGCACTTTGATATTCCTGGAGATGCTGCAGAAGGTCTCTATGACTTTGTGATTATTGTCAACGATAAAAATGGTACGACCCTAGAAGAAGCGAAAGAAATCAAATTAATTGACCCGTCGAAACTTCCGGTAGATCCAACGATGAGTGTTTTTAACCTAAGGCGAAAGGTGGGTGATGGTGATTTTGAAAGGATCTATAGCATGCTAGAGGGATTCGTAGATCCGACTAACAATACGTTCCATAAGGGGGATCACCTGGAGGGATTGGCTTCAGTCAGTAACTTGCGGGACAATGGCAGTTTGTATTTGTTGCTTATCAAGAAAAGCATGGGCCATAAGCCAGAAACGGTGGATGATATTGACTTTTCAAAAGCCATTGTATGTGATGCATTGGTGCATGAAAACATCAAAGAACGCAGGAGCGTTTCCAATTTTCTCCTGCTCACGGAATGGGGCGAACGCGAACGGCCCGAATTTATGATAGGAGCTACCGAGGACAATAACATACCTGCTCCCAGCCCCATTGATGGAGACAAAGCTTGGGAAAACGGAGCGTATTATTTCGGCGTGGTTTACACCAATTCCACACACAATCTCAGCACTCACTATTACGTCGAGCTTACTATAAATGGATTTTAACAACCGTGAAAACAGATGCTCACATCCTGGTACTGCACTTGGATACGGAGCTGACCGCGCCGGCCGGCCACTATCATGTACGTCTGAAAGTGGTGGATCAGGCAGGCAAGGAGAACGAATTCGAGGAACATTTCGATAAATAACCCGATTTGAAATGAAGACCGTTGCAATCATGGGATTGCGACGGCTTTTTCCGCTAAAAAAAACATCAGCGTTTTTGATATTTTAGCATATCGCCCGTGGTATTTGCCGGGGGCGTGGACGTGCGTGGCACGGCCGTGCGAGGTCAAGCACTGGCGCAATTCGATTAGGAGCTCGATTGAGCGTTGGTCACAAAACTAACCGTAGTTACGACTTTCCAATTTCCTCGTAGCACTACGGAAAACACCGACTGCAGTGTGGTACGGAGAAATGCGTACTAACCTCGCGCTACCTTTGTAGCGATGAAAACACTGCTATTACTTTGTGCCGCTTTGCTGACAAGCGGAAAAACAACTCCTGAAGTGACTTTGCCGGCCGCTGACACCTATTTTTACGGTACGCTCAACGGGAAAAAATTTACCGGCAGGCCCGGCGAATTTTACTACTGGTTTGCAGGCGAAGATTTGTTTCTGTCTTGCAATTTTTCGGAAAGCGAAATGTTCTACGCATGGATAAACGGCATGGGGCCTACCGCCCGGACGGGTACTTTTGCATGGTACGACGGCTCTTCCTATGCAGGGCAGAAAGGTAAAGCCATCCTGCAGCAAATTATTCATGGCAATTCTTATTCTCGCCCAGATACGTGGCGGAAAGTATGTGAACCCGGCGGGCACACTAGATATCAGGCATCGGAAGGTGGCATCACGATCTCCAAGATTGAGACGGCCAACGGTGTGACCATCCTCGAAGGCACGATGACAGCGACTTTGTGGGATAACCGGACTCGGTGCAATGCCGCGAAGACTGCCGAAGTATCGATTGCCTTCCGCATCGCTGAATCCAAATTATAGGGTCGCGGGCTTCGAGTGGGGGAGGAACCCGTTCATGTCTCGCTAAATCATCTTCAGACAGCTTCGTTTGCGTGATACGCTTCGCTGGCCATGCCCTTATCTTTGTTTGAAGGTAGGTGTGTACCTATTTGACAGATTAGGAGCTAATCATCACGTCGCCGTTTACTTTCGAGTTTCTTGGGTTAAGTGTTACTTTTGTTCGGATTCGTTAAGGTATATAATAAACGCTTACTTTAGAGGCGATAACGAAACGTATTAATATGCAACACAAGAACTAAGAATATGAACTTACTTTTTTTAAATTTGGGAACCACGGAACTGGTCATCGTATTGCCGCTTTTGGCATTCATGTTTTACAGCCTTTTCCATGCGGCTACAAATACAAATATCCCCGGTTTGCACCGCTTGATTTGGGGGCTGGTAATCTTGGCTATTCCTGTGCTTGGCAGCGTGGCGTATTTGGTAATGGGCAGGAAGGCGGCGAAAAACTCGGTACGCGGATAACAATGTGTCTGCATAATTAGAAAGTAAATACGGGCGAGATTTTTAGGTGTGCGGAGCATGATTTAAACCCGTCATATGTGGAAATCAGTCCGGTTTTTCATCCTATGATAGATACAAGTATAAACCTTAATATCATGGCTGAATTGAACACCGGACGGAGGCTGCAACCCAGGGTTGACCTCACGGCAATGGTAGGCTTAGGAGCAAGCGCTCGATGTGGCGATGCCAGACATCACTGATTCAACTGACTTCGCTCCGCTGGCAGACAACCGCACAGTAACGCTTTTGCTGGGAGAAGATGGCCGGGTGGATTGGTATTGGGGTATGCTGACGGAACCGCTGGCTGGCCCGCACTCGACGGTAATGGGCAAAGATGGTATCCAGGAGGTGCTACTGCAGAAAAAAGACGAGGTGCCGAAACTGACCGACGACGGTAAGGGCCTTATCGTGGTGATACGGCCAAGTGCACGCCCGGCTTACGCCAGCTTGGTGGACGCATTGGACGAGATGCGGATCTGTGGTATCAACCAGTACATGATCGGCGAAATCAGCCCGGAAGAAGAGGCCATGCTTTGAAGTGCTGCTCGGCCGGGATAACCCGGGGGGCGTCACAGGCCACGAACCAATACACAGTTCATGATCTATAAATCCCCAAAAAACGACTACAACAATCTTAGATTTGGCTACACCTATTTGGCGAAGTTGTCTGAACTTTGTTTCAGCAAAAACAAGGTTATGAAAGCACACGCAGTAACCGTAAGCGCGATAGCGTCTTTAGATTCACAAGTAAAAGTCTAGCATCATGAACACAAAAAACAAAGTAGCAGTAATAACGGGCGGAAGCCGCGGGCTTGGAAAGAACATGGCCATCGCTATTGCCAAAAAAGGAATAGACGTGGTGATAACGTACAACAGCAGCAAAGAAAAGGCTGACGAGGTGGTTAGCGAAATCGGGTCGTTGGGACAAAGCGCTTTTGCCTTTCAGCTTGACACGAGAAATGTAAGCGCCTTTGATGCATTTATCAACGAGGTGACCGGCCAACTGCAAGAAAAAACAGGTAGTCCGAATTTCGATTTTCTTATCAACAACGCCGGAACGGCGCTGTATGCGCCTATTGCTGAGGTTAGCGAGAGCCAGGTGGATGAGATATTCGATATACACTATAAGGGGGTGTTTTTCTTGACGCAGAAAGCGCTGCCCTTTATCAATAACGGCGGGGGGATTATCAACGTTTCGTCAGGATTGACCCGGATGACGTTACCGGGTTCGTCAGTTTATGCTTCTGCCAAAACTGCCGTGGAAACCTTTACGCGCTATCTGGCGAAAGAATTGGGCGAACGGAAAATCCGAGCCAACGTGGTTGCTCCAGGAGCAATTGAGACGGACTTTGGCGGTGGAAGAACGCGTGATAATAAAGAAATTAACGCGATGATTGCGGGATATACAGCCCTCGGCAGGGTGGGTCTGCCCGATGACATCGGCGGTGTAGTGGCCTTTCTGTGTACCGAAGAGGCGTATTGGATAAATGCACAGCGCATTGAAGTTTCGGGCGGGCAATCGCTGTGATTTTTTTACCTTAGTGAGATGAAGCCGTTAACGATTAAAACCATCAGCGATTTTCATCAGCTGCACCGGCTGGCGCCACCCGAGCATCCGCTCATCAGCGTAGTGGACTACGCGGAGGTGGCATTGGCGAAAAGAAACAACCCGATGCCTACGGTTGCTGAGTACTATTCTATTTCGGTAAAACGGGGGTTAAGCGGAAAAATGCGTTATGGCCAGCAAGCATATGATTTCGATGAGGGGGTGATGTATTTTTTGGCGCCTAAGCAGGTATTACAGGCTTCTCCGGTTCCTGATGAAAACACCCGCCCTTCTGGTTGGATTCTGCTGGTTCATACTGATTTTTTGTGGGGAACATCACTTGCGAAAAGCATGAAGCAATACGATTTTTTCGATTATTCGGTAAGCGAGGCTTTATTTCTTTCGGAAAGGGAAGAAGCAACCGTCAACGGGATAATTGCTAACATTAAGCAGGAATATCAGGCCAATATTGATAAATTCAGCCAGCGTATTATTATTTCGCAGATTGAAACCTTATTGAATTATTCGGAACGTTTTTACGAACGGCAATTCATTACGCGGAAAATAGCCAGTCACCAAATTTTAAATCGGTTGGAGGATTTGCTGGATGATTATTTTAACAGCCGTGATCTCATGCAGAAAGGGGCGCCAACGGTTCAATCGGTGGCGGATGAACTGCATGTGTCGCCGAATTATCTTAGTAGTCTGTTAAAAGTGCTAACGGGGCAAAGTACCCAACAGCACATTCACGAAAAGCTGATTAAAAAAGCGAAAGAGAAATTATCAACGACCAATTTATCGGTCAGCGAAATTGCTTATGAACTTGGGTTTGAACACTCGCAATCATTCAGCAAACTGTTTAAAGCAAAAACAAGCCAATCGCCTTTGGAATTCAGGCAGGCGTTTAACTAGGCCCCTCACTTAATGAACATGCAATTGCCATAAACCCGGATGGTATCGTAGGTTAAAGAAAATCTCAGGAAATTGATCGAGCGGTGCCGGACGAATATGGCAGCGTTTGATATGGCCGTTCTATCCAATCGGCCGGTTTTAGAGAAAATTAGCTTATCTTTGCGTAAAGGAGGTAGATATGTACACGGCGATAAAAGGAATCTATGAAAATGGTAAAATAACCTTTACTGAAGAGCCTCCAGTAAAGTCTAAAGCGGAAGTAATGATTACGTTCCTCACCGGTCAAGACAGTGCTGAAAAAGCGCCGAAAGGGAAAGTGAAGATTGGGCTGTTGGAGGGTAAAATAAAGCTTCCGGAAGACTTTAATGAGCCGTTGGATGACTTAAAAGATTACATGTAAATATGTACTATTTACTTGATACCCATGTATGCATTTGGGCTTTAGCAGACCAAAGTAAGTTGTCTGATCGAGTGCGGGAGATACTTGAAAGCAATGACAACGGTTTTTTCGTAAGCAAAATGAGCTTTTTCGAAATAGCTATTAAATTGAAAATCCGAAAGTTGACGGAGTTTAGGGTATCGCTCGACGAATTCATTGATGCTACTTATCGCTCGGGATATAATACACTGTCAATTAAAGACGAACATTTCAAGACTTATATGGAGATGGATTTTACGGAGAATCATCGTGATCCATTTGATAGGTATTTACTCGCGACTGCCAAATATGAAAATCTTTCCTTCATAACGAAGGATGAAAAGTTTGAGGCCTATAAGGAGAGCTACCCTATTATTTGGTGAGCGAAGGAACTAGCAACTTGAACGTATATTGTCTCGGTGCTATTTCAAGCTTTCTTGTGGAGAAACACAATCGCCAAAGAAGGATGAGCCGACGAAAGAAGATTTGAAGAAATTGGTCGAGCGGTGCCGGGCGAATACGGATAGGAGGAATCAAACGGCTACGTCACCTGATGACCTGACTTATGAATATGACAGGGGTTATATCGGTATAGTTAGCGAAATCTGCTCTTATGACGTCTCTGTTTGGTCCGATTGCAGCATGATAGTCGCTTAAGCTTTTTACATAAAAGGTACCGATAGCCATAAACGGCAACGGAGTATCGGGAATACCGCTGGCGAGTCCTTTCTCGATGGTATATCTGACCAGATTTGACCCTAAAAACCCAGCTACCATGGGCATGTGCTTGGTTTTATAATACGCCATGTCAAAAGTTTTTCCTTCGGAAAATGGGTAAATGATAGCCACTTTTATTAAGCCTTTTTCGTTTTCGGCGGAGATTGGCTTTATAACATCAGATGACTGTTCTTCCTTGCTGAAAGAGGTAAGACATGTGATCAAAAGCAGAAATGAGGCGATGTGTTTAAATGTCATGACAGATATTTTTGTGTATTCAAACTAATTCGGAGGTGACCCTCCCGGCCGTGGGTGACCTATCGGTTTTCGATAGCGCTTCATTGATAGGCCAGTACAAGCCGCTTGCTGTCAATCGAAAGGATCTGCCATGTTTGCTTTGTTTCGCTAGGCATCCACTCGTAGTGCGTGGTAACCTGTAGGGTAGCGCCGGATTGGTTCCATCGGCCCTCGTAATTGGCATATGCCACTGGCGGCGTAGCGCACCAGCCTGCAATCTGTCGCATCACCACCTGACCATTTGCTTGGAATATCATGCCGTAGTCGTCGTTCTTCAATCGGGAGGCCCGGGTGTAAATGACAGCATTTTCCTCACTGCCTGCTTGGACCCACGTGCCGAGCAACGGATTGTTCGGGTCGATAGCCAGGTCATTTTTACTGCATGCGGCGAATACGATCAAACCGATGGCCAACATAAGGTAATGCTTTATGGGATGAGTAGCCATAGCTCTATTGGTTTTGTCTCTAATTGAACGTAAACAGATCGCTTTTTGCTACAGTGCGCTATACACGTCTACGATTAAATGGTGTCTTTCTGTCATGACCTGGTTCAGGATTTCGAAACATACCGCCGCACGACGCTGAATCTTGGAAGATCTAACCTCCGGGGTATAATTCCACAAACTGGGCCAAAACGGCCTTCCAATCGGCACCGTAGCGAAACTGCATCATCCTGCCGGTGGGCGAGATGACCACCTTGGTTGGGTAGCCCGATATTTTGTACGCATTTTGTACCTTTCCATCTGACAGTGCCACAGGGATCGCATACCCGGTTTCGGCCATAAACTTACCCACTTTGGCGGGTGTGTCGTAGCAAGCTATTGCCAGCAACTGCGCGCCGGCGAGTTTACCTGTGGTCATTTCGCTCCGGTAAAAAGCATCCAACGATGGCATCTCTTCCACGCACGGACCGCACCAGGTTCCCCAAAAATCGAGCACCAACCAGTTACCGCGGTACCGTTCCAGCGTAACAGGCTGCTCTTCCAGGTCGTTTAGTACGAAGTCCGGAGCTTCCGGCCAGGAAGCCACCATATCCTCTGCGAAAAACGTCACAAAATCTGTATCCGGCAATGACTGATCGTGAAGTTCACGGATACGCCCAAGCTGTTGCGGATCTGCCAAAAGTGTCTGAATCAAAAGCTGCTTGACCTCCTGCCGCTTCCCCCGCGCGATGAGGGCCTCTATATAATCGAATTGATACGAGTGTTTTGACTTAAGAAATGCGCCATCGTAAAAGCTGCCATAAGACTGCTCATGGGGTCCTTTGGGCGCATAGCTGGCGGCTTGTGCAAGGTAGGTGAGTGCCCGGGCCGAGTCTGCCGTTTGAAAGTCACGGTACTGGAGATATAGCGCATGGGCCAGGAGGTGCTGAGCCAGAAATTTTTCGTTCGCTTTGGGTCCCTCGGCCGGCGCGGTATCTACGACTGCTTTTAATCGCATGGTGGTATAACGTATCAGCGTATCGGCGACCGCTTGTTGACCGGCATCCCGCAGCAAGTCATAAACCAACAGATTGTAGCGCCCGGGATTACCCCGTAACCAATCGGCCGAATCCGCCGCCAGCTGCTCATGGGCGATTTGCCGCAAAACGGCGGTATCCTGCGCACGGTCCATGGCGCGTACCCCTTGTCCCAGCGGCTTGAAATCAGCCGCAAGGGTGCTATCTGCCAGCATCCGCGCTAACAGAGGGACCGCCCCGGCTGCCGGATTTGGATGCCCCGGCCTAAAGGCCTGTGCAAACGAATGCTGAATCCAATCCTGCAAACTTTCCAGCCGTGACAGCTCCATCAGTTTTATCAACGCATAGGCCGAATCCACGTCCTCGCGGTAGATATTCTGGAGCTTATTGTGCATGTGATGCGTGCCTGCCAGCAGGCTATTAGGTACGGTTTTTATCAACGCATGATAGCCGCCATAATCCGTAATCGCTTGGTACAGGTGCAACATCGTAAGGCGGTACACGTTGTCGGCGCCAAAGCGATCCCCGTACCGATCCCTATATGCGACGACAGCCACCGAATCAAAGGCCGCTTCTTTCTTGAGTTTATCGCTCCAGTACGACCCTTCAACCATCATGTTTACCCAAGCCGTATCCAGTGGCGCCGGCACCTCCGGATCAGTAACCTTGACCAACCTTAATTCTTGCCGTACCGATGCGTACGTACCATCCGGCAAGGTGTCAGTGTCTTGCGTCCGGCTTACCATCGAGTCAAGCAGTCCGGAACGTTTGTTCAACCATCGTGATGTTTCGCTGGTCCGCATATGGTCTTCTTCCCCTCGTCCGGGAAAACAGGAACGGATAAACATCGTATACATATTCAGGTTATTGACCAGGTGATCTTGGGTTTCTGCGGCAATCTGCCAGTGCTGCAGTTGCTCGTCAAGATGTTGCTGCATTCCGATGGCAGTGTCCAGCCGCCCATCGGCATGCAGCAGCACCGTAAACGGTTTATCAAGCAACGCCATGGGTAGCAAGAAAGCCGGATTATTCGTATTGATGTTTCCCGGGTCGCCCGTGTCCATTGAGGCAACTTTATCACGCTCGTGCATAAGGCGGCCTTCCAGCTTGTAGCCGCCATTGTCTGTACGTGCAATCAAGCGAAAGGCCATCGACTTCGACCCATTCTTGATCTCCTCGTCATTCATCCACACTTTTTGAGACCATTCGTAATACACAGGCCGGTTTTTTGCCAATTTCAGTGGCTGCCCCCATACTTGGTTCGGCACGTAAAGTAGTGCGGTAACGATCGTGATCAGTAAGGTACGCATGGTCTTATTGAGTTAGTTGAGTACTAAGGTAGTGATTTTTGATCGATACCGAAACAGGAAGTAATGAATTACTTACAAGTGGCGTTCTACGTAGGTACTGATAATCGACTACAGTTGAATCACGTAACTGGTAATCGCTTTGATGGCTGTTCCCGTTGTTTTGGCAAACGTATAGACATCGCAGAAGGCGTAAACATCGCCGGAAGCCATGTGCATCTCACCGTTTGCAGATGCTTCCCGGCCGTGGGTAACTACCGTATGTAGCACCATTTTCTTCACCGGCGAATCCTGCATCAGTGCCAGCTCTTTTAACATATCGGTCTTCCCTGAGATTTTTTTATCCCCAACCATATCCCACACGATGTCATCCGTGAGGTGGGCCGTAATATAGGGCACATCGCCATTGGCAAACGCGCTGTTGAAGTCCTTTAAAAATTCCCTGCGGGGCGAGTTGCCACAATCCGCCCTGATATCCAGTTCGACCATGTCTTTTTCTTTTCTCCAAAGATATGGCGGATATCCGTATGTCGTCATGGGTATTCGAGCCAACTTGAATAGGCTGACGCGACAAAATGGAGTCGGTTGGAATTTTGAAAATAAGGAGCGGCTGGATTTTTAAAAAACATATCTTTGTTTGGCAAAAATGGAGTTTGGCAAAAATGGAAAAATACAAAAATGAAGCATAACGTCGTCCTATTGATTTTACTGCTGCTCTCAGCTGTATCCTTTGGGCAGGTTGAAAAAACGGAAAAAGTGAAAATTACCCTCTTGGGAACTTTTCACTTTACGCCCTCTACGCAAGACACATACAGCACAAATGAGCTTCAGTTGACGAAGCAAAAGCAAAAGGAAATTGAAGAAGTAGTCCTAAAACTGACGCGATTCAATCCTGACCAAATTTGCATCGAAATGCCCACAAATAAACAGGAAGGTATAGACAGGCAGTATCAGCAATATCTTGAAGGCACGTACGAACTTGAGCTTAACGAAATTGACTTGCTTGGCTTTCAGACCGCAAAAAGGTTGGACTTGCCCCGGTTGACGTGCGTAAATTATTTGGGCAAATACAACATCAAGCCAGTTGAAGAGGCAGCCAAAATCTATGAGCAACAACACCTTCTCGAAGAAACGAACCAATATGGACAAGGGTTTGTCCAGGAGATGAATGAAATGGGTAAGAACCTGTCTTTAACCGACAACCTCATTTATCTAAATGACGATAATACCCTCAACAAAAACCTGCAACTATACACAAAATACTACACAAAAATTGGCAGCGGAGATAATTATGAGGGCACTGAACTGGTCGCCGGGTGGTACAAAACAAACCTGCATATCTATACCAATATTTTAAGGCAAGTGCAGCCAACAGATAAGGCAATATTGGTGATTTATGGGCAGGGGCATATTCCCTTGCTCAAGCATTTTTTTGAATCGAATCCTGATTTTGAAGTGATTGATATAAAATCCGTCTTAGAATAGGTGTCGATACCGAAAAACCGAAATCCATTCACTTAGCCGTACCCCGCCTCGTTGAACGGCATCACTGCAACGACAATGCTTGGCTATATACGCGCAGAGCTCTTTCGCGGGCAAATCGATGCTCGACAATCGGCAGGACAAGCCGGGTCTCAAAATCAGGGATCCAGGTGTTGATGTATTGCAGTGCTTTGTCAAACTTCTGCGCCTGAACGGTGGGATTGAAAATCCGGAAATAGGGTGCCGCATCGCAGCCAGAGCCGGCGGCCCATTGCCAATTGCCGTTGTTTACGGCCAGGTCGTAATCGTTTAGCTTGTCGGCGAAATATGCTTCGCCCCAACGCCAGTCTACGAGCAAATGCTTGCATAGGAAACTCGCCACGACCATCCTCACCCTGTTGGGCATAAATCCTGTTCTATTGAGCTGATGCATGCCGGCATCCACCAGGGGATATCCCGTTTCTCCCGCACACCATCGCCTGAATTCCGTTTCGTCATTTCGCCATTCGATACGGTCGTACTCGGGTTTGAAGCTATGCCCGACCACATGTGGAAAATGATACAGAATCTGCATGAAGAATTCCCGCCATATCAATGCATTGAGCCAGGTGTCGTTGTGCTGCAATGCAAAAGCGGCACACCGCCGGATGGAGATGGTGCCGAAGCGCAGCGCCATGCCCAGATGGGTAGAATGGTCCATTGCGGGAAAATCACGGTACCGGTCGTACTCATCGATGACTGCGGCATCCAGCTCCGGTGTACGGAACCAAATATCGGTTGGCTGGAAACCGATTGTTTCCAGTGTATGTATTTCTTTCTGGCGTGTCTGCACAAAATTATTCCGCGGCGTCGATACGGGCGCATAATGCGCTGGTCGCAACGTTGCTTTCCATGCCCTTGAATAGGGGGTGTAGACGGTGTACGGGGTGCCGTCATTCTTGGCGATCTCCGACCGCTCGAAGATCACCTGATCTTTGAATTCATAAAAAGCAATCCCTTTGGCTGCTAAATATTCCTTTATCGTGCGGTCCCTTTGGATCGCCTCCGGCTCATAATCACGGTTACAGTAAACGGCCGCTACGGAAAGCTGCGCCGTTATTTCGCTGAATATTTCGATCGGCTTGCCGTAGTACGTCTTCAACCCCGCATGGTGCGTCTGCAATTGCCGGTGCATGCTTGTAAGTGCTTGCTGGATGTAATCTACCCGGCGGTCATACCGGCTGTTCAGGCGATTGAGGATATCGGTATCATAGATAAAAACAGGAAGCACCGGGTGTGTTGAGGACAACGCCTGTTGTAGCCCTATGTTATCGTCGAGGCGCAGGTCGCGCCTGAACCAAAATATGGCAATGCTGCGATCCATCAATGATCGGGCTGCTCTTTACTGTGCTCGACCCAGATCAGTTTCGATGTGTCGTAGCCTATTTCTTCTGCTTTTTCGAGATATTCTTTCTTGATGCTATCGGGGATTGTGGTTTCCCTTGATAGGATCCAAAGGTACTTAAGACTCTCTCCTGCCACCAAGGCATACCGGTATTCTTCATCCAAGGCGATCACATTGTACCCCGAATAGAATGGACCGAAGAACGAAACCTTAAGTGCGCCGATGCTTGTATCGCCTCTGAAAGTTGCCTTTCCCGTAGCCGACTCCCATTCGCTTTTGACGTAGTTAAAGCCGCTGTTGAGTACTTTTATCGTGCCGTCGGCATTGGAACTGTATTGAGCGGTTACGTTGTTTAGGTCCCGCTCTTGCTTATGATCCAAGCGTGCTATTTCGTGCCATTTGCCCATATACCGATTGGGCTCAAAATGGTCTACTGGCCTGGCATTTTTAGGGATGCTCGCGCAGCCACCCAGCAGGGTGAGGCCAACGAGACCGATTATCAAAATTTGCTTGCTCATGGTCTTTATTGAACCTGCAATTCATTGAAAATGTTTTCGGTCGAGAAATTTTATGTAGTGTATTGATGCAATTTATTAACTTGCACTTGAACCAAATATAAGGGCATTATTCCGATAAACGCTAGAAAAGAAATGAAAACCTCATTTTTAGTACTCTTGGCTGTGTTCTCCTTCTTACGGTCGGCTGGACAAACAGAAGAAGGAAAGCCACCATCTTCGGACGCCTTACAAAAATTAAGAGCCGTCTTTGAGGACGTTTTATCTGGCACCGGCATACGGGATCTCCACCGTGATTTTGAAGTGAAGTATGATACATTGTCTCAGGAGTACCGGCTACACCTGGCCCCGGAGATTCCCTTGCCTGAATTCATTCTGGACACATTGCACGGCCATATCAACCGCATGTTGGGTGGTGCCCCACACATGAGGTTAATGGGGCAAGTTTATTTTGACCGTTATACGGATCATGCACTGGTGAACGTGATGGGATATTCAACAGACCGGATTTTTCAAGCTATCGGAATCATGGTTGAACCTGTAGGAGGCATTGGGAAGTTTTCTCGCCGGCTTCATGACCACCTGAAAGCGGAAGTGGACAAAGGGCATATCCGGATGGATAGTTTAACAGACAGGACGGCGATTAGCGTTGTCGTGGAGCGTGATGGATCGCTGGTCAATGTTGCCGATGCCGTGTTGAGAACTTCATTGGATGCTTATCTTTCCCAAGAGGGAAAATGGTCGCCGGGAATTATGAGCGGGCGCCCAGTGGCGTACGAACTGAAACTACGGTTGTACGTGGGTTATCTCCAAGGAAGGACCGGATGGCCTGAAGACGCCGAATGGCAGAAACGGCAAGTTCTATACTGGAAAAAGAAGGGACGGCGTTATTTGTATGGTTCGCTTGTGCGGCCGGATGCTCCCATAGCATCATTTGTATATGACGCTACGCTCGGCCAGTACAGGTTTCCCATCGTTCATGGTGGGAGCCGTGACGATTGCCGCCAACTGGCCATGGATATTCAGGAAGGCCTTGACAAACCGCCTTTCCTTTATGGTGCGTTTCATAGGGTGTATTTTTACTGGAGTACGAACTGACTATGCCGAATAACCTTTTTTTAAACCTGGGAATTCAGGAACTGATCACGAACAAGGGGCTCCATTATACGCATCACACCGTTTTGCCATGCTCACCGTGACCTGCGCAATCATCATCCATGAAGGCAGAATATGATCTGTCAGCGCAGCCAAATGATGGACCTGCCGCTGAAATGGGAGTTTCCGGGAGGGAAAGTGGAAACGGGCGAGGATGAGGAAGCGACCATCGTACGCGAAATCAGGGAAGAACTTCACCTGGAGATCGCGGTGGTGGAGCGGCTCCGGCCGGTGGAGCATGATTATCCGGCCTTTCGGATTTGCCTGGTGCCATTCATTGCGGAGCTCTTGGGCGGCGAATTGCTGCTTGAAGAACATGCAGACGCGAAATGGGTCGCCGCGGATGAGCTGGACCGATACGATTGGGCACCGGCAGATGTGCCGATTGTGGAGCAGCTGAGAAATAGATGATCACCATTCCTGCGGCGGATATTGATCGGCCCACCAGGGAAACCCGGTTATTCCTTTCGCTTTTAACCGTTCGATGAGTTGTGCGGTATGATGCTGTATGTGGCGGATACTGTTGATGTGAAGCTCTAACCGGCTGTATGGATACCATTCGAAGCCTGAATCTCCGTTGAGCGGCAATTTCGCGATGTCGTTTGGTAAGCTATCTTCCAGGGAGCTGATGAATGAAAGCAGCTCTTCTTTGGTATGGAATCCTTCGACCGTCACGTTTTCGTCGGGATTTTCCCAATCATGTATTCCGCCAAGGCTTTCGGCGCCTTCAATGGCGTTGGTCCATGGCATATAGCTTGCGGGGTTAGCACCTAAATAGAACTTTACGCCCCATAATATATGGTATGCCAACTGCCAGTTCGGATTGTTGTATTCGTCATTGTTCCATTGCGCGTCCGGTATTTTGTCAATGGCACTGCGTAGCATGCCCAGGCTTGCTTTGTACTGGGATGCAAGGATTTCGATAAGCATTGTGTTTCCCATGATTGTGTGTTCTTTTTACCTCGTCTATTTTTTCTGCCCCAAAATTAGTTTGGCGAATGACGGTAGGATTGTAAAAAATAGACATTTGCTAGTAGCCGCTCAGGGCAAGAAATTTATTGGGGCTGTACCCGGCGAATGCTTTGAAATCGTTTATAAAATGGGCTTGGTCATAGTAACCGTTTGCATAGGCCGCGTCGGTGAGGCTAATATAGCTGGGATAGGTGTTGAGGACGGTTTCAAAACGGACGATTCTTGCGAATAACTTGGGATTAAATCCCGAAGCCGCCTTGAACCTTCGCTCAAACTGCTTCTGCGAAAGGCAGAAATGACCGGACAATGATTCAATATTAACATTTCCTTTGTATTGGCGTATGAGTTGGGCCGCATGTTTGATGAGGGGGTCTCCCAGGCGTTGCTGCCGAAGCCATGAAACGAAATGGTCCGACAGGATGCGGATGCGATCTTGTGTTGTACTGGCTAACGCTATTTTTTCAACGAGCACTTTGCCGTCTTTGCCCAATAGCGTTTCAAGGGAAAAGAAGCGCCCATTGAGCTCAGAGGCAGGCATATGGAACAGAAAAGGGACGGCGTGCGAATACAGCGAAACGCCGAGCATGTGATAGAAGCCCCCGGCTGGAAACTGGCCGTGGCGATGGGTGTGTCCCTGCACGGTAGAGAAGACCAGGTCCGAACCACGAAAGGCAAACGCAATTTCCGTAAGGCTGTTTGCCGTCTGATAGTACGTTGGGTTTGCCTCCACGGTCTGCGCAGCCCACGATGCCGACCAGAAATGGCTGACAAAACCGTTAAGCGCTTCACAGGGAGGAATGGTGATATAGCTCATTTGTATGGGTTCCGTACGGGCAAAATTAAGAAATTAACCAGGAAAGGATACCAATAACCCGCATCCGGCGGGTGTACACCGTAGCGATGGTGGTGGCCCGCGATTACAAGGTCTACTTTATGAGAACGGTTTCTGCTAGCAACATGCTGTGCCCGAAGCGGCAGGCGCTGCCGCACCACTGGCATGCGCCTGCGCTTAGGCTTCTAAACACATGATCGCTAAGGCAGCCAATAGGCTGCTATGTCTTTGTTTTAGGCATCTAAATATACGAATATTTTGAAAAATGCAACCCTTTAAGGCAAACTTTGCCGCATTCAAAAACCGTTAACAGTTGGACGGCCTGCGCATTATTCGGCTGCAACCTGGATAAAAGAATAGCGACAGTTTACGGAAAGACAGGTGTGCCATTGCGTTGCAGACTGAAAAAATGATCCCACAAATGTGGTACGGTTTCCGCATTTTGGACAGGTACTCGGCTGGTCGGAGTATGCATAAAATGTACTTGGCTTTGAATTTACTTCTTGGTGTTTCATAGTAGATGTTGATGTTGATTGCTCCTTCGTAAAGTTAGGAAAAACTTTTATGAGAAGTGCCACAGGCTGGGGCGCTTTTTGGCTGCAAGCTGTAACAATTTCGCAACAGCTTGATGTGGAACCCAGGAAGACCTAAGCCCTCGGATAATTTTCGAGATGCTTTCTCAAATACTCCCCAGTGGCGGACGTTTCATGCGCTAACAATTTCTCGACAGGCCCCTCAAAAATCAATGCTCCACCGTACTTTCCGGCGCCAGGTCCGATATCAATTACCCAATCTGCCTGCGCGATGATATCCAGGTTGTGCTCAATCACCACTACGGTGTTGCCATGGTTGATGAGTTTATCGAATATCGTCATCAGATTTTCAGTATCTGACGGATGTAAGCCGGTGCTTGGCTCATCCAGCACAAGCAGGTTGGTTTTGCTATTTAGTTCCTTTGTTAATTTTAGCCGCTGTCTTTCTCCGCCCGAAAAAGTGTTTAGTCGCTGGCCTAATGTGATATAGCTCAAACCCAGTTCTATTAGCAAATTGAAATGACCTGAGAATTCCTGGTTTTTGAAAAAGTCCAACGCTTCTGCTATCGTAAGGTTCATGGTTTCTGCGATGTTTTTGCGCTGGTATTTAAACCTCAAAACTTCTGGATCGAATCCGCTCCCGCCACATACTTCGCAGGGTTCTTCCACATCTTCCATAAATGCCAGATCGATTTTTTCAATGCCCAATCCTTTACAGTTCGGGCAGGCGCCATTGCTATTCCGGCTGAATAATTTGTTACTTACCCCATTCGATCTGGCAAACAGGTCGCGGACACTGTCGGAAACGCCGAGATAAGTCAGCAAATTGGCTCTTGAACTGATAGCAATCGGGCTTTGATCGATAATCCGGGCTTCGGGATACTGCGTTGGTAAAACCTTACTGATTAGGGTGCTTTTACCCGAGCCGGCTACTCCGGTAACTACCGACAGAACAGTTGTGGGTATGCCAACCGTAATGTTTTTCAGGTTATACAGCTTGGCATCGTTGATCATTATTTTTCCCGTAGCTACACGCGGGCTTGCGTTGTAAGTCCGCTTGCGTGAGAAATATTGCCCGGTCTTACCTTTTGATTTTTTCAGCTCCTTAAAACTGCCCTCAAAGACAATTTCTCCGCCTTTAGTTCCCGACAGCGGCCCCATATCCACAATATGGTCAGCGATCTTGATCAAATCGGGATCATGTTCGACAATCAGCACGGTATTGCCTTTTCTTTTGATCTGCTGAATGATGCTGGAAATCTGAGCAAGGTCTTTGGGGTGAAGGCCTATACTGGGTTCGTCAAATATATACAATAGATCTTCTAAGCTGTTGCCCAGGTGCTTGACCATTTTTATGCGCTGGGACTCACCTCCGGATAAGGTGTTTGTGGCCCGGTCTAATGTGAGGTACTGAAGACCGATGGTCACTAAATTCTCGAGTTTCCTGATCAGCTCATGAAGTATCGTTTCATATGAAGCTGAAGATAATGAGCGGATAAATAACAACAACTCATCGATAGAAAGCGCGGCACAGTCTGCAATATCGTTGCCTTCAATGTTGCAGAAAGCACCTTTGTGTTAAGTCTTTTTCCCTTGCATACTGGACACATGCCAGAGACGATGATCTTTTGAAGGTCGTTTTTTCTTAGCTTGTATTCTTTGGAGTCCTTTTTCAGGAAATCTCTTTCTATCCGTGGGATCAGACCAATATACTGCATCGTTTTGCCCCATTCTTTGGCAGGATGCTTGGGTTTATGTTCTTCTGCATAGAGCAACAAATTCCATTCTTCATGCGAGAAGTCTTTCAGTTTTTTATCATTGTCAAAGTATCCCGCCCCGGCATACCTCAACCAACGGTAACCGCCCTTCTGGAAGGTGGGAAATTGAATGGCTCCTTCGTTTAAGGACTTGTTTTTATCTATTAGCTGATCGACATTGATGCGGCTCGTATAGCCCAATCCCTCACAAGCCGGACACATTCCCTGTGGATGGTTAAATGAAAAGACATTGGAATAGCCCACAAAAGGTTTGCCCATTCTTGAAAACAGTAGACGCAAAGCCGCATAAATATCTGTGGCCGTTCCTACGGTGGAGCGTGCATTGCCACCTAACCGTTTCTGATTGATGATTACGGGAACATTGAGGTGTTCAATTTTATCTACATCTGCAACTCCAAGATGTGCCAGGCGATTTCTGACAAAACTGCTTTGGGTTTCATTGATCTGGCGTTGTGCTTCTGCACCGATAGTTTCGAAAACTAATGATGATTTTCCAGAGCCGGAAACCCCTGTGAAAACGGTTATTTTGTTTTTGGGGATTTCCAGCGAAATGTTTTTAAGGTTGTTTTGCCGGGCGCCAAATATTTTTATCGTCTTCATCAATATTTATAAACACGAGGAGTGTTGCGCTAATTCGTCGCACGCTCTTCCAAATGCCGAAGGATATCGGTGATTTGGTTCAGATGCCATTGCGTATGGATACAGATAAAAGTCAACCATTCATACCGGGTGAGGTAGCCGATGAACGGAAACTCCATGTCAAGGCATAAAGCCGTGAGGTTTTTGCCGCCTGCAATCTGTAGCAGCCGCTCTTTGTTGTGCGTGAGCTGAACAATCAACTGCCGTAGGTTATGCGACGTTTCCTTGGGATAAACCTGCGGATCTGCTTCTGATTTCTGATTCCTATCTGAAAACATAGCACGCAGGTCTGCAGCCTTTTCGTCGTATGCACGTTCGGCATGCTGGCTCTTTGAATCGGGGACGCCCTGGCTGCAAATGATGATGTGTTCCGCAACCTGGCCTAATGTCCAGCTGCCTTCAAAAGGAACCTCATTTACTATGTGCGCAGGTACCGTTTCCAACGCTGCTATCACCGCGTCGAAAACGGTATGGACTTCTTTACTTATATATTCAGCTCCCATGTTTCGTTCGTTTTTGCTCCCCCCGCGCGCTCAGCGCAGAGTCTTGATTAGTGATGGAAACAAAACTAACGATCCCCGTTGGAATCACAAAGGGTAGTAACTGCCATTTTAAGGGGGTAATCCGGACAGTTTGCAGCAAAGATTAAGCAAAAACGCAAACATAGGCAGCAAGGTGGACTGCGAAACCTTATTGCAGCTTTTTCTGCGTACTGATGGCGATCCGGTTCCAAGCGTTGATAGTCACTACGGCCATGATAATTTGGGCGATGTAGTGGTCATTAAATAGCTGTTTGGCCCGGTCGTAGGTCGAATCCTGCAATCCGCTTTCATGAATAAGGGTGATTTCCTCGGTCATTTCTAAAATTATCCGTTCCTCCTCGGTATAGAGGTCGGTTTCCCGCCATGCATCGAGTAAGAAAATCCGCTGGTTGGTTTCGCCATGATCCAGTGCATCAGCGGTGTGCTTGTTGATGCAGAATGCACACCCGTTGATCTGCGAGGCCCGTATCAGGATCAGGTAATAATGTGTCTTTGATAGCAGGGAATTTTGCAGGTAATTTTCCAGTGCAAACATACCTTTGTATGCACCGGGTTCTAATTGGTGAATGTCAATCCGATTTTCCATATAAGTTGTTTTTATTTCCCGGCAAAAATAGATTGCTGCGGCGAGGAAAATCTTAAACGGGTTTAAGAACGCTTTTTGCGCTTGATTTCGCTTAAATATTCGGGGGTCATATTCAGGTACGAAGCCAGCAGGTGCTGTGGTACCCTGTTTGTAAAATCAGGGAAATTGTCGTTGAAGTGATGATAGCCTTCCTCCCGCGAAAAGTCGAAGAGATATCTTGTCCGGAATTGGGATGCAGCATAGGCGCGCTGATAGATTAAACGGAAATACCGTTCCAACTTTGGAAAGCGCCTCAATAGCTTTTCCTGATTGGGGTAATCGATGGCTAACACATCGGTGTGCTCAATGGCCTGTATGGCAAAATCGGTGATTGCTTGGTTGTCGAAAGCGGCGTAATCGGTGATCCACCAATTTTCAATGGCAAACTGAATGGTTTGCTCATTGCCCTTATCGTTTATAAAGAATAGCCTTAAACATCCTTTGATAACAAAGAAATGAAACCTGCACTTGGTGTAGGGTTCGAGAAGCGCCTCTTTCCTGGAAAAGGATGTCAAACGGAAGAAGCTTAGCATTTCGGCTTCTTCGTTGCGATCGAGTTCAATAAACTCTCTGAAATGCTTAATTAGGGTGTCAGGCATAGCTGTAATAGATGTGTTGGTCGTTTCACTCAGTTGAAGCTTTCCCTAAATTCCAATGGGCTCTGATTTGTTTTATTGCGGAAAAACTTGCTGAACGACTGTGGATGTTCAAAGCCCATTGAATAGGCAATTTCCGAAACAGATAGACCGGTGGTGGAGAGCTTTTCCTTGGCTTTTTCGATCAGCTTGTTGTGGATATGCTGCTGGGTGTTTTGCCCGGTGAGGGATCGCAGCATGTCGCTGAGGTAGCTTGGGGAAAAGTTCAGCCGGTCGGCAAGCGACTGGACCGTGGGGATGCCGCCGTTCAGTGACGCTTGCCCGTCGAAATACTCGTCCAACAGGGCTTCCAAGGCTCCTAACACCGTATCATTGACGGGCTTGCGGGTGATGAATTGCCGCGTGTAAAAGCGATGGGCGTAATTCAACAGTAACTCGATCTGCGAGATAATTATATCGTGACTGATATCATCGATGCGGCTGTTTAGTTCCTCTTCCATGTTCCTGAAAACAGAAAGAATGACTTCTTTTTCCTTGTCAGACAAATGCAGTGCCTCGTTGGTGGAATAGGAAAAATAATGGTACCGCTTAATAGTTTTTGCTAAGGGATAGTTTAACAAAAAATCAGGATGTATTAATAGGGTGATCTGTTGATTGACACACTGATTTTCGACTTGGCCGTTGCCCACCTTGTCATTATTGCCGACAATCTGATGGGGCGCAGCGAAAAATAGCCCGCCCTCGCTGAAATCGAAATAGGTCTGTCCGTACCGCAGCGTGCCCCCCAGATCGGGTCTGAAGGATATCTTATAAAAATTTAACACATGGCGGTGCGCGGGCGGCAGCCCAGCCACGGGATTATCGACGCCGTTGACAAGTGCAATCAGCGGGTGCTGGGGAGCCGGAAAACCGACGGCTTTCATGGCCTCCGATAACGACTCGAACTGCTTGGGTGCGTGTTCGCTTTTCATCATACAAAGATAGTATTTAACCTGTAAAACGCCGTCCGGTATCCATTCGCGGATACCGGATGCGGCGTTATAACTTTACCCTTGGGCCGCATTTGAAAAGGCTTCCCATGCTTCCCAAATCTTTAGCCGGCTGGAATAGGCTTCACGGACCTCGGGTAAGTTATACTTACCCAGAAATAGACGTAACGGTGGCTCGGGGGCGTCTACCGCGGCAAAAATTGCTTCCGGCGTTGCTTCGGGAGCGCCCTTTTCCAGCTGCTGGATTTTTCCGAAAAGTTTAGCTTTCAATTCGTCATAAATAGGCTGGCTATCCGCAAACTTCAATGATTCTTGGCTGCTGAACGTGGTCGCGTAAGCGCCCGGCTCGATGATGGTGACATCAATACCGAAGGGCTTTACCTCAACGGCTAAGCTCTCATAAATGGCTTCAAAGGCCCACTTGGATGAACAATAATAGCCAATTACCGGATATGCTACGTGCCCCAGCGAACTGGACGTGCCCAAGATGTGTCCCCGCCCTTGTTTCCGCAGCAACGGCAATGCGGCCTGGATCACGGAAACGGGGCCAAACACATTGGTATCGTATAGCTGCCGGATGTCATCGGCACTGGCTTCTTCAATCGTTCCGACGAGCGAATAGCCTGCATTGTTTAAGACGACATCCAGTCGGCCGAAATGGGCATGGGCGGCATTCACTGCGGTTGTTGCCTGCTGGCGGTTGATAACGTCCAAAGCCAGTGTAAGTACATTGGCTCCGTATTTCTCTTCCAGATCGGCAATGCTTTCCAAGTTGCGGGCGGTGGCGGCTACCTTGTCGCCGCGTTGGAGTGCGGCTTCGGCCCACACCCGCCCGAAGCCCCGGGAAGCCCCGGTAATGAACCATACTTTTTCTGTTTGTTTTGCAGCGTTTGCTGCATCGGCTTGTTGTTGTACCATAGTCATATATGCTGTTAAATAAACGATGGGGCAAAGTTCGGGAGGCGCCGGTCCGGGCGAGTAGCCAAAACGGGTGGGGTTGTAGCCGAAATGGGAAAGGACGGCCGGCAGGCGATGGAAACCTCCGCCCGGGGAAGGGCGGAGGTCTGGTGCTTAATCGCTATTGCGTTATATCAAACCCGGCAGGTCCAGAATCTGCCCGGCATCTTCCAGCCGACGACGTAGTTCGCCGTAGTCGACCTGCTGTACATCGATGTCTTCGTCGATCGCCAGTATGGCTGCTGCGGCTGCGGAGTGACCGAGCACCATAAAGGTCCACTCCAAGCGGATAGCGCCGTAAGCGATGTAACTTGATGACGGACAGGTGGGAGTGAGTAGATTTGTGCATTCGCCGGGCTTGGGCACCAACGCACGGTAAGAAATGGGAAGCGGCCGCCATTGCCCTGCTGGCTCAAACACAAAGCCTTCGTTGTAGGCGTATCCGTCTTTAACGATCCGTCGGGTACTGTGCACGTCTGGAGGCCAGTAGGCAACCCCAACAGGATCTTCAACCGGTATGGGATCAGGTGTGAGTATATGATGCTCCGTGATGACGTAATCTGAAACCATCCGCCGAGCGCTGCGTACGTAAAACTGCCGCGGCCATCCACCGTTGTCGGTGAATTCGTCCTTGGCCAGTCCCCAGGATGCCCATTCCCGTTGGAGATCGGGATCTAACTCGCCGACTTCGGGATCATTGGCCAGGAAGTAAAACCAACCTTGGGTAAACGTCTTGTGCTGATTGAAAATCGCTTCGCGCGTACGGTAGTCTCCGGTGGGGTAGCCTACGTTCATGCCGTACAGATTGTGAGAAAGGTCGTGCCAAGCGCCCAGATCTGATTTTTGGTTGGGCACGGACGCCCAAGGCCACAATAGCTTGCCGCCAGCCCTCAGGTACCTTAGGTAAATCTCGTAATGACTGCGGTCGTAACCGGCAGGCTTTTCAAACGGAATCTGATTTTCCTTGACCGGCGTGAGGCATGCGCGGAAGCAGTATGCTTGGATGTACGGACTGGCGCTGCCCGGCTGGCCGATATCTCCCGGCTGAATGGTGTAAATCAGCCCGCTGCTTGGATTTCCGGGGTCGACATAGGGATCAATGGGCAAAGCGAACTGGGCATGCGTGGTTTCGGCCCGGACACCATTGAGGGTTTCACCATAGGTGTCGTTGGATTCGCGGCCTGAGGCGACCGAAACGCCGGCCGCTGCCAATAGATCGCCTTCGTATGAGGCGTCGATGAATACCCGGGCACGGAAGGTCTTGCCGTCTTCCATCGCGATTTGCTGGATGCGGGTACCCGATTTGGTCACCGCGCCGGAATTTTCGGAGAGCCGGGTCTGGGTAAACACATGCACACCTGCCGCCGCGAGCCACTCCTCGATGAGCCGCTCGGCGACGCCTGGTTCGTGCGGCCAGATCTCGCGCACCTTCTTTTTATTTTTTACCGCGTCTAAAAATGCCGCCTCGCGGTCGTAATGCACGGCGATGCGCCGGTAGAACTCAATGGCCAAACCGCCCACGGCAAGGCTGTTCTGAAAGTCTTTCTGGCTGTCTATGTCGGTAACGCCAAGACCATTTACGAGGATGCCCCCAACAGCATAGGTGGGCTCGATAAGGGCCACCGTCTTGCCGTTGTTGGCGGCATGGATGGCGGCGATGAATCCGCCGGGGGTGCCACCGTATATGACAATGTCGTAAGGCCGGTCTGCACGCTCGCAGGCGGCGAGCCATAGCACCGACATAGCTATGAAATATGCAATCTTGTTCATGGATACGTATAAATTAATAGCCTGAATTCTGTTCGAGCTTCTTATTCGCTTCCATCTCCCGAAATGGGATGGGAAAGCGCTTGTGAATCTCCTTGATCGGCGCGTTTCTGCCGAAGCTGTTTTCGTTTGTGACGGCTTCGATCAACTGATCCCGGCGAACGAGGTCAAACCAGCGGTGGCCCTCGAAACACAACTCGAGCCTCCGCTCCAGCAAGACGGCTTCGTTAAAGGCTGCTTTGTCCAGATCGCTCAGTGCGGTCAGTCCGGCGCGATCTCTGACCTCGTTTATCGCTTCGTAAGCAGCCGGCGTAGGGCCGTTGTTTGCTTCATTGAGCGCTTCGGCATAAATGAGCAGCACTTCCGCATACCGCATATACGGCCAGCTGGTGCCTCCGTTGAGACCGACCCTGACCGTTGGGTCTGCCAGCTTCCAGAAGGATACGGCCACCGTGGGATCGGGGTCGTCGACGGATAGATGGACCGTCTGACCGGTGCCCGGATGGACATAGGAAGTTAAAAACGAGACGGCCTTACGCTTGTCATCGGCGGTGTAGCTATCAAAAAGTGACTTAGTGACCCGGAAAATGCCAAATCCGTTGTTGGGTACAATGGGTGCACCTCGCGGGGCATACCCTGTGGTGAAGTGATTGCCTTTGATATCGGTCAGAAACTGCACCTCGAAAATGGACTCCTTGCCACCCCGATTTGCCAGCGTGAATACATCGGCATAGTCTTCCCATAGGTCATAGATTTTCAGATCAATGACCTCTTTTGCCTTGGAAGCGGCCTGCGCCCAGTAGGGCGAGCTCGGCGTGTTGCCCGCGCGGGTAAGGTATACCTTGGCCAGAAGGGCCATAGCTGCGCCCTTGGTGGCCCTGCCTTTTTCAGTTTCATGCAGTAGCGGCAGTGTGGCTTCGGCCTCCGTTAGGTCACTTTCAATGAGTTGATAAACATCTGCTATAGACGAGCGGGGCACTTCAACCTCTTCCAGGTTGGTGGTTTCAGACAGCACCAATGGAAGCTCCCCGAAAAAGCGGACCAGGTTGAAATAGTGCAGGGCCCGGAGGTACTTAGCTTCCGCAATGTAAACGCGTTTAAGCTGTTCGTCCATGCTAATGCCCGGCACCCGGTCTATAATGACATTGCTGTGCTGGATAGCTTTGTACGAAGCTTGCCAGATCTGGCCGGGGTAGATGTTGGCAGCATTGTGGGTATATCGCCAGATGGCTATTCGGTCGGCCCCTCCGGTAAGGAAAGGGATACCATTGTCTGCACAGATCTCGTTTGGCGTCAAAATATGTTCGGCCCAATATAGCTCGTGCAGTACGGCGTAAGCACCGATGACCGCGGCTTTGGCGTCTGTCTCGGTCTTGTAAAACGTCCCTGAAGTAAGGTAACCCCTTGGTGCTACATCCAACTTGGCGTCGCAACCTTGAAGAATAGCAAGTAGCACGAGAAGGCATATGATATGTGGTTTCATAATTATAGCTTTATGTTTAGTCCTAACATGATGGTTTTGGCGTTGGGATATCCATCGAAATCCATTCCTTGGTTGATGGCTGAATTGCCGAACCGGTTGACTTCCGGGTCAAAGCCTTTGTACCGGGTGAATGTCAGGTAGTTTTGCGCAGCGATATATGCTCTAATCTCGCCCAGACCGATACGACGCATGTTATCGCCGGAGATGGTATACCCCAATGCGATGTTTTTCAACCGCAGATAGGAGCCGTCTTCGATATGGAAGGACGACAGAATCCGCTGGCCACCGGTGGAATTTGCCCGCGGGGTCGTTTGACTCGGGTTGGAAGGGGTCCAGCGGTCTAACACATCAATGGATTGGTTGTTGTTGCCATTGAGGTTGTATAGGTCAAACCGCGCGAAATTCAGGATGTCATTGCCCAGACTACCTTGAAGGAAAACGGTAAGGTCAATATTGCGCCAGCGCAGGTAGTGAGTCATCCCGCCGAATACGGGCGGATTGCCGTTGCCGATGACCGTACGGTCGTTATCGTTGATTTCGCCGTCGCCGTTGATATCGGCATACCGAAGATCCCCAGCGGCGGCGTTTGGCTGGCCGGACGAACGGGCCTCTTCATCGGTTTGGAAGATGCCGATGACCTTCCGGCCATAGAAATCGCCCAGCGGTTCGCCGACTTTCATCAATACGGTATTGGTAACGCCATGGTGGCCGCTCGCGGCTCCGGTGGTAAATTCATCGCGTCCATCGAGACTGAGTACCTTGTTTCGATTGAAGGTTAGATTGAGCGAGGTGGTCCACTCGAAGGCGTGCTTTTTTAGATTGTCTGTATTAAGCCCGATTTCAAACCCGCGGTTTTCGACTTCGCCGATGTTGCGCAGTGAAGAGCTGTAGCCGGTGGTCTGAGGGACGTTAACATCAAACAGCAGGTCAAACGTCCGCTTGCGATAGTAATCGGCGGTGAGCCGGACTCGATTGGACCAAAAGGCGACGTCTATGCCGGCATCAAGCTGGGCGTTGCTTTCCCAACCAAGGTTTAAGTTGCTGAGACTGACCGGCACCGCACCGGTCTGCAACACCGGATTGGCGCCTCCGAGCGGATACTGCACGTTGCCTATAATGGAGAGGTAACCGAAATTGCGGATGTCCTGATTGCCCGTAAGGCCGTAGCTGACCCTAAGCTTGAGGTCGGAGATGGTCTGCTGATTGTGCATGAAGGACTCGTTGATGATACGCCAAGCGAAGGCGCCCGAAGGGAAAAAACCGTATTTTTTGTTGGGTCCAAACCGTGATGAACCGTCGGCCCGCGCAGTCAGGGTAAGCAGGAACCGATCCTGAAACCGGTAGTTGATGCGGGCGAGGTAGGATTGCAGCGCCCATTCGCTGGCATCGGAATGGGGCCGCTGCAAGGTGCCCCCGGCTCCGAGGTTGTGATACAACGCAAAATCATCGTTGAAGTCGCGGGCGTTGGCTTCTACGCCTTCGAAGTAGATGCCCTGCACCGTGTACCCTGCAAGGGCGGTCAGGTGGTGGTGGTCATTGAAATCGCGGCTGAAGGTCAGCGTATTTTCATTTAACCATTCGCGGTTCAAACCCGTCGTTATGCGCGCTATGCCGTTGGTTCCCATGCCCAAGCCGATGTTGCGGGTGACGTAATAGTTGAATTTGGTGTTTTCGATGTTGCCTCCCAGCGATGTGCGGAGGGTAAGTCCTTCCAGTAGTTTTACATCTGCAAATGCATTGACCATCAGCCTATTGTTTAGCGACTTATCGGTGATCTCCCGGGCGATACCCACGGGGTTGTCAACCAGGTTGCCGTTTAGTGGGCCTTGGTCGCGGTAGTAGGATCCGTCGGCGTTAAACACGGGAAATACGGGTGCATAGTTTACGGCAGCATTCATCACCCCAGCGTTGGATCCGCCGCCGATCTGCGAGTGGGCGGCCTGGCCCTTTATCATCGCACCGGTAAGGTTTAGCCCTAGCACTACATGCTCGGAAAGCTCCCTATCGATATTGGTACGAAGCGTATAACGCTTGAAGCTGGACCGTTCGATAATGCCCTGCTGGCTGTAGATATTGCCGGAAATAGCGTAACGCGTTTTGCTTTCGCCGCCGGTAAGCATCAGCTGATATTGCTGTAACGGGGCCGGGCGGAGAACTTCGTGCTGCCAGTCCGTGTCGACCTCAATCTGATTGGGGAGTGCGCGCTCGGCAGACGACCCGTCGAAATAGGGCTCGCCGCCACCGTTGATTCTGGCTTCGTTGATAAACTCGGCGTACTGACGGCTGTTGAGCAAGGGGATGGTATGCCGTACGGTTTGCATGCCGTAATAGCTTTCAAAGGCAATATCGTTTTGATCGGCTTTACCCCGCTTGGTAGTCACGATAACGACGCCGTTGGAGCCGCGCGAGCCGTAAATTGCGGTCGACGAGGCGTCTTTCAGAATTTCGATGGACTCAATATCTGCGGGGTTGAGCGTATTGATCGAGCCCGTGGGAAACCCGTCAACGACATAAAGCGGGTCGTTGCCGGCATTGACCGACCCGGTACCGCGAATCCGTATGGTGGCGGGCGCGCCGGGGCTCCCGGAGTTTTGAGTCACCAATACACCCGGCGCTCGTCCTTGTAGCGCACGACCGAAATCGACAACCGGCGTCGATTTGATATCACGCTCGGAGATGGTCGCTACGGATCCTGTCAGATCGGACTTACGCACCGTGCCGTAACCCACTACGACGACCTCTTCGAGATCATCTACCGCTTCTCTCAAAACCACGTCATGGACGGAGGAACTGCCGATAGCGCGTTCGACCGGATGGTAGCCAACCATCGTGAAGACTAATGCGGTTTCATTGCCGGATATGGCAATCCGATAGGCGCCGGCACGGTCGGAGACAACACGCTGCTGAGATTGCTTCAGCGCAATTGTGACGCCTTCGAGCGCCTCTCCTTTTTCGCTGGTGACGCGCCCCGTGACGACGCGTTGCTGGGTCTGCGTGCGGGGCGCCGCCCGGGAAATGATGACGTTGGCCTCTTCAATGGTGTAGGTCAGCGGCAATCCGTGCAGGCATTGGTCTAGCGCGTCGCGCAGCGTAGCATCTTTGCAGACTATGCTAACCTTGGGCGCTTGGGTGATGGCATCAGCATCAAATAGAAAGTGGTAGCCGCTCTGCCTGTTTAGTTCCTGAAAAACGGTTTCTAATGATACTGAACGGAGTTGCATCGTGATTTTCTGCGCACTGGCAAATACACTGAAATGCAAGCTAATCACAACCAAGACAGCACTCAATTTCATAATTACCGATAGATATAACTGGTGTAATGCGCTTTGGGACATGCCCAAAGCAGCTTTTTTTTCATACATTTGAACAAGGTTTGTTAGTTAAAATTGGTTTTTGCAAATCACCGAGCAATTAACGAATCGAGGGTCCTTGACCCCGGCAGTCGGAACGCGGCAACGTTCCGGCTGTTTTCGCTATTGTTGGAGGTATGGCTATTTCATAATCAGAATTTTACCTCCTTCCATTTGATAGCGCAGCAGGCCGGTCGCCTGCAATGCTTTCATCAGTTTGTTTACCTCTTGAAACCGCTGAACGCTGCCTCCGATTCGCTTACCTGCCATGCCGTCCCGATACTCGACCTCGACATCATACCAACGTGCCACCTTCCGCATAACCTCTTCTATAGGTTCGTTATGAAAGGTAAATAGCCCGTCTTTCCACGAAGCGACGCGCCGTGTGTCTACAGCGGCCCGCCTGATCGTGTTGCCGTCCGCTTCGATCAGCGATTGCTCTCCGGGACTGAGAATGAGCGAACGGCCCGCAAGTGGGCCATCTCCCGATCTTTCGACACGTACACTCCCCGAAATAAGCGCAGTCTTTACGTAGCCATCATCGGCGTAGGCGCTTACGTTGAAGGTGGTTCCCAGCACTTCCAGCGTTTGCAGTGCCGTCTGCACCACAAAGGGCTTTTTTGAGTCGTGGTGTATTTCAAAAAACGCTTCACCTTCGATGGTAACCACCCGTTTGTCTTCGGCGAATTGTACTGGAAATATGATCGACGATGCTGCATTGAGCCAGACTCGGCTGCCGTCCGGCAAGGTGAGCCGGTACTGCTTGCCTTTAGGGATATGAATGCTGTGCTCTGCTTGGACGGTACCGGTGGAATGCGCTGATTGGCGATACTCCAGCTCAGAACCTTCCATAACGACGGATACACCGGCTTCACTGGCCACCACTCCGTTCGATGCCTCCTCCAGGTCGACCACTGTGCCATCGGCCAAACGGAGGACTGCTTTATCCGTGCCTGAGGCCGGAAGTGAGGTTGCTGAAACGGTAGTATTGTTGTCTTCGGCTTCCTGCCAAGGTTCGTTGACGGGCTGTGTCCACCAAAGCCCGATCCCGATGCAAATTAGTGCCGCTGTGCCGCCCAACCAATGGGTATAGCGCAGCAAGCCACTGTGTCGGCGCGATTTGCGTTCAAAGTCGGGATGGTTGATGATCGTAGAGATCATCTTTTGACGATTAACGGGAATCTGATCATTATCTTCTTCTTGGCGCAGGTGTTCGTCCACCCAGGAAGCAATGACCTCGTCTTGATCGTTGGCTGACAAGTATTGGTGAAGCTCGTCAAATGCTGCTCTGCTGATTCGCCCCGACGCAAATGCGTCCAACAGTTTCCTTATATGCTCCTTTTTTTCCATAGCTATCCCGCGTTATGGGCGTGACCGTTATTGTGGTCTATTATTAATAAGTACGTGGCAGCTACGGGAGTGGGTAGTGGATCGGTAAAAAAAGTTAACACAAAAACAGCAGGGGGATGCAGGTGACGCCATGCTGTTCAAAATGCTTTCGTAGTATTTTTAGTGCATTGATGAGGTGATACTTTACCGTATCGCGCGATATCTGCATGCGCTCGGCGATTTCTTGGTAGGTGAGTCCCTCGCCTCTGCTCAGCATGAACACGGCATGCTGCTGGTCCGATAGCCGCTTTAACCCGGTTTGGGTGACATGTGTCAGCTCGCGAAGATTGAGCTGTTCTTCGGTGTTGTTATGGGCAATCGCTATGCGGTGATATAGCCGATCCAAAAAGGCTTTGGATGTCGCGGCTTTCCGCCAATAGTCGGTGATGGTACGTCGGGCGGTGACATATAGGTAGGGTACAACCGACCGTTGGTCATCCAAATACTCGCAATGCAACCAAAACTGCAGAAACGTATCCTGGACGATCTCTTCGCTTAGGGTTTCGTCACGAAGCAGCCGGAGCGCAAACTGGTATATTTTTCTATGATGTGCTTCGAATACTTCCTCAAAAGCCGACTGGTCACGTTGCCTGAGACGATGAACGAGGTCTGTATCATGAAGATTTCTCACGTTGGAACATAATTAATTAGTGTATTGGACTTGGATAGTAAGACAAACTACTAAAAAAAATCGGACATTTACAAATCGAACTTCAGACATCTGTAACGTATACCATCGGGCCGCCGAAATTGTTCCAATCTTTACCAAAAGACAATCTTGGCCCAATGTTCAGTTAACACATCCAACCCACCTTTGCGGAGTTTATACACCAAATATCGTGTAATGGCTTTCATAACGATTGAGTGGGTAAACCGGCATATGCGAGGTGACATACCTAGCCGTAACGCGCCTGTATGGTTCCAGCCTGGGCGATAGCAATAAAACAACGACTGATGAAAACGAACACGATTATTCATATTCTCGCGGTGAGCGCAGCGCTTCTCGTGGTGGCTCCGGCCTCATCGCAAATCCGCCCGGTTGCTTATGTAGGCAACGCGCATTCGCACAACGACTACAGCCGAAATAATCCGTTTACCTTGGCGTATAGTCTGGGTTTTGGATCTATGGAGGTGGATCTGTTCCTAAAGGATGGCGAACTATACGTGGCCCACGATGCGCACGAAATTAGCGACGAGCGTACGTTTGACAAGCTCTATTTGGAGCCGATCCTTAGGGCATTTAAAGATGCTGAAGATGGTTATCTCTATCCCGATCAGGGCCAGCTTCAGCTGCTGATCGATCCGAAAACCGATGGAGGGCCCGTCCTTAACGTGCTGACTGAGAAATTGCGGCCGCACCGCGACTATTTTGACAGCAAGAACAATCCCAAAGCGGTTAAGCTGGTTATCAGCGGCAAAAAGCCCGAGGCGGCCAACTTTGCCGACTTTGACGAAATGTTCTTTTTTGACGGGGATCTGGGTGTGCATTACACCCCGGATCAACTGGCACGCATCGGCTTGTTCAGTGCTCCGTTCCCCGCTATTTCTAAATGGAATGGCTTTGGAAGACTTACCGAACCGGATTTGATTAAGGTGAAAGCCATTGTAGACTCGGTTCATCGTATCGGAAAGAAAATCCGCTTCTGGGCAAGCCCGGATACGCGGACTACCTGGTATGAATGGGTCAAATTGGGGATCGACTACATTAACACCGATGACCCGATAGGCGTATCGGAATTTATGCGCAACTACGCCCGGCATTTTTACCGCGAAGACGCACCTTATGTGCCTTACCAACCGCGCTACACTGCGAAACTGGGTACAAGGCCGCGCAATATTATCCTGTTAATTAGCGATGGGGCCGGGTTGTCTCAGCTGTCGGCCGCCGCAATCGCTAACCGCGGATTGCTGAATGTGCTTAATATGCCATACACGGGTTATCTATACACCAGCTCGACAGACAACTACCATACGGACTCCGCTGCGGGCGGTAGCGCCCTGGCCACGGGTGTCAAAACCCGTAACCGTTATATCGGCGTGGATACGCTCGGAAATCCGGTAACCAATATTCCTGATCGCCTCGCCACGAAAGGAATTGTTAGCGGCATCGTCTCTAACGACCGTGTAACGGGAGCAACACCGTCTTCATTTTATGCACATGTCAGCGAGCGCGACCTGTTGGATAGCATTGCTCACGATTTGTTAGACTCGAAGCTGTCATTGGTGGTGGGCGGTTTCCACCCCGCCTTTGCAGAAGCAGACAGCGCGTTGCTCGTCGAGCTGCGCAACAAAGGCTTTGACGTGCAAGAGGGGTTGGAGGGCATTGAAAAAAGCAAGAGCAAGCGAGTGCTGGCATTCGCGTCAGACAGGGTAAGCCGTGAATGGGATAAACTGAGTAGCGAGCAGGGCAGTATCAATACTGACTACCGAATGATCGAACATGCGTTCCTCCCTTCAGTGACATTTTTGAACACGCAAAGCGGTGACAATGGCTTCTTTTTGATGGTTGAGGGTGCTAAAATTGATGGCGGCGGCCATAGCAACTCAATACCCTTTACGGTGACCGAATACCTGAGTTTCGATAGGCTGGTCGGCCAGGCGCTGGAATATGCCGATGCCGATGGGGAAACGCTGGTCATCGTCACGTCTGATCACGAAACAGGGGGGCTGGTCGTGCTGGATGGCAACGATAAAACCGGTGAGGTTCTGGGCCGTTTTGCCACGACAGACCACACCGGCATACCTGTACCACTGGCCGCTTATGGCCCGGGGGCGGAGCATTTTCGGGGTTTCGTGGATAATGCTGAGATTGCTAAACGTATCTACAAACTATTGCAGATCGAATAATCCCTATTCTCGCAAATTCTGGCGAGCGCACGATTACGAACCGTTTGCAAGCAGCTTATCTCACCAGCCTATATTCAATGATACATCCCCGCATATTGCTCTCGTCGGGTTTCTCTTCCGTGGGGCCGGAGGTCACCGCCGACTTGTCCGTGATTACAAACAGTTTCATCCCGTCTGGAGCTATACAGATATCCCGGTAGCGTACGTTCGCTTCAATCAGTTTCTCAGGCTCGCTGGCTAATCCTTCGCCATCAGGTCGTAACGGGATGCGATAAAGTGCCCCTGCCTTAAGCGTAGTCAGCAATAAACTGTTTTTCCATTCCGGTTTTCCCTCGTGGTGATAAAAGGCTAAACCGCTCGGTGCCACCGATGGCCATTCTGGACTTTCCGACGCACGTATCTGTTTCATCTTGTCAAGAAGGTATTCATTGTCCGAGGGCATAAAGCTATATATCGGGTCGCGGTACGCTTCGCCCAGTTGGGCAGCGGCGTCCTGCTCGCTAACGATCAACGGGTAGCTGGTGTTCCATGGTCCCGGAAGGTGGCTGTGTGGTGAGACCCCGGCTGCCAGACCGTTATAGTTTCCGTCGGCATAGCCGATGATCAACGGATGTCCGTAGTTTTTTCCCGGCTCGATCCGGTTTATCTCATCGTCCGAAAATGGGCCATGCTCGCTGGCGTACAAATAAGTCGCTCCATTGACGTTGCCCCATGCGAGCCCTTGCGCGTTTCTATGCCCGATGGAATATACCGGCGACAGTGTGTCGGCGTTGAAGGGATTATCATCGGGGATCCACGCGCCGGGCCCTTGCCTGGAATCATCGGCATCCGCGAGGTAGCGCAGTATTTTGCCTTCCTTTGTCCCCGGATCCTGAGCGAAATTCGGTCGTCCGGCGTTATCATATTGCCCCGCCCCCAAATCGCCAACTGCATAAAATAGATAATGGTTTCCTTTGGCGGGCATAATGATCAGCCTTCCGCCATTGTGATCGTTGCTCCCGGGTATATCGTCGTCTATTACTTCTTCATTGACCAGCTGCTTACTATGGTCTTCGTAACGGTAGCGAACAACTTTCGTTTTGAACAGGCAGCCACCAAAATCAGGAAGGCACCCATTTCCTTCGTTGCCGGCTTCTTCAAACTTATAGACGTAAGCTAAATACACAAACGGTTTTCCGGACGAAAAATCGGGATGCAGCGCCAGGCCCATTAAGCCGCCTTGTGGCCATGGCTTGCCACCGGTGTCCAGTGTGTCGTGCCGCGGGAACAAGCGCTTGTCAGTCAGGTCGAGGACGGTTGTCATGCTCCCCGATTCGGGGTCTATTCTGCACACACGGTACGTTTTGCTTTCGGTAATCCACAAATAGCCATCAGAACCGTACGAGATCGACCAAGGATCAGCCAGATCTGAAGCCACTATTCGTTGCTCAAATGCCTGCTGCTGCGCATCTGATGCGTTCACTGTTAGCAGTGCCAAACTAAGGGGAAAGACGCTTTTATGCATATGATACGTTTTACGAGAAAACCCGCAATAGGCAGTTTTGTTGGCATTGTTAGAAAGATCGCCTGCATACAATTTTTTTACGATATTAGCTCCATGAACAAAACCATTGGAATGTGCTTGGCAATATTGTTGCCACTTGCCTACGGCTGTACCGGAAACAGGCCGGCGGATAAGCAGGACGAACAGATGACCATTATCAACCCTGTATTGCCCGGAGATCATCCAGACCCCACGGTAATTAAAATCGGCGACACATACTGGGCATCAGCCACTTCAAACGAATGGGCGCCGCTGTTCCCGATTTACAAGTCCAATGATTTGGTCAACTGGGAACAGGTTTCCTATGCATTTGCCGATCTGCCCGAATGGGCAAGGAACAATTTCTGGGCACCCGAGTTGGCTTATGACGAGGAACAGGGCAAGGTGTACCTGTACTATACCGCTCGCGATAAATCGACCGGACGCCTGGCCGTGGCCGTGGCCAGCGCCCCGGCTCCCGAAGGACCGTATACCGATCATGGGCCGCTGATAAGTCAGGAATTGGGTTCTATAGATGCATATGAAGTGAAAGACGAGGACGGCAAAATCTATTTGCTATGGAAGGAGGATGGCAATAGCAAAGGTCAACCCACTCCGATGTGGGCGCAGGAGATCAATCCGGAAAGAACGGAACTGCAGGGAGAAATGCATCTGCTTTTTGTAAACGACAGTGAATGGGAAGGTCAGCTGGTAGAGGGAATCAGCGTGTTCAGGCACAACGATTACTACTATGCTACCTATTCAGCGGGAGCTTGCTGCGAGGTGACCTGCAATTACAAAACTGGAGTAGCGCGGGCCAAGCATATACTGGGGCCGTGGGAAAAATATGAACGTAACCCCGTATTGGTTGATAATGATCATTGGAAGTGTGCCGGCCACGGGACTGTGGTGGAGCGCGGAGGCGACTTCTATTACCTGTACCATGCGTACAACCAGGCGGGAAGTGTGTATGTAGGCCGGGAAGGCGTTCTGGAAAAGATCAACTGGACAGCTGATGGCTGGCCGGTGTTTGCCAACGACGCAACCTACAATCGCGACGTTGCCTCAGTAGATTATACTGATCGTTTTGAGTCGCTGAACCCTGTTTGGCGTTGGCGGGTAAACCAACCGGTGGAATACCGCGTAGGGGCGGATGGCCTGTTTTTGACGGCATCTGAGGCTAACGATGGCATCGGCACCCTGCTCGTCCAACCCGTCACCTCCATCGATTACGAGGTGATGGCGGATATCAACATCGCGAACACCGGTGACGAGGCAGGGGCGTCCGTCGCGATGATCGGTGGGGCAAACAACCGGTTCGGCGCTCCGATCGCCGGCATCGGGATAGGCGTATTCGGGAAAAAGGTGAAAGTTTGGCGGATCGCGAAAGATGATGTGCAGTACATGGAGGAACTTGATATTGACGGGACGGGAGACACCGTGTCCCTCAAAATGGCGGTGTCAGATGGCCATATTGTTGACTTTTCATGGAAAGAGGGGGAAGTATGGAACACGGTGATGGAAGGGTATGACGCTGCTTCGCTCGTGCCCTGGGGAATGGGATTCCGTGCCGGTGTTGCTGCCCAGGGAAAAGACGGAGGACCGGTCAATATCACGAAATTTGAAATCAAGAACAGGTAAAGGAGGTCAATCGTGGCAGGAATGAAAGCTGTCGTATGCCTGGTGCTTAGCGTTCTTCTCGGCACAGCAGTCTGTGCACAGGAATCCTCAAACCCGAATTGGATCCGACCGGATCATCGTAGCAGCGATCCGGTTTGGGGCGCTAAGAATGGCATTGTTTTCAGCCTTTGGCCCTACGGTGTGGAAAATTCCGGAAACCGCTATGGTGGTGGGCCGAGGGGTTTGATCCGCGTAGGCTATGAAAGCGGAGGAGAAGTACACATGATAAACTTCCTGGCCATTGAACCGGTGGTGGATGGGAAAATGGAGTTCAGTGAGATTTCGCCCTCTGTGGTAGACGGCGTATGGGGGAAACTGCTTTGGGCCGGAGATACGCCTACACCGGGTCCGTATCATCCTTCAGCGAAGACGCGGGGAACCATCAGTCGCATCGGTGAGGGTGCCGGTGCGGCGGAAGAACTGGCGGTTTTTGTGTTTATGGAGCGCTTCGCCAACGGCGCAGCGCCCTACCTGCGGCTGTCGATCCGCAGCGACCGGCCTGAGGAGCTGTGTGTGCAGGTGTTTCACCACGATCAAAGCGCACTCATGGATCGCTGCGCAATAACGGCGACTATGGGCAACTACCCCAGACTGAGGCGGCTCCACTTAAAAAATGGGGTAATCCGATCTGAGCAGCTCTATGCCGGATTCGACGGGATCGATTTCATTGAAAAGGAGAGCTTTCCCGGCAGTGAAATGCTGGAAGACAAAGCTGGTAACCGATGGGTATTTGCTACGGGCAATGAGCCGATAGCGCAACTACTCGCCTGGCCGGAGGATTCGCTGGCCAAGACCAAGTTGAATTGGAAATACCGGACACCGTTCAAACTGACCCAGTACTGGAAAAAAGAGAAAGGTGATGTTGACCCCTCGCTGGTCGTGCGGGTTAACGGCAGAGCCCGGTATTGGAGCGGCGGAAGTAGGGATACGTCGCACTATATGCCGATTCCAGGAGGCCCGTCATTCGAAAACTTCGAACTGCGTGAAAAATATGTCGCTGGCCAGAAGTTCTATTACGGTTTAACTAAAAGAACGCCGGAAGAGATCATAAAGGCGGATTCCCTTTAACCGCTATCCGTAACCGGTTGTATGCTGCTGTATCGGATAGCGAGCTCAGCTTTCTAAAGGCTTGTTTATATAACGCGATTTGGGTAAGTTTGTGATTATGAAGCTATCGTTGATGTTTTTATGCTGGTTCGTTATGGCGGCATATGCTGCTCCCGCGTTTTCGCAGTCTGAAAGCTTATTCAATGGCAAGGACTTGACAGGCTGGCACATTGATGTGCCGGCAATGGACGGCGGGGCAGACGTAACAAGCCCGTTTATTGTCAGGGACGGCCTTTTGGTGAGCTTGGGCAATCCGAATGGTCACCTTATAACGGACCGATCATTTAGCGACTACCGCCTGGAGGTCGAATATCGCTTCGCCGGAGAACCCGGCAACTGCGGGGTGCTGGTGCATACCTCTACACCCCGCGTCTTGTATGATATGTTTCCCCAGTCAATCGAGGTACAGATGATGCATGAAAATGCAGGTGATTTCTGGTGTATCGGCGAGGATATCCGTGTGCCCGACATGGAAGAAAGGCGCGGGCCAAAGGCTAACTGGGGCAGTACGGATGGCAAAGAGCGCAGGATCAAGAATCTTACGGATGGTTCGGAGGCTCCCGTGGGCGAGTGGAACCGTATGAAAATTGAGGTCTTAGACCGGCGTGTCCGCGTGTGGGTGAATGGTGATTTGGTGAATGACGGCTTTGAGTGTACGGCAAAGGAAGGTCGTATTGCCCTGCAAGCGGAAGGTGCAGAAGTGGAATTCAGGAAGGTGCTGCTGACCCCCATTGACCGGCTTTCTTCTATTCGGTAAATCTTTTTTTTTACCATGTTACCTGTGGACAGCGGCGCGGAGATCATGATCAGCTACGATGTAATCCGTGCCGGATATCAGCTGATAACGCTGTCTGGCGCCTCGGCAGCAACTTGCGCCTTAGGTTTCTGCTGAATGAGATAGACACCGACAAGAATCAGTGCGCCGCCGGCAGCGTGAGACCACGCGAGCCGCTCACCATCCAGCAGCCCCCACATTACCGCGACAATGGGCATGAGGTAAGTAACCATAGCGGCGAAAATTGCAGACGTGAGCTGCAGCAACTTGTAGTATAGTATCATGGCCAGCGCCGTGCCGACAAGGCCGAGAATGGCCACGTAAGCTAAGCCTTGCCATTGTGGCGCTGTACCTTCAAACGTGGAGAAGAAACCGCTGAATCCAAGAATGAGCAGCGCCGGCCCGAACCAGACGGTAAACACGACAGAAGACAGCTTGAAAGATGGTATGCCCGAAAGGTGCCTCGTGATAATCAGACCGTTCATTCCGTAAAATGCCGTGGCTAATACTATGAGCAATGAATGGAACGCGTCACTTCGACCGCCGTTTCCACCGTCGCCAACAAGGACCGCAGCTCCAATAAATCCTATAACGGCTCCAACGACTTGCGACCATCTGCTTTTTATTCCGAAAAATAAGTAGCCGAATAAGAGTATAAAAATAGGGACCAGTGAATCCAGAATACCGGCCATGGAACTGCTGACTTTTTCCTGCGCAAGCGGGAACAGAAACATCGGAATGAAATTGCCCATCGCACCGCCTGCAACCACCCATGGCATAAGTTTTCTGGGAATATGTCTTAAATTGCGGACACCGAAAACGACCAATATGATTCCGGCGGCGCATAGGCGCAACGCGCCCACCTGTAGGGGAGTGTACACACCGAGGCTTTGCTTAATCAGGATAAAAGAACTGCCCCAAGTCAGGGTAAGGAACCCTAACAAGAGCCATTTTTGATATGTCGGACGCAAGAATACTTTTTGGCGAATTTCCGCTTTTCTGCTGAAAATGCCAACTTTAGCGCGAAAAAATTACTCGTCTTTATTCGGCAGATCGTCGGGCTCCAAATTGCCTGAAGCGGTACCGGCTAAGTCACTCCCGCCGGTATCTGTCTCCCTCACATCATCGGTTTCCCGAATATCGGA
Source organism: Parapedobacter deserti (assembly GCF_042646065.1). Lineage (NCBI taxonomy): Bacteria > Pseudomonadati > Bacteroidota > Sphingobacteriia > Sphingobacteriales > Sphingobacteriaceae > Parapedobacter > Parapedobacter deserti. Next base: position 166,418 of record NZ_JBHRTA010000061.1, read on the forward strand.
GTCTTCGTCTTCGTCATGCGTTTTGTGCTTATCAGCAGACGCTGAGCTGTAATTCGCCCGCTCGTTTTCTGCAATCCCGCGCTCGCGCGTTTCCGGATCTGAGGGTTTCTTATGCTCTTGATTTTCCATATCTACTTCTATTCGTTTATCAGAAACAACAGCGCGGAAAATGAAAAGTTTGAAAAAGGCAACAGCAAAAGGACGGAGTTAAACGCGTCCTTTTGCATAGTTGTCACTTAGTACGGAGGTATACGTTTCGATAAGTGGATTTGAGAATCAGGTTGGTGCCGCCACCATTGATCGTGCCTTCTATGTTTTCCGGTTCGCTCCCGCCGGCGGCAAACCCTCTGATTGAAATAGCGCCCAAAGCAGATAAGCTGTCTGACAAAATCACCGCTCCACGCCCCCCGCCGACATTTACAGCAAGGCGCTCCCCATTTACCGGAATATATACGTTACGGACGGAAGGTTTTGCATCAGCGCTGGTTATCCCAACATCATCGCGTCCGTCTTCTTTTGGCGTAATGGAAATATCTAGCTCATCAGCCGCATAAAGCTTGCCATAACTGGTACCCAATGTGAGATTGGCCTTAGTGGCCTTAGGAATTGCTACGTCGACGTGCCCGTATACCGAGATGATGGAGATGGGCCCCTTTATATCATTTGCAAAGGATGCCTCGACGTCCCGGTAAACCGTCTTTACGTTCATGGGGCCACTGTTGTTTTCAAGGATGATCCCATTATAGCTCGTGGAAACTTCAAGCTCTCCTTTTATATTTTTGATATGAAGGGTGTCTACAAATATTGACTTTTCATTGTTGAATGTCACGTTCATCCGGTTGGGTACCTTGATTTTCAGCACATCGTTGCGCCTGCTGTTGCCCACGAGGTTTACCTCAACATGCTGACCTTTGTCGGTCACACTGATGCCGAGGCCGGTGTTGTCTTTGTAGCCCAAACTGCTAAGCGCTTGTAGCCCTTTCGCCCGCTCGTCTTCTTCTTCCGGCGCACGCTGGCTAGAAAAGATGATTTCGTTACCCTCATAGCCTTCGATAATGGCTCCCGTCAGGTTAAGACGTAACGTACCCGTATTTTTCTTAATGCTGTATTCCTTTTGCGCCCATGCTGAGAAGCACAGGGAGAGAAAGAGTGCCAAGGTGATAGTCTGCTTTTTCATGTGATTTTGTTTTTATTGTTGATGTTATATATGCGTAAAACGGATCTTACAGCTTGTTTTGCCGCAGCAAGACGGCGTAGGCCTCGTCTTTTACCGCAGCGAATGTGTACGGATCCCGAACCAGTGCAAAAAGTGTTTCTTCAACATCCATATTGTCCAGTTGTCCGATTATTTTGACTAACCCGAGCTGCACCAACGGGTCATCCTGTGTGGTGAGTGATACGGTGAAAATATGGGCGACCTTTGGCTCATGCAGGTGCTGGCTGAGCACATCCAATGCAGCCAAGCGGACATTGGTGTTGTTGTCGCGATTCATCGTCTCGGCAAGCAGTGCCACCAGCTGATCGTCCATGCGGCGCGATTGCTCGATTTCGAGTATGGCAGCCAGCCGTTTGCTCGCTGAACTGCTGTCTGCAAGCCGGGATGCTAACGGTGAGGGCTGTGCTGCCAGGCGCTCAGTAGCCGCAGTTCGAACGGTGCTCTTCTTCTGTACGGGCTCTTCTTGAGCCGCAGGGCGGGCTTCCGCTTGTTCGGCCGCAAGGGGTACCACAGTAGGCGTGTCTTTGAGGATGACCTGTTGCGTAGGTTGCTGGGCCGGCTGTTGAGCTAAGCGTGGCTCGCTGAGGGTGTTAACATCGCTGCGATCAAGCAGCCAATATACGCACAGCAGGCCCAATAGCAGCGATGCTGCAGCCAGCCACTTAGCGCCTGTGTATCGCTGGAAGTATCCTCTCTTCACGGGTGGAGGGGTGGGGTTGAGCTGTGACCTCAGGCGGTCCAACACCAAGTCTGATGGTTCCAGATGATCGAATTCATCCCGGTGTTTTTGTATGAATTTTTTTATCGGATCGTTCATGATAATGTCTTGTCTTTTAGCACTTGAATCACTTTTTTCTTGGCACGGTGATACTGCGAGCGCACTGTCGTATGCGAAATACCGAGCATCTTGCCAATTTCCTCTTGAGGAATGTCTTCAAAAAGGTAGAGACTTAAAATCGTTCTGTAACCGGACGGCAGTTGTTCGATGGCCCGTCGTACATCCGCTACCTTGCAATCAAACAGCGCTTCTTCTTTTTCATCGTAGTTTTCTTCATCAGCTACATCAAATGTTCCCGTCTCGTAGAAGCGGATTTTTCGTTTCCGCAGATAGGTGATCGAACGGTTGAGTGCTATCCGGTTCACCCAAGCGCCGAAGCTCGCCGCGTTCTGCAAACGGTGAATATCCGAAAAAGCATGGTAAAATGACTCCTGCAGGATATCTTCCGCTTCGGCCGTATGCGAAATAATGCGACATATGGAATTATACACGGTCTTTGCATACTTGTTGTACAAGCCCGTGAAGCCCATTTCATGCCCCGCACGGCACAAGGCAATCAGTTCAGTTTCGTCATTCTTCCCTAATGGTCGCAATGTCTATCTTTTATGATTCACTGTTTAGTCGTCAATTGTTTATTAATGTTGCACGGGAAAATGCCCATTGAAATAAAGATTTGTTAAAATACCTATTTTATACCCGACGCTTCGGTTGAAGCAATCGCGCTAAAAGTAACACTTTATGCGGTCGAGCGGGCGGCCGAGCGTAAGGCCGAGCGTTACTTCATGCGATCCGTTTTGCAGGCCGTTGAGGCGGCTCAGCATATAATCATATGAATATCCGATTCGGAGCCGATCGGTCGCGAATACCTGAACAACAGCGGAGACCGAGTTTAGTCCACGTAGGCGGTCGCCCGTAAACCGCTCGTAATTCCTGCGAAATGCCGAAACCCCCGAACGTATACCTCCCCCCAACCAAAGGCGGTCGCCAAGGATGGCCATTACGTTTAGATCGAGACTGGGCGGGCCCATGAGATCATCCTTATACAAAATGCTGGGCCGTAACTTGGTGTATTCGTCAATATCGATGAGCATGCCGCCAATTACGTAGAGGTGCTGCCTGCGCCTGATGCGGTCAATCGTGGTGTGATCCCAGCGGAAAAGGTTGTCTGCGCTTTTTCCCGATAGTAGGTCCATGATCGCGGCCCCGGCATACCACTTGGCGCTGTGGTAGTAAACACCAAAGCGTATATCCGGCACAAAGTTGCTGATTTTACCGGGAGGAAGTACGCCGTCTCCGTCGTCCAACACTACTATTTTAGTGCCATCAAGGCTGTATTGGGTAATACCTGCACCGACACCAAAACTGAGACGTTGGGTGTCTTCACGGTCCAAGCGCAAGCGGTAAGCGTAGTTGAGGTAAGCCGATGTAGTGGTCTGCGGGCCGATCTGGTCGGCCATGATCTGTACCCCGCCACCATGGCGCCTGGCGCCATACAGGTCGAGCAAACCATCTAGCGATAGTAGGCCTGTTTGCGGAGCGCCTTCCAAATCCACCCATTGGCTTCGCAGGCCCAATTGGGCAAACAGTTCTTCCTTATACCCAGCGTATGCGGGATTGACGCTCATTGAATTGAATATATATTGCGTAAACTGGATGTTCTGCTGAGCCTGTACCGGGACTATTAGCCCGAGTGCGGCCAGCAGAAATACGACTATCCAAGTTTTCTTCATTGCCATGGTTATTATTGTCGTTTCACCAGCACCCACCCTTTATGGATGGTCTCGACACCATCCTTCGTCAGCAGAAGGCGATAGTAATATGTGCCTTCCGCTACACCCGTAGCATCCCAGTTTTGCCGGTAGCTGCGGCTGCGGTACACTTCATCACCCCAGCGGTTGAAAATAGTCAGGTCACCGTTATCATAGTTTTCCAGCCCCTGAATGACAAAGAAGTCGTTTTTACCATCACCATTAGGCGTGACGGCGTTAGGAATAAGCAGTTCGGCTTCTGCTATAGTCATCCGGACGGTGGCAAAGTCTTTCAGGCCACTTTCATCGGTGATTTCGTATATAAATGTGTCTTCGCCGACGAACCCGATGTTGGATGTATAGGTAATGCTGCCATCGCTATTGACGAATACCGTTCCATTTCTCGGCTGCACGACTACGCGCACCCTGCTAACTAGGATGGGGCTGTTGCCCGGAAGGTCGTTTTCGAGCACCAGCACGGCGAGCCGCCTTCCGGAGCGGCCTTCCTTTGCATCGTCTGTAGCTCGGGGGCCTCGGCTGCCCGACACCAGTTTGGTGAGCCAGCTTTCGTCTGCTGACGGTGTAGCTGCTGCGATCCAATCACGGGCATGGATTCCCTGCGCAATTCGTTCCGTGTTGCCGCCCATCCAGTTGCCGCTTCCGGCGTATTGGACGATCTGTGCGCGTTCGTCTACATAGGCGCCACCATTGGTGATGCTGTTGTGCTGCAGCGTGTAGGCGGTATACACCGCTTCGTCGGCATAGATATGCCACATCCGGTCCATTCCTCCGTCCCTGAGGGAGTCGATAATGGGCTCGGCGGCTTCGTAGTCCTGCACACCGACATACAAGGTTGCCGGACGTGCGGGCGATAGGGTGGCCGGTGTGTAGTCGTCTTCGGCGATGCCAACAGGGAATGTAAAAGGCAAAGTTGACCCATATGTTTTGACAACATGTCCGTCTATGCGATTGCCAGTCACAATCATCCGAGTGCGGCTGTATCCGGCGAAGCGGCCTTCGGTGCCCAAGTAAAGGTTGTGCCCATTCAGCACGATATCGCCGCTATCTACAGCAAACTCCAAAAGAGCATTGAGGCGCAGGGCCGCTGACTGCGGTTCACCATCCGGTGGACTATCTGCATCATACCCAGGGTCGGCAATATTAGACAAAACAAGGTTGTTCGGGTTACGTAGCTCAAGGGTGACACCGATCGGGCTGCCATTGTTGGCATCGATCTGGGTGGGTGCCGCAGGCATATCTTCATAAAACGGATTATTCCCGGGATCATGGATAATGATTTTGCCTGTACCGCTGAAGGTGGCGGTAGGTGCAATCCAAATGTTGCGGCTCCAGATTTCGAGTGTACCATTAATGATCCAGTGGGTGTTCGGGCCGAAATAACTGGTTTCTGCAAAGCGAAGTTCCACGGTTTCCGGTTCGATGATGACGGTGGAGTTGTCGGCAGTGGTACTGCCAATGCCGGTTTGGGTGTGGGCAGGCAGGGAGACAGCTAGTAATATGCCGAGCAGCCATAGCGTCTGGGCTATGGTAGTCTTCGGAGATATGGCTGCTGGCTGCTTCATGAGACTGACTGCTTTATTGCTGTTACCATTTCACCCGTTGGTAGATCATCGGATTGGACGTGACGGTGCAATTGTATGGGGATGCTGTGCTGGTATTGTTTCCATGATTTCCACCGTCCTCATCTGCGTGGGTGACTGAGGCACTCACTGTATAAGAGGACAGCTTAGGGGTGCTCGTTGGCTGTGGAGTCAAGCGGAACCGGATAGCGTCGGGGTGGGTGAAGCCTCTTCGTAAGGTCTCAACCGATGGATTATCCAGACGAAATTCGTAGGTAGTATCATCATTGGATACGATTGTCCAGCGTGAATGATTGATCGGCGTGAGCGTAATACCCGCCGGGTGGTTAACTGTGACGGTAATTTTATTTATGTTTACATTTACATCATCCGTCCCGAGATTAGAAACCTGTACCATAAATACGTTACCCTTCGCATAGTCAATGCACCTTCCATCGGCAATGAGGTCACCCAATATGAGGTCAACTCCATCAGCGTAAACAGGGGTTCGCACTGAGGAGATGTTGTTGAGTGGGTCCTCATCATCGTAGTCGGTTCCTTCGGGAAGATCAAGCATCACTGTATTGATGATGTGATTGCCGGGTGGCGTTTGATGTAGGGTGCCTGTCACTTGTATCCGGCCCGTTTCACCCGCCGCAATGGATACGGTTCCCTGAATAATGTTGGTTTCGGTTTCTTGTATCTCAGATGCCACCTCCAAAACATCGGGATTAAGCACAATAATGCTTTCAGGGTCGATCGTAAACGTCTCAGGGCTTAAGACGTTGCCATAAGCATCCTTAATGGTATCTCTTACTACAATGCCTGTGATACGTGCGTCTGTGTCGTTGACCACTTCGATGGTGTACGTAATTTCGTTTTCGTTGGCGTCTCCGCCCCCTGCATTAGTGGGAATCAAGAAGTCTTTGTCCGCCAATTTTACGGTTCGCAGGTTGCCCAGCGTGGTTACAAGAATATTGCGGATTTCGTGGTAGTTGAAACCACTTCCGGTAGATGCAGCAAAACCTACTTTCATTGTCGGCGGAGGCGGCACAGTTGTTTGATAAGTTAACAATTCAGTAAATGCAGCTCCGGGAGCTTTGGTCCACCGTACGGTAATGTCATACAATCCTGCTCCTGTGTTATACATGATAGTGATTTGAACGCGTCGGTAAAAAACATCACTCGAGGGGCGTTGGGCGGTAGTAGTATTGTAATCCAACTCATCATCTCTGACGTTTCCGCTAAGTTGATTTCCAGTTAGGTACCTATTGGTTGAGCTGAGGTTGTCGGTCGTTGGCCCTCGGAGAACAATGGAGTTTGGCCTTCTGCCCGGCCCTCCAGAACGACCTTCTGTGGGATTTGAAAAGTTTCCGTAAGCGTCTAAGCCTACACCGATATATCCCCCTGCTAACCCTTGCGGAACACCCCCAGCGTTATTTGGAGCGTAGCCTAAAGAGCCCCCATAGCCTCCCAAACGAAAATCTGTTGTGGCATCAAATAGAAACACGCTTAGCCCATCAGCGCCACTATAGGAGCCATCGCTATGGCTTCTCCACATCTTGTATTCAAAATCAATCAACACGCCCATTCCTGACGGGAAAGACCGGTCGATATAGGCAAACCCCCGTTGATTGATTCGATCTCGGGTGAGCCGGAGCCAACCGCTGCCCACTGGGTCGTCGATTCCCGAGGTAAAGTAGGCTTCTCCCTGAGTTCCTCCGGGGCCACCTACAACGATATCCGGATAGTTGTTGCCCCTGAGGTCATCGATTATGGTAAACTGGGCTTTGCTGGTATGGCAGCAGTACACGATACTTGCGACGACTAGCGAGGTCATCCGAAAAACGGTATTGAGGTCCATCAATCGGCGATGCATAACCAGTTTCTTTAACCCCTTCATCTTTACTTAGTCTTTAATTACAAACACGATGTTCATGAACGATGTAGGGGTGCCCGGACCGATGACGCGGTAACTAAGTTCTCCATTTTGATTGATGCTGAGGTCGGCAAATACGTCATCGTCATAATAGGTAATGTAGTAATACAGATCTTCGGCTTGCGGTAGATAGGGTATTGTTTCAGGAGCACCGGTACTTCCTACCAAACCAGGCGAACCAGCTCCAGTGAATTGGTTTACATATTCTTGGTAGAGATTCCTGGTACGCAAGGGCCCTGTAGGATTAGGGCTTGAGGTATCAAATACTATAGACGGCATGTAAAAGAAGCGGACAAACTTGTTAGGTGATATTGTTTTTAGCACACCGTTTGCGTCGGTCACCAGCAGATTGTCTTGGTCAACATCCCCCGGTTGCAATCCGGTGATGGCAAGGGTGTTGGTCGCGTCAGTTTCAATTTCGGTTGGTTTGGTTAGTGCGCCGCCGAGCTTTATATGCCCTTCCGTAGCGGGGTCTATCGTTTCGATATGTAATCCATTAGAAGCTTCTGATGAATTGATGTTTGCTGCCAGCTCATCGATGGCCGCCTGGACGTCTGTTGCTGCCAGCAGGCTAGTCGTGTTGTTATATGCGATGTTTACGGCCCTCAGGTCGACGGTCTGCGTCTGTCCGAGGGTGTTGGTGTATGTCAGGATGCCCGTTGCGGGGTCGTATTCCAGCTCGGTGTTGTTCGGGGCGATGGTTGTTGGCGTGCCGTCCTCGTCGGTGTACGTCAGCGTGTTGGTTGTCGCGTCGTAGTCGAGTTTGCCGACGTTCAGGTCAAAGGAGTGCAGGGTGTTGTCCTCGTCGCGGTAGTTGAGCACGTGGCCGGCGTCGTCGTAGTCGAGCACGGTTAGTGTCTCCAGGTCTGCGATGTTGATCACATGCGGGTTGCCGTTCTCGTCGTTGTAGGTGAAGGTTCCGTTTGCGTTGGCCACGATGGAGGTGATTGTTTC
>NZ_JBHRTA010000062.1:0-278096 GCF_042646065.1 Parapedobacter deserti
AAGATGTTTATCCCAAAAAGACCGAATATCAGCTCACAGCCTTTGGCAATAGCTTACTTCCCCTTTTATCCCAGATTAATGAGTGGGGAATGGACCATTCGGAATCGGTAAAGGAAAGGTTGCAGGAGTTGGAAGAGGAAGTTTAGTGGGCCTACTTTAGCTGTCAGATCTCATACCCGTGGCGTTGCAATTCCCGTTACTTTTTGTTCAATTTCTGTAAACGCTCTTTTGCGGAAGGGATGACGTCATCATCCTCTTCATAATTTTCAATCACACTTTCCAACGTGCTCTTCGCCTGGAAGGCGTCGCCTTTGCCCGCATAGGCATCCGCAAGCAGGATGAAGCTTCTGGCCACCCAGTAGTCATGTGACCCCATGTTGTTGATCACATCAAAGGCCGTTTCCTGGGCTTTGTCATATTCCCTATTTTCATACTGCAGTTGCCCCACGAGGTACCGAGCCTCTGCGCCGACTGCCGTTTGGCTCTTCAGCGCCGCCAGATTCAGTTCTTTTATGGCGGGCTCCACTTTCCCTTCCCGCAGCATGGCCCGCGCGCCGTACAAATGTGCCTTGGCAATATCCTCATCAGATGACCGATCGTAATTCTTTATCAACTTCGCGTACTTGGCCACCTGATCCAAGTCTCCGATTTTGAAATAACAAATCATCAGGTTAGTTACCGCGTAGCCATAGTTTTCTTTATATTCTGAGGTGAGCTCCAGCTTTTTGAGGTGCACGATGGCCTCGTTGTATTCCTCCAGACTCAGGTATAAGGCGGCCACGGTCAGCAGGGTGTTCTCCGTATACTGGCTCGTCCAGTCGTTCAGGATAATGTTCAGGTCGTGCAGCGCTTCCTTCGGGCGCCCGGCACGGTACAAACTCACCCCGCGGATATAACGGGCATGCTTTTCCTGTATGGGTTTCGGAAAATTGTCAAAATACGCATTGATTGCTTCCACAGCCGGTCCGTATTCCCCCCTGGCAAACAAGGAATGGGCTGCCCGGAAAGTCAGGTCATCCTGCTCGGCGGTACTCAGATCACGGATATTGGTGCTGGTCGCGTAATTAATATAACTTGAAGCATCCCCCTGATCTAGGTAGATGTTTTCAATGGAACGCATCGCTTGCTGTGCCTCATCGGTTGTGGCATGTTCTTCCACCACTTTCTGGAAGGTGGCTTTCGCCGCTTCGGTGTCATCTTTATTGTACTGGACAAGCCCGATGGTCATCAACGCCCGGGGAACATAACTGCTGCGGGGGTATCGTTCGATCATCTGCTGCAGCCCCTCGATGGCGGTATCGTAATCTCCCGTAGTGAAATACGTGTATGGGATCTCAAAGGCGACGTCATCCGCATAGATCGACTTCGGGAATTGTTCAGCGACGGACCGCAGGGTGTTGAGCTTGGTTTCGTTGTCGCCCTGCAATCCCTGGATGATACCGCGCTGGAACAATGCATAGTCCTGATTGGGAGCTTCGCTACTGATCAGCTGGTCATAGTATTGATTGGCTCGGCCGTAATCGCGCATGGACAAATACGAATCGCCCAAACGTGCGATTACGTCATGACGAACGTTTTCCTCCATCGAATTTCCCTCGGTAGCCAAAAAGCGTTCAAAATAATCGGCAGCCATTCCAAAGCTGTTGTTGCGGAACGCCGCATAAGCGAGGGCATAGTTCGCATAACTGTATACATCGGTGTTTCGTGCGGCGGGCAACCGGAGGAACCGGGAAAAGTTTTCCACCGCCTCTCTGTACTTGCGCACTTCATACATCGCCTCCGCTTTCCAATACGTGGCCAGCGCCGCCATTTCCGCATCGATCGGGAATTTTTCCGATCGCATGAACATGGATATGCTGTTTTCGAAAGCACGCTCGTTATAAAACTCCAATCCGCGGTAATACGTTACCTTTTGATAGGCTATATCGGCTTTCCGCTCTCTATTGTTGAACGATTCCAGCATATTTACCGCTGCGTGGAAATTGCTCGTGCCCAGCAGAATTTCGGCCAATAGTGTTTCCGGATTCTCTGTGTTAGCATCCGGCTTACTGTCTCCATATTTCTGGGCGATATACTCCTGGGCGACTTTCAAGGCCATCTGGGTGGAATCTAATTCATATAAGATTTTGGCATAGTTGAACAGCCCATCCGCTTTCAATGCCTGATCGAAATCAAGTCTTGACGCTTTGACAAACGCGTTCCGTGCACGTTGCTTATCGCCGGTTTCCAGGGCAATATGCCCTAAAGCAATTATCGAGCTCTGATAAAAGGCATCCGAAGCCGCCAGCTTCTCCAGAATAGTGGTTGCTCTCTGGTACTCGCCTGCTTGGTAGGCCAAGAAACCGATCCGGAAATTATCGATATTGCTGCGGGAAGCGTCTGGATGCCGTTCCAGCAACCGACCGTAATAGGCTTGTTTGAATGCGCTCTTTGCAAAATAAGTGGTGGCGGCGATCTGGCGCAGCTCGATCTCAAGCGCTTCCCGGTCGATACGCATATCCGGGCTCCGGCGGATCTTTACGGCATCGGCCAGCATCGGCCGGTAATCACGTACGACATCGATGGAATCGAGAAGCGTAGGTTGTCTTTCGTCCCATTGGTAGCCGGGTTGTCGCTTCTCTTCCTGCTGTTCCTCCCCAACCTGCGCATACCCCATAACCAGCAAGGCTGAAAAGACACCGGTAAGCAGGTATTTTAGGTAGCCATAGCTGTTCCTTTCTTTCAATATCATTGTTCGTCCGTATTCCTGAGCTTTTCCAAACGTTCCTTCGGAGGAACGATAATCTTCCCTAACTAGCTACACCCAAAACTAAAGAATTCCGATCACAATTAGGTAAATCGTCCGCAAAAAGTGAACGCGGAAACCAGATCGCTAAAAATTTCCGAAGAAAAAATTTTAAGAATTCTTCTGTTTAAGACGTCGAGATAATGCAGATTTGTCATTATCTCGATAATATTTCCACATGGACCAAGATAGCTATGAATAGATATTTAAAAGTTTGTTTCGTCTTATTCTTTGTTGTCTCTACAGTGGTGGGGGTAGCGCTTTGGCAAGGCATGCATACTTTTTTGTTTGCATGGGTTTTAAACTTCATGCTAATGATGGGTGTTTCATACGTCATTCAGACCTTCAGACCAAGGTTAACATCGTCTTATTACAATGCTAAAAAATGGGAGAATGACGGAAAGATTTACAAGTGGTATGGGGTTGATGTGTTCAGAAAGATTTTAGTAGGGATTGGTTGGGAGAAACTCAACAAAGCTTCCAATCCTATAAAAAAGAATTTGGATGCATTACAGCAATTGGACTATAAAACAAGGCAATCGGAGCTTGGGCATTTAATTATATTCTTTATCGTCTTAATTTTCAATATTGTCGTCGCGTTAAAATATGAAGTCAAACAGTCACTATGGCTGTTTTTTCTAAATATTTTACTTAATGTTTACCCAATCATAGTTCAACGCTATAATCGGCCACGACTGCGGAAAATTTTAAAGAGAATATAGGAGCAATGGACACATCGCGGTGACCGCGATGGCGAGGAGGAACTTCGTTGGCGGCGTCCCGAACCGACGCTTGAACGCATTCGAAAAGTGATGCAGGCTTTCAAAGCCCAGGTTCATGTAAATCTCGGAGGGCTTCTTTCCCTGTTGTTCAAGCTGACGGCGAGCCTCCTCCAGACGCTTTTCTTGCAGCCACTGCCTCGGTGGCATGCCGAACGCTTTGTGAAAGTCGCGTTTAAAGCTGGCAAGGCTTCTGCCTGTAAGCCGTGCGAATTTATCCAGCGGAACGTTGAACTGAAAATGCTGAAACATAAAGCTCTCCAGATCAATTTTATATGGTTCGGAAAAGTCAAACAGAAAGTACTTCAGCTCTGGCAGCGTATCCAGCAAGAGCTCCACGGCTTCTCGGACCTTCAGACTACCTAACCGGCGTGCAGCAGTTGCTTTCGGGTTATTCGCATATGGCATGAGCGATTTGAAGAAGCCTTCCAGGAACTCGTTTTGGGGTAAAAGTATATTGGGTGCTCCCTTGTATTTTTGCGTAGTTTCCACCTGATGCTCCAGCGCGTATTTTCTCAGCGTATCGCTGTTCAGCAAGATCAGTATCGTTTGGTACGCACCGTCATCGGCCGGTATTTTGGTGGCTTTGGCCAGCTGATTTTTGCGGACCAGCAGCATGTCTCCGGCCTGAGTCAGGATTTTCTCGCTGGAGGTTTCAAACAACAGCTGGCCGGAAATCTGCAGTACCAGCAGGCTTTCGGGAATAAGACCGTCTCGTATTCGCTCTTTTTCTGTATTGAGCGAATAGACCATCCGGCCCGGTACTATCTCGGCAGAATACTTCATCTGGATAAAGATACGGGATATTATTTTTCGGACAACCTGACGATCTTGGCACTCTCCCGCCATAGCATATCCCTTACCTTATCGCTCTGAGCGAGCTGGGAAGGGTTGGGAAATGTGATCTTTCCTCTAACCAGTGAAGCATACACCCGCCCCCCGGGCAACCGGATTTCCTTAGATGCCAGGGCTGCTAATGTACCACCGGCACGTTGGGGCGTACCTACGAAAAATGGAGGCTTGAACAGGCTCACCACTTGCGACAGCGGGCGGAGCACCAGGGGCACCAATATCCGCATAAACCGGGAAGGCTTGCCGGTCAGCGACGTGCCACCGGTTAAACCGGGATTATATGCGATAACGCTAATGTCTTTCCCCTCGCTCTTGCTGATTGCAGCAAAGGAACGGGCTGTCAACAGGTTGCACAGCTTGGACGCGGCGTACGCGCGCATGCCCCATTCCTTCTTTTCTGGATTGGCGAGCGTGTAGGGATCTAGCGTCTTGGGTGCGAACGGAATGAGCGCGGGGTCATGCGTGTCGCTGGTGGTGATGACCATGACGCCGCTAACGGCCATGTGGGGCCAGAGTAGCCTTGCAAGCAGATAATGTGACAGGTGATTGACGGCAAACATCAATTCGAAGCCGTCCGCACTCTGCTGCTGGTTGTCTTTTGTTTGTACCGCTGCGTTCAGCACCAGCACGTCAATCGCGGTGTCTTTCAGCTGCTTTTTCACGTTGGCCGCAAAAGCGCGGACGCTATCCAGGGACGTAAGGTCCAACGGAAAGACTTCCGCCCCCTCCGGCACAATGCGTCCACGTCCGCGTGCACCGACAATAATTCTTGTATCGCGCTGTTGTGCAAGCCGCTGAACGGCTTCCTTTCCGATCCCAGATGTTGCGCCTGTCATAACGATTGTTTTCATATTACGAAGATGCGGTAAAAAACAATCGGCGATTTGCTTGTATGGCTCGGTCTGTTTGCCTGTATGGCTCTTTTTAACCGCTGCTGCAATTGTGCTTTTCGAGAATTATGCTCAAGACCTACGATTTTTCTTCACCCACCGTGCATCCGGGGTTTCATGCGGGTTTCCCTCCTGCAACGGAACTTCCGGGCTTTCGGAAACAGTTTGTCCCTTCATACTGCATTTCGCCCCCTAATCCGAAGGAAACAGGCAGAAAACGATCGTGAAATAACAAACCTTTGCTAGACCTGGTTTACGAGGCCGCTTCGGCACATAGAAAATGGCATAATTCTTCAGAAGTTCAGCTCGCCACGTTATTATCTGTGAAAACAAGTGACTGCCCGGAAGACTGTTCCTACTGAGGACAGGCCGCCCGATACCATACCGATGTTCAGGCACAGGCGTTACTGTCTACAGCGGCCGTTTTAACACACGCAAAAGACGCGCATCCAGATTTTTTTTGGCAGCGGCATGGCGTGAAGCACGTGATAATCATGGAACCGGAACGCCTTTCGTAAAAAAATGAACCCGCTACCTTTTGTAAGGTAACGGGTACGCCCCAATGGGATTAGGGGCTATCAACCTCATATCTTCGAACCATGATAAAAATTTTGGGTAAATTCGAGGAATCAATAGAGCCGGGGCAGCAACCTGTAGTCAATCATTGCACGTCCATTGACGATGCTGGGGTTTAGGAAAGCCTGTTCCGGTTTCTTTCTGGCGAGCCGCAATAGTACTTAGTGATGCCCGCAGTTGCCGGAACAATCCCGGATAAGACAATGAGAAATGGCGATTACAGGAAGATCTATTGCTTTTAACAGCTAGATGTATGTCAAAGTATTCAGTAGGGCTGGATGTATCGGCCAAAGAGATCCATTGTTGCATTTCCTTCGTCGATGCAATGCAAAATGTTACGGTCAAGGCGACCCGTAAGGTGTCAAATACAGCCAAAGGCTTCAGGGAGCTTGATACCTGGATAAGCCGACACCACAAACAGAAAGACAGCCCCCTTGTGGTGTGCATGGAGGCGACAGGAATTTATTTTGAGAACTGTGCGTTGTTCCTTCATAAAGCCGGTTACACCGTATCGGTGATCCTCCCCAACAAGGCCAAGAAATACCTCCAGGCATCAGGGCTCAAATTTAAGAATGACCGTACCGACGCACGTAGACTCGCCCAGATGGGCGCAGAGAAGCACCTGGATAGCTGGTCGCCAATGGGAGAGTCTTTTTACCAGCTCCGTCAGCTCACAAGGCACCATGAGGATCTCCAGGTAATGAAAAGCATGGCCGGTAACCGGCTAAATGCTGCCGCAAAGGGTATGTACACCAACAAAAAAGTGGTCAGCCAGCTCAAAAAGCAGATAACACTGATCGACAAACAGATAGCCGACAGTGTCACAGCCATGGAAGAGCTGATCAATTCGGATGAAACGGTGAAAAAAAGGGTTGCAGATATATGCAGGCTGAAGGGTGTCGGACTGCTGACGGTCGCAACGGTCCTGGCCGAAACCAATGGCTTCGCGTTGTTCGGCAACGCAAGGCAGGTCGCCAGCTTCGCAGCGTATGATATCGTCGAAAACCAGTCCGGGACCCGGGTGGGCAAAACCCGGATATCCAAAAAAGGGAATAGCCATATAAGGAGGGCGCTATACATGCCCGCACTGGTCACGGTGATGTACAAGGTCAAGCCATTCGCAGATCTTTACGACAGAACCCTGGCTAAGCACAATATCAAAATGAAAAGTTATGTCGCTGTCCAGAAAAAACTGCTGACGATAATATATGCCATATGGAAGAAAAACGAACCGTTCGATGAAAGCTACACCTCAAAAATCAATTCAGAAAAGCAGAAACCGACGCTTCCTATCCGGTCGGCGGCACCAACCGCTGCCGCAGCAGCGACAGACAAGTGCGAAAAAGTAGTGCCGACCACATGGCCAGCACTACACAAGGTAAGCATGCCGGGTGAAAAACAACCGTATGCTTCCTCTGGAATGACAAATATAAAACAGATGGATGGAAGCGTAAAATAAATCCAAATTAACCTTAACCTGCCCGCGCGGCAAGCGCCCGCCGGAGGCATATAAATCAAAAAAATGAAGAAATGTTTGGATTTATAGATAGTACCTAAACCCGCCTTTTGAACAAAAGAATGAAACGATTGTTTTATCGGAATATGATTTTTTAAAAATTACTTTTTCCTAAACCCAATAAAACTACTTGATTTTTTAGTTAAATGTCTTTACATACACTTATTCGTTCTTTACTCTGCCTTTCATAGAATGTCAGCTGGGGGCAGTTCAGAAGGCATCTCATATCAAAATGATTCGATCTATTTAATTTCGAGTGAAGGCCCCTTATCCAAGTTTTCTATTTATCGAATTCAATAAGTCACTGTTGGAGTAAACTCAAAATATTTACTAAATGTATAATAATATTTTAATTGGCTTTCTATTGACTGTTTTCCTGATCGGACAGCACGTCGTGCCGCGATATTATTCCACGATCTTGTTTGCAGCAGATGGAGCCCATCCGTATAAGCGAGCCATAAAAGCCTCGAGTCTCATCTGCTTAACGCCGGAAATGCCTCAAGATGGCGAGATCAAGATGAGCATTTTTAAGGGAAGAACGGCAGGCTAATTTCGCAAAAAATCTAATTCTCTCTTCGGGAGCTTTTAATTTCCGAAGGGTTTCAAAAACTGAGAAGCACCGGCCTTTTGCTCATCCGGTATAGCGAATCAAAGCGCGACTTTGAACCGGTCCAGATCTCTCGCGGCGCAATCCAGTAACGCGTCTTCAATGATGAGCAGTTCGAAATCTTCCGGTTTCTTGGCAAGGTCGCCGGTAATGAATTCCTCCACGTCCCACTTCTGGGGTGTGAGTGTGCACGTTTCGCCGCCGCCCGCGCATGGCTCAGATACGAGCATGGTGTAACCCTCGGCATGCAGCTGCTTGAGCAAAGGGATGGTAAGTTGCTGTTCCATGCAGGGGAGAACAACCGGCCCGGCGGAATTGTTGGCGGAAGATGCACCAAAAGCTATACGCCGCAATATGTGCGGACTTTAAGTGATTTTTCTCTGCACAGCAATTACCAAATAGCTGGTTAAAAACGTGCAGGGAACAGTCGGTGTCGGCAAGCGCTTTCGAAAAAAAAGAGACCCGCTACCTTGTAAGATAACGGGTCCGCCCCAATGGGGTTAGGGGCTATCAACCTAAACCTGTCTGTTAAACAACGAAACGAGACGTTTGTTTTATCGGTTTGTTTTTTTTTTATCTGCGCAAAACGAAGCCCCGAAACGGGGAGAATCGGGGCTTGTTAACTAACCAATTATAAACCTAAATTATGAAAAGACAATTTTGAATAACTAAATATTTAACGCTCGTGCCCTCTGCTTTGTTACAGCAGGAATGTTAAAGGTTTGTTAAAAAATGCCGGCTCGACTTGTTAAGCACTCAGTGACCTTAGCATGCCAATTAGTGGTTCGCCGAAAAAATGTAGGCAAGGGTCTTGCGCCTCTGCGAACGCATTATCCGGGAAACGCAAGACCTTGATTGTCTTATGCCGAACAGCATCCAGTAGTCTTGTCCGGTCCGTCAGACGAGGTTTTTCTCGATTCGCCAACTGTTGCGGCTTCCTCTGATATAATGGCTTCCTGGTCGATCGCACTGTCTTCGATCTCCTCGATTTGCACCGAACAGCAATTCTGGGGCTTGGAGGCGAACAACCTGCCGAATAATCCCGATGATTTCCGATTTTCCATAACGATATAATTTTAAAGGTGAATAAATACTAAGCGAGTGCGTTGAACGCATAACCGGCGGTAACTGCGGTAAGAAAAATGACGACAACTATAATGGCTACCAGCGGCCGCTTGAATAAGCCGGCCAGCATGCTCATCTCGGGGATGGCCATGCCAGCACCGCCGATGATAAGCGCGATGACGGCGCCGATGCCCATCCCTTTGCCCAACAGAGCTAGGCCGATAGGTATCACCGTTTCTGCGCGTATGTAAAGCGGAATGCCTAAAATGGCAGAAACGGGAATAGCCAGCAGGTGATCTCCCCCGGCAATCTTCATCACAACATCCTCTGGAAGGTGTCCGTAAATGGCGGCCCCCAGTCCAACGCCGATAAAAAGGTATGGCAATATGGGACGTAAGCCGTCCCAAGATTCGCGAAAAGCATATACCGCTTTCCGCACCCAGGGCCATGCCCGACGCTCGTCTTGCGCTGATGCGGACCGTTCTACTTTTATACGGATACGCTTGACATACCGCTCGGCCCCCAATCTATCCAACAGGAAGCCGAATAGGATGGCGCATCCGAAGGCCACGATAAAGTACAAAATAGCGGCCTTAACTCCTAGCATGGCTCCCAACATGCCCATGATTATGGGATTCAAGAGCGGCGAGGCGATCAGGAACGACATGACGGCTCCAAATGGCACCCGTGCCTGGAGAAACCCTGTTGTGATGGGAAGGGTAGAACAGGCACAAAACGGTGTAAGCGCCCCGAACAGTCCGGCTATCGCGTTGCTCGCCAAACCCCTGCCGGAAAGCCGTTTGCGGAGACGTTCTTCGGAAACATGCATCAATATAAGTCCGACGACAGTGCTGATGACCAGGAATAGCCCAATCAGTTCAAGCGAAATGTAGAGGAAATACCAAAGGGTATCGAGTAACGTATTCATGACTTCTAAGTATTGTTTACAAAGAAGTCGGGGAAAAGCTAAAAAAGACACATAAAACAAGAAGAATTATATGTCTTTTTCAAGGTTAATGGCCGACAGACCTCCGCAACTCTGCCTCAATTCGTAACAGCGGCGCACAACTACTCTTAACGGTGCAGTCCGCTATTCCGCCCCGTCGATCATATTCGATTTCGCAGCAGCGCAGGAACAGGTCATGGAGTTTTTTACGAGCACGCTGCACACGCATTTTGGCTGCGGAAAGGCCGATATCAAGCCGCCGGGCAATCTCTGCGTGTGAAATGTGGTCGATATCGCTCCAAAGAAGCGGCAGGGCATATTCTTGCGGAAGCAGCTTTATCAGCTGCACCATACCGTCGCTCAGGGCAGGAGCTTCCGGAAGATCAACGGGATGGTCGTGCGCCGCTAGGTCCGGCAGATGTTGGATAGTTGGGGACTGCTGCCGGAAATGATCGGCAATGACATGACGGGCGGTTTGGTAAAGCCAAGCCCGAGGGTTGGCCACCTCCGCACGTTCGCTATGCGCTTTGGCTGCGCGATACATGACCTCCTGCACAAGGTCTTCGGCAGTAGGGCCATCACTGACCCGCTTCCGGATAAAGCCGAATAAGGGACCGTAGTGTTCCTTAATGACGGCGTTAATGTCGCAGCAACTTTCCCTTTGATGGTTCGTTGTCATTTTCAGTAAGCATTTAATAATCGATCGGCGAGTTCGTTAGGCAGCGGGCTTTGAAGGATTGCCTCGGCCGCAGCGTGCACGTCGTAGGCAACGCGTTCAATCCGCACCTGCAGGTCTGAAATGCCACCACTGAGGTCCAGTACCACATAGCAGCCCCGTGGGTCGCCGTCCTTCGGCTTCCCCACTGATCCCGTATTGATCATATGGTATCGCTCGCCGCCCGCGGCGGCAACGATGCGGTGATACGGGAGGTGGGAGTGGGCAACGCAAAGTACAGAAGCCTGCGCTTCCTCCATCATGGCAATGGCTGTCCCTTCGGCCGTGTCTTCAAGTACGTATTCGTCATTGCGGTGGGGACTGCCATGCACAAGCAGGACATCCCGGCGCATGCCCTCAACCCTGTATTCCAAGCGGATGTGGGCAGGTAAATTCTTAAGATAAGCCCTACCTGCATCATCGATCAATCGGTAGGCATAATTGGCACCGCCGTCCAACTGGCCGCTTGTCGCAAGCCGTCCCACTCGCTCATCGTGATTGCCCATCAAGACTGGTATCCGCCGCGCCCGTATAGCTGCTATCACCTCGTTTGGCCAGATATGGTAACCCACAAGGTCGCCAAGGCAATATATGACGTCCACCGATTCGTCATCCAATTGGCGGAACATAGCTTCCAACGCCGGCAGGTTGGCATGGATATCGGAAAACAGCGCGATTTTCATAAAAGCCTCTCTCTCAAAATTTTTTTCTATTACTTGGCACACGGTTCAGCCGGTGCGCAGCATGTCGGCATAGGCGTCTGGCAGCGGACTATCTTTCACTGCTTTGGCCGCTTTCTCTACATCGTATTCAAACCTGATAAGATCCACATCGAGGCTATCTGGGCTCCCATGGCTACTGCCGGGGTGTATGGTCAGGATCACATAACAACCCCTTGGGTCTCCGTCTTTCGGTTTACCGACCGACCCGATATTGATGGCATGGAGGTAACGCGTCCTCCCCGCTGCCTCCACCGGAAGGATGCGGTGATAGGGCTTGTGGGTATGCCCAAAGCACATGACCGTTGCCCCCGCCTGTTCCATGATGCGGACCATGCTTTTTTCATCGCGGTCCTCAAACAGGTACTCATTTACCCTCCTTGGGCTGCCGTGTACCAAAAGCACATCCATTTTTTCATCACTTGATTGGTACTCGAGCCGGATGTGGGAGGGCAGTGTACGGAGATACGCACGCTGGTTATCTCCAACCACCTCATTGGTATAAGCGATGGAAACCTTACCCATAGCCTTTTCCTCATCGGTTTTATAAGCACAGCCGCAATCATCACTGGATCGGCCGATGCCCCAATCGTAGTTACCAGCAATTGTGGGGATACCGCGCCTGCGGATTTCATCGATTACTTCATTGGGCCAGATATTGTAACCGACCAGGTCACCGAGGCAGTATACGGCATCCACGCGCCGTGCTTCGAGATCCTCAAAAAATGCTTCCAATGCTGGCAGATTAGCATGGATATCAGAAAATAGTGCAATTCTCATGCTGTTGATGTATTAGATTGTCTATTGATTTTTATCTTACCTACCGAAGGGCACGGCCTCCATAGTATTTATTCCTGAACCAGAATGCAAGATTGACCAGTGCAATAAGCGCCGGAACTTCCACGAGTGGTCCGATCACGCCCGCAAAAGCCTGTCCGCTGTTGATACCGAACACGCCGATAGCCACCGCAATGGCCAACTCGAAATTGTTGCCGGTGGCGGTAAAGGCAATGGCGGTGTTTTTCGAATAGTCCGCGCCGACGCGCTTGCCGAGCAAAAAGCTGAATACGAACATGAATGCGAAATAAATCACCAGCGGAATGGCGATCCGTACGACGTCCATCGGAATTTGCACGATCAGCTCTCCTTTCAGGCTGAACATCACCACAATGGTAAACAGCAGCGCAATCAGTGTAATCGGCGAAATAAATGGCACGAATGTGGTTGAAAACCATTCCTCGCCTTTCCAGCCAATGAGTGCGTACCGACTGATGACACCCAAGGCAAAAGGAATACCTAAATATATCCCTACACTTTCGGCAATCTGACCGATGGTAATGTCAATTTCCATGGCGGTGATACCGAACATCGGTGGCAGTATCGTGATGAACAGGTAGGCAAAAACGCTATAGAGCAGCACTTGGAAAATACTGTTTAAGGCGATCAACCCGGCCGCATATTCCCGATTCCCTTCTGCAAGTTCATTCCACACCACGACCATGGCGATGCAACGGGCGAGCCCGATCAGGATCAGCCCTACCATGTATTCGGGATAGTCCCGCAGGAACACAATGGCCAGCACGAACATAAGCAGGGGGCCGATAACCCAGTTGAGGAGTAGTGAAAGACTCAGGATTTTGACATCTTTGAACACTTTGCCAAGATGCTCGTACCTGACCTTGGCCAGCGGAGGGTACATCATCAGGATAAGGCCGATCGCCAGTGGAATATTGGTTGTCCCGCTGGAAAAGGAGTCGATGAAACCGGCGGAAGACGGAATAAAGTATCCGATTCCCACGCCCATAGCCATGGCGAGGAAAATCCACAGGGTAAGGTACCGATCAAGAAAACTAAGTTTTTTTCTTTTTGCCGCTGGGGCACAGTTTGTTGCTGACATATTCTTCTCAGTTCCTTCCATATCAGCAGCAGCCTCCACCCGGCGTACAGCATGATGACGAGGCCGCTACGGGTATCTGCACCAATCCGTTCTTCTGCTGCGCTGACGGAATGCCGCATGCGTCCTCCGCCAAGCATGCCGTGGCTTTGTTCTTCAACACGAAGTGGCTGCCATTAAAACCGAGGTCGTAACGGCCGATGGTGTTGCTTTGGTATTCCACCTCCACTTCGGCATCGTTGATGCCGAGCTTTTGTTCAGAAAGCTTAATGATATGGAGCAATTTTCCCGGTTTCAGCCGGTGTTCGTAATCGTGAGCGTTCCACAGTTGGAAATTAACGGCCTCTTCCCGACGGATGACACCGCCGCAGTCGATGAAATGCTTGGTCGTCGTTCCTACTTCGGTGACATGGAAGTGCTCCGGCACAAATGCCCCGTCCTCCAATTGGAAGACTACATTATCCAGCGTTGAGAGCAGGTGTTTTACTTCGGATAGTTTCATAAGATGTTCCTATTAAATTATATTGTTTTAACGCATTATTACGATAAATGAAAGCAAAAAAATCAGCAGCACCTATCTACGGAAACGTCCTGTGAGAGGAAAGCATCCAATTCCGCTTTAATTGACCGCCAGTTCGCCTCATCGATGCAATAGCACACACTGGTGCCCTCGATGGTGCCTTTAATGATACCAATGTTTTTCAACTCACGGAGATGCTGCGATATGGTTGGCTGGGCCAGTCCGAGTTCCAGCACCAAATCATTGCAAATACAGGCCTGCTGCTTGATGATGTGCTGTAAAATGGCAATCCGTGCAGGATGGGCCAATGCCTTGAACGTTGTAGCTAACTCATTTTGTTTCTTGCTGAATATTTCTGTCTTGGTAATTCCCATTGCAATATAAATGTATTGCAATATTACGATTAATAGCTGACGTGTGCAAATTTTTTTTCTCATTGGTTGCATTGACATTTTGTTACGTCAGCGTTTCAGGGTGCGTAGCGTTAGGGAATACCGTTGTGCCTTGACAGGTGCTATGCTGTGTTCCCAATCGCTCCGCGCTTCTCCGCTCAGCACGTAAAGCGACCGACGCTTTACTGGCAGCGCAATGATGGAGCCTCGGCCTTGCTGGCTTTTATCATAGGGACGGAACCGGAATTTGCAATCGGACATCAGGGAAATCCCGATTATGATATCGAATGGAGGTGCGTCCCTGTGCCAGTTGATCACCGCACCGGGCGGGTATTCGGTGATCAACACCTCTTTGATGTCCGAGGCGGGCAGGTTAATTTGCCCTGCTACCCTCTCCAGTATCGCGGTAAAGCCTTCGGGAATCGGCCGGCCTTCAGTAAGCGTACGGCTGTCAAAATGGTAATCGTAGCCAAAGCTCTTTACTTTTCGCTTAGCTTCATACCCCTGGAAGATCAGCGGGTGTAAATCTATCAGGCTGATGTTCTCCAAAAGTGCTTGCTCTTCCTGTATGGACAAAAATGTTTCGATATAACGGAACCCACTTGGCACGTTTTTCTCAACCGGAAAGAGGGATGTTTGCAGGTGGCTACGGTCGCGCCCATCTGTGCTATTTTTATTGCCTGCCATGCTTGTTGCCTTAATTGTACTACAAAAATAGTGTGTGCCGCTTCAAAAGTCCTTTCCCGAGTCGAAATAATTGATTAAACGATACACGTGGTCGTTCAACAGCTTCATTTGTGCCAGCAGCGGCAAATAAGGATTGTAACGGCTGTCGACAATTCCTTTGTTCGAATCGCGGTTTGACGGGTCGGTAGTGAGGTCCTGCGGGTCATTGTCTTGGTAAGTAAACCAGTGCCAGCCAACGCATGCTTTGCTTTTTAAGAGCTCAAGGGCAAAATTTTGGTAAAAGTAGCCCCGGTCTGCCTGGGTGGGCACATTCCAGCCGGCCCCAGTCCGATTGGGCAGGCCGGAGTCTTCACCTTTGGTGTACCATTCGGTGATAAGGAAAGGTTTGCCGGACCAAGCCTCCCAGTTGGCCATTTGTGCTTGCACTGGTTCCCACTTCCGGTAGTGGTTTATGGAGATCACGTCCATATACCTGCCGGCTACCTCAAAGATCTCCCGGCTGCTCAGTTCTTCTTTTTCCTGATTGAAGCGACATCCCAAATACAGGTGATTGGGGTCATACTTGCGTATAGCCTGGGTCACCTTCTGCATGTAGGTCTCAAAATAAAAGGCATTGAACGCGGCGCGGTCTTCATCGGTAATATCGGCTACGGTCGCATGCATGCCTTTGCGTTGGTCGAACCATCCCCTGGCTGCGCTGTAACCGTGTTCCTCAGCGCCGAGCTTGGTGAGGTGCCTATCCAGTGCGTCGTTCTTCCAGGGCAGTTCGTTGTCTGTATAGTAGCCCAGCAAGTACTTATCGTTTGCGTATTGGGAAATCGGCTTTATCGCTTCTTCCAGATAGTCGTCAAATTCAGGGTCGAAGACCATCACCAAATCAAACCGGTAACCTTGCCATCCTGCCTCCTCGTATTTACCACCGAATCTTTTCAAGTGGTAGGCTTTGTAATTGCCCATGGGGTTCAGGATAATGGTGTATGCCAATGGGACCTGCTGTTCCCGCAGCAGCTGGTGATCAGACCAAGCTCCTGTGCCATTGAAGCCATGGTTGATAAGCAGTTTGCTTTCTTGATCGGCCCATTGCGCCCGGGTTCCGTATTTCGCCTCCAGCGACGACTGCTGCATCACTGACCTACCGGGCCGGAATACCGCCACGCCGCGGTGGATAAACGGATACCCTTCGGGATCGATGAACCACCAACGGTCGCCTTTTTTTTCAACCCTGAAAAAGCCGGTGGCCTGTGATGGCGATACTTTCCATCCACCAAAGGCCCCCGTCTCGGGGTTTTCCATAACGGCGCCTGGCAGGCGATCTACCGTCTTTGCGGTGTAATCGTTCCATCGTACGCTGTCTGCGTTTGCCCGTGCTTTCACGACACGATAGGCTGAACCACCCGCTTGTTCGCTACGGATAGCGGTACAGGACGCTAATCCGAGGAGGAGGCTGGCCATAAGAGCCAGCCTTGATGATATGTTCTTGATCATTGCTTCAACTCCAGTTTTTCAGACATGAAAACGTGGTCTACATAAAACGTATAGTTATCGTAATTCCGCACGTCACCTGACCCGCTCCTGAACAGCAGGAAATCGGTAATTTCTGCCAAGTTTAGGGTGTTGGCCTCGTCCTTTGCCTTAATGTCTGCGACCGGAATGGAGATGAGGTGCCACCTGCCGTCGCGCTTAAATCCATACTCTTCGCCTGCCGCCGTAAATTCGAAGATCACGTTGCCGCCCCCGGTGCTGCGTATACGCAGCAGCATGTTCGCTTGGCTCTCTGATTTGAGTGCAACGTTGTAAAAGCCGTTTTCGAAGGAAGATATGTCGATGTTTCTTCCGCTGCCTTCCTGCAGCGCTGCCATCGCCCAATCGGATTCGCCTGAAGCTTCAAATTTGTACGCTTGAACGCCCTCCAGTGCTTCGGGGATGACCGTGGGGACAAAATGGTTCATGTTGATGGCTCTTACGGAATTGAGGCTACCAGCAGTAGTTTCCATTTCGGTGTACAGTCCGTAAGTAACGCCGAAATCATATTCGGGGATGGTTAGATTCGGATCTTTTTCCACCTCGACATCAAACACGTATTGTCCCTTTTGGTTATCGATAAACACAACGTTGAGCACAGTTTTAAAGGATCCTCCACGCGGATATGTAACCGTAACCACTGAATCTGACGAAATAGCAGGATCGCCGCCTTCAAATACCCAACTCCGCCTGTGTACCTTTGTCGAAAGGTCCGCAAACGTAATGCTTTCGCCGAATTTGATGCTCGTAGCCGAAGCCGTGGCGCCTGCCTCTCCGGGCTCGTGCAGCACCAGCTGTGGGCGGTCTCCTTTTTCACAGGCACCCAGCAGAAGTGTCAGCCAAAGGATAGCCATCGGCGCCCTTAATTTAAACCTAATGAAACGTTCCATAGTATCTTCCAATTGCGTTAGTCGTTTTTTAAGCCGGCGAGGAAACCGCGGTAAGCTTCTTTTTCCTGATAATTCTGGTCGAAAAGCAGGGGATATTCCTTGGCATGCCAGTAGTCTGTGAGCCAAGTGTATTTATCGGTGACCCCCCAGGTGGTGATGGCAAATTTCTGGTTGTCCGGGAGGCTTTCGTATGATTCAACTATAAACCGGTACATGTCTGCTTGTTTTTGGGCCTCCGCTTGGGTAAACGCATAACTTTCCGATTGCAGGACATTCACGATGATGTCCAGCTCGGAGAGGTGTATCAGCAGGCCGGTGGACGCCATGTCTGTGAGTCCGTTTTTGATGGTGCTTTTATCCGTTGTAACCCGGTAGTGAAACTGGTCGCCGATGCCATGGATGGGGATGCCCTCATTTTTGAACCGGCTAACCATCCGCTTGATGGCACTACGCTTGGCAGATGCAAGTACGACGCTGTAGTCGTTGTAAAACAATCTGGCCTCCGGGTCTGCCTCGTGCGCATATTCAAAACACCGGCCGTAGAAGCCAATGGGGTCTTTGAACGTGGCGAATACCGGACAGTCGGTCGATCGCAGCGTACCATTGTCGTTGAAGATTTCATTGGCTACGTCCCAGCTTTTCACCCGGCCTTTATACCGCCCCACGGTTGTTTGTATATAGGATTTCACATGGTCTTCAAACGCGATGGAGTCGTAAGCGGCATTTTTGAACCACCCGGGGAACGATTTGTACCACACCAGTGTGTGGCCGTGCACTTCCAGGCCGTTGTCGCTTGCGAAATCGACTATACGGTCGGCATTATTCCAGTTATACCCTGAAGCAGACGACCAGATGAGCTCCATCTTCATCTCCCATTCAGCGGTCACCTGGCTAAAGTGGTTCTTTACGGTGTTCGCATAGGCAAGTTCAGTCAGGTGAGCCGTTTTGATGGCTGCCCCCATGCCGAACGCAGCCTTTTCTTTCAAGATAGCTGGCCCCGGTTGTTCATCGGGTGGTTGGGTATCCGGTCGTGGATCATCTCCTTTGGTGCTGCAGGCGGCCTGAAGCATAACCATCAGCACGAGCGTGCAGGTCCATATGGAAAGTCGAAAAAATCGGTTGTTCATGGCATTTATTCTTTTAGTCATAAAATTCGTTTTGAGGGAACGTACGCATCAAGTCAATCTGCGATTGCGGGATGGGCAGGCGCACCATGTGGGGTGCCATGGGAAAAACGGCCACATTGCCCGAATTTGAGCCCATTTGGTAATACGTATTGACGCGCTCAACCAGCAAGCCCAGGCGCTTCAGCAGGAACCAACGGTTGTTTTCGAACGCCAGTTCACGTGCAGACTCTTCCAGGTAGTTGTTCAGGTTGAACGTGTCAAAGGAAGGAACATTTGCCCGTTCGCGCACCCAGTTGACATACTCCAATGCCTTTTGGTTGAACGGATCCTGGCCGGACAGTCGCCAGTGGGCTTCAGCCCCCAGCAGCAACGTCTCTGCATACCGGTAGTACACGATACTTTTGAAACTGTTGTTGGTGCCTACGCGCTTCTCTTCGTCGTGATATTTTTTCAGGCTCCAATGGTAGCGCCTGAAATCGTCTTCATACAGCGCGGGGTCCAGCGGCTGGCCGAAGTTGGGCGAATTGGGGTTGTTAACGATGAGTTGCAATGGGTAATAATACGTGCGGAAGCGGAGATCATTTTCTTCGTCATACAACGAACGTAGATAATCGTTTGGGTAGGACCAGCCCAGTGCTTCGCCGCCATACTCTACCGACCGGATCATCTCGCCGCTGGAGAGCTCATATACACGGCTCGTAAACATGCTGCTGATCCAGGTAGGGCCGCCTCCCGGCAGGTTGTCGTTGCCACCGGTCTGTTCGTCACGCACATATACAAACAGCGACTCCTTGTGGTTCGGGTTCTGGCCGAACACGTCGGCAATCTGGTTGCGTGGCAGCAAGTCGTGCGTCGCATTTTGGATGACTGCGTCAAAATGGGCAACGGCTTCGTCCCATTTTCCCTGCCACATGGCGCTCTTGCCGCGCAAGTGATACGCAACGCCCTTTCCATATCGTCCAAACTCGACATTCCAGGCCAGGTGCTGCACCGCGAAATCAAGATCCGCATCAATGAGTTTAAACACTTCAACCGAATTTGCCGGCTTATATTCCTTTTCGTCAAACGCGTTCTCCGGCGTGGTGGCAATGGTGTCCAGCAGGATATTGTCATACATCCGGATCAGGTCGAAGTACAGTTCGGCCCGCACGATCCGCGCTTGCGCGAGAATCTGATTGCGCCGGGATTCAGCCATGTTTACTTTCGGCGCGTTGGTGATAATCGCGTTTGCACGGTCGATGATTTGGTAGCCCATGGTCCACTTGCGGCCAGTGAACCCGATCGGAGTGTGGTTCGGGCCATAGGGCGTATGCCAAGTCCTATTGAGGCCCAGGTCGGTAGCTACCAGAAAGAACGCTACCGATTGCAGTGCCGAGCCTTCGCCCTCAGGCAAATTGTAGCTTCTCATGCGGTTATACAGCGCGTTCACACCGCTTTCAAGCCCTTCCGGTGTTTGATAAATATGATCGATGGATACCTCGGTGATGGGGGCTTCGCTAAGGAAGTCGTTGCATGAGGTGAGCAGCAAGGTCATCCCAAGCATATGTATGATTGATAATTTGAGCGTCTTCATCCGTTAACTGGTTTGTTGTTAAAAATTGACTTGTATACCGCCTACGATTGAAATAGCCTCGGGGTAATCGTTGGGGTTTTTCTCAGGGCTGTACGACTTATAATCCGTCAGGGTAATTAGGTTATGGCCGGTGCAGTAGATGCGCAGGTTGCTTAGTTTCATCCGGGAAAGAATTGTCTTGGCAAACGTATATCCTAACGTAGCCGTGTGGAGCCTTACATAGGAGGCGTCTTGCAGGCCCATCGTCCAGATGTAGGCGCGGTCATTTGATTCCTGCGGCCTAGGCCACGTGCCTGAAGGGTTTTCCGGTGTCCAGTAGTCTACCTTTACGCCATTCAGAATACCGCGCAGCGACCCTCCCATGCTGTAGTCAAACAAAAACTGGTTGTTGCGCGTCACGCCCTGCACCGCCAACACGTCGGCCGAGACATCGAAGCCTCGGTAGCGCACTTCGAAATTAAACGTCCCGAACCACCGGGGGTCGCGATCCACGATAACGCGGTCGGCATCGGTGAGCCTTCCGTCGCCATTGGCATCTCGTATTTTCACGTCGCCTGGCTGGGCGTTTGGCATGTGACTGTTTACGATGTCTTCGCCGATCTGCCAGATTCCATCGGGGAGATACTGGTAGTAAACGTTCTTCGACCGGCCGATAAACCAGCCGTTGGCGACATCGTCCACCTCATTGCCGTGTTCATCGCGCTCACCATACAGGCTGATAATTTTGTTGCGGTTTCTTGAAAAAGAAACCCCGGCATTGACGGTCAAATCGTTTTTGTCTACCACAATACCGTTCATTGTCAATTCAATACCCTGGTTTTCCACTTCGCCAATGTTGCGTAGCATCTGCGAATAGCCTATATCTGCTTTTAACGACAATTGCGCCAGCAGATCTGTGGTGCGGGTGTTATAAAACTCAAACGTACCGGAAAGCCTGTTCTTGAAAAAACCGAAGTCGAGGGCCGTATTCAGCGTCGTGGAGGTTTCCCACTTCAGGTTAGGGTTAGGTAAGAAATCGCCCGGCACGTAGCCGATCCGCTTAACACCGTTGAAGAGGTAATCGCGCTGCACAGCGGTACTCATGCTTTGGTAGGTACCTATCGCCTCGTTGCCCACGCTGCCATAGCTGGCCCGCAGCCTCAAATTAGTGATTTCCGGGACGGCTTCGATGAACGATTCGCGGTATAGATTCCAGCCCACGGCTACGGCAGGGAAATAAGCCCATTTATTGTTGGCCCCGAAAACTGTGGATCCGTCTGCGCGCGCCGATGCGGTCGCGTAATATTTGCCGTCATAATCGTATTGCAACCGAGCGACGAACGATACGAGTCCACGGTCATTTGCACCCACCGTAGGCAGGTTGCGCTCTGCGGATGGTAAACCGTAGATGTCAAGCAGGTCGTTCGGAATGTTGCTGGCATCGTTCCTAAATCGCCTGTATTTCCGTTGGCTGAGGCTGTGCACCAGTGTGCCCCCCAGGCTGTGCTTGTGGATAGCAGTGTTGTAATTCAGAATGTTCTCAAGCTGCCACTCCATTTCATCCTCATATTGGATGGCACCGTTGCCCATACCGCCCCTACGGTAACCCAGCAACGACTCGGCTGTCGAATAATTCAGCGTCTTGCGATTCCACGACCGCCGGCTGGCATTGATCCGGTAGTTCAACCCCCGGAACGGGGTGATGTCGGCAAAGATATTCATGATATCGTTCCGATCATGGCGGGTGTTTGACACCTCCGCCAGATCAAGGAGCGGGTTTACGCTTTCCTGTACACCGGTTGGGTAGATACGGTATGTGCCATCGTCGTTGTAGATTTTGCCCAGTGGCGACGTCGTGATGGAGCGGAGCAGGGTTTCGCCAGTGCCCGGGTTGTTGTTTTTAGACAGTTGCCATGATGTGTTGGCTCCCAGTTTCAGCCAATTGTTAATCGTTTGGTCTACATTGAGGCGTATGGTGCCGCGCTGAAAGTCGGTACCCGGCACCACCCCTTCGCGCATCGAATAGTTGAATCCCGAATAGATCTGGGTTTTATCCGTTCCCGTAGATACGCTTAAATTGTGATTCTGGGTAGCTGCCACGCGTAACAACTCTTTCTCCCAATCAACGAAGGCGCCGCTCTCCAGCACTTCCTGCTCAATCGCAGTAAATATGGCCTCGTCGGGCAGGTAATTGTTGTTGTTATCCGCGCGGTAAGCCTCGCGTTTCAGCTGGGCAAACTCTTCGCCGCTGTAAACGTCAAAATTGCGGCGCACTGTTTGGGCGCCATAAAAGCTGTTTAACGCTACCACTGCCCTGCCTTCCCGGCCCCTTTTTGTCGTGATTAGGATAACGCCGTTGGATGCGCGGGCACCGTAAATAGCCTGTGCGGCGGCATCCTTGAGGATTTCAATGGAGGCAATGTCGTTGGGATTGATGTCGTTGATGCCGCCGACTGGCACCCCATCCGCGATGACAATGGGCGCATTCCCAGCTGTCAAAGAGCGACTACCCCGGATGAGAATGTTGGATGAACTGCCCGGAGCGGCGTCGGCCACCGTCACGTAAACCCCCGCTGCCTTGCCCCGGAGCATCTCGCCAAGGTCATTGGAAGGCACCTTGTTGACGCTTTCGGTATTGACCGATACTACCGAGCTGATAACATCGCTTTTCTTTTGGACGCCATAACCCACCACAACCACTTCATCCATGTCAATAGCCGACGACGGCTGGAGCTGAATATCGATACGCTCCCTCCCGTTTACCGGCGTTTCCTGGGTTTCCATGCCCATGAAGGAAAACACCAAAACCGCTTGATCTGCTGCCATGGTGACAAGGTAGTTGCCCGTCCCGTCAGATACCGTCTGGTTGGATGTCCCCTTTTCCAGGATGCTAACGCCCGATACGCCGTGCCCCTCACCATCGGTAACCCTTCCGGATACCGTCCGGGTTTGGGCGAGCACAGTTTGCCCGATGAGCAGCGAGCCTAAGAAAATAAAAAAATGCTTCATCATAATTTGTTTAACTGCAACTTAGTTGGTTATGCCATATGGCACAAAACTCCGCATCAAAAACTTGCTGGGGTATAAGGCCACAATTGGTCTGGCAAAGGTAAAGCGGTGTGAATCACAGAACGAAAAATCGTGTAACAACTAAGCCATGCTGATGTAACAAAAGCAAAAAAATAATAACAACGCCTAATTCGGCGCATTTACAGGGTTGGTCGGTTGATTTGTCCGCTGGTAGTCTGACGGCAATACACCAAATTGCTCCTTAAAGCACTTCCTGAAGTGATCAGCATTTTCGAAACCCACCAGGGCCATCGTCTCCTTGATGCTTACATTGTTATCTTTTAGGATGGCGGCAGCCTTGTTTATCCGCATGGTGCGCACAAACTCGGCGGGCGAAAGCCCGGTAAGCGCCTTTACTTTCCGATGGAAATGCATCCGGCTCAGCCCTACTTCCCGGCTCATCTGCTCAATGGTGAAGGTACTATCGGCCATGTGCTGTTCAATGAATTCCTTGGCTTTCCGTAAAATCTGGTTGTCGAGCGAATTAACGATCGCCGTGCCGGGATCCAACAGCGACGCCCGCTGCAGTTGAGCCTTCATGGTTTCCCGTTGCTGAATAAGATTTTTTATCCGCAGCAGCAGGTAGCTGCTGCTGAACGGTTTGGTAATATAAGCGTCTGCACCGGTTTCATAGCCCTCATATTTATGCGCGAAGGTAGCCCGGGCCGTGAGCAGCACCACGGGGATGTGGCTGGTACGGATATCCGTTTTCAGCCGCCGGCACAGCTCGATTCCGTCGACCACGGGCATCATGATGTCACTGATGATCAGATCCGGGATTGTCCGTAGTGCCAGTTCCCACCCCTTCTGGCCATCGGAAGCCTCTTCGATGTGGTAACGGTCAACAAGCAAGCTCTTTATCAACCCACGCACTTCATCGTTATCTTCTACAATTAGCAATTGCTGCCGCTCATTGTTTGGCGACCCGGCCATTGCGGACGCCACGTCGGGTACTGCCTCCCGCTGCCGCGGAAGCTTGCGGTCAGCTGTTGCGCCCGCCACTCCAAGTTTATGCGACGGCAAAACTACGGTAAACCGGTTGATGCCCGCTGCACACTCGACCTCCATATGCCCATTGTGCAGCGCAACCATCCGTTTGCTGAGTTCCAAGCCAATGCCCATACCAGCAGGATGGCCGCTGCCGGTACCCTCCTCTGCGGAGTAGTAACGTTCAAACAACTTGCCGAGGACCGTTGGCGGGATAGGTGCCCCTGAATTGCTCACTTCGATCCGTACAGACCGGCTCGCTGCGTGTCCCTCGGCGGAAGGATGGCGCTCCCCGCTGAGCTGCATAGCCACAGCCACATGGCCACCTTCGGCAGTGAACTTAAACGCGTTGGAGAGCAGGTTGTACATCACCATTTCCAGCTTACTGGAATCAAAGGCCATGATGAGATGTTCGGGATTCAGCGAATGGTCAAACCGGATCTTCCGAGCTATCGCCAGCGGCTTAAATGTCAATATCACCTCTTGAAGAAAGGCCGCCAGGTCCTCGTCTGCCGGCTCCAGCTGAACATGTGCCTCGGTTTCCAGCCTCCGCAGGTTGAGCACCTGGTTAATCATCTCCATCATCTTTTGCCCATTGCGGCGTATCATGGATAGTTGGTCACTCAGCCCTTCAGCGAGGCCGCGTTGATGCATCAAGCGCTCCAAGGGGGTAAGGATGAGTGTCAGCGGGGTGCGCAGCTCATGCGAAATATCGGTAAAAAACTCAAGTTTTGACGCCAGCATACGCTGCTCCTTTTCACGCATAAGCTTCTCAACATAAAGCTGATTTTTTAGCTTGGTGCGGCGCTGGAAAAACAAGAAGATGGTGTAAGACAACGCTAGAAAAAGAATGACATAGGCTCCATATGCCGTTTTGGTGAGCCACCATGGGGGGAGCACCACAATCTTAAGCACCGCAAAGTGCTCGCCCCAAGCCATGTGGTCTGTAGATGCCTGTATCTTCACTTCATGGGTGCCAATAGGCAAATACGTGAAGTTAATGGAACGCTGCTTTCCAAGGTCTACCCAGCCATGCTCCAGGCCGCTGAGCGAATACCGATACAACGTGGCATCGGGGTTGACGAAGTTAACACCAGAAAAGCCTATGGATATGTCGCGTTGCTGGTATTTTAGCGTGATGGGTGCTCCCGGATGCCGGGTCATGTCGCCAAGCACAGGCCATGCCACGCCCCGTTCTTTCACGTGGATTTCGAAATGGGTGAAGACCACCTCCGGAAAATAGGACTGTTTCTTTATGGATTTAGGGAAAAAGATATTGAACCCATTGATCCCTCCAAAGAGCAAATGCCCCGAAGCTGTTTTCAAGGCGCAGCCGGGGTTGAACTGGGCGCCTTGCAACCCATGGATTTCCGAGAAGTCGGTCGAAACAAGCTTTGGTTTGCCCGCCGCATCTTCGCGGTATGCTACCCTAGAAAGTCCCGCATTTGTAGCGATCCAAAAAAAGCCGTCGTTATCCTCCAAAATGGCATTTATGGTGTTGCTTGCCAACCCTTTACGGTGCCCAAACCAATGAAGCTGCCGGTCTTTAACCAAAAAAAGCCCCGAACTTTGCGTGCCGATCCACAGGCGTTTTTCCGTGTCTTCGGTAATCCAGTTGACAAACAGCAATTCCGCTTCAAATCCTTTCAAAAGCCCGCTGAGGTCGATTGGCGTTCTAGTGGCGCGGTCGATGCATTTCAATCCTGAACGCGTACCGATCCACAGGTGCCCGTTGCTGTCTTCTTGGATATAGCTCACGATGTTTCCCACCCCCGGCACCTCCGTGAATATGCCGGTGGCCGGGTTGAACACCTGAAGCTCGCCGCCATTCATCCCGATCCACAAGAGGCCATCGTCGTCCATGTACAACGCATGCACCTGGTTCTGGTGCAGTGAATTGCGCCCGGGTTCATGGAAATACCGACGGAACTTTTTTTCACGGATGTCATAGTAATTCAGTCCGTTGTACGTTCCTATCCAGAGATTGCCCTGTTGGTCGGCGACCATGGACTTGATGATTCGGTTTGACAAGCCCGAGGCATCTTCCGTGCCGTAGTGCGAAAAGCGTCCGGTCGATCGGTTGAAATGGTTAAGCCCTCTGCCCGTTGAAACCCAGATATTGCCCTCGGCATCTTCCAAAAACCCGTTAACATCGTTTTCACTCAGTCCTTCATCCCGGCCAGCGCTGCGCTTATGGTGTTCGAACAGGTTGTGCTGGGGATGGTAATAATTTAGCCCCCCACTGTAAGTCGCTATCCAATAACCTCCAAACCGATCTTTAATCACGTCATGGATGGAGCCGCGGCTGAGTCCCTCCGGCTTTTGGATGGAATACCTGATATTGGTAAACGTTTCGTCTACCACATTGAAAATCGAGAGGCCGCTCAAGGTGGCCAGCCATAACCTTCCGTCATCAGCAAGCAGCTTCCTTACCGGGTTAGCCAACATTTGGGAATTGCCTATATGAAAGTGATTACCGATACGGAAAACACCGCCGGTATACCGGAACGCATATATACCGTGTTGCTCCGTGGCAATCCAGTAAGTGCCCGTTGCGTCCTGTGTGATATCCCTGATTTCGAACGTATCGCCCTGTTTCTCAATTTCGGGATCCACCACGATTCGCCTAAACCAACCACTTTCATATACATACAGTCCGCCCTTTGTACCCAGCCAGATCAAGCCATTGGTATCACGAAACAATGCGATAATATTATTTGGATTGCTGTGCGATTTTGACAGGTAAATATGCCTGAATGAATCTTTTTCCGTATCAAGAACCGTCAACCCATTAGAAGTGCCTATCCATAAATGGCCATCGGTATCGGCCACCATCGATTTTACATAATTGTTGCTTAGGCCGGAGGAGTCCTGCGGGGCCGAATACGACAAAAACCCTTGCGTCGCCGAATTATACCGGTTCAACCCGTTAGCTGTGCCCACCCAGATTTCCCCGGCATCGCTTTCAAAAATTACATTGATGTGGCTATTTGATAAGCTCAGCGAATCATTGGGCCTGTGCTTAAACGCTTCGAAATGATAACCGTCGAAACGGTTTAGCCCTTCGCGCGTACCTACCCACAGCATACCGCGAGAATCTTCCAATAGGCACATTACTGAGTTAAACGACAAGCCATGGCTCATGTCCAGCTTATGAAAAGGAAGATCCCTTAAGGTGTCGGTTGTAGGACCGTTCGCATAACCGGCACATAAACCGAAACACAGTAGGAGCCAAGTGGCAAAAGCATGTAGGTTCTTCAGCATTGGTTTTGTTATCGGACGCTAATTTACGAAATTCATGCCGACCACCAATTACTCCGGGATCAGTTACTCGTCAGTACTGTAAGCATGTATCCAATGCTTGCCATTGCGGAATCTGAACTTAATATATCAGCGCTAATGTTCAAGCTGACATAATAAATTGGTCCGCTTATCGTTACACTATTACCTATATCTCTTTGTGTACATACGCCGGCAACATTATGGAAAGAAACAAATTATTAAGAATGGACAATGTCGGCATCGTGGTAGAATCCCTGGATGACGCAATCGCCTTCTTCACGGAGATAGGCCTGAAACTCGAGGGACGCGCCACTGTGGAAGACGAATGGGCAGGCCGCGTAACCGGACTGGGCTCCCAGCGCACGGAGATTGCTATGATGGTTACCCCGGATGGCCACAGCCGGCTCGAGATTTCACGATTTCTCGCCCCGCCTGTCCAATCAGATCACCGTACCGCCCCTGTGAACGCCCTTGGCTATCTACGTGTCATGTTCACCGTTGAAGACATCGACGAGATGGTTTCCAGGCTCAGCAAGCATGGCGCTCAGCTTGTTGGTGAAGTGGTTCAGTATGAAGACTCCTTTAAGCTTTGTTACATCCGCGGAACCGAAGGGCTTCTTGTCGGGCTGGCAGAGGAACTCAATAAGAAATGAATAAAGCAATGATTTCGCAGTGCATACACGTGTGTGGCACCAACGATCTGACCCCGTCACGAACCAGCGGACGTTTGCGGTGAAGCTAAGCTAACCAACATCAATAATGTCATAAAATTACAACTAAGAAGTAAGAACAAAATGCAAATCATTGGGCTTTCAAAAAGAAAGGATTTAATAGACGAAGTAGTGCATTATTTTTGGAAATGCTGGGGCGACGATAAAAACTGCTTGTTTGTATGTCAATCCTGAACACCGAAATAAAGGATTCGGAGAAGCTCTACTAAGAAATGGACTAATGGAAGCCGGGCAAAAAGGATATAAACGACTATATCTATCTACTGGTTTCAATGATTTTTATGAAAGAAAAGGATGGACATATCTTTGCAACGGTTTCAATTTTTTTGACGACAGTTTTAAGATTTATGTAAAATCAACTGAAATCAAAGCTGGAATAACAAAAAATAAGCGTAAACCGCTACAAGCGTAGCTCATCTATGGGCGGTAAAGATTGTTTATAAGAATTTGGATATTAAATGTTGCCGCCTTACCTTTATAGTAGTCGCGGATGTGATCTGCCCGAATACAATGGATTTTTGTTTTTTCGCCAGTGTGAACTTGGGTCAAATACTATATGGAAAATGTATTTTTTGACACTTGGGAAAGTGTAATCAGGACAATTTGTTTGACTGTGCTAGGCTATGTCGCGATGATACTGCTCCTAAGAGTTTCAGGCAAGAGGACGTTGTCTAAAATGAATGCGTTTGATTTCGTTATTACAGTTACGCTAGGTTCAAGCCTCGCTACCCTATCATTAAATAAAAATGTTTCTCTTACGGACGGAATCGTAGCCTTCTCGCTATTCATTCTCCTCCAGTATATTTTGACTTGGTTATCCGTGCGAGTTAAGAAGGTCAAATCACTTATTACCAGTAGTCCAACTTTGCTATTTTATAACGGTGAATTTTTACTTGATGTCATGAAAAAACAAAGAGTCACTGTGGACGAAGTGTTTAAAGTTGCCAGGCAAAAAGGCATCTCTAACCTGGATAATGTTGATATGATGATTTTAGAGACAACAGGTGAGGTTACTGTCATAGAACGGAATGTCCAGGGAGGGTTAAATACTGTGGGGAACATAAAGGCAACAGAATAAAAAGTATAAAACGGTTGGGTCTCACTAATCTATTAATCGAGGTTGTTCTTGAGAGGTGTATTAATCGTCCCTTTCCGCAATATTGTTCAACCAAACTAACTGACAAAAAAAGGCTGCTCCGCTTTATTAGCGAAACAGCCTCTCCAGTCACTTTAATGCTTGTTAGAACTTGAATGTCAAGCCGAATCTTGCCGTGTCAAAGAAGTTTTCGAAAACATTGACATTGGCACTGAATCCAGATACCGATTCGGCGCTTTCAACATCCACTTTAGCTGTTTGATACGCCAGGATATTGCTCAGACCGAAGTTAATGGCGATGTTAGGAGTGACAAAATAATTGATCCCGATGCCTGCATCAGCGCCGAAATAATTGGTTTTATCCCCTTTGGTCGTAGTGGTTCCGTCGTTTTCTGATGCCCTGGATGAGCCCAAGCCCGCGCTTAGCTGCGCATAGGTTTTGAAGCGTGCACCCAAATCCAGAAAATAATAACGTCCAAATACTCCACCGCCAAACGATGTTGCTCTTTCGTACGTGTCGTTGTCGCCACTATAATCCGTGGTTTTCTCATTGCCAGCATTAACGAATACACCGACAGCAATTTTGTCGCTCACAAAGTAGCCTACTTGGGGAGAGAAATTCAGGCTGTTTACCTTAATTTCATTGTTTCTGTTGTTTTCATGGCTTGACTGGAAAAAGCCCTCCACAATGAAATCCTGCTTTTGGAATCCGAAATCCTGTGCTATTGAAGCGACAGCTAAACCCGCTACTGCGGTCAACGTGAGTACTAATTTTTTCATAAATTTAACATTTTTTTAATAAACAGCCGCAAATGTAGGGGATTGTTGCGTTATTTTCAAAGGTTAATGCTGGCAGACCCCTGTTACACTGATAATCACCATGATTGATTTTTACGACACTGAGTGGGCCGTTCATTTACTTATCTATTTAACCGATTCAGGTACCGGAAAAATTCGCTGTCCGTAGAAAGGATAATACTGGTGTTTTCATCAAGTGATTTTTCAAAGCTTTCCATCGTGCGGAGAAATTTATATAGATCAACCGCTTGCCTACTTTGGTTATATGCGGACGCATAGACTGTTGTGGCCTCTGCATCTGCACGTCCCTTGATTTCCTCTGCTTCGCGGAAAGCTTCGGATTGGATTTTCGCCAAATCCCGCTCCTTGTTGCCCTGGATCTTTCGTGCTTCGCCCTGCCCTTCAGACCGAAACTGGTCTGCAATCCTGTTTCGTTCGCTGATCATCCGGTCATGTACGCGGTCCCGCACCTCGTCTACATAGTTCATGCGTTTGAACCTAAAATCCAGCACCCTGACGCCAAGGTCTGCCGTTCGCTCGTTGGCTTTATGGAGGATGATGTCTTCTATTTCTTCTCTCCCCACTGAAATATCTTCCAGCACCTCTATGTCTTCCATAAAATCTTCCGTGATCTCCGGATTTCGGTTGGTAGAACGCACAACGGCCAGTAAATCATGGCTAGCTATTGCATTCCTTGTTTCCCCGTCGAGAATATCGTCCAGCCGCGACTGGGCGGATCGCTCATCCCGCAACCGGATAAAAAACTGTAGTGGGTCAGTGATTTCCCATCGGGCATAACTATCTACGAAAATAAACTTCTTATCTTTGGTCGGCACCTGGTTTTTATCGCCATCCCACTCAAGGTACCTTTTATCAAAGAATTGCACTTTGTGCAGAAAAGGCACTTTGAAGTTCATGCCCGGGGAGGTTCTGGGCTGTCCCACGGGCTTCCCAAATTGAGTAACGATAGCTTGCTTGGTTTCGTCCAGGATATACATGCTGCTGTTGATCAAGATAAGCAGTACGACTCCTACAACGCCGTATATGATGTAACGCGTCTTCATTTTAATTTCCTTCCTTTTTTTCGATTTTTACACTTTTATCTATGTTCAACAGCGGTAATACGTTGCTTCCTTTTTCGTCGACAATGACCTTGTTGCCCAATTTAGGAAGCACTCTTTCCATCGTTTCCAGATAGATCCGCTGTTTGGTCACTTCAGGCGCTTTGCTATATTCTTTAAAAAGGGAATTGAACCGGGTGGCTTCGCCGGTAGCCCTGTTTACCCGATTCAGCGCATAAGCGTTCGCAAGCTCAATGGTCTCCTGGGCCTCGCCACTCGCTCGCGGTATCACCCGGTTGTACTCCGCCTCAGCTTGATTAATGAGGGTTTCCCGTTCCTGCTGGGCTTCGTTGACGGCGTTGAAGGATGGCTTTACCGGATCGGGCGGATTGACATCCTGAAGGACCACTTGATCGATTCGGATACCGTTTTCATATTCGTTACAAAGCTCCTGCAGCAATTTCTCCACGCTGGTTGCAACCGCTTGCCTGCCTACGGTCAGTACTTCATTGACCGTCCGGTCGCCCACGATTTTCCGCATGGCCGACTCCGACATATCCCGCAGGGTCTTTTCTGCATTCCGTACCCTGAAAAGATATTTATAGGAGTCGCTGATCCGGTATTGGACCACCCACTCTACATCGGTAAGGTTCAGGTCTCCGGTCAGCATGATGGATTCATCAGCGTACCCGCTCTTGGTGTAAGATGATTGTTGGTTAGCCGATGTGGTCCGGAACCCAAACTCTTGCTTTAGCTGCCTTTGGACGGGAATTTTATACATCTTCTCGATACCAAAGGGAATTATGAAATTCAATCCCGGAGCCTCTGTGCGGCTATATTCGCCCAACTGCACCACAACCCCTTCTTCTTCCGGCCCTACCGTCCGTACGGAAGTGAGAACAATGATCAGTGCAAAAACAGCCAGGATGATTCTGCTTCGGTATTTTTGAATCCAGTACAGATAATAGTTGGTTTTTTGATTGTCGTTTAACATTTGCTTACGTATAGTTTTGGTGAGTGGCTTAGGCACTGTTTTTCCAAAACTACGAAATTAACGGCGTATTATTCAGTAATTTCGGTTAAAAAGGCAAACAGCAGCTATTGACATCCGATGTTTTTTAACCCATTCGCAACGCCTACAAAAAAAATCTGCACATCGTATAAGGGTAAATCTCAGCGGAGTTGTCTAACTGAATATATGGAAGTAACTTTGGCGAAAAGAGAACCCTTGGTACATTCAAACGATGAGGCGGCCATCCATTTTGAAGAGACGTTTAAAAGCAACGTGAAGGCTCTGCACGCCTATGCTTATACAATACTGCGGGAAGATGGTGCTGCCGAGGAAATTGTACAGAATGTCTTTTTAAAGTTATGGGAAAATCGGAAACGGATGGCGATACACACCTCGCTGAAGGCATACCTTTATAAATCCGTTTATCATGAAAGTTTAAATTACCTTAAGCACCTGCAGGTGCGTCGGAAATACATGGAGGAGGCGATGGCTAATCTAAGACAACAGGTGCCGGATGAGGCACCTGATGAGGAGCTACAGCGGCAACTGGGCGAGGCGCTCAGCCAGCTGCCTGAAAAATGCCGGACAGTATTTCAGATGAGTCGCTTTGAGGATTTTAAATATCAGGAAATCGCGGATAAATTAGGCATTTCGCTGAAGACAGTGGAAGCACATATGGGGAAAGCATTGAAATTGCTCAGGCTCCGGCTGGCAGATTTCTTGCCCTTATTAATTGTATTATTTTGGAGATGAAGTCATGGATGATGTGTTATTGACAAAATATTTACTTAGCGAAAGTACCGAACAGGAAGCTGCCGCAGTGCGGAACTGGATAGCGGCCCACCCCGATAATGAACGGCATTACATGCAGCTGCGCGCGATATGGGAAGCGAGCCGGGCACTGGCCGGTAAGCGTGATCTGGATGAAAATGAGGCTTGGGAACGTTTTGTGCGGCGTCGTGATCAGCCACGTGCCTCACTGAAAATGGGCTGGGTACGCATCGCCGCCGCCCTGCTGTTGGTCTGCTCTGCGGCTCTGGCAGGTGTTTTCCTATTCGGAGCAAAGAGGGATGGATTGTTCGGATCGACTTATCAGACCGCTGACGCTACCCGTACCGATACGTTGGCGGATGGTTCCGTCATCACGCTTAACCGATTTGCCAACCTCCGCTTCGCTCAG
Organism: Parapedobacter deserti; assembly: GCF_042646065.1. NCBI lineage: Bacteria > Pseudomonadati > Bacteroidota > Sphingobacteriia > Sphingobacteriales > Sphingobacteriaceae > Parapedobacter > Parapedobacter deserti. The sequence continues at coordinate 33,250 of NZ_JBHRTA010000062.1, forward strand.
CATCCTTTCAAGGGTAAAAGGGAAGTGGATTTACGGTCCGGAGAGGCGTATTTTGAAGTCAAACCGAACAAAAATAAGCCTTTTGTCATACAGTCCGGCCAAGTGACCGTAACTGTGGTGGGCACATCCTTCCATGTACGACGGAACGGAAATGAAACACAGGTTACCGTGGAAAGCGGGAAAGTAAAGGCGGCGGCACCTGACAAAACGGTAGCACTTGGACCGGGCCAGACAGTGACCATCGATACGCGTACGGGCCGGTTTGACGAAGGGGTGGTGAAGGATCAATTGCATAACTATTATGTGAGCAAACGCTTTGTGCTGGACAACACACCGCTGTGGCGTATCGCAGAAGTGCTGGAGCACGCGTACAACGTAGATATCGTGATTGCACGCCGCGAACTCCGTGAACTACCGATGACGACCACCTTGGGACAAGGCTCACTGGATGATGTGCTAACGGTCGTCGCCGAGACATTGGAACTGACGATAGAGCGGAAGGGTAACCAGATCATAGTCAAGTAATGTTTTCCAGGCTGCTGCTCTTCTGTTTGTCATTGGCCACGGGTGCTGCTTGCCATGCACAATCTTATTTGACTCGTGAAATTACTGTCAATCATGCGAATCGAGAGCTGAAGGACATGCTGGAAGCCATCAGCCAGGAACACGGGTTCTATTTCGCATACAACAGCAAGCTTGTGGCGGAGGATAGCGTCATCGCACTATCCGGTTTCCGGGGCTCGGTGGCGACGTTCCTTGACCAAACCTTCGGCAGTGAATATGAGTTTAAGGAGGCTCCCGGATATGTGATCATCCGGTATGCGCCACGTTCGCTGGAAGTAACATTTACGGTTGAGCATGAACGCAAGGGGACGCTGGTCATTGAAGGCCGGATCAGAGATGCCGCAAACAATGCGGATATCGAAGGCGCGAGTATTTACGAGCCGAACGTGCTGGCCTCGACACTTTCTGATGCGCAGGGGCGCTTCCGGCTGGCAATCAGGCGGAGGGATGAAAGCGTATGGCTAAGGGTGCGCAAAGCCAACTATCGCGATACTACGCTAGTGCTGCTGCCGGCAGTCCAAGTGCATCCGGAACGCAAGGAGCGGCGATACACGTTCTACCCCGGAGCGGACGGTAAGTCGGGCCTCGAAAACTCGAGGCTTGGCCGCTTCTTTTCGAATTCAAAACGACGAATCCAGCGCATAAACCTCGGTGGCTTCTTCGCGCACAGTCCCTATCAGGTTTCGCTTGCCCCCGGGCTGAGTTCTCAAGGGTTCTTCAACAGCCAGATCGTCAACGAGCTTTCGCTGAACATCATTGGTGGGTACACCGCAGGAGTCAGCGGTGTGGAAATCGCCGGCGCATTCAACATCAACGAACAACACGCGAAGCACTTCCAGGCGGCGGGTATATTTAACTTGGTAGGTCATGATGTTCAAGGAGTACAATTGGCAGGGGTTTCGAATACGGTGATCAATGCGGTTTCTGGTGTACAGGTGGCCGGTGTCGGCAATTGGGCTGGCGATGTGCGAGGGGTGCAGCTATCCGGCGCATTTAATAAAGCTGACAACACACGCGGGGTCCAGGTCGCTGGTGCGCTGAACACGTCGGATGGCGACGCGGACATTCAGGTCGCCGGTATACTGAACGTCGGCGGGAAGGTGAGGGGTATTCAGATTGCAACGTTGCTCAATATCGCCGATAGCAGTGATTATCCCATCGCGATTGTTAACCTCATAAAAAACGGCAGGAAAAGTGTTTCTGCAGGTGCCGATGAATCCGGCATGCTCCAGTTGACATTCCGCTCGGGCGGACGTGTCTTGTACGGGTTGATCGGCGTGGGCCATCACTTGGCTAATCGCCCGGCCAAATACGGGATTGAAGCGGGTATCGGCGCTTGCCTGTTGGAAAGGAACGCATATTTGCTAAACGTAGAGGTAGCAAGCCGAACAACCACCGACTTGCAGCGCGTTTCGGCGTCAAACCTGACGCTTCGGCTGCTGCCGGAACTTCGTATCGGCCAATATATCGCTGTATCGGCCGGTCCGGCCCTAATTTATTCCTCTTCAGACCCAGCACCTGCACTCCCCAAGGTGGGTAATGACCGTCCGCTACGCCCAGGATTTTATGGTGGCTTGTCCTTCCGCTGGTAATTTTTTTGCATCCTGTAAGGGTAAGTCCGACCGAAGCTGTCTTAGCATCAAAATGAAATCAATAATGATTAAAAACATGCAAAAGATGAAAGCTATCAGAATGTACCTGCCAATTGTGGCACTGCTGTTGGTCACGGAGTTGGCCACCGGTCAAACGCTAGACCTCGGTGTAAAGACCGGTTTAAGTTGGGGTTCCTTACGCAGTAACCTGAGCGGTGTCGGGGACGCTTCAGGGAAAACCGGCTGGCACGTGGGCCTCTTTGCCCGGACCGGCAATGATTTCTATTTCCAGCCCGAGTTGAACTTCGCTGCGTTCGGCAGCGAATTCCGGTTCGTAAATGAAACCTATGAGCCCTCGTTCAGGCAGCTTAACTTGCCTCTTATGGCCGGCTATAAGATCATTGACAACGGCAACATGAATTTAAGGGTATCGGTGGGACCGGAAGTGAACATGAACGTGAATAAAGCAGCCGGACCAGATGCCACGGAATATAAACGATTTGCTATCGGCGGTTTAGTGAACGCGGGGGTAGACATCGGTCGCATGACGGTTGATGCGCGATACAGCCTAGGCCTCACTGATGTTCATGATCAGCTGGAACAGAAGACCGGTGTATTCAGCGTTTCAATCGGATTCAAAATTTTGTAACCTTTGAATTTCCGCTTGAGCACAATGGTAATTTTTAGGTATTTCAAAAGATTGGCAAGCATTTCGGCATTTCTTCCGGTGCTGTTGCTTAGTCGGATGCCTCACGAAGTGCTGATGGCGACGGTAGGCCGGAGCGTTTATTTTCTGGCGTATTATGTCATCCGCTACCGCTACCATGTCGTCGTTCAAAATCTGGCCCGTGCTTTTCCGGAGCGGACATACAGGGAAATTCACACACTGGCCAAGGAATTCTACCTGCACTTCTCGGCGATGATCGTGGAAATGATCCGGTCGATCTCTATCGGCAAAAAGGAACTGACCGGCAGGGTACACATTAAAAATAAAAGCCTTCTGAACAACTACCATCGCCAAGGACGGCCAATGATCGGATTGCTTGGCCACTATGGAAACTGGGAAAGTCTCAACATCCTGGCCAGTGAGCTACCTTTCCAAGTAAATGCGCTCTACAAGCCCCAGGCCCCGGCACCGTTTTGCTACCTCATGCGTCGGATCAGAGCAAGATTCGGGATGAATCTAATTCCGGCGGAAAATGCTTTGAAACAGCTGATGCAGCTGAATGACCGCTCAACACTCAGCTTGTTCATTGCAGATCAGTTTCCGGGCAATGACCGGGGCTACCGAATGGAATTCATGAATCAACCGGCAAGGCTGTTCGATGGAGCTGAAAAGCTGGCCAGGCGCATCGACGCAGTGGTATTTTATGTAGCGCTGGAAAAAAACCCCTTAGTAGGTTGGGATGTGACGTTCTCCGTAATCTCGGACAATGCTAAGGATGCTGAGCCGGGCGAGATAACCCGGTGTTTTGGCGAGCGGCTGCAACAAACGATTAGAAAAATGCCGGCGTATTGGCTGTGGTCGCACCGCAGGTGGAAATAGCACATCAAAAGTTTAGTTAACATGAAAAAAGTACTTTCTATACTGTTGGGATTGACTTCCCTCCTATTCAGTTCAATGATAACGCCTGCGCTGTCGCAGGAGCATAGCCCAGCGCATGTGGGGATTGTGTACCCGCTAAGCACACACGGCACAAAGGCGGGCCGGTTTACCAACGCCTTCAGCCTGCACGCCCTCTGGGGCCTGTCAGGCGGCGAAAAAGGTCTAGGGCTGTATGGCGTAGGGGGTATGGTTAAAGGAAATGTCACCGGCCTGCAGGCGGCGGGCGGATTCAATCACGCAACCGGAGGGTTGCGCGGCGCGCAACTCTCGGGGGTCCTGAACCAAGTGCACTACGCAGATGCCGGTGCGCAGCTTGCCGGGGTCCTAAACCTATCCCGAGGCTCCATCCCAGCACAGCTTGCCGGTGTCTTGAATAAATCCGGCGGAGCGGTTGTCTTTCAGGCGGCCGGAGTGGCCAATGTGGCAGACAGCGCTAAAGCGGCACAGCTTGCTGGTGTGATCAATATTGCCAACGATGTTCGCGGATCACAGATTGCCGGATTGGTCAACAAAGCGGGAAACGTGAGTGGGGTCCAGCTCGCAGGTCTACTCAATATCGCAGACAGCAGCGACTACCCGATCGGCATCATCAATATCATCAAAAATGGCGAAAAGCGAATCAGCGTATCCACGGATGAAAATCTCTCCACGTTGGTGAGCTTCCGCTCCGGTGGGAGAAAACTTTATGGTATCATCGGCCTCGGCGCCAATCTGCTCCATCCGGATATCCGGTACGCCGCGGAGGCGGGACTGGGTATCAAACTGTTGCAGCATGGTACCTTCCGGCTAGATATGGAAGCAAGTCAGCTATTCGCCACCGACTTCCACGGCGGCGAATATGCTAAAAATGGTTTGCGAATATTACCGGCTGTACAGGTCGGCAGTCGCCTACAGCTTTTTGGAGGCCCAAGCATCAACTTTATGGATAGCAAAAACCCAGATAACGGTGATCTGGGCGGACTAACCATTTGGGAGAGCCAACGGACCGACAGGTACCAATCTATCTTCGCGGGCTTTACTGCCGGCGTGCACGTCGTGCTATGAACCACCGACTAATTCTGTTGCTACAGGGCGGTGGCAAACCGCCCTGTAGCAATAGCTTGTTTTCTCTGACGGTGGAGCGTATGTAAGCAGGCTTGTTGTATTGCAAACAAATTTGTGGTCCCGATGGTTCTCAGGATACGGCCAGGAACTTGCTGTGACTGAATAGAAAATGCATTCAACGCCACTACGTTATGACACTTGCGCAATACCGCCAAAAAAGGGACTTCAAAAAGACAAACGAACCAAAATCCGGTAAGAGCCCTGATAACAAACGGTTGACCTTTGTAGTACAGAAGCATGATGCCTCGCGACTGCACTATGATTTCCGTCTTGAAATGGGCGGTGTCCTTAAAAGTTGGGCCGTACCCAAGGGCCCTTCAACCGATCCTCAAACCAAGCGCCTCGCCATGATGGTCGAAGACCACCCGATGGACTACCGGCTCTTTGAGGGAATAATTCCCCAAGGTGAATACGGAGGCGGCACGGTGATCGTATGGGACGAAGGCACCTATGAGCCTGTCGAAACGTTTAAAACCAAAAAAGCACAGGAAAAACACCTGCTTGAGCAGCTCGACAAAGGCTCTTTGAAAATCCGGCTGCACGGTCAAAAGCTGCACGGAGAGTACGCATTGGTAAAAACCAGCGGTATGGGTGAAAATGGCTGGTTGCTGATAAAGCACAACGACGAATACGCCAGTAAAACCGATATCACTAAAAAAGCCAAATCCGTGCTTTCGGACAAGACGATTGCGCAAATTGAAAAGAGCGGAAATAAGGTATGGCGAAACGGACGTGAAGAAGAAGTCAAAAAGCTAGGGAAGCGCACAAAAAAGGGTAACGGCAAGGATGCTGAGGAACATCTTGTTGACGACGTAACCGAAACGGAGGAACCCGGGAAGATCGACGTAGCCGCCGTGCTAAAAAAAGCTCCGAAATCGCCCGTGCCGCGTAATATCAAACCGATGAAAGCGACGCTCATAGACGAGCCGTTTGACGACCCCGATTGGCTGTACGAAGTAAAGTGGGATGGATACCGGGCGATCGCCAATATCGGTAAATCAGGTGTCAAGCTAATTTCTCGCAACAACATTCCTTTCGAAAAGTACTATCCGATCGTCGATCTGCTCAAACAATGGCATATCAACGCCGTCATCGACGGGGAGATTGTGGTGCTCGACAACAAGGGGCTGTCCGATTTCGGCGCCCTGCAAAACTGGCGGAGCGAAGCCGACGGCAACCTCGCCTATTACGTTTTCGACATTTTATGGTACGAGGGTAAAGACCTGATGGGCCTGACATTGCTGGAACGGCAGGCGATTTTGCAAGACATCCTGCCGACCGACGACGACCGCATCAGGCAAAGCAAGATATTTGCTGCAAGGGGGATCGACTTCTTCGATGCCGCCGAGCAGGTAGGCTTGGAAGGTATTATAGCCAAAAAAAGCGACAGCACGTATACGTCCGACATGCGATCTAAAGAATGGCTGAAGATAAAGGTGCAGCGTCGCCAAGAGGTTGTGATTGCTGGATTTACCCGAAACGAGGGCACTTCCAAACTGTTCAGCGCCCTTATTCTGGGAGTGTATGAAGGTGACCGCTTGCGTTATGCCGGAAAGGTGGGCACCGGTTTTTCAGACAAGGAACAACAGGAATTGATGAAGCGGTTCAAACCGCTGATTACCAAGAAAAGCCCGTTCGACGTCGAGCCGGACGTAGACAAACCGTCCCGATTCCGCCCGCAGCGCCTCGGCGCAACACCCACCTGGCTGAAACCGAAACTGGTCTGCGAAGTCAACTATGCGGAAGTAACCAGCGAGGGGCTATTCCGGCAGGCGTCTTTCAAGGGCCTGCGCGAGGACAAAGACGCCGATGAGGTGGTGATGGAAAGCGCTGTGGATACCGAAGCAGCCGTATCAAAAGCTGACAACGACACCGTAAACACCGCCACAAAACCTGCCAAACGCGAACGACGAACGCTGCTGAACCCACGTGAAGAAACGCAGACACGGAAGGTAAACGGCAAGGAGCTCAAGTTTACCAACCTGAGCAAGGTGTATTGGCCGGATGACGGCATTACAAAACGGGATATGTTCAACTATTACCACCGAATCGCGGAATATATCCTTCCGTATCTGAAAGACCGTCCGATGTCGCTAAACCGCTTCCCAAACGGCATCAAAGGTCCGAGCTTTTACCAGAAAGATGTAAAAGGAAAGGCTCCCGAATGGGCCAATACCTATCCGTACGTCACCAGCGAAGACGAACACAAGGAGTACCTCGTCGGTGACGATGAGGCTACCCTGCTATGGATGGCGTCGTTGGGTTGTATTGAAATGAACCCCTGGTTCAGCCGTGTGCAATCGCCGGATAAGCCCGATTATTGTGTGATCGATCTCGACCCCGATAAAAACACCTTTGAACAGGTAATCGAGGCTGCTCAGGAAGTGAAGGCAGTGCTCGACGACATCGATGTGCCGGGCTATCCAAAGACTTCCGGCTCAACGGGTATCCATATATACATCCCGCTAGGTGCTAAATACACGTACGACCAATCGCAGCTTTTTGCCAAAATTATAGTAAACCTGGTACATGAACGGCTACCGGATTTCACCACTTTGGAAAGGAAGGTAAGCAGCCGGAAAGGGAAAATGTATTTGGATTTTTTGCAGAACAGGCCGGGGGCAACAATTGCAGGCCCGTATTCCTTGCGACCGAAGCCGGGGGCGACCGTATCAATGCCCTTGGCGTGGGACGAGGTAAAGCCGGGCCTCAAGATGCGCGATTTCACCATCCACAATGCCTTTGATCGATTGAAGCAAACCGGTGACTTATTCAAAGGTGTTTTACAAAAAGGTATCGACCTAAAAAAAACCATCAAAAAAGCAAAATCTGTTTTTGATTAATTGATCGCATCGTAACATACCGACAACAAAATGTTAACCCATATGTTAACCAAAAAAAACGAGGACGATGGAACACATTGATTTAAGAGGGACAAGCACAACTAACGGAAAGACGACCGGCAGCGGCCAAAGGTGCGAACAGGTAGCTACAGGCGTATGGCGGCTGCGGATTTTGTTTGCAAACGTGTACTTGGTGGCGGCAGAGGACGACCAATGGGTGTTGATAGACGCGGGGCTGAAAGGTGCAGGCCGGAAAATCAAGGAAGCTGCGGCGCAGCTGTTTGGAGAAGATAAGCCGCCTGCAGCGATTATCCTCACCCACGGCCACTTCGATCATATCGGCGCATTGCCATACCTCCTTAGTATATGGGATACCTCTGTGTATGCGCACCCCATGGAAATGCCATACCTAACAGGGCGTGCTGCTTATCCACCGGCCGATCCATTTGCCGGCGGAGGCCTCATGAGCTGGATGTCTTTCCTTTATCCTAACCAGCCGGCCGATTTAAATGGTCGCATAACTGCGTTGAATAAGGACGGTAGCCTGCCACATCTCCTGAGCTGGCGATACCTGCACACGCCCGGACATGCACCGGGTCACATATCCCTGTTCAGGGACACCGACAGCGTTCTCATCGTGGGAGACGCCTTCGTCACGACACGCCAGGAGTCGGTATTTTCCATCCTCTTTCAGAAAATGCAGCTATCAGGCCCACCGAAATACTTTACTTATGATTGGGAATCTGCAGCAGCGTCGGTGAAATCGCTGCAGGAGCTTAATCCATCGATAGCCGCAAGCGGCCATGGTAAACCGATGCATGGACATGAGCTTACAGAAGGGCTTATCCGCTTAGTGAAAGATTTCGAGCAAATTGCTGTTCCTTCAAGTGGCAGATACGTGAAGACGCCCGCTCGCGTGAATAAACGTGGGGTTACCGAACTGCCGGAGCCAACCAATAGGATGCCCGGGCGCATTGGAACGGTAGTGGCTGCCCTAGCGGCAATAGCGATTGTTGGTGGGCTCGTGTGGATGCGGATGAAAAAACCGAAATAGCACAGCGCCGGATATGCGCATTCGCGTCCGATCAGCTTAAGGGAAATATATATTCAGGAGGGGCGAAGATGAGATTTGAAATTCCCAATTTCAGTTTATTGACAGACTTAATGCCCGGAGCGACATCGTTGAAAGGAAGAGTGGTGATTTTCCACTTTCCTACTCATACGATTCTGGAGTTGGTCCGGTCTGAAGATCCGTTACTGAAAACGATCAGTCCCCGCTATGAATGGGAGCGGGTAAATAAATACGGCGAGATTGACAAGTTTACGTTTATCGTGCACCGCTATGTGACCGACGACATCGCCAGCGTGTTTGAGCAGGCTAAAGAATGGTATCAGACCGTAATGGATTGGTTAGACACGAGCGACGATGCGCTTGATCACTTCCTGCACGATTGGGAAAATCGTTCAGATGACCTGCCTAACTAGGGCGAATACTCTAACCAGGCGAATACTCGGCGTATAACTGGGTAGATACCACCACTTATTTACCGCGCTTTTTTGCCCACAACGCTGTGGCAATACCGGCGGTCAATACGGCACCGACGATAAGCTTGGTAACGACCCTTTTGCGGTCATGCTTCCAAGCAGCGTTAGCCCCTTTTTCGGCAAAAATATTGGGAATGTGCCCGCGCCTAAGATCATCCAGAAAGCCTTCTACGACGTTGATCCTGTCGGCCAACAATAGGGGCAGCCAATGGTTAAAACTAGATTCACTATACTTGAATGCCTTTCGGCGTATTACTCCGCTCAGCCCAGATGGCGGAAACGACGTACCGAAAACAGCAGAGACAGTAGGCCGCTCAATGGAGTGCAGCACCTCCACATTTTCCAATTGCTGCATGGGCCTCTCCCAGTTGAGCCTGCGATGGTCATCGCCGGTATAATGCTTCATAGGATATGTTGGCTCGTTTTCCGGATCGGCGTCGACGCCCCACCCTTTGATATGAGCATAGTTGTTTGATGCGTTATTTTCCATGACGGTTTCCTTCTTTTAATTTTTTGCAGATGGCGGTATCAGTACTGGCTTAATGCAATTATCTAGCTTTGAAGAAAAGATATGATAAGCGTCAGCGGCGTCTTCGAGCGGCACGCGGTGGGTGATCAGTGCTTTCGGATCGATGTAACCGTCTTGCACATGCTTAATCAACCGTGGAAGCAGGCGTTTTACCGACGCCTGATTGGCACGTATGGTAAGCCCCTTGTTGACCACGTTGCCAATGGGCACAAGATTGCCCGTGGGACCATATATCCCCACGATAGACAATATTCCTCCCTTTTTGACCGAATTGATAGCCCAATGAAGTGCAATGGCTGAGCCGGCCTGCAGCATAAGTTGCTTTCCCGTAATGGTGTGCAATGCGCTTCCCGCGGCATCGGCACCAACAGCGTCGATACACACATCAGCACCCAGCCATCCGGTTTCCTTTTTTAGAAACAATACTGGGTCTTCCAATGAGCGAAAGTTATAAGCTTCACAAGGTGCATATTGACGGGCAAATTCCAGCCGGTACTCGAGGTGATCAATGACGATGACACGCCCGGCGCCGAACAACCATGCGCATCGAGCTGCCATGATGCCTACCGGTCCGGCACCGAATACCACAACGGTATCCCCTTTTTTGATGCCGCCCATTTCGGCCGCCTGATACCCTGTAGGTACGACGTCCGTAAGCATAACAGCGTCATCAGGGTCCATATCCGCGGGAATGATAGTAGGCCCTACGTCGGCATAAGGCACTCGAACGTATTCCGCCTGACCGCCATCATAGCCGCCCGCAGTGTGCGAATAACCGAATATCCCACCCACGGCAGTAGCTTCCGGATTGGATTCATGACAATTGCCATACAGCCCCTGCTTGCAGAATGCACAGGTGCCGCAAGCAATATTGAAAGGCACAATTACATGGTCGCCTTTTTTTAGGTTTTGCACAGAAGGTCCCGTTTCTTCGACGACACCGATAAACTCATGGCCAAACGTGGTACCCACCCGCGTATCGGGGACCAAACCGTGGTATAAATGTAAATCCGAGCCACAAATGCAGGAGCGGGTCACCCGTACGATGGCATCGTTGGGATGCTGGATTTCTGGATAGGGTTTGTGATCCACCCGGACACGGCGTGGCCCCCGATAATTCATTGCTAGCATAACGTTGATTTTATTTAACCATCTGTGTATTTACGCCTACGCACAAGACGCTGAAGCGCCTGTCACTAAATTCATCACACTTTCTTGAGATGACAGTAAAGACCTGAAATTGTTGGCGTGATTTAAAAATTTCTTCGCTTACTGCTCACCAAGGGTATGCTCGCGAAGAAAAATGCCGCCAAGATCAATTCGGAGAGATCCCCCCAGTAATACATTGTTTTAGCTGCGCCGCGGATCGCTTCGTCGCTGAATGGCGACCCATGAGGTAACAACTGGGCGTACATATACTTGCCCAGGAAGGCATGGGCGGCGATGCTCAAAAACAGCACCCAGGCACGCGTGTTGAAAGTAGGCCGCCGGGGCACCGGGTCAGGCCCGATAATGGCCCAGGTGAACAGGAATCCTGCGGCAAGAAAATGAACGTGAATAAGGTAATGAAGAACCGTGTCGTTGAGACTGGCCACATACAAAGGGGTCAAATATAGCAGGTACATTCCCCCGATGTTCAACAGCATTGCGGTTGCAGGATGACTTATCCCTCTGAAGAACCCGCTTTTTAGAAAGGTCATAAACCTTCTCGCATAAGTGGTCGGCAACACCTTTAATAGCAGGGTGACTGGAGCACCCATCACCAGAAAGATCGGCGCATACATGCCGATCAGCAAGTGCTGGGCCATATGACCTACAATGTCCCGATGGGCCCAAGCCATGAACACGGGGCTAGCTGCAATGGTCAGCATTCCCACCCCTGCTAAAAAACTTGAGGTAAGCCAATTCGACCAGTTTCTGCCATCCTTCCTAAGGCGCCTAACGGCGCTTATGTAAAGCACCGACACAGCTGATAGCGCAATCAGCAGCAAAATACTGTCATAAGTCATCCCATTTGCAACGTGGTGCTGATGCATAATGATTAACTTACTCATCTTGCTTTGATCAAATAGATACCCACTATAAGCAGCAACAGCGCTGCGGCATTCCAAGCGATATCATATGGCAAAATATTGTCTACATAGCGAATCTGGTGCAAGCGAAAAACTTTATGGTTTATTGTGCCGTCAAACAACTGAAACCCTCCGGCACCTAAAAATAGTCCGGCTACCGCCCGTGATCTTATTAGCATGCCACGCTGATTTAGCTTCCATAACATCGTCAGACCGGCCGCAATGGCAATAAGTTCTGCAGCATGGAGGAGGCCGTCGGTCATCAGTCCGATTTCTGATGTTGATCCATCATAAAAATGATGCCACGCAAGCAATTGATGAAAAACGATTTCGTCTACCGCCGCCATGACCCCTATTCCGATCAATACGCCGGACCATGTCGAGCGAACGAGTGCAAAGCTACCAAATGTTTCCGCCTGCATTATTATCGTATTTATATCCTGTTCCGGCATTTTCTTTTTCTCGGAACCTGAATTTCAATACCATCATGACCACGTTAAGCCCCAGCGCCAACAGGTTGGTGGCTATGATCGGCATGTCGCTTTTTTCTGCACCATAATATATCCATAACGCATTGCCGGTGCTGAGTACGACGAACATAAATATGGATACGTCATTCGCCTTTTTTCGTTTTATCGTTTTGGTGATTTGAGGAATGATAGACGATGACGTGAACAGCCCGGCCAAAATGCCTAGTATATCTAAAAACCCCATAGCAACACCCTACCAGACTTTCCTATTCGATGCATGCAGCACATCTGCTGCATAGAGCGCTACTTCGTCATGCTCTTTCAAATTTTTCATGCGCTTCCCCAGCGCATCCTCCCAGCTGGCCAAGGCTGCTTTGATGGTCGTACCGCTGCCCACGATGCCTTTATTGACATCGGGACCTAAAACACAGTAATAACCTTCACTTCCTTCGAAGACCACTGGTCGAAGTTCCTTTATGCTGAGGGGAAGATTTGCATCTTCGTAATCAAGCTTGACGAGCCGTTCTTCAGCTACTTTCATCTGTTCCATGCGTATGACCTGAGAGGTGATACAGGAAAAACATTCAAGTGAGTGAATTGTTGTAATTGTTTTTTCGAAAAATTTGTGTTTTGCTATCAATGCTTCACAACAAAACGCACGCTATTCAGTTGTATTAGTTGGAACCGGTAGCAGCATGATTTAAGCCGGCCGTACGTATGCCATTGGCAATGTTTTGACCTTGGGCTAGTGTTATTTATAAAAACAACCTGAGTATGGTTAACAACTTATCAGCTGACGTGATCATTATCGGTGGTAGCTTTGCCGGATTGTCTGCCGCCCTCGCGCTGGCACGGTCAGGCCGGAGTGTTGCAGTTTTCGATAACGACGATGCGTGCAACAAAAGCAGCGAAAAAGCCTACAACATACTGACAAACGACGGACTGAGTCCACAGGAAATCAAGTCAAAGGCGATAAAAAATGTGATGAACTACAAATCTGCCTCGTTTTACACAAAGACCGTATCACGAATCGCTGAGGGCGATCCGCTATCGATTGAGACGGTTGATGGGGCAACATATTCTTCAAAAGCAGCTTTGCTTTGCACAGGTATGGCCGACATTATCCCGGACATTCCAGGTTTTGCTGACTGCTGGGGAAAATCCATCATTCACTGCCCTTATTGTCATGCCTATGAACGGCAGGCGCGCCACGTAAGCATGTTTGGCCATACAGAAGAGGACATTGTGCTGGCCGGTCTACTGAAAACTTGGAACAAGGACGTGACGCTGCTCACCAACGGACATCCGGTACTTGCTGAGCAGCATGAACTGTTGCAAAAGCAACAGATCACCATCAAGACACAATCAATTTCAGCGCTCTGCCACAATGATGGCCAACTCCGCGCTGTTGCGTTTGATGACGGCACTTCTTTTGAGGTGAAGGATATCTTTGTCAATCCGGCTGCTGTACAGCGTTCGTCAATCGGAGAATCTGCAGGCTGCGAGTTGCTTGAAAACCAATTAATTAAAATAGATGATTTTCACCGGACTACGGTCACTGGCGTCTATGCCGCCGGCGATTGCTGCACATCATTTCGGACCATCTCTATTGCCATCGCGTCTGGGACCAAAGCTGGGATATTCATCCACCAAGACTTACACAAAATGCACCTTAAAAAGCTCTTGAGTAGAAAATGACTTGAGTGCACCTATCGAACTGCTTTGGTCCACTCATTGGCTTGGTGACAATTGGGGCAAGTCAATGGTTGCTGGTCTTTAGTCACTGTTTTTCCGCAACGCGCACAAGCTACAAGCGCAAAGTCAATTTTCATGCTTCCCACAAACTCTTCATCCCACGATGGCATGATGGACAGTCCGGCCTTTGGATCGGGACTGCGTTTGAGGCTGAATGTGCCGTTTGCTTCCAAAAACAGCCGCTCGACCATGCCCAAATGGGTGATCTGTGAAGAACGTAACTGAGCAAACAGCCGCCCTTTGGCCAATCGGCTACGCGCTAGCTGCTTAAGATCCAGTACGCCGTCTGACACAATCAACGCGACATTGCCTTGGCTTATGCTTTCGAACCGCTGATCAGTAGCCGCTTTTTTAGCGATTGCATGCTGGAAAAAAATTACCACAACTGCAATGATGACGATGGGAAGCAGGCCACGGGCCGGATCCTGAAGCGGAACACCAATCGCTGCTGCCAGCGACACCATCGCTGCCATCTCGTTCCTACCTAGCTGTGAGGCCATTCGCTTGCCCATGCCGCGCATGGAAATCATTAGCACCAGATAGATTACCGCTATCCTGAAAACCACCTCAATGTAAAATACACCCGGAACCTCCCCGAAAAGGATCCGGGAGACGTCCGAAAGCTGAATATCTTGCTTTTCCATAGTCAGTTTGTTGCCTTGATCCACCTCGTATTACCACAGCCGGTGCACTTGATGCACTCGCTTTTCACGTCCCTCTCGACCAAAAAGCCACACATATCACACACATAAAACGAGCCTCCATCGCCATTGGCAGGGTCAAACGAGGATTCATCCATTTCGTACAAGGTCGACATACCCGGACCCGGCTTTTCGAACGTATAAATAGAAAACAGCCCGCTACCTTCCAGGTATACCCTCCTGACTTCTCCGAGATTGAAGATTCCGTTGCCCCTTAACGCAGCGAATAGTTGCTGTCGTGAAATTCTGTTCTTTTCTAGCGACTTTATTTGAATGACGCCATCTTTGACTAATAGGCTCTCCTCGCCTTCGATAATCTTTTCTGCCCGTCTGCTGTGCACCTGCCAGAGGTTGATACCCTGATGGAACAGCAGTGCACACACCAAAACCAGCAAGCCCAATAGAACACCCCGATCCGCCAGCTGCATCGGTACAGAAACAATGGCACCGAGGGTGATCATAACCGCCATTTCGGCCACGGATAACTGCCCGGTCATGCGCTTGCCCATGAAGCGCAGGGCCAATAATAACGCGAAATACACTACCAGCGTTCGTAAGAACACCTCAACCATAAATATTGCCGGCGCATCGCCGAAGAGAATACGTTGCCAGTCGCCGAGTTTTATGTCTTCTTTGTCCATGATGTTATATTGAGTTCTCCTGCAACAATCGCCTCCAGCAGTTACTCCAGCCGGCACCAGCTATAACCATAACCCGCCAGGCGCAGCCTGCCGCCTTTAGTGCCAACCGGCTGCCCCGAAATCAGGTCCATTAGCGGCTGATCAGCCAGCCGTACGCCTGTAAGACGAAACTCTTGCGGCGTTGCCGAAAAGTTGTGGATAGTCAGCAACGATTTCCCATCGTGCTCGTAGCGCACGGCGAAAATGTATTTGGATGATGATCGGATAATTTCGAAATCACCGAATCCGATTTCGGGACATGCTTTACGCACGCGGATCAGTCGTTTTATATGGTTGAGCAGCGAAGCTGAGTCTGAAAGCTGTTGCATCACATTGCGTTGCTGATAACCATAAGGCCCTTTGTCGATGACGCTCCGGAATGCCGAATCGCCGGAGGTGAAACCGCCATGGGGTGCAGCGCTCCATTGCATCGGTGTCCGCACGGCCAACCTTTCCTTCAGCGAAAGGTCGTCACCCATACCGATCTCCTCTCCATAGCGGATGACAGGAGTGCCGGGCATCGCGTACAGCAGGCTGTATACCATCCTCAATTGCGCCGAGTCGCCGAGCATAGGAGCGAGCCGCCTACGAATGCCCCGTTCATAAAGTTGCATGGAAGTATCCGGCCCGAATTTGGCAAAAACCTGCTGCCTGCGCCTTCTCCCCAGCCTGTCAAGATCGATTTCGTCGTGGTTTCGCAGGAAATGGGCCCACTGAGCAGTCTTTGGCTTTTCCTTGGTGTCTTCAATAGCCTTGGTGAACAGCCGGAGATCTTCGGTGGCAAGTGCGTAGAAAAGGAACTGGTTGACGTAAAAATTAAACATCATTTGCATGCCGTCATTTTTTTCACCGAAATAGTCCTTGTTCTCTTCGGGTGAAAGGTTTGCCTCGCCAAGCATTAGCGCGTCGTGTTTTGTATCCCGCATCACATTGCGCATCGTAGGTACCAGGTGCATCATTCGTTCGGGATTTTCACTGCTGGTTTCGGGAATGTCAATGATAAAAGGCACAGCATCCAAGCGATAGCCGTCCATCCCCTGCTGTAACCAGAAACGAAGGATGTTAAACGCCTCCTGCTGTACCTCAGGATTGGTGTAATTTAAATCGGGCTGGAACCGATAGAAGCGGTGAAAATAGTATAGCCCAGCTACCGAGTCATACGACCAAGTGGCCTGTTGAACACCGGGGAATACCATGCCTTTGTCTGCATCATCCGGCAGCTCCTCGGCCCACACATACCATTTGCGGTAGCGCGACTGCGAATCGCGCCGGGCAGCTTCGAACCATGGGTGTTCATCCGACGTGTGGTTGAGAACCACATCGGAAATCACCCGAATATTCCTTTTTTTTGTTTCAGCGATCAATTGCCGGAAGTCATCCATGGTGCCGTACTTCGGGTTGATCGTATAATGGTCCGTTACATCGTAGCCGTCGTCATGCCCGGGAGACGGGGTGAATGGGGCCAGCCATAGGACGTCCACACCTAGGCTATCCAAGTAACCGAGTTTTTGGATAAGGCCTTGAAAGTCGCCTATGCCATCGCCGTCGCTGTCTTTAAAGGTGCCGACTTCTAAATTGTAGATAATGGCATTTTTATACCAGAGGCCATCGGGCACCGGCAGCTCCTGCCCAACCAACGGAATGGCTGACAGCCCAAGTACAAAAGCGAGCAGATATGTTTTGATCTGATGGTACTGTTTCATAAGCGACGTTGAGGCAAAAACCTTTCCGTACACGCTATGTGCTGAAGGAACCAGCGTCAAAGTGTCGGGCTGTACTGTTTTGCTGACGCCTTTGTCCACGAAAGTAAATTCGTTGCCAAAACTTATGAAAACCTGTTGGCTTGCCCGAAACCAGTGGACAGAACCGGAGGTGGCAAGCGAGCGTAACCTTAACCGCGAAAGCGCTTCCGTTTCTTAAAACGATTGACCAACGCGAGCCCCACGATGAACCCGCCGATGTGTGCTGCATAGGCTACCCCTCCGGCCTGATGGCCGCCCAATGCACCGATGCCGTTGCTCACTTGAAACAGGAACCACAAACCGATGGCCAACACAGCCGGAACAGAAAACACGAAAAAAAGCATCCAAAAAACAATTTGCTTGTTGGGGAAGAGCACCATATACGCTGCAAGAACGGCAGAAATAGCGCCTGACGCCCCCAAACATGGTGTGAGTAAATTCTGTCCCAATATTGCCGTGCTAAACACATGGCTCAGCCCACTCAATACCCCACATAGCAAATAAAAAATGAGATACCTTAAATGACCCAATCTGTCTTCGACGTTATCCCCGCATATCCAGAGGTATAGCATATTGCCGCCTAAATGGCCTAATCCGCCATGCATAAATATAGCAGTGATCAATGTCAATAACACGGGTATGGGTGTGGGCTGTAGTCCAGGCATTTCAAAGGACTCACCGGAAATCGGGTCTACCATGAGCTGGCTCGCGGTAGCGACATCCCTTCCGGTCAGGATCTCTGCGGGGATGGTTGCGTAGGAAAAGGTAAACTCGACATTATACCCGAATCCCTGAAAAAATATAAACACGAAAACGTTGATGGCGATCAGCAGATAATTAATGAACGGGAATGATTTCCGGTCGTGATTTTCATCTCCAATGGGTAATAGCATAGTATAACAACAAATATAGTAGTAGTGTAGTAAGGATGGCGCATTATGCCGATGAGTCGGGGATGATTGAAATCTGCCCGTCACGCTCCAAAACTGCATATTTTATCTGATGCATACGCTCAAGACCATGAGTGAGTCGGGCTGCTTCCATAATGTCTTCGGAATCTACCCGTGCTTCTTTCATCCGCTTTTTCAACGGCTTGCCGTGATCCACTAAGATCAAAGGAGCGCCCTCCAATATGTTGTCCAATGGCTTGTACCTACCTTTCAGCTTTGCAAATACGATGTCTATCCCCATAAGGACAGTGATCAACACCAGGGCGTTGGTGACCGAAAAGTCATTACCTAAAAGAGCCTGTTGAGTGGCTTCGCCGATAATCAACAACAAAACAAAGTCGAATGTGGTGGTCTCTGCCAGGCTGCGCTTCCCCAGTATCCGGAAAAGCACCAGAAGAAATAAGTAAACAGCTACACCCCGAAGAAATAATTCCATGCTACGGATAAATGAAATGTGCTAGCCTAAAATCAGCGTCGTTGACCTGCCATGTATCTGTAATGTTGCCGACCTTTTGCGGACTGAAGTAAAACCGAATCGCTAAGTCACCTCGACCATCTAACCTGAACAAATAACGAATCGCTCCGTCGGCAATATGGGTTTCGTACGCCTCCGGGAAGATTTTCTCTATCTTAAAAGACGCGAGGTAATGCTGCGGAACGGACACCTGCACCGCACGCTGGTTCCTTACATGCCAAGAAACTGACATTTCTTTTTCGTACCGCAGAAACTTTTCATAGTGCACAGTAATCCCCTGCTTTTCCTGCTTCTGGCTACTCAGAACTCCGCTGCCGAACAATCCAAGTGTAGTAAACGCAATAATTAACATAATCAGCGCGCCGCAAAACCGTTGCACCTGCCAGCTTTTTACCTGATGGTCTAACCTCTCCTCCAACTCCAGGGAGTGCTTAACGTTTTCTACATGACGACGGGGACACATGCGATAACTATAGCAAGAAGCCGACCAGTCGCAGGCCGCGTTCTCCCTCCCGTCAGGGGCACGACGATTACCTGCACTTGTACTATTTATTGGCCTTGATTGTACACAAAAGTGAATTCCGAGATAGGTCTACCCGCGCAAGCCCCCGCTGACCGAAGCTGGTGCATGTTTTGCAGATAAGCCGATATGCAGAAAACAGATTGGTTTAAAAAAGCAATCGTCTACTCGCTTGACGTGCGAAGCTTCAAGGACGGAAACCGAGACGGATGGGGAGATATCAATGGACTGCTCTCCAAATTTGATTACTTGAGCCAGCTCGGCGTCGATTGCATCTGGATAGCTCCTTTTTATCATTCACACGAACGAGATGATGGCTACGATGTAATCGATTACTATCACATCGACCCAAGTTTGGGTTCGATGGAAGACTTCGAGTTGCTGGTGGAAGAAGCTAAAAGGAAAGACATCAAAATTATACTCGATCTTGTGGTCAACCATACGAGCATAGACCATCCCTGGTTTAAAAAAGCAATTGAACAGCCGGACTCTATGTATTACGACTACTATATCTGGACAAAGCAGAAGCCCGAAAATGACCGGGACGACGTGATGTTCGATACTGTAGAAGCAAGCAACTGGGAATATGAGCCCGCTGTATCTGCCTATTTCTACCACACGTTTTATCGGCATCAGCCAGATCTAAATCTTACCAATCCGAGGGTGCAAGCAGAAATCCTAAGGATCATCGACTTTTGGATGGAAAAGGGAATAGATGGATTCCGCATAGATGCTGCTCCGCATATCCTTCGCGACAAAGGGGACGCCCGCCATGAAGGTGACCCCTACGATCTGCTAGACGTTTGGCGAAACGAAGTACTCAGACACAACGAAGACGCCATATTGATCGGAGAGGCGGACATAGAACCAGAGAAATATCCGGAGTTTCTCAACGGACGGCTCACCGCGCTGTTTAATTTTTATATCAACAATTATATCTTTCTCTCGCTGGCTACACAGCAGGCCACACCGCTTTCTAACGCGCTACATCACCTGCCACTCACAGAAGGCGAGCATTACTTCACCTTTTTGCGCAATCACGACGAGCTTGATCTTTCGCGGCTGAGCGACGACGAACGCGGGCAGGTCCTCGACCGCTTTGCCCCCGAGCCAACGATGAGAATCTACAACAGGGGTATTCGTAGAAGGCTAGCTCCGATTCTGAGCAACAACCACCGCCAAATGAAATTGGCTTTGAGCCTACTTTTCAGCTTGCCCGGCACGCCTGTGATCCGGTATGGCGAGGAAATCGGAATGGGTGACGACCTAAACCTTCCCGAACGGAGAAGTGTCCGGACGGCCATGCAATGGTCTGACCAACCCAATGCCGGTTTCTCCGATGTGGTGCCTCAGGCATTGAAATATCCATTGATCAGGGTGGGCCCGTTTGCTTACGAGCATGTCAATGTTGAGGCACAGGAGGCTGACCCCTCCTCACATCTGAACACAACCAAAGCGTTGGTTAACCTCCGGAAGGAAAAAGGTGATATGTTCTCGGGCGGTGAATTCATGATATTAGACAGCCCTCAGGAAACGGTATTAGCCTATGGCTATAAACAGGCTGATCAGTGGCTGGTCATTTTCCATAATTTTTCAGAAAGTATCTCAAAAGTAAAAATGAAGTTGCCGGTTAAATCTGATGCCCGGATCATCCCGCTTGCTCACGCAGCTGATGCAACGCTTTCAAACGGCCATATCAGCCTCAGTTTGGCGGCATACGGTTTTAGTTGGTTTATCATAAAAAACAACACTTGAAATGAGTCAGATCGCCTTTCATGCATCTCATGAGCAGTTTAGCCCATCTACATTGCTGCGCTACGTATCCTTGGCTAAGGAAGCTAATTTTGATGCCATCCATTCTTCTGACCACTTCCAGCCGTGGACCGAGCGGCAGGGCGAAAGTGGCCATGCGTTTTCCTGGCTGGGCGCAGCTATGCATGCAAGCGCCTTGCCCTTCGGACTGATTTGCGCACCCGGGCCGCGTCATCATCCTGCCGTAGCGGCACAGGCTATAGCTACATTGGCCGAACTGTTTCCCCGACGGCTCTGGGTTGCGCTGGGAAGCGGAGAGGCTGTCAACGAACGGATTACCGGGCAACCATGGCCCGGCAAGGCTGTTCGAAATGAGCGGCTGCTGGAATGTTTCCATATTATCCGCAAATTATTGGATGGTGAGACAGTCACCCACCATGGCCATGTCTGCGTGGAAGAGGCACGCTTATATACGCTGCCACCTGAGCGGCCACTGCTTTTGGGTGCAGCCATAACCAAAGAAACGGCTTCCTGGATGGGTAGTTGGGCCGAAGGTCTGCTGACCATCAATCAGCCGATCGATAAACTGCAAGAAGTGATTGAGCAATTCCGCAACGGCGGGGGGAAGGATAAGCCGATATATGTGAAAGTTCAATTATCCTATTCCCGAAGCGAATCGGAGGCGCACTCCGGCGCCCTTCATCAATGGCGCACCAATGTTTTTGATAGCGATGTATTGGCTGAATTGTGGAAACCCGAACAGTTTGATGCCATCGGGGCGTTCGTCAAGCCGGAAGACCTACAGCAAACAATAAATATCTCGAGCAACCTCCAGCAGCATGTAGATTGGCTGAAGAGCTACCTGTTGCTGGGCGTGGATTGCCTTATTTTGCATAATGTAAACCGCGAACAAGAGGTATTCATTGATGACTTTGGCAAGTTTGTGCTGCCACAACTTAGATAGAATGGACTTTTTTAAAATATTTAAAACAATTTTTAGCCCGTTTTGTCAATCTTTTGCCGTCTGTTGTCGAGACAACGTTTACAACATATGGATTCAGTTCTATTTCAAATCGTTCTTTTTTTTGAGAAGCTTTCATTCGTTAGTTAATTGCAAACACACTTTTTAATAGTCAGATTATGAATAAGATTGAATTTAGTAACAAGGTAGTACAAGAAGTAAGCGCTTTAAACAATTATGCACGTTATTTTACCCGTGACGTGGAAAACGCAAGTGATCTAGTGCAAGATACCATGTTGAAGGCTTTTTCATATTACGATAAGTTCAAGGCGGGCACGAACCTTCAAGCGTGGCTTCACACCATTTTAAAAAACACGTTCATCAACTACTATCGCAGGAAAGTCAAGACAAATTCATTTATCGTAAAAACCGACACCATTTCGTCATCGGATCTCTACAAAAGTGCGCTGCGCAACGATGCCGAGGGGAAGTTCGTAATGAACGATATTGAACATGCGCTATCAAGACTTTCAGATGAATATTACCAACCCTTTACGATGTATTATGAGGGATATAAATACCATGAAATTGCTGAACAATTCGAAATGCCAATAGGCACAGTCAAAACTCGAATCCATGTGGCGAGGCAGCAACTGAAAAAAAGACTGAAGCCATACGCCAAAGGTAAGTGAAAGACCAGCCGATGTGTGTGGATAGCGGGTTAGGGTCACTACACGCACATCGGCTACGTTCCCTTCGGCTTACCAACTAAGACGCAACTTAAGCTATTCTATACATACTCCCCGCAGCCCGGCAAGAGGCTCAGAGCAGTTCATATCCTGCAACCCATCTCACCTGGATACCTTAGCGTCGAATCTGCCTGACTGACCCACCCATTCGGCAATCCGGCCCTTGAGAACTTAGCATGAAGCCGCTGTGCAGCCATTCAGCTTCACTATCATGTTGCGCAGGCGCAGTTCGCGCGTATAATCATGGCTAAACAAAAAGTTCTGTAATGAGAAGTTCTGTAATAAAAATTAAAACCGACGCGCACCAGCATTGTTAACTCATCACCAAATGATATTGGCGACAACAAAAAAAGAATAACCAAATTTAATAGCCATGGCACAACAAGAAAAAGGAACACCGTCTGGATTAGAGCTATTTTTCCAGACTATGCTGCAAGAAATTTACTGGTGTGAACTTCACTTGCGCGACGTATTGGAAAATATGGAAACACGCGCAAGTACCGAAGAGTTGAAAGCAGCGTTCCGAAACCACCGAGCGGAGACAAATGATCAGGTGACCCGGCTTGAGAAGATCTTTTACCAAAGGGGGATGGGGGCACAACCCATTTTTTGCGTCGGAATGCAAGGCCTGTTTGACGAGGGCTGGCAAATAATTGACGAAACCGAAGAGGGCTCGGCGCATCGGGACGCTGCAATGGTCATCGCTGCGCAAAAAGTGGAACACTATGAGATTGCCGCTTATGGCAGCCTGAGCACGTTGGCTAAAACACTGGGCTTTAAAGACGCTGTTCAACTTTTGGAGGAGTCCCTCGCGGAAGAAAAGAAAGCTGACAGTATCCTTACTGAATTGGCTGAAAGAGACATCAATGCCGACGCCAGCGTTGAACCGGCAAAAAATGAACAGCTATCACCGCAGCCAGACACTGATGACATTACAACCGAGTCTGATCCGGCCGTGGAGACTATGAAAGAAGCAGTTACCGGAATGGATGCCGGTGCAGGATCAGCTTCTACGGGTGGCGATGCCGGTGCAAGCGCTCCGGGATCTGCAGATGCGCTGTTGGTGGATGACAGCGGGGAGCCCAAAGCGAAAAGAAAAGGCACCACGCGCAAGCGGACAACCAAGAAGTGAGCTAATTGAGTAAAAAGAAATGGAAACCGAGAAATTTGCCCTTGTAACCGGTGGCACGAGTGGCATCGGGCTAGAATTAGCGAGGCTCCTGGCTGCAGACGAGTATAATCTGGTCATCGTGGCAAGGAACCAGCAAGACCTCGACGATGTAAGCAGCGAATTGTCGCAACTGCACCCGATAAAAGTAATCACCATCCAAAAGGATCTGGTTAATCGCGAAGCGCCCCGCGAGGTTGCAGATGCGTTAAAAGCGAAAGGTATCAAACTCGACGTCCTCGTAAATAACGCCGGACAAGGCGTATACGGTGAATTCATAGATACCGATCTGGACCGCGAATTGTCCATTATACAATTGAATATCAACGCGTGTGTTGTGCTTACCAAGTATGTGTTGAAAGACATGGTTGCCCGCAACTCCGGCAGAATCCTCAACGTTTCGTCAATTGCCGGCAAGGTACCCGGACCCTACCAAGCGGTGTACCATGGCACAAAAGCGTTTATTCACTTTTTTAGTGAAGCTGTCCGGAACGAAATCAGCGACACGAATGTCACCATCACCTCGCTTTTGCCGGGCGCTACAGACACGGATTTCTTCAATAAGGCCGACATGAATGCCGCAAAAATTGTCCAAAACGGAGATTTGGCAGACCCCGTGATGGTAGCCAAGGATGGGTACAAAGCACTTATGGAGGGGAAGGACATGGTTATATCAGGCTTCAAGAATAAGGCTCAGGTCGCCATGAGCGGCCTGATGTCTGACAGCAAAGCAGCAAATCAAATGCGTAAGCAGCAAGAACCGGTAGATAACAAATGAAACGATGATCGGAATCCACCTGACAAGCATGTAACCGCACGACATGCAGCTAAGTAAATGACTAACAAACTAGGTATGCAACGTCAGTCGCTCAGATGGCTAACGGACGACTCACCTATCGCTATGTACACGTGCGATGGCGATGGATATATTACGGATTATAATGGCGCTGCAACACACCTCTGGGGCCGAAAACCCACAATCGGCAAAGATACTTGGTGTGGAGCTTGGAAATCGTATTCCCGGGATGGATCCATCATGGAATGGTGGGAATGCCCAATGGCGAAAGTAATCAAAAGCAAGACGGCTATCGACCGCGAAGAAATGATTATTGAACAGCCGGATGGCAACCGGCGGAGAGTGTTGGTATACCCGAAACCTTTTTTTGAGGGCAACACAGTCATAGGAGCGGGCGCTTATCTGGTAGACGTCACCTCCAAAGACGAAACCGAAACCCGGCATGCCTTTCTTTCTTCCGTCGTCGAATCATCAGATGATGCCATTATTACCAAAAACCTCAATGGGGTTATCACAAGCTGGAACAAAGGAGCGGAACAAATATTCGGCTATACCGAACATGAGGTACTTGGCAAACCGATAACTATACTGATTCCTGATGAACGTATTCAGGAAGAAGCGCATATTCTCAGCCAAATCAGGATCGGTAAAAAAGTGGACCATTTTCGAACCGTGAGGATAAACAAACATGGCGAAGAGCTTTTCATATCGTTGACGGTATCGCCGGTAAAAGATAACAGCGGTCGTATTGTGGGTGCATCAAAGATCGCAAGAGATATTACCAAACAGGCGAAAGCCGAAACCGCCATACGGTTGTACGCCAGTAACCTGGAAGCAATCAATTCCATAAGCAGATCAATAGCTGAAAAGCTGGAAGTGACTAAAATCATGCAGTATGTCGCCGATGTGACCACCGGGCTAACAGGTGCGGCGTTCGGATGCTTCTTTTATGAAACAGATACGAAAACAGCTGATGGAGACAGCACCCTGCTATACACCGTATCAGGTGGTGATGAAACCTTGCCAGGGTGGGTAGACGGCATATCGTTAAGGCCTGCAAGGAACGATGAGGCCATAATGACGCCCCCATTCATCATCAATATCAAGAACATAGGCAGCGAACCTGCCAGCCCGCTGGCAATAGATTACCGGATATCCCTTATGCAACGCGCGAATATGGCCAGCTACTTACAAATACCGGTCATTTCATCAAATGGGACCGTGGTCGGTGAGCTGTTTTTTGGGCACCCGCAGCAGGCCGCATTCGATGACAGGCACGAAGAGTTGGTAAGCAGTATTGCGTCACACGCCGCGATTGCATTGGATAACTCGAAGCTTTTTGAAGAGGTAAAGGCGCTCAATAAAAAGAAAGACGAATTTATCGGACT
The DNA here is from genome assembly GCF_042646065.1 of Parapedobacter deserti. Taxonomy (NCBI): domain Bacteria; kingdom Pseudomonadati; phylum Bacteroidota; class Sphingobacteriia; order Sphingobacteriales; family Sphingobacteriaceae; genus Parapedobacter; species Parapedobacter deserti. Next base: position 59,212 of record NZ_JBHRTA010000062.1, read on the forward strand.
GGCAAGTCATGAGCTGAAAACTCCCCTTACCTCCATCAGCGGCTTCCTCCAGATCATCCAAAAGAAAGCTAATAATCCACACACTGCAAAATTTATCCACAAAGCGATCACAGAAGTAGTGAAGCTGAATAAATTGGTATCGGACTTGCTAGATGTGACACGGGTGGAGAATGGGAAGCTGCCATTTCAGATGGAAGCGTTTGACTGTAAAATGTTGTTGTTTGACATGTTAGAAACATTCCAGCACACGTATCCCGACCGTAGTATGCATTACTACGACACTGTTAACGATGCAATGGTTTGTGCGGATAGGCAGCGTATTGAACAGGTGTTAATCAACCTTCTTGATAACGCAGTGAAGTATTCTCCACAGTCAAAAAATGTGTATGTAAGTTTGTCAAACATAGGCGAGTATATTAAAATAAGCGTAAGGGATGAAGGGATTGGAATGACGGAGATGCAACAGAAAGGGCTCTTCACCCGCTTTTATCGGGTAGAAAGCACACCTACCAAAGTGCCCGGGTTGGGGCTGGGGCTTTACTTGAGTAAGGAAATCATAACAAGCCACAGCGGCGAGCTTGCTTGCAAAAGTGAACCGGGAAAGGGCAGTGAATTTTATTTCACGCTGCCACATTTAAACAGCCAGATAGTGAAGCATTCGATAAAATTCTATGAAAAAGCAGGTTGTGGTACTTGAAGATAACCCAAATATCCGCGAGTTGATCGAGTATATTCTCGAAGATAATGAAATTGATGTCGTTTCATTCGATACGGTAACAGCCTTTCTCAATGCGCTGACTGAAATCAGTCCTGATCTCTTTATATTGGACATCATGCTACCCGATGGCAGCGGCATTGACATATGTCAGCGGCTGAGGTCCAATTCGGAGACGCGTCAGACGCCCATCGTTATGATATCTGCGCATTTCAGCCGGATGCCGACCGATTGCGATGCGGAAGACTTTATTGAAAAACCGTTTGATATCGACAATTTCGTTGCGCGCGTTGAGCGGCAAATCGCATAGCATGTCGCGGGGATTCTTGGGTACCGGGGGTGCTGCATCTGTATTAGGTTATGCACCCTGGCCGAGGTGAATCATTAAACCGCCATCCACGACATATGTGGCCCCGGTCACATAGCCGCTAGCAGGTGATGCGAGGAAGACTGCGACATGCGCCACATCTTCCGGCTTGCCTGCCCGCTTCATTGGGATGTGCTGTTCCTTCGCTTTCCGTACCGCTCCATCCGATAAAGCTTCTTGATTCATTTCAGTAAGGATCATGCCCGGTGCTATATTATTTACTCGTATGTTTTTGTCTGCCAGCTCCAAGGCCAGGCTACGGCTAAAGTTTTTAATCCCTGCCTTTGAAGCGTTGTAATCAGCATTCCCGGCGGTGTTGACGTCTTCATGGATCGAACTGATAAAAATGATATTACCTTCGGCTGAACTCTTTTTTCTTTTGCGAAGGTACTCCCTACAACAAAAAAAGGGACCATAAAGATTGGTTTTGATGCATCGGTCAAACATATCGGTATCCATCTCGGCAACCGGCACGTCATTGCCATTTACACCCGCATTGTTGACGAGGATGTCGATCTGCCCATATTGCCGGATGGCCTCAGCAAACACGTGTGTGACGCTTGCCTCATCAATCACGTCTAAGTGGAGGTAGATCGCCTGGCCACCGTTGGCCTTGATATCTGCAACGGTTTGCTTCGCCCCTTCCTCGTCAGAGCGGTAGGTAACCACCACTTTTGCGCCTTCGGCAGCGTATGCAATGGCGATGGCCCGCCCGATGCCTGAATCTGAACCCGTGATCAATGCTACGTTATCTTTCAATCTTTCCATATCCTCATGATAATCATCCATGTGCAAGAAATAACATCAGACCACAACAATTGTTTCGATGATCAAAAAGACCAAACAAGCCCCGCATCACGGGGTTGTTATGATAAACGCAGCAAGAGATGCCGTCTACTGTCATCAGGAACATCGATTACCAAGAGGACGCAAGCCGTTTACAAATCACGTTCCAAACGGGAGCGATTTATAACTACTACGGGGTTCCCGAAGCGGTGTACATGGGTTTGCGGCAGGCGAGGTCAAAAGGAGCGTATTTCAATAAGCATATCTCTGGTATCTTCCCGTTCAAACGCGTGTCCTCCTCTGTCTAGGGTATACCCTGTCTGTTGGAATGAGGATGCTCAATTGGCATCAAAAACGCCTTTCCTTCCCTCTACTTCTTTAGGCGAATTGATGTCTATCGCATGATCTATGCTCGGCATTAACGCTTCAATAAAGGCATTCTTCAGTATCTGCCAGATGGCCTCCCACACCAATACATCGGTTTGGCCAAAGCTCCCCTCGATCGGAATGCGAGTAGCGACCTGCTCTTCTTCGGGATTCTCCAAGATGCTACCTACCAGATCAACAACGGCTTCCTTTGCCCGCTGGAAAAAGCTATCGTTCCGATCCTCGAGGCCAACTACTTCCAAATCTTTGATTATGGGCTTCGCATACCCTTTGTACCGACCACTGTCTGCTGCAAATTCAGAATAAAGCCCAAAGGTACCTTTACTGATGTCGAATCGTCCATAAGCAATGAAGAAGTCATTCAGTTCAGGCAAATTAGCCCCCTCTATCTCGGCAGTAAGATCGAACGTGGCCTGTTCAGCCAATGCATTCAACCGCATGTCGAGGGCGAGCGTGCCGCCATAGGCTTGCGCATCTGCCCGAATCGTAGATGGTAGCTTTTCACCTTCACGGTTGGTGTTCTTCAGGTTCTCAGCTACGATGTGCGCCTTTTCTAATGAAATATCAACTATGGGAGACGCGGTGCTATCGGTATAGCGTATACTTCCGTTGTGAACTTCAAACCGATCGACCCGCAGTGGCATAAAATTTTTTAGAAGCTGACGAAAGTCGTTTGTGTCCTTTGCTACGGCATCTATTTCAGCTTTTTCCTTTGTGAAGATTAATTCCGGTGCGTCGAACGTCATCGCACCCACGAGCGCCCCTCGAAACAGCGAATGCCATGCGATGGACAAATCGACACGCTGCACTGCAAAAAAACGAGCTTGCTCCCCGGATGCCGAATCAACTTTATTAAGGTAAAGCCGGTCAAGCTGATAGGCGCCGCGATAGAGCGCGATATCGATATCTGCAACCTGTCCGTAATAGCCGTCAAGGTTCGCCAGTGCCCGGTTAGCATACCGTAGCACAAACGTCGGCAACAGCAGCCTAAACAAGATAATCACCACCACCACACCTGCAATAATGCTGTGTTTCTTTTTCCACTTCCAACGCTTCCTATGTTTATGTTCATCCATATGGCTATAGCAAAACGTTCGCAAAAATCCTACCGTTCACCACAATAGGCAAACTTGTTCGTAAGCGCAGCCCGCACTCCAGCGAGCCGGTGTAGCAAATCGTAGACTTAATGTACAATAATTGTAAAATGATACCTCAGGTCAACGTTCGCTGGCGGTTGGTTTCTTCCTTGATGCGTCGCTTCGGCGACCAACTTTGCTCCCGATGCACCAAAATCACTCTCCAGCATGTGATAGGACGTGTCCAACATGGTATTGATATAGGCAGTCGTCCCCCCTGTGGTGCCAAAACCCACGTGGCGAGCTTCTGCTACGGCACAACTTAAACCCGCTTCCTGTAGCAGTACTGCTGTAGTTATCCCGGTAATACCGCCGCCTACAATAAGCACGCCCCAGATCTGGTTGGTTGCGCTAACCCGCTCTTGAAACTCAACGTTTATTTCATTTTGCCATGGGCTTGCCAAAACACCGTCACGCTTTAGTGAATCCGCGGTAAGTGCGCTATCTGAAATGGTCTTCATATGCTGCATTTTTTGATAACAGCGTACTATTCAGATTGTTTATGAGGTGATTGCTTTTAACAGCACTGAAAAAGACAAATAAAGCCAAACTTTTGGTACTTTACTTGTTTATCCTTATATTGTGAAGCATGTATCAAATTGGCAATTGGCATAATCCTAAATTGTGCCATCCGCCACCTACCACTGGATCAGGTATCGATGCTAGATTACACACCTATCCGCAATAAGTAGGAGTATAAATAAAATTTATTGAAACAACGTGAGTAAGACTATCATTGTATCAAACCGTTTGCCTATTAAAATTATCGAAGAAGGTGACGGTTATGCATTACAACCCAGTGAGGGCGGATTAGCGACCGGATTAGCGTCGATACATGCTCAAGGTGAAAATACCTGGATCGGCTGGCCCGGAGTTGCCGTCGATGATCAAGCACAGCGGTCACACTTTACATCGTTATTGAAAGAAAGGCGCTTAGTTCCCCTTTTTTTGAGCGAGGAAGAGATCAAGGGTTTTTATGAAGGGTTTTCGAACGAGGTGCTGTGGCCCATTTTCCATTATTTGCCTTCCTATGCAAACTATGACCTCGCTAATTGGGAGACTTATGTGCGCGTGAACGAAAAATTTCGTGACTTGATCATCGAGCATGCAACGCCCGATGACACGATTTGGGTTCACGACTACCAGCTCCTTTTGCTTCCTGGCCTACTCCGCGATGCGCTTCCTGATGCTTCCATCGGCTTTTTTCAACACATTCCTTTTCCGTCGCAGGAGCTTTTCCGGCTCATCCCCTGGCGAAAAGAATTGTTACAGGGTATGTTAGGAGCTGATTTGCTCGGCTTTCATACGTTCGATGACGTTTGCCATTTTGTTAGCTCGGCTACCCGTCTCACCCCAACCAACAACAACTCCAACCGGCTGGAAGTGGATGGACGAACGGTTTTTGCAGAACCGTTCCCCATGGGCATCGACGCTAAGCGGTTTGCTGAATTATCTGCTGAGGAAGCGGTGCAAAACCGTATCGCTGAACTGAGAGCAACGTTTGCCGAGCAGAAAATCATCCTAACTATAGATCGATTGGATTATAGTAAAGGTATCCTTCAACGGTTAGAGGCCTTCGAACTTTTCTTGCAGGAGAACCCCGCTTTCCATAAACAGGTAACCTTGTATATGGTAGTGGTTCCATCGCGCGATACAGTGCCCCAGTACCGGGAACTTAAAGATCAAATAGACCGGTTGGTAGGCCATATCAATGCACAATACGGGGTATATGACTGGTATCCGGTAGCCTATTTTTACCACGGCTACCCTGTTGAAGAAATATCGGCATTGTACAACGTGGCTGACGTTTGTTTAGTGACGCCGATGCGTGATGGAATGAACCTTGTGAGCAAAGAATATATAGCTAGCAGGAACGACAATTCGGGCGTGCTAATTCTAAGCGAAATGGCGGGAGCAGCCAAAGAGCTCCTTGACGCCTTGGTCGTAAACCCGAATGACATCCATGACATCCGCAGCGCATTGCTGCAAGCCTTAAACATGCCGATGGCAGAAATGAACAGACGTATGAAATCCATGCGTACCATTGTATTTAAATTTAACGTGCAACACTGGGCAAATCTATTTATGAACAGACTTCAAGAAATAAAGAACGTACAATCGACTACAAAAGCCAGGCTTGTTGGTGCAAGCATAGAGGAACATATTATCACTTCTTATCGAAACGCAAGCAGCCGCCTGCTATTGCTCGACTACGACGGCACTTTAGTAGGCTTTCAGGATGACATCGACAAGGCCTCACCAGACGAGGAACTTTACCAATTACTCGATATGCTGGAAGCCGACGTACATAACCACCTGGTCATCATCAGTGGACGGAAACACAGTACCCTTGAAAAGTGGTTTTGCGGCAAAGCCTATAGCTTGGTGGCCGAACATGGTGTCTGGACGAAAGAGCCCGGAATGGAATGGCGGCTCAAAAGCGGGCTTTCCAACACCTGGAAAGAAGAAGTAGGTGCGCTCATGGAGTCTTATGCAGACCGCACACCGGGCGCATTCGTTGAAGAAAAAAGCTTTTCGCTTGCCTGGCATTATCGCAAAGTACAACGCGATCTGGGGCCTCTTCTGGCACATGAGCTGATCGATAGCTTACGGGATTACTCCGCCGCGTACGGACTACAACTGTTAGACGGCGACAAGGTAGTTGAGATTCGGAGCGCCGAAGTGAACAAAGGCCGGGCGACACTGGATATCCTCCACGAAAACAGGTACGACTTTATCCTATCAATAGGCGACGATCGCACTGATGAAGACACCTTCCAGGCATTGCCTCCGGATGCATATACCATCAAAGTAGGAACGGAAGTTTCCACTGCGCGGTTTTACCTCAAGAAACAGCAAGACGTGCGCGTTTTGCTGGGAAAACTTGCGCGCGTATCAGGCGCACCGGGAGCTCTTTAACCGACGAAGATGGGACGATCAAGTTTCGTCGCTATACGGTAAGCCGCATTCATCAGCCCGACATGGCTGTAAGCTTGGGGAAAATTGCCCCATTGGCTTCCATTCGATTCATCGACATCCTCGCTGAAGAGCATGAGGTGATTGGCATAGGTCAGCAACCTTTCGAACGTTGTGATGGCTTCGTCCACGCGGCCTACGCTGGCCAGTGCTTCCACATACCAAAATGCACAGATGAGGAACGTAGATTTTGGTTTGCCGAAGTCATCCGCGTGTAGGTAACGGTAAAAGAGTCCTTGTGGGGTTTTCAGTTCACGTTCCAACGCCTCAAGATGGGCGCGGGCTCTCTCCGACGAGGGGTCAAGGTAGTGCATCACGATCAATTGTAGGGTGCTGGCATCCAAATGTGGACTGCCTACCGCATTGGTATACACCCGTCGATCCGCATCGTAACATGCTTCGATGTAATGCTCGGCACGCTTCATTAGCGCCTCTGCCCGTTCAATTAATTGCTGGTCACCGATGACCCTCCCGATTTTGCACGCCGCCGAACTTCCCGCCCACTGAAAAAGATTCGAATAGCAGTGATGATTGGCGAAATTCCTGAATTCCCAGATACCGGCGTCCTTTTCGTCAATGGTCTTTTCGATCTTTCGGAGAATGTAGTCTACCCAACGTCCTGCGTCCGACCGTTCCTTGAAAACGAATCGGTAGTCTGTATATAGCGGTAGCAATGCAATCATTGCTTGCCCATATACGTCATTTTGGATATGCTCATAAGCCTGATTGCCGATCCGCACCGGCTTGTTTCCTTGATAACCGCTCAGATTATCCAGGATCCGCTCAGTCAATTCAACCTGCCCGCTTATTCCGTAAAGTGGTTGTAACCTGCCACTATTGGCGTGTGTAATGTTGGTGATGTAGTGCGCGTACAGTTCCATTTCCTCAAACTGACCGATATGGTTTAGCGCCGTGAGCACGTAGTAGCTGTCGCGCAACCAACAATAGCGGTAGTCCCAATTGCGTCCGCTCCCCGGGTGTTCGGGAAGGCTGGTCGTACCCGCGGCAATGATGGCTCCCGTATCTTCATACTGGTGAATCTTCAAGGCGAGTGCCGAACGGATAACCGCCTCTTGGTGAAACGGGGCAATCGTAGCATGCTTTATCCACCTACGCCAGTAACCTACCGTCTCCCGAAGAAAGTGCTCAACAGTGCGTTCGAGCGGTGCCTCCAAAGGCTGTCCATATGTAAGCACCAAATACTTGGTCTCACTCAACACAAACGGCTCCTCACCGAAAAAATGGCTTATTGAAACATCGGTCGTCAGCCGCATCCGCTCTACGCCATTGCTGAATTCCACGTGGTTGCTTCCTCGGAATTTATCGAACGCACGTTGACCGTATTGGCTCATTGGTTCACAGATCACACGAATTCGTGGATTGCCAGCCAATGGCTCAATTTTCCGGATGAGCATCAAGGGTTTGAAATAACGCTCGTATTGCCTGAAACGGGGAGCAAAGTCCGTAATCCGGTAGCTCCCGTCGGCAGTGGTGATTTCCGTGCAAAGCACGTTTGTATTTTCGGTATAATATTGGTCACTCGTGAATTCGGCCGAGGGCTGTATGGAAAACCGACCTCCCCTATCTGTATCCAATAGCCCCCCGAATATAAATGAGCTGTCAAACGATGGCCAACATAACCAAGATATGTTTGTGTCCGTTTGTATGTGTGCTAAGTAAGCACAATTTCCGATGATCCCACTATTATAAACGTGCCGGTCTCCCATGTTTTGACAATTTTTGGTTTAAAGCGAAAATGCCTTAAGGCCTCAAAAATAGAAAAACAATGAGCAAAACCAACAACCGTCTGCGCTTTGTTACTTAATCACCGCTCCCGCGGTTTCCTCCTCCACGGCCTCCACTTCCATAAGATGAAAAGGATATTGCATACCCTGGCGAGCCAATACCGGCAACGAAACATTCCATACTTTCGTCCCGTCGGGAGTTTCGCCCTCGTATTTCCCCATGTGGGCATGTCCGTGAAACACGGCCATTACCTTAGTTCGTTGAAGTGGTTCCAACAATCTCGAGGAACCTAAGAACGGATAGATTTCCAAGGGTTCGCCTTCCACAGTCTCGGGGATCGGAGCGTAGTGCATAACAGCTATCTTACTGATCTCGTCGCGGTGCTGTCCTAACCGCGACAAGGCCCGTTCCAGTTTCAACCCTTCATCAACCGCTTCCTGCACAAATGATTTCATCATATCTTCGCCGAACCGCGAAAGCATACGCGCACCAAACCCTCCACCAAAGCCCTTAATTCCTGCAAAACCGACTCCGCTTATGATTGTGGATTCCCCATCCAGCACATGCATGTTAGCTTCTTGGAGCACTGCCTTAATGGTTTTATGCCGGCCCTTTTCATAATCATGATTGCCCAGTACACCTACCAGGGGCATGTTGCATCCTTTTAACTCTTCAACAAACAGTGCTGCCTCATCCTCATCCCCCGTGTCCGTAATATCACCCGCAACCACTAAAATATCAGCGACTTTGTTGATCGCTGCAAAGAAATCTTTCCATTTGCCACGATCTGTTTCGCGCACATGCAAATCCCCGATCGCAGCTATCTTTATTGTTTTCTTTTCCTTTTCCATGAGCTTGTCGTCATACCGTTTTTATCGTATATGCTTTATAATTCCACTCTTTGATATCCACTTCATATTGCGTTTGATCAATCAATGGGCCTCTACACACCTTTTCCAATGAGGACGGCAAATCGTACTGTTCTCTTGCCCGGGTAAGCAGGTCATGAAACAACCAGTCGGGTATGATGCTGCGGTAATCGGATGGATATACAAACTGAAAGATCAGCAGCTGTGCCAACAACAGGTGCCAATGCGTATCCAGCCGCTTCCAGAGTCTTGTCCAATCCAACCGATGGCCGGTTCTCAATAGCAGGTGATTTACGTCCGCACTGTCGTTTCTTTCCCGGTTCTGCACGTATATCTTGCACCAAATCAGTTCCTCCGGCGGAATAAACCGGACCGGTACGCCGTAGAAATTACCTTCTTCCGCATATGCATACCATGTATCATCCACTTTACAGATATTATTTACCGTATCAAAAATAATGTCAATAAAGTGGTCGTCTTTAAACACCTTAGCCAGCCATCTTGAATCAGTTAGCTCTGTGCTATATCCGTTGTCGGCAAAGCACTTAAGGATTTTCGGATATTCATGTGGCTGGCAGAAAATATCCAGGTCTTTGGTGGCCCGGTGCACATCGGTATAGTGGACAACTGCATATCCACCTCCAACCATAAACTCGCATTGATTGCTTTGCAATAAAGCTAACGCATCGCAATAAAAGGAAATTAGATTTTTATTAATCATCTGCGCTCATCAAGTATACAGTCCCAAGCGGGAAAGCTTCCTGTTGAGAGACAATCATCGGGACGGCATTGTTTGCAGTTACCCCAAAAAACGATGTTAAGGTAGCTGTTTCTGCATTACATAGTCATTCAGAACATAGCCGTGGTATGGGATTTCCACAGCTTCAACTACCTTAAACCCCTCGCGCTCATAAAATGCCTTAGCCGGATTGTATTGATAGACATTCAATTCGAGGCAGTGGAGATCAGCCGTCAATGCAATTTGAGCAACATAATCGATCAAAAGCTTACCAATTCCTTTCTTTTGCTCGGAAGGCAGCACGTAAAGTTTCTCAATACGCATGATGCTGCGGACGGACGGCTTTGGCTGAAACCCGACAAATCCGATCGCGTCGCCATTCCTTTTTGCCAGACAGAAGCGTTGCCCTGCAGCCATCTGATTCCGCAATGCGTCAAAGGAATATATTGCCTTTAACATAAAGTCGATCTGGTCATGCGGCAGCAGCTTGGCATAGGCGGGCCACCAGATTTCGTGTGCCAGTCTGTTAATGACAAATACCTCGTCTAACGTCGCTATGCAGATGGTAATATCGTTCATCGGTTATCAGCTTTCGCCCCGACCGGCTAATGCCTACGATTTCCAAGGCAATCAGGGCCGGCCTCCTGGTCTCCTTCGACAACGTGATGCGGAGGCATAGGGGTGTTGCGAAGAAATATCAGTTGCCCAGTTGCCGCAATGCGATATAAGCCATCAGTCCAGTGCTCAATGCCAACGCATGCTCATCGATATCGAATTTCGGCGTGTGCACCGCAGAAGTAATACCCTTTTGCGCATTGCCAGTGCCCAATCGATAAAAGCAGGCAGCGGAGGCTTGAGAATAATAGGCAAAATCCTCACCCGCCATCCAAATGTCTAAATCCACTACATTTTCACTGCCAAGGAACTCTCCTGCATAACCGCGCACCCTTCCGGTCAGTTCCTCTTCGTTAGTGAGAAACGGATATCCCACACGAACTTCGAAATCACAAGCTGCTCCCATGCTTTCGGCAATGCCTTCCGCCATTTTTTTCATTCGCGTATGGGCCTCCTTCCGCCAGTCCTCGTCAAACGTGCGAAACGTGCCCTCAAGATATACCTCGTCGGGAATTATATTAGTCGCCCCGTTGGCGATGACTTTTCCGAAAGACAACACGGTCGGCATCTTGGGGTCTGCGCCCCTGCTGACTATTTGCTGTAAAGCTGTGATGATATGCGCCGTGATAACCACCGGATCAATATTCTGCTGCGGTTGCGCTCCATGCCCGCCTTTTCCCCGCACCGTCACATATAGTTCATCGGTGGACGCCATGTATTTGCCTGCACGGAACCCCACTTTGCCCACAGGAATCAGCGGCATTACGTGTTGCCCGATCACGGCTTGAGGAACAGGGTTTTGCAATACACCTTCTTTGATCATCAAGCTTGCTCCTCCAGGAAGCCGCTCCTCCCCGGGCTGAAAAATCAGTTTGACAGTCCCTCCAAATTCAGCCTTTAACGACTGAAGGATATGAGCGGTCCCTAACAAAGAAGCCGTATGCACATCATGCCCACAGGCATGCATAACGCCGGGTTTCTTCGAGCCGTATTCACGGCCTGGCATTTCGGTAATTGGAAGCGCATCCATATCTGCGCGTAGCGCAATCACCTTATCGGAAGGCCGTTCGCCGATAATGTGAGCTACCAACCCGGTATTAGCCATGGAAACATAGGGTACGCTCAGTTCATCCAACTCGGCCTTTATAAAGGCTGATGTCTCGTATTCTTCAAATGACAACTCAGGATACTGATGAAGGTGTCTCCGTTGAGCCACTGTTTTCCCATAGATTTGGGTGGCGAGCGCTTTAATCCTATCTTTCATCATCAGCCCTTCGATCATTGGTAGACATAGATTTCCTCGGTAAAGATAAACACGTTATTGAATTGCTTACGCAGCCCCTGCATCAATTCCTGCGCGTCAGCCCTACTTTTAAAGTCGCCCACCTTAACCCGGTAGTTGGGCTCTTCGTAACTCACATAGGTGTCAATATCCTTATACAACCTTTTAAAGCGGGCTTGCTCGGCATACGCTTCCGAACGATCACTCCCTGAATAAATCTGGACCCGGAAGCCCATCGCTGTCGTACGGGTAGCGTTTTTCCTGTCAACAGCTGGTTTACTTGAAGTGGCCCTCGCTGTAATATTAGTTCCCATCCGATTCCGTTGCATCAGACTAATCAAAGGGTCTGCCACTACTTCTACTTGTCCTTTTTTCTGCGCATACCCAGACAGGACTGCCACACACACAAACACAGCAAGGAGTACGATGCCTTTTTTAGTCATTTCCTATTTCTTTTACGCCCCGTGGCAATTTTTGTATTTCTTACCGCTTCCGCAAGGACAGGGGTCGTTTCTACCAACTTTCTGCTCATTGCGGATGGGTTGGGTCCGTTGAATTTCGCGCGTATCCTGAGCCGGCGCACCACCTCCAGACGCAACGAGCTCGGGTTTGGAAGTCTTTACGCGTGTTTCCTGCCTTGGCAACGGCCGCGCCTCACGAACATCCTGCGGCTGTTGGTTCGGGATTTCGCCTTTGAACAGGAAGCCAACCAGATCCTTGTTCATGTTGACCAGCATCTGTTTGAATAAATTGAAGGCTTCCATCTTATAGATGATGATCGGATCCTTCTGCTCATATACCGCATTTTGTACAGATTGCTTCAATTCATCCATGTCCCTCAAGTGCTCTTTCCACGCTTCATCAATCAAGGCGAGCACAACCCCTTTTTCAAACGACTTAAACACTTCGGTCCCGCCTGACTCAACTGCCTTTTTCAAGTTTGTCGCCACTTGTATACCCCGTAGGCCATCAGAGAACGGGACCACAATGTTTTCAATCTGCTCCCCCCGCGTAGCGAAGACGTCTGTCAATACCGGTAGCGTTTGCTTAGCAGTGCGATTGGCTTTCTCCTGATAATAAGCACTTATCTGAGCGAAAAGCCTGTCGGTAAGCGCAGTGATATTGCTGTTTGCAAACGCTTCGGCGTCAATATCGGGATCCAAGGAGAATATACGAATAACCTCCAATTGAAAATCTTCATAGGTGCCTGTTTCCTTATAAGTTGCCACCACGTCTTCAACCACATCAAAAATGGTATTGTTCAACTCCACATCAAGACGTTCGCCAAACAGAGCATTTTTACGCTTGGCATAAATTACCGTACGCTGGGAGTTCATTACGTCGTCGTATTCCAGCAGCCGCTTACGTATCCCAAAGTTATTTTCCTCCACTTTCTTTTGCGCCCGTTCAATCGACTTAGTCAGCATGCTGTGCTGCATCACCTCGCCTTCTTGAACACCCATGCGCACCATAATGTTGGAGATCCGCTCAGATGCAAACAAGCGCATCAAGGGGTCTTCAAGCGACACGAAAAACTGGGACGAACCGGGGTCTCCTTGCCGGCCTGCACGCCCCCTCAGCTGCCGGTCTACCCGGCGTGACTCATGGCGTTCCGTGCCGATGATTGCCAAACCGCCCGCTTCTCTTACCCCCGGGCCGAGCTTGATATCCGTACCACGGCCTGCCATGTTTGTCGCAATGGTGACCATACCCGCTTGCCCAGCCTCAGCCACAATATCGGCCTCGCGTTGGTGCAGTTTTGCATTCAACACGTTGTGTCTCACACCACGAAGTTTAAGCATGCGGCTCAACAACTCGGAAATTTCCACGGATGTGGTACCAACCAGCACAGGCCGCCCCTCTTGCGTAAGCTTATGAATTTCCTCAACGACAGCGTTGTACTTTTCGCGCGCGGTGCGGTAAATCAAATCATGCTTATCCTCGCGTTGCGTCACAACGTTAGTTGGAATCTCAACCACGTCCAGTTTATAAATTTGCCAGAGCTCACCTGCCTCCGTAATCGCTGTACCGGTCATACCTGCCAGCTTGTGATACATACGGAAATAATTTTGCAGCGTGATGGTGGCATAGGTCTGGGTGGCGTCTTCAACTTTTACATTTTCTTTCGCCTCTATGGCTTGGTGCAAGCCATCGGAATAACGACGGCCTTCCATGATCCGGCCGGTCTGTTCATCCACGATTTTGACTTTACCTTCGTCAATGATATATTCATCATCACGCTCAAACAACGTATACGCTTTGAGCAGTTGGTTGACCGAATGGATTCGTTCGGACTTGATCGAAAAATCGCGCATCAACTCTTCTTTCTTTGCTAGTCTTTCCTCGGGGCTGAGCGACGATTTCTCGATCTCGGCTACGTCAGTGCCCACGTCCGGCATAATGAAGAAATTGGGATCTTCTCCCGAAGCGGTGATCAACTCGATGCCTTTTTCCGTCAGTTCGACCTGATTGTTCTTTTCATCGATGATAAAATAAAGCTCGGCGTCTACCTTGTGCATATTCTTGCTTTGTTCCTGCAAGTAATAGTTTTCTGTTTTCTGGAGGATCTGGCGGTTGTTTCCCTCACTCAGAAATTTAATAAGCGCCTTATTTTTGGGTAACCCGCGGTGCGCACGCAAAAGCGCCAGCCCACCTCCTTCTACACCGGTATCACCATTTGCGATAGCCCGCTTTGCCTCATTAAGCACTCCGTTGATAAACGCTTTCTGTGTGTTGACTAAGCGTTCAATGCGGGGCTTAAGCTCATAAAATTCATGCTGATCACCGCGCGGTATTGGGCCGGAGATAATCAGCGGTGTTCGGGCATCGTCGATCAAAACCGAGTCTACCTCGTCCACCATTGCAAAGTGCAGCTTGCGCTGGACCAGCGCTTCGGGCGCCTGTGCCATATTATCGCGCAGGTAATCGAAGCCGAATTCATTATTGGTGCCAAACACGATGTCTGCCGCATACGCGTTGCGACGGGCCGGCGAGTTCGGTTGATGTTTATCAATACAATCAACCCGCAACCCATGGAATTCAAACAATGGTCCATTCCACTCGGAATCGCGCCGTGCGAGGTAGTCGTTTACGGTGACGATATGAACGCCTTGACCGGACAATGCATTCAGGTAGGCAGGAAGGGTACCTACTAAGGTTTTACCTTCACCAGTGGCCATTTCGGCGATTTTACCTTCATGGAGTACAATACCACCGATCAACTGCACGTCGTAGTGTATCATGTTCCATGTAACTTCGCTGCCGGCAGCTAACCATGTATTCTTCCATATTGCCTTGTCGCCGACAATCTGCACGTTCGGTTTTGCCGCGGCGATTTCACGGTCGAAGTCCGATGCGGCTACTTCCAACTCCTTGTTTTCGGTAAACCGTCGGGCGGTTTCTTTTACCACGGCGAACGCTTCAGGAAGCAGTTGCAGCAGAATTTCTTCCAATTTCTGATCGCGCTCTTTCCCCAACTTGTCAACCTTATCGTAGATCGCCGTTTTTTCGGTCATATCGACCCCTTCCTGCTCCGCTTCACGCTTCAGCTCCGCAATCTCTTTGTCAATATCAGTGAGGTATTCAGCTATGCGCTGTTTAAAATCAGCTGTCTTTGCTCGGAGTTCATCGTTTGTCAGACTTTCAAGCTTTGGATATTCCGCCTTGATTTTTTCCAACAAAGGCTGAACATGCTTGATGTCCCGTTCAGATTTGCTTCCGAATATTTTACTTAGGAATGTTAACATTTTCTATCTTTTACTAGATGACGTACCATATTGTTCAACAATAACACCAAAAAACCCCCGCGCCGCCAATATGGCATAATGGGCAAAGTTAATTATTAGATTTGAGAATTTGGCATACGAATGGGCCAACAGCTTAGGCGGAAAACAAAAACAATTCGTTGGCGGTCTGGGGTACAAGCCCTAGTTGCCATGCCTTTTCAAAAAGCGTCCGGATCGCCGCGCGTCCTTCTTCGCCGAGAGCCAGCGAATATCTATTCACATAAAGCTCGATGTGCTTATACATGACCGCTTCGCTCATCTCCTGCGCATGCGAACGGACAAAATCGATACTCGACTTAGGATTAGCAAACGCATATTCCACGCTCCGACGGATCGCGGTATCAACTCGGTGCTTCACCTCGTCAGGCAGTCCCCGTTTGACGACAATGCCCCCCAATGGGATGGGAGCGCTGGCCATTTTTTCCCAGAAATCGCCCAAATCGACCACCTGGTATAGTCCTTTATTTTGAAAGGTAAACCGGTTTTCATGGATAATCAGACCGAGATCAATCCGCTCATCCAGCAACGCCTGTTCAATGTCCGAAAACAATAGCTCATGTCTATTAGTCAACCCGGGGTATGCCAACCCTAACAAAAAATTTGCTGTCGTATACTTCCCCGGAATCCCTACCTTCAACTCACTGCCGCTTACCGTCCATTGATCACTGGCGTACGCCAATTGCTCCGCTAACCCCTTTTGCTTGCAAATCAGGAGAGGTCCGACACCAAACCCCAGTGCGCTGCCTGCGTTTAACAGCACATAGTCTTCCACTGCAAAGGCATAAGCATGATAACTGAGTTTGGTGACATCCAATTCACCGTTGAACGCCTTCTGATTTAGCGTCTCGACATCCTCATAATATACATCGAAATTTAGTCCCTCGGTATCTATCTTGCGATGAATTAACGCATCGAAAATAAACGTGTCGTTGGGACAGGGCGAAAATCCAAGCGTCAGTTTCATTCCAGAGACAAATTCTGTGTAAAAATCAACCACAATGCTGCCGCAAAGGTAATCAACACAACGCCATGGGCACTCTTCTCAAGCGTATTCCGATAGAAGAACCGTACAAGTAGCAGGTTTATGAGCGCTGAGACGGCGTATAAACCCAAGGGCCTGACACCGATCGTTATAGCCAATGGTGGGGTAAGCAACATGATGAAATATGCGATGGACGGAGCCAACAGTCCGATGATTGAACCAAATAAAAAAGAATTTTTCTTCACTTCAATAAAATCAATCGGTTTTAAAGTCCCAGGAGTTGAGTATAGGTATGGCATGATGAGCAGTCATATCAAATTGAACGGGCACCACGGAGACAAAACCATTTTGCAGGGCCCATACATCCGTGTCTTCACCTTTGTCGCGCAGCTGAAATACGCCGGTAAGCCAATAATAACCTCGGTTGCTGGGATCGCGCCGTTCATCAAATTCTTCGGCCCACTTGGCATCAGCTTGGCGGCAGACCTTTATTCCCTTGATTCGATCTACTTTCGGGAAGTTAACGTTAAGCAGCGTACCCTTGGGTAGTCCGTTTGTCAAAACCTGCTCCGTAAGCTGCCGTACATAAGGTCTGCATTGCGAAAAATCTGCATCGAACTCTAGATCATCGTAGGAAAACCCAATGGAAGGAATGTCTTCGATGGCCCCTTCAACCGCAGCAGACATGGTACCCGAGTAAAGCACATTGATTGAGTTGTTAAGCCCGTGATTGATACCCGACACACAGATGTCAGGCTTCCTTCCTTTGAATACCTTGTTTACTGCCAGTTTCACGCAGTCTACCGGTGTCCCTGAACATTTGTACATTTCTACCTCCGGATAAATATAAATCCGGTCAATGCGTAAGGGTTTACCTATGGTTATGGCATGTCCGGTGCCGGATTGAGGCCCTTCCGGTGCGACCACGGTTACATCGCCTATCTTTTGCATTTCCTCAATCAATACCTTGATGCCTGGCGCGGTAATTCCATCGTCATTGACAACGAGAATTGCAGGTCGTTTTTTAACCATGGGCCTAAGTTAATAAGAAAAACTAAGTTAAAAGAAAAAGCGCCGCCGACAATCACCGGCGACGCTTCTTCTAAACTTTGCGTCATTATAACGAATTTAGCCAATCGACCACCTCGTCACGTGCCTTTCCCGTCTTTCTTTGGATGCGACCGATCAACTCATCTTCCTGCCCTTCTTCGTACAGCAGGTCATCATCCGTCAAATCTGCGTATTGCTGCTTAGCTTTTCCTTTAAGCTCGTTCCAGTTTCCTTTTAACTTCAAGTTGCTCATAATAATTCGTGTTAAGTGATTACTAAACAACAAACAACCACGCAGCACAAAAGTTTGAAAACAAAGAGAGACGGCCACCTTTATGGGGTGGCCGTCTCTTTACTCAGCAATTGTTTGAAGAACTAATTGCCTATTTTCCTGTTTTGATTTCAACACGACGGTTAAGAACGCGGCCTTCCTCAGTTGCGTTAGATGCTATCGGAGCTGATTCACCGAAAGCCTGAACGTTGACCTTAGCAGCGTCTACGCCAGAGTTAACCAAGTATTGCTTTACAGAGTTAGCGCGATCGCGAGACAAGTTCAAGTTGTAAGCCTCAGAACCTTCAGATGACGCATGGCCATCCAATGTTACAGTTGCGCCAGTTTCACGCAGTTCGGACGACAGCCGATCAAGAATTGAGTAAGACTCAGTCTTCAATACAGAGCTGTCGAATTCAAACTGAATATTCTGATAAGTACCTGTCACAGCCCTTTCTTGAGGCTCAGGGAATTTGATAGGGCAACCAGCACCGTCAACCTGAGTACCGGCAGGCGTTCCCGGGCACTTGTCGAATTTATCAGATACACCGTCACCGTCTTCGTCACGGCTCAATTCATCAACCAAACCTTCTAAAGTAGATACGCGTTGCTTCAATGCTTCAAGCTCGTTGCGCAATGAAGGATCTTTCAACTCGTCATACAAAGAAGATACAGGATTGTGCCAAGTCAAGTCGCGTTTTGAAGCAGAGCCCAACGAGAATTCCAATCCAGCATAGGTGTAAGAGAACTTGTCGTTAGTCGCTTTTTGTACAAAGCTGCCGTTGTTATAAGTACCAACCGGACCGTACAATGCTTTGTCATCAACAAAGTTCATTGTGTAACCCAAGTTCAATGCCACGCGGTCAGACAATTTGAATTTTAAACCAACTCCAACAGGAATATTGGTTGCTCTTTTGAAATCCCTGTCGCCGGTCAATTCAGCACCGTCGCCACGTTCCTGACCCCAGTTGCCGCCATTGTCCCATGCACCTGCGGAGCCCTCAGCGTCCGTATAAAGTACAGGGTTGAAAGCGAGCATACCGATACCAACGCTAGCATAAAAGTTCACTGCATTTTCACGACGCAGGAAATCGATAGTAGCCAATTGGAATACACCGTTTAAGCTAGCATTATACTGAACTGAGGTTTCTGCAGACTCGTACCCTGCTGGGTCAGCAGCCGGAGCAGGTGAACCCCATGGTGCGATAAAAGTTTTCGCTCCTCCTTCGTTATGCGCGAAAATACGTCCGCGGTTAACAGCTCCTTCCAATCCAAACCAGCTTGAAAACTGCTTACGAACTGAAACGCCATAATATTCACGCAGCTTGTACTCGAAATAATTTACTTCTTTTCCAAATGAATTGGAGCCGCCGATGATTACTGACGGTGTAGTAAAACCACCATTGACACCGATCGTCCACGTCCTGTACTGGGATCTTCCTCCAAATACAGTCGGCTCCTGTGCCTGTGCTGTTTCAGCCAATCCTAAGGCTGCTACCAGCGAGCAAGCAACTGCCGTTTTGATTGTAGAATAATTCATACTCTTGTTTTTTTTAAGGTTAAAAATTTTTAATTGTCTAATTTTTCGCAAAAATAACCAATAGTTTGATTCACGCAACATTTGCAAATACTATTCCAGTTTTTCTTGATTTCTTGATTTTCCAAAAAAATAACGCCAAAATAGGCCAAAACATCATAAAAAATCAACTCATCAACCTGTCTAACAGCCGATTACACACTCTAAGGCATCTTGAAACGTGACCGCTCACGAAATTTCAATGACCTTTGCTCACTTAAAAAGCTCCCGAAATATTTCTAGGCTACACATTGCGCTCCGCTTCCCAGCATGTCCATTTTAATGGTCAGTCTGGCAAAAACGATGTAAAGCTACAGATTAAACACCTGGTTTCCTACTAAACAACGTATTATTTAAAAACCGCTTCAAATTTAAAAAATATAATGTATCATAGTATACATAGCTCCTGCTAAGATAGCCGAAACCGGAATTGTGAGCACCCATGCCCATAGCAAACTGATGGTAACTCCCCATCGCACCGCTGAAACGCGTTTTACCACACCCACTCCTATGATCGAACCGGTGATGGTATGCGTAGTAGACACCGGGATTCCAAAATGTTCAGTAATGCCCAAGGTAAGTGCCCCCGCTGTTTCCGCTCCAACCCCTTCAAGGGCATTCACCTTGGTGATTTTGGTACCCATTGTCTTTACGATTTTCCAGCCGCCACTCATGGTGCCTAAAGCAATAGCAGAGTAACACGTCAAAGGTATCCATTCGGGCATAGGATCGCCCGATTGCAGATAACCACCAGCAACCATAGCCACGAAAATAATCCCCATTACTTTTTGGGCGTCATTCCCTCCATGGGCAAAACTCAACGCCGCCGAAGAGACAAGTTGCAGTTTCCTAAACCACCATTCGGCAACGGATGGCTTCGCTCTCCTGGAAATGTTGATAATCACCAACGTAATTGTAATAGCGATGACCATACCGATCAGTGGCGCCAATACAATGAAGGAAATAATTGTTAACGTCGCATTCAGATTTATCGCTCCAATAACACCGTCGCCCAATATAAACGCATGTGTCATCCCTGCACCCGCAAACCCGCCGATCAATGTATGGGAAGAGCTCGAGGGAACACCATAGTACCAGGTAAACAGGTTCCAACCGATAGCTGCCATCAATCCTGCAAAAATCACTTCAAGGGTAATATACTCCT
Organism: Parapedobacter deserti; assembly: GCF_042646065.1. Classification (NCBI taxonomy): domain Bacteria; kingdom Pseudomonadati; phylum Bacteroidota; class Sphingobacteriia; order Sphingobacteriales; family Sphingobacteriaceae; genus Parapedobacter; species Parapedobacter deserti. The sequence continues at coordinate 79,659 of NZ_JBHRTA010000062.1, forward strand.
CCAAAACGGTTTTTGCAACGGTGTTTGCCACCTTATGATCGGTAAAGTAGAAGTAAGCTGCAAAATTGAAAGCCGCCGCCCACAACACCGCTTGAAAAGGCGACAGCACTTTCGTGGAAACAATAGTGGCAATGGAGTTTGCCGCATCGTGAAAACCATTGATATAGTCGAACGCGATAGCAAGGATAATGACAATAACCAATAGTGTCGTGAGCATATGCGCGGTATTGAATTAGGCGTTCTTCACGAGAATGCTCTCCAGCACGTTGGCCACGTCCTCGCATTTATCGGTAGCGGTTTCCATGGCAGAGAGCACCTCTTTGTACTTAATAAGCGTAATTGCATCCTTTTCGAATTCGAACAGTTCTCCTACGGCCTTATCAAAGATGTAATCTGCTTTATTTTCAATGCTATTGATGCGTACACAAGAATCCGTGATATTCCGGATATTTTTGAGGTTGCGCAATTCGTGCACGGCCTTCGCGACATCTTCAGTAGCTTCAAGTATCAGATCTGCCATCTCGATAATCGGATCCGTTATCCGCTCCACCTTATAGAGGTCGATACGGTTAGATGCCCCATGTATGAAATCAGCCACATCGTCGAGCGAACTTGTCAATGTATGGATGTCCTCACGGTCAAATGGCGTGATAAAATTTTTGCCTAATTCTAAGTGAATCTGATGAGAAATATCATCCCCACGGTGTTCCAGGTCTTCGATCCTTATACAGAGTTCTTTCCGATTGCTTGCATCCGGTAAATTTACCAATGCTTTCAATAACTTCGCCATCTCAATGAGATTGCTACTAGCTTGCTCAAACAATGGAAAAAATTTCTTGTCTTTGGGAACGAAATATTGAAATATGCTATTGAGCGACATAGGGCATTTATTTCTTACAAAAATATGATGTAAATGTTAATTCAATGTTAATTAACAATACATGGCGAGTTAAATAGGGCAAACGAATTTACATCACCGGTTTTACTTTTTCCAAGGTAAAGGCGAAAGTGGTACCAACGCCCTCGGTACTCCGCACGTTGACGGTCTGCTGATGAGCTTCAATGATATGTTTCACGATGGAGAGCCCCAGTCCAGAACCTCCAATCTTACGCGAACGGCTTTTATCGGTTCGGTAAAACCGTTCGAAAACTCTCGGTAAATTTTTTTCTTCGATGCCAATCCCGTCATCTGTCACTTCGACTAACACGGTTTCAAAAAGCTCATATATGCGGAGGTCGGTTTGTCCCCTTTCTTTCCCATATTTAATCGAATTGCTAACCAGGTTGACCAATACTTGCCTTATTTTTTCCCTATCAGCACTTACCATCGTTTGGGATTGGTACTTATCCTTAAAAACGAGCGATATACCATGAACCGCTGCTTTGTCCTCCATAGCCTCCAGCACCTCCCTTACTAACACAACCAGGTCAAACTTTTGATAATTGATGGGTATCTGACCACTTTCCAACTTGGAGATTTCATCAAGATCCTTAATCAGAAACGTCAACCGATCAAGGTTCTGGGATGCTTTTGACAAAAATTGCGCAGCCATTTGAGGGTCCTCTTGCATCATGCCGTCATGCAGCGCATCAATATAGCCCTGAATAGCAAACAGTGGCGTTTTAAATTCGTGAGAAATATTAGCGAGAAATTCACGACGGAATTTCTCCTGCTCCTTCAAGGTATCTATTTCCTTCTTTTTCTCTCTGGCCCAATCTTTTACCTGTTGTTCCAGGTCGTTAATCGGATCATCGCTCAACTTATCACCTAAGGCCTCTTTCAAGTCCTTTCCAAGTTTAAGGTTATGAATGAGCTTATATATAAGTCTCATCTTATTATAAATGTACCGCTGGAACAGGTAGTAAAATGCTATGAAACTGACAGTAAACGATATAGCGAACGTGATAAGAAAATACTGCCAGCTATGTTGGAAGTAGAAGTTTACACAGGCTATTGCCAGTCCTACAGCAAAGGCATTGATAAAAACTAGCAGAATAAACCGCATGGTTACAAAATGATTATTCGAAACGCCCTAAAACCGTCAAACCGCCTGACACCAGGTCGCCAATTTTCACATCCACTTTGGCGTCGAGGGGCAGAAAGACATCCACACGGGAGCCGAACTTGATAAACCCGAATTCCTCTCCTTGCTTTACCGTCACTCCTTCCTCGACGTACCATACGATGCGCCGGGCCAGGGCACCTGCAATCTGACGGAAAAGCACCTCTTTCCCATGGTTAGTACGCACTGCAATGGTTGTCCGCTCATTGAGTGTAGAGGACTTGGGGTGCCATGCAACCAAATATTTTCCAGCATGGTAACGAAAGAAGCTCACCACCCCACTCACCGGATTGCGGTTGATGTGCACATTGATCGGCGACATGAATATAGACACCTGAATTCGCTTATCGTTAAAATATTCCGTCTCTTCAGTTTCCTCAATGACCACGACTTTACCATCGGCAGGGCATAGAATCAAGTTGTCGTCTGTTACAACACGCCTTCTCGGACTCCTGAAAAACTGCAATACCGTAACGAAAAGCAAAAAAGAAAGCACATAAACCGTCCACACGACAAGTGCATTGTCCGGTATAAAATAGTGGACTAACGCGTTGGCTATAAAAATCACTAACGCTGCAATCGCAATGCTGGTATATCCTTCTTTATGGATGGTCATGTATCAGATCTTAATAGGCAACAAATATACGGAGAAGAATTGGATATCAATCGCAACCGTTATATCCCCTTTTCGCGCCGTATATCAAGGTCAAAGAACCTCAATTTGCGTTCGGCAAGGTCCGGAAAAACCTCCACGGCGACGGTAAGCTTGTCTTCGATGTACGCACCATCCGCGTAGGAAGGAAACCAAAAATCTACCCGGCTAAGTGCTTCCTGAAGCAAATCCCGGTACCGCCTGTGACTAAACGTGTTTATCATTTCGACTCTCCCCGGTTCGCCGTTTTGTTTTACGACTACAGTAAATTCGAGTTTTATTGGGTCTAGCATCGTGTCCACCGCGCCCTCGAACCATTCTTCGAGGTGTTTACGCAAATAGCCTGTGAAACCACTATACTCATCAATGGTACAAGCTTTGCCGATCATCTCTTCGGCTCGGGTAAAAAAATCACCCGGCAATATCCGGTATCTGGGTCCGTCAGAAAATCTTTCATCCTTGAACAATTCGTATCCATTTTCGAAAATGCCATTTCGGTAATATTCGTAGCCGGCGCCTTCGCTTTTACCATCAGCAAACACGTATTCGATTGCCCATGTACCGTGGGGCCGTCCATCTGCCACTCTCCCCTTACGAATGTAACGAATGTAGCCAAATTCATTGTATCCTTCGCTTTCCACGGCAAACTCGTATCTTCCATTCCCGTCGATTACGCGCTGGCGGCCCCGCTGATCCCAGAAATTAAGGATAAAAACACCGCCATCCCGATACGCTACGTCGAGCAAGGGCTTGCCATCAGGATAGTAATACTTCCACAGGCCCGCAGGGGCGCCCCGATCATAAGAAACCTCCCATTTCAGCTGCCCGTTCGGATGGTAGGCTTTATAATCACCGTGTCTATCGCCGTTCCGGTAGCTGCCTGTCAGGATGGCCCGTCCATGACGGTTGAAATCGGTAAATTCCCCGACGAAGGTTTGCAATTGGAAATCGTACCGCCCTACGCGTTCGATGGCCTTGAACTGACAATTTTTATCGGCCAGGAAGTAATAATCGTCATAATAGAATCTGGTCAAACCATTTGTAGCGCTTTCGTAATAAACCGGTTTGCCCGGCACCGTATCCAAGCGCATTGCAGATGCCACAAACGGCACAACCAACAGGTATATCAACAGTTTGAACCTCATGCTCTTCATCAATGTGCTTCGAGCCAATTGCGCCCCTCACCAAGTTCAACCACAATGGGCACCGACATGGTCAGGGCATTCTTCATATGATTTTCAACAAGTTCCCTGAACGCAGGTACCTCCGCTTTAGGAACATCAAACACCAACTCGTCATGTACTTGCATGGTCATTTTCCCGCGCAATCCATGTTGCCTGATGCCCTTATGAATGCCGATCATCGCTACTTTTATCATATCCGCAGCCGATCCCTGAATCGGTGCGTTAATCGCATTCCGCTCTGCAAATCCACGCACGGTCTGGTTAGCAGAATTGATGTCCCTGAGGTACCGGCGCCGCTTGAGCAGTGTCTCAACATAACCGTGCTCCTTAGCAAAATTAATCGTATCGTTCATATATCTTTTGATACCCGGGTATTGGGCAAAATACTGTTCAATGATCTGCGCTGCTTCCGTGCGTGGGATACCAAGGTTTTGCGAAAGCCCGAAGGCAGATTGACCATAGATAATCCCGAAATTTACCGCTTTTGCATTCCGCCGTTGCGCTAAGGTGACCTCATCCAGCGGCACGCCATAAACCTTGGCTGCTGTGGCACGGTGCACATCCAGCCCTTTTGCAAACGCCTCGAGCATGCCCTCATCGCCACTCATATGGGCTACCAACCGCAATTCGATCTGCGAATAGTCTGCGGACAAGATCACATGATCCTCATCCCTCGGTATGAACGCCTTGCGCACTTCACGTCCGCGTTCCGTCCGAATAGGGATATTCTGCAGGTTCGGGTTGGTAGAACTCAGCCTTCCCGTGGCTGCAACGGCTTGGTTGTACGAGGTGTGCACACGGCCCGTGATCGGATTCATCATCATCGGCAATGCGTCCACGTAGGTCGACTTGAGCTTCTGCAGCTGCCTGAATTCCAAAATATCCTTTACAATATCGCTTTTCGCAGCCAGTGCGAGGAGCACATCTTCGCCGGTTTTATATTGTCCGGTTTTGGTCTTTTTTGCTTTTGGGTCAAGTTGCAGTTTTTCAAAAAGCACTTCTCCCAATTGCTTGGGAGAAGCGATATTGAACCGTACGCCGGCCTTTTGATAGATCGTCGTCTCGATTGCGGCGATGTCCTTTTCCAGGGATGCTGATAGCTGCCGGAGTACGGGTACGTCGATGTTAACTCCGCACTGTTCCATATCGGCAAGCACATGTACCAACGGAAACTCCACATCGCGAGCAAGTGCTGATGCTTCCGCCTTTTCCAGCAGCGGCTCAAAGGCAGCTTTCAGCTGGAGCGTGATATCCGCATCCTCAGCAGCATATTCCTTGATGACTTCTATGTCTACATCCTGCATATTACCCTGATTTTTACCCCTAGGCCCAATCAGATCGGTGATCGGTATGGGTGTATAGCCGAGGTAAGTTTCAGCTAATACATCCATGCCATGGCGGGTATCCGGATCGATAAGGTAGTGGGCAAGCATCGTATCGAACAGCAGGCCCCTTACCATAATTCCATAGCGCGCCAGTAACAAGATATCAAATTTCGTGTTTTGCCCCACCTTCTCGATCGTCTCGTCCTCAAATATGGGCTTAAAATACCCTAACATGCGAAGGCATTCTTCACGGTCGGACGGGGCCGGCACGTACCACGCCTTGCCCGGCTCAATGGCAAACGACAGGCCCACCAGATCGGCGGTGTTTGCATCGGTACCGGTCGTCTCCGTATCAAAGCAAAAGCTACGCTGGGCAGCCAACAAGGCTGCCAATTCCTGCTGCGCCTGCGGTGTATTGGCCAAGAAATACTCATGTGTTGTGTTGTGGACGTTTTTCGCCGCAGGCGGGGGGGTATAGTCAGCCGCGGTAATCGCGGTTACCTGCCTGTTGCCTTCAATGGCATTGCCAAATAAATCCATCTGCGTACCGCTCGCCGACTTAGCGTCTAGGTTGAAGTCATCGCCGAAAACACGTTTGCCCAATGTCCGGAATTCCAACTCTGCAAACAGCGGCTCCAATGCTTCCCTATCCGGATCACGCCGCTCCAGCTTTGCTTCATCCAGTTCGATGGGCACATCCAATTGAATGGTCGCTAATTTTTTGGAGATCAGTCCCTGCTCAGCAAAAGTCTCTACATTCTCACGTTGCTTGCCTTTAAGCTGGTCCGTGTTGGCCAATAAGTTCTCTATCGAGCCAAAACGTTTGATCAAATCTTTTGCTGTTTTTTCGCCTATTCCCGGAATACCCGGGATATTGTCTACCGAATCACCCCACAGGCCAAGGATATCAATAACCTGCCTAACATCCGACACGCCCCACTTCTCCAGAATCTCCGCCACCCCCAATGTCTCGGCCCCATTTCCGAGACGTGCTGGCTTATAGATGAAGATATTGTCTGTCACCAGCTGGCCGAAATCCTTGTCAGGTGTCATGCAATACACCGTGTATCCTTTGCGCTCAGCCTCTTTCGCCAATGTGCCAATGATGTCATCAGCTTCATAACCATCTAATGCAATTAGTGGAATATTGAACCCCTCAACCAGTTTATAAACATAGGGAATGGCGGCAGCAAGATCTTCGGGAATAGCCTGCCTGTTTGCCTTGTAGGATTCAAACTCAACATGGCGGTTAGTTGGCGCCATGGTATCAAATACCACCGCGATGTGTGTCGGCTGTTGGGTTCGCAGCAGCTCCAGCAACGTATTAGCAAACCCAAATATCGCTGAGGTATTAAAGCCAGTAGAAGTAATCCGGGGCGTTTTGCTCAATGCAAAATAAGCCCTGTAAATCAAGGCCATACCATCTAAAAGAAACAGTTTCTTCACGCAAGTTGTATGTTGGTAATGACACAAAGATAACGATATTGTGGTTTTTTTTCCGACTTTTGTGGTAATGACAGCACATCCATTGATGCTTAATCGTTTAGTTGCATGAGAGGCCTGGTCACCAAATCAACGGGAAGCTGGTATGAGGTGCTTGCCGAAAATGGCAGCAACTATAAAAGCCGAATTAAAGGCAAGTTCAGAACCAAAGACATTAAAACCACCAATCCTATCGCCGTGGGCGACTGGGTGGATCTCAGCCTTGAACCGGACCAAGACACTGCGATCATCACCCAACTGCATGAACGAAAAAATTACATTATCCGTAAGTCGGTAAACCTTTCCAAGCAAGCTCAAATTATCGCCGCTAACCTGGACCAAGCGTATTTGGTTGTCACCTTAGCTTCGCCGTTTACTTCATTGGGGTTTATCGACCGCTTTTTGGTCACGGCCGAAGCGTATGACGTTCCTGCCGGATTGATCTTCAACAAGCTAGACCTTTTTAGTGACGAAGGCCTTGCCGTATTGCGCGATTACGAATCCATTTACCAAACGATCAACTACCCGTATTATGAAGTTTCGGCCCTGGAAGGCACGAATACCGATGCCATTAAGGAGTTATTCAAAGACAAGACTACGTTGATTTCCGGCCATTCCGGTGTCGGGAAATCCACATTGATAAACGCCATCCATCCGGAGGCGAAGCTGCGCACGGCGGATATTTCAGACTGGTCTGACAAAGGCAGGCACACCACTACGTTTGCCGAAATGATTATGCTTCCGTTTGGCGGACGGCTCATCGACACCCCGGGCATCCGCGAGCTGGGCGTCATCGATATTGAGCAGCAAGAGCTGAGCCACTTCTTTCCTGAAATGCGGGAGCTGATAAATAATTGCCGTTTCAACGACTGCCGGCATATCAACGAACCGGGTTGCGCCGTACTGACAGCGCTCCACCAAGGATATATCGCATCGAGCCGTTATGAAAGCTACCTCAGCATTTATCACGGGAATGACACGCGGGCGTAGTTTTTTGACCATTCCAAAAAATAGTTTACGTTTGAGATAAGTTTTGATGACTATGTACGATTTTATTGAAGAAACCACCTCATTTATCAAACACCGCATCGGCGATTTCATTCCTGAATATGGCATTATTCTAGGTACGGGGTTAGGCAAGCTCGTAGATGAAGTCGACGTCAGCTATCAGCTGATGTATGCCGATATACCCAATTTTCCCATTTCAACCGTAGAATTCCATACCGGTCAGCTGATTTTCGGTATGCTCAATGGCAGGCGCATCGTGGCCATGCAGGGCCGCCTTCATTACTATGAAGGGTATAGCATGCAACAGATCACCTTCCCGGTGCGAGTGATGAAGGCCTTAGGCATAAGCAAGCTGTTTGTATCCAACGCTTCCGGCTCCCTCAACCCGAATATTCGAAAAGGGGACCTAGCTATCATTGACGACCACATCGACCTGTTGCCAGACAACCCGCTCCGGGGAGCTAATGATAGCCGCTTCGGACCGAGGTTTCCGGACATGAGCCAGCCCTATGATATCGACATGATCCGTAAAGGCATCGAAATTGCGCAACAGCACGCGATTACCGTCCATCGTGCGGTATACATATCTACGCCTGGACCTAACCTTGAAACACGGGCAGAATACCGCTATATGCGCCTGATCGGAGGAGACATCGTTGGCATGAGCACTGTACCGGAAGTGATCGTGGCAAACCACATCGGTCTACGGGTTTTTGCCATTTCGGTGGTTACCGACGAAGGCTTCCATGAAGACCTCCAACCGGTTTCCATCGCTGGGATCATGAAAGTGGCCTCTTCAGCCGAGCCGAAAATGACATTAATACTGAAAGAATTGGTAGCTTTGCAGTGATGAAGGTACTGCTGCGCATTTCGCTGCTCTTACTGTGTTTTTTTGCGCTCTTACCTGCGCTATTCGCGCAAGAGGAAGAGTTTAGTAGCGCACTGGACTCGGCGCGCGCGGCTGAAGATAGCAAGGAAGACACCGTTATCTATACGGCAAGGTATATCCGTTACACCACTTTGGCCATGATGAAGCAAGGGACGTTTACTTACCAGATCGACACATTACACAAGAATTTTCAGTACTACAACCCACAAAACCAACCACGAAACCCAACTATTCATTTAGGAAGCTATGGATTGGCAACGCGCGACCTCCTTTTTGTCCCCAATAAAACCATTGGCTTCCAGCCCGGATTTCACAGCTTAGAGCGCTTTCTCTACCTGTCGGATTCCATTAAATATTACCGTGCTCGCGCACCCTTTTCGGAACTATACAACGTCGGCTTTTTTTTTGACGACCAGATTATCCGGGCGAAGGTCACCCAAAACATCAATCCGCGGCTTAATCTTGGCGGCGAATTCCATGCAGCCCGGGCCGATGGTTATTACAACAATCAGCGGTATAATGATATCAAATCAGCACTCTTTGCTTGGTATGAATCGGAAAACCATCGCTATAATTTGTTGACGAATGTGGTATTCAACCGGCTTACGTCCACCGAAAACGGCTCCATACTTAATGACACGGTATTTCGCGACATCGACCGACGGCCCAGTAACTCTGAACCCACCAGATTAGTAGGTACACGCGATGAACGTCCGAGGCATACCTGGCGTGATAACAGCCTGTTTCTGAGGCAAAGTTTATTTGTAGGGCGCTTGGACACCATCAATGCCGGTAAACCAGAGCAACAGCTCCTTCCTACCAACCGAATGTCGCACAGTCTCAGCCTTCGGATGCGCAATTTCCAATTTTATAAGAACGAAGAGGACATCCATGGAGCCTTCCCCTTTGGCGGCAACGTGTTGGCGCAAGACACCACCCGGGTGTCTACCATTACCAACGATTTTGGATACAGTTTTTATCTGCGGGGAAAATCGCTGGCCTTTATCAAAAATGAAGTGAAGCTAGACCTCGGCTACCAACACGACATGCACTGGTACAGGGACCGTGGCTATCACACATTCCTGCAGAACAACATGTTGAAGGTAGGCATTGGGTACCGATTCAGCGACCGAATCAGCGTTACCGGAAATCTAAACCAAATTGTGCAGGGAGCCAACTTTGGCGATTACCTGTATGAAGCCTCCGCAGATATCCTATTGAGCAAGACCATCGGGCGAATAACTATGGGTGCCTATACCCAAAACAAATCACCGGAATGGCTCTTCCAGCGTGTCAATTATACCTACCACCAGTGGATGCATGACTTTGCAAAGACGAAGACCACAAACTTTTCTTTTGCCTATGAAAACCGGCAGCTCGGCTTTTCGGGGAAAGCGGAGTACTTTCTGATTGCGAATCACCTTTATTTCCAAGAAGTGGCCAATCCCAACAATCTAAACGCGCGTCTACTTCGCGTCATCGAGCCCACCCAATTGGGAAATAATATTAACCTTCTGAAGCTCACGGCGAGCCAAAATTTTACATTTGGCAGGTTTCATTTAGACAATCACGCCGTTTATCAACAGTCGGACTATAATGACGTGCTCGCCATCCCCCAACTATATACTTGGCATAGCATATATTACAACGGACTGTTATACAAGATCGTCGATTTCAATCTCGGGCTCGACGTACGTTTCAACACACCGTTCCGAGCCCAATCCTACGCCATCAATATCGGCCAGTTCTACAATGACAACGTAGGTATTGAATTTTCCAGCTATCCGATTGTGGATGTCTGGACAACGGCAACGCTCAAACGCGCCAACTTGTTCCTCAGCTATAATTTCGTCAACCAGCATATTTGGCCAGCAGGATATTATACGGTACGCAGGTATCCTATGGGCAATGCCAATCTCCGCGTAGGGATTGCATGGAAGTTTTATGATTAGGGCCGTATTTTTTGCCTCCGACCAGCAATACAAAGCGGACAACTACGTTGATAAATCAAAATGCAGGCTTTTCATTTTTCAACTGAGAAAATGACGACTAAACTATCAAAACGGCTTACAGAGGCCGTGGATGCACTCCCTTTGTTCAATGGCATCCGGGTCCTTGAGATTGGTTGTGGACCAGGGGCAGCAGCCAGAGAGGTGTCAAAACGTATCGGCAGTGGGCACATTTTAGCGATTGACCGTTCTGCAAAGGCCATCCAGCAAGCCATTGCAGGCTCGCAAAATGAAATTACGTCCAAGAGGCTTTCCTTCCGGCAGGTCGCCATTGAAGATTTTGTGCTCGCGAATGGTGAAGAGCCGTTTCACATCGCGTTTGCCATACGCGTCGGCGCATTAGACGGCCGGCATCCTGAAATTGAAGCCCGCGCATTATCAAAAATCGCAAAAGCGTTGACCAAAAACGGGAAATTATATATTGATGGAGGTACTCCTCTAAAGGAAGTGACGCTGCCCTGACCACATGAGAGCAGATATTATTCGGCAATGATCCGCTATATCAAAGCCGTCTTTTTATCCGTTGTCTTCGTTTGCTGTTTCTGTTGTTCAGCCAGCCCGGCACAGCCGGGCAGCGAACCGAGCCAAACCTACCAAGGCAATCCGTTAAACTTGACTTTTCGGCGTGCGCTAACTTTGACCTGATTAGCTCGGTTCCAGGCCACACGAAAATAAATTTCGACCAAATAAAAAAAGCCGCTTTCCTGCAAGAAAACGGCTTTTTGATTGGTGGGAGCTACTGGGTTCGAACCAGTGACCCCCTGCTTGTAAGGCAGGTGCTCTGAACCAGCTGAGCTAAGCTCCCTTTGTTTTGGGTTTGCAAATATAGTGCTGTTAAATGACATTCAAAATTTTTTTTCATTTTTTTGAGGGTAGCCGCATTAATTGTAGCTTTACATAATGATTCCACTCAGCAATTCATATGAAGCACGCTCACATTTTAGTGGTAGACGATGATCCGGATGTCCTGACCGCTGTACGCCTATTGCTTAAACAACAGACCGGTAAAATTATCACTGAACACAGTCCTGAACAAATTCCAGCCATACTTGCTAAGGAAACGCTTGACTTGGTACTGCTGGATATGAACTTTAAAAGCACCATCAATACCGGCAACGAGGGGCTGTATTGGCTGAACCGCATAAAAGCCAGCAAACCGGATTTGCCTGTTGTTATGATCACAGCCTATGGCGCCATCGATTTAGCGGTAACTTCGCTAAAGCAGGGAGCTACTGATTTTGTAGTCAAGCCCTGGCAAAATGAACAACTAATCGGAGTAATTGCAGGACTACTATCGAAAAAAGACCGCAGCAAAACCGAGCGTATTGACAACACCGCCGACCCTGAGTTTATCGGAGAGTCTGGAATGATGCAGGATCTACGTTATAAAATCAGCAAGATAGCCCCTACCGACGCCAATATACTGGTGCTTGGCGAGAACGGCACTGGCAAGGACCTTATCGCGGCGGCTATCCACCGGCAATCCAACCGTAGCAGCAAACCACTCGTAAAGGTAGACGTGGGCGCATTGACCGAAAGCCTGTTTGAAAGCGAACTCTTCGGCCACAAAAAAGGTGCATTTACCGATGCACGGGAAGATCGGGCAGGCCGCTTCGAAGCAGCAAATGGGGGCACACTCTTCCTTGATGAAATCGGCAACATTTCCCTTCAGCAACAGGCCAAGCTGCTGAGCGTGCTGCAAAACAGGCAAGTCATCCCTCTTGGCAGCAACACACCGGTTCCTGTAGACATCCGGCTGGTCTGCGCAACCAATGTGCCACTCACCGAGCTAGCCAACGAAAGCCGCTTCCGAAAAGACCTGATCTATCGGATCAATACGGTAGATATTCAAGTACCGCCTTTACGAGAGCGGGGAGACGATATCCTGCTATTGGCCAATCACTTTTTGCATCGATACGCGCAGAAATACATGAAGTCAACCGTAGGCTTCGATAAAAATGCTGAGCAGAAGCTGCTCAAATACCACTATCCAGGCAATGTGCGCGAACTCCAGTACAGCATCGAACGGGCCGTGATTATGGCCGATGGCGAAACCCTCGGATCAGGGGATATTATCTTTTCGGCCATCGAACAAGCGCCGCCCCATGGCCGACTCGGCGCGCCGGAAGAGCACAACTTGATTGAGCTTGAACGCTTGACCATCGCAAACGTAGTGGAAAAACACGGGGGAAACATCAGCAAAGCTGCCAAAGAACTCGGCATCACACGTACTGCCCTATACAGAAGGTTAAGCAAATATGATATCTAGGGATGCGGCGGTTCAGGCGGTTGATCTTTTTCCGGGCGGTATTGCTTTTGATGGCTTTGACGGGCTTGGCCTATTTGCTGTTCCATCGGCAGTATCTCTATGCATTGCTACTGGCCCCTCTATGCATATGGATACTTACACTCAATTTTCGTTCGCAACTGCGTGCCTATCGGGAACTTGAAGAGTTTGCCGAAGCAGCACGTTATCGTGATTTTACACGCTATTTCCCCCTGAGCTATGCCCGTGCCGAGCTGCTCCCTCTTCGGAGTGCTTTCAACGAAATAAACGCAGTCTTCAAAAAAATCAGCAGTGAGCGGGAAACCCAATACCAATACCTAAACCAAATATTGCAAATTGTAGACACCGCCATCCTGTCCTACAATATGGATACCCATGAAGTCGTTTGGATGAATGATGCATTTAAAAAGCTGTTTGGTATCCCTTATTTGCACCGTTTTTCAGCACTTCAGCGCAAGAATGCTGACCTCTACGAAAAAACCACACAATTAGTCCCCGGCGAACAGACCCTGCTCAATGCCAATTCCGCAAAAGGGAACATCAAATTGCTGCTCACCGCCAGCCACTTTCAGACACCAGAAGGGAAATTCCAACTTATCGTTTATCAAAACGTCAATGAAGCAATTGACGAGACGGAGGCGAAAGCCTGGCAAAAGCTGCTGAGCGTCCTCACGCATGAAATCATGAATTCCATTGCCCCGATATCGTCGCTCGCCGACACCCTAAAGAGCCGTCTGGACAACTTGCCGAAGAATGAGGAGCTGGAAGACATACGGCTGGGTACCGAAACCATCAAACGCAGAAGCGAAGGCTTGCTCAGATTCGCCGGCACGTATCGTTCGTTGAACAAAATCGAACGCCCCAACCTGACTAAGGTATACGCCGCCGACCTCCTTGAAAACCTTTACCAACTTATGGAGCCTTCGCTTGTCCAAAAGAACATCGAATTGGACATCATTCTGAAAGACACTCAGCTACAACTTGAGCTCGACGTCAACCTCATCGAACAGGTGCTGATCAATCTTTTGCTTAACGCCATGGAAGCGGTCAAGGAAACACCCAATCCGTACATTTCTCTTTTTGCTTCGGCCCATGATGGCAGGCCGCAAATAAAAGTAACGGACAACGGTAAAGGCATCCCATCCGATTTGCTTGAAAATATTTTTATCCCGTTTTTCACTACCCGCAAAACAGGCAGCGGAGTTGGCCTTACACTCAGCAAGCAAATTATGCTGCTTCATGGTGGAAATATTCTCGTACACAGCGAAGAAGGAAAAGGCAGCACCTTTACACTGCAATTTTGACCAAAATTCATAGTTTTGCGCGACGATGAAAATACTGATGGTCTGCTTGGGAAACATCTGCCGCTCGCCCCTGGCGCATGGCGTGATGCAGCACCTGGTCGAAGGGGAAGGCCTTAATTGGTATATCGACTCGGCCGGCACTGGCGGCTGGCATGTCGGATATCCGCCCGATCCGCGTGCGATAGCTGTAGCTAAACGATACGGTATCGATATTAGCAGGCAATGTGCCCAGCAACTTCACAGCGGTCACCTCGACACGTTTGACCTCATTTTCACCATGGATCGCTCCAATCTCCGCAATGTACTTGCCCTAGCCCAAACGCCTGCACAACGCTCACGCATCCGGCTTTTTATGGAAGATAAGGAAGTACCAGACCCCTATTATGACGACGGGCTATTTGAGCCGGTATATCAGCTAATAGAAACTCGATGTCGGGAGCTGATCGAGGTATTAAAAACTGTTAAATAAAAAAGCGCCACCGAAGCGACGCCTTTCCAGATACTAAAACAAACAGTTCATACTATACGAAGTAATTTACCGTTACTTTCTAAGATGCTTATCGTTATAGCAATATCGTGCCAATAAGAAGACGTGCCAACGCTGAGGACCCTATTTGCTAACCTCAACTTATAACTTACTGATATTTAGACAAACAGCATGCGACTCTAAATACCCCACTATCAATCCGCCGCATTGGTTCGCCTCGAACGCGCTGACATTACTCCCCATAATGTGGAAGTTATTCCACAGCATTACCGCCACTCATCAACTTTTGATCTCCTACCCATTAACGAGTCTTATCATGAACCTATGGAAGCGTATCTACTGGCTATCCGCTACTAAAAAAAATGTATCTTTGTAGGAATGAATGCGTCCGTAATTAATAAGAAATGGGCTGAGTTGCAAGCGAAAACAGCAGATCGTTTTGAAACGGAGAAACCTGACATCAAAGTAATGCTGTTTCTCATCGGGGTCCAAGAACTGGGCAAGGGGCCCATGAAATTCAACAAGCGGCAGAAGGAAGAATTAATGCATATTGCTACATGCCGCCTCTTCAGCGCTATGGGTTTCTACGAACTGGAAGGAATAGACCAAGACGGCTGGCCCCATTGGCGCCTTATTAAGCCGATCCCCAACTACACGCTGCTGGAGCAAGAAATGATCATTAAGTCGCTGATTATTGATTACTTCGAAGATGCGCTCCATAGCCCATGAGCACAAGCAGTGCACCGTGCTTATGGTTCACCATCTACAACAATTGATCAACACACATAATAAGAAAAACCAAATAGTTAAATGAAACATTTGCTGCTTATTACGGCGCTCATCGCCTTTCAAACTGCGCTCTATGCTGCTGCTCCACCAAATAAATACGTGCGAATTATTACCTCCCGGGGCGAATGCCTGCTAAAGCTGTATGACGAAACTCCTTTACACCGCGACAACTTTGTCAAGCTGGTGCGTGAGGGGTATTACAAAGACCTGTTGTTCCACCGGGTCATTCAGAATTTCATGATTCAGGGTGGCGACCCCAGTTCGCGGTATGCCGCCGAAAAGCAGCGGCTGGGCGAAGGCGGGCCGGGCTACACCATTCCTGCCGAATTTAGCGATAGTCTCTTTCACAAGAAAGGCGTTATTGGCGCAGCGCGTGATGACAACCCGGAAAAAGCGTCCAGCGGGTCCCAGTTTTATCTAGTGCAAGGGCGTACGTTTACGGACAGGGGGTTGGACAGCTTGGAACAATTACGGCTCGGTGGGCGGAAAATACCACCCCACCAACGGGAAGTATACAAAACGCTCGGCGGCACACCTCATCTCGATCAAAGCTACACCGTATTTGGCGAACTCATTTCGGGTATTGATGTCGTTGATCGCATTGCCGCCGTAGAAACCGATCGGTTTGACCGCCCTATAGACGACCAGCACATGGATATGGTCTTGCTCACCCGCCGGGAAGCTATCAACCTGGAACGCGAACAAGCCGGGCTGAAGCCGCGCAATGGGCTCTTCAGCAAGTTTTTGGACTTATTCAGGCCAAAGTATTGATACTGACGGGATGAAAATCGTTAGTTACAACGTCAACGGTATCCGTGCGGCAATGCGCAAAGACTGGCTAACGTGGCTAAAAATCACCGATGCCGATGTGGTGTGCTTACAGGAGATCAAAGCTACGCCCGACCAATTGCTTGAGCTACTCCAGATTGAACAGCTGGGCTATGAACACTATTGGTTCCCGGCAGTAAAAAAGGGGTATAGCGGCACGGCTATCCTCACCCGGATCAGCCCTAAGCATGTGGCGTATGGCTGCGGCCACGAAGACTATGACCGTGAAGGACGTATGATCCGCGTTGATTTTGACACCCTTTCGGTCATGAGCGCCTATTTCCCATCGGGTACTACCGGTGAAGTGCGGCAAGCGTTCAAATACCGGTTCCTTGACGACTTCCAATGGTACAGCGACCGGCTGCGCGAGTCGCTGCCAAACCTGGTTATTTGTGGCGACTACAACATTTGTCACCGACCTATTGATATCCATAATCCGATTAGCAACGCAAAATCATCGGGATTTCTTCCTGCCGAACGCGAATGGTTGGAAAACTTTATAAATTCGGGGTTCATCGATTCATTCCGCCACCTCCATCCCGAACCGCATCATTACACCTGGTGGACATTCCGGGCGAACGCCCGCGCCAGAAACCTTGGTTGGCGTATCGATTACAACATGGTCAGCAAGTCGCTCGAACACTGCCTGCTCCACGCGTCGCTGATGCCGGAAGCTATACACTCGGACCATTGTCCGGTGGTGTTGGAACTGGCTGACTGAGCCAAGCTTATGCGCTGCTACTGCGTCCCCTCACTCCGTTTCTTGAATATTCGCCGGAAAAAGTCGCCTGTTTTTTCAGACGCCTTTTTGGCCTCTTCGGCCGCATTCAACAGCCGCCGTTCTCGCTCGGGGCTAATGCCAGCGCATTCTTTGATACCTTGAGCCAAGCTTTGCCAGAGCATTTTGAAAAAAGACGCTGTTCGCGGGCGCGTGTAATTGATTCGGCCTCTGTGGTATTTCCCGTTGGCGTCCGGATTGCTATCATTGATAATAAAACTGTTTGCCAAAAAAGAGGCCACCCGCATGGAGGAGCTTTTCGCATTGTCATCCGCGGTTAGCAAGTGTAACCGCATGTTATCATAATTAAAGCGCAAGGATCCCCGCGAACGGCGATCGTCAGCCTGAACATCGAAACTTACGAATCTGATAGTTGCACTGGCAATTTCCGCATTTAGTAAGGGGGTTATAATGCGGTTAAGTGGCCTCCCATCCATGGCACCAAGCTTTCCCCTATAGGTATACGCCCCTCGTTCGTCCAACATGTCAAAGGCAAATACCATATTCAATTTGCCGGAGTTCATCAAGTAGGTCGTCAGATCGGCTTCCATCGTCTTGTTATGCACTAAGGCGAGGGAGTCATTCGTGACGTTCCTGAACACGCCGCTTGTGCGGTCAAACGTAATTTTTCCTTCTTTTTTATACTTGCGGCCCACTTCAGCATAGCTGATGTACACATCCTTCAATACCACGGAGTCGATCTTTAGCGGCTGCCGTATGTTCTGCAACAGCTGATGAGGAGACTTGCCAATCTTGTCCGTGGGCTGCTTCGGATACCGCAAATCATTGGAGATGGCCACCGTGCCGCTGTCGATATGTAAGCTTCCGGCATAAAGCTGATTATGATCTACAAATCGCTGAAAATCGACGCCCTCCAAGCGTATGGATGGGAACGCTATAACGGCCATATCCTTGGCTGCCTGTTTTCGCTTGTAAAACTCAGCTTTGCTCATCCGGGGGGCGTAAGTCAGCCCGGTCAACGTTAGTTGTCTATACAGAGTTGCTATCTGAAGGTGGTCAAAACTGATGTAGTAAAAACTATCTGGAGTCTCATACCTGAATCCGGGCATATCCACTTCAATAGCCCGCGTATGGTAGAATCGGGTAGTGTCAAATTGGGAAACCGAATCAATCAGGATGTCACTTACTTTTACATTTAAGTTTTGCAAAACCGTTTCATTCATCGTGGAGTCCGTTCGCTTGGAAAATCTAAACTGAATACCGTTGAAGTGGATATTGCTTACGCTGACTTCGGTGAGTATGCTAGATATCCGTTGGTACAGCGTCCGCGTATCACGCTTGGTTGTTAAGGTATCGTTGTAGGCGTGATAGGTATTGACCACATGAATGGTTGGCGTGTCAATAATGATGTCGTCTATCCGCAACCGCCGGTCAGACAAAACATCCCTTGGAT
Organism: Parapedobacter deserti; assembly: GCF_042646065.1. Classification (NCBI taxonomy): domain Bacteria; kingdom Pseudomonadati; phylum Bacteroidota; class Sphingobacteriia; order Sphingobacteriales; family Sphingobacteriaceae; genus Parapedobacter; species Parapedobacter deserti. The sequence continues at coordinate 98,158 of NZ_JBHRTA010000062.1, forward strand.
AGAAGCGCCTGATCCGTAAATTTTCGATACTCATGTTGTAAACATTGTCAGGGGCCTGCCGTTCGAGCTCCATCACTGCGTACCTGTTGGTATCCACCGTTAGGCGTAAGTTTTTAATCGAGGCATGGCCGGTAATCAGATTGAATTTTAAATCGTCATAAGCGATCAGGTAAAGGCTATCGGTGGAGCTGATGATTGCTTCTTTGATTCGAGCATCCAGTATGGGTTTCCAATGCCGGCTTAGATACCACGCTCCTATCGCGATGACAGTCAGCAAACAAACCGCAATGCCAATTACCCATTTCCAAACCGATTTCATAAACAGAACTGCAAGTGTGAACGAGAAACAATAATTGACTAGCTATGTTTTTGTAAATATAGGAAATAGTAGTAGATTTCCTGCTCGATTTGGTACCCTTGTGAAAACGATTTTTAGCGACTAATCACCAAAACGAAGCAGGGGTAAACAAATTAATGATTTGACAGGAAAACATGCGCGGTTACCATTTTTCACCATACACCCCATCTAGCCTGCCCAAGGGGGGATTCGATGAGCTATTGAACCTTTTTATGCAGTTGCTGCAATACACGGCAGGTGATGCCGTAGAAGCGTTGGCTTGGCTCAACGAATTGGATAAGCAATATAACCTTACCGATGACAATTATGGCATCGGCGACTTTATCCAAGAGCTCAAAGACAAAGGCTACCTAACCGACGATCCATCTGCCGGGCAATTGCGCATCACCGCCAAGAGTGAGCAAACCATCCGCCAGTCAGCACTGGAAGAGATTTTCGGCAAACTCCGCAAAACCAGCCAGGGCAACCACAACACCAATTTTTCGGGGTTGGGCGATGAAAAAAATGCGGACCGGCGCGAATACCAATACGGTGATAGCCTTGATCAGATCGACATGACCACATCCATCCACAACGCTCAGGTCAATCATGGCATCGGGAATTTTTTGCTTACTGAACGCGATCTGGAAGTCGAGGAGCGAGACTATAAGACTTTGACATCTACCGTGTTGATGATCGACATATCACACAGCATGATCCTCTATGGCGAAGACCGCATCACGCCGGCCAAGAAAGTAGCCATGGCATTGGCAGAGCTTATCCGAACCCGCTACCCGAAAGATACGCTGGACATTGTCGTCTTTGGTAATGACGCGTGGCCTATTAGCCTCAAGGACCTCCCTTACCTGGAAGTAGGCCCCTACCACACCAATACACTGGCAGGGCTGGAACTGGCCACCGATCTGTTGCGCAGGCGTAAGACGCACAACAAGCAGATCTTCATGATCACAGACGGCAAACCAACGTGTCTCAAAGAGCATGGGCGCTATTACAAAAACAGCGTGGGGCTAGATCGCAAAGTAGTTAACAAAACACTGAACATGGCGGCTCAATGCAAGCGCCTCAATATACCCATCACCACCTTCATGATCGCTCGAGACCCGTATTTACAGCAATTCGTCCGCCAGTTTACCGAGACCAATGGAGGCAAAGCTTTTTATAGCTCACTGCAAGGGCTGGGTGAGTACATCTTCGAAGATTACATCCGAAACCGGAGAAAGACACTAAAGTGATTAGTGGCCTAATGAATCAAGAACAAAAATCAAGAACTAAAAACAACGAATGAATACCGATCACAGATCACTGGTCACCGACCACATCACGACGTTAGGCGAATTAAAAAAAACCGGTTACCAACCCAAAAGCGTAAAAGAAGAACTAAGAGCTAACCTCATCAAGCAGTTGCAGGAAAACAACGCAGGTTTTCAAGGGATCGTAGGATATGATGACACCGTGATCCCTGAACTACAGACAGCCATTCTCTCGCGGCACAATATCCTGTTGCTCGGTCTGCGCGGTCAGGCTAAAACCCGTATCGCACGTCTGATGATACACCTGCTGGATGAATACGTACCTTATGTCGCCGGGAGTGAGCTGTATGACGATCCATTGGCGCCCATTTCATGGTATGCCCGCCATGAGATTGACACGAAAGGCGACGACACCCACATTGCCTGGCTACACCGTTCAGCACGCTACACCGAAAAACTAGCCACACCTGATGTAACCGTAGCCGACCTGGTCGGCGATGTCGATCCCATCAAGGCTGCCACAATGAAACTGACCTATAATGACGAACGCGTCATCCACTTCGGATTGATTCCAAGAGCGCACCGAGGCATTTTCGTCATCAACGAGCTGCCAGACCTCCAAGCCCGAATCCAAGTAGCCCTTTTCAATATGTTGCAGGAAAAAGACATCCAAATACGGGGCTTCAAACTTAGATTGCCCCTTGATATCCAGTTTGTGTTTACCGCGAACCCGGAAGATTATACCAACCGGGGAGCCATTGTTACCCCGCTCAAAGACCGTATCGAAAGCCAAATTCTAACCCATTATCCGAAAAATATAGACATTTCCCGTAAAATAACCTTTCAGGAAGCTCGCATTACACCTGAGCAACAAGCTGCTGTCGATGTCGATGGCTTGCTGAAAGATTTAGTGGAACAGGTGGCGTTCGAGGCGCGGCAAAGTGAGTTCATCGATCAAAAGTCGGGGGTATCGGCCCGGCTCACCATTTCAGCCTATGAAAACTTGATAAGCGCCGCTGAGCGGCGGATGCTCGTTTCCGGCCAGCGGAAAACTGTAGCCCGCTTATCAGACTTTGCAGGCATTATCCCTGCCATCACCGGAAAGATCGAACTGGTATATGAAGGTGAGCTGGAAGGCCCGGTGCATGTAGCGCACCGACTGATTGGATCTGCGGTCAAAACGCTCTTTACGCAGTACTTTCCACATCCTGAGAAGGCAAAAAAATCAAAAGTCGAAAACCCTTATTCCGCCGTCATCGACTGGTTTACGCTGGGAAACCATCTCGAGCTGACGGATCACCTCTCTGACAGCCAATACAAAAAGACACTCATGCAGGTTCCCGGCTTGCACACATTGGTCAAAAAGCTGCATCCCAAACTTGCCGAAAGCCAGCAATTGCTGCTCATGGAATTTGTACTACATGGATTAGCGGAGTACTCGCAGCTCAGCAAAAACTACCTCAATGGCGGTATCGGCTTCGCCGACATGCTGGGCAGCTTATTCAATGGGGGGTTTGATGATCTGGAAGACTGACTGGCAGCTGGTTGCGGCAATACACATAAAGCACTACTAAATGAAAATTACTGAGCAGCAGTTGCGTGCGTTTACCCATGAAGTCTTTAAATCGATTGGCTGCCCGGACGCTGACGCAGCACTGGCGGCAGATGTACTTCTTTCGGCCGACCTCCGTGGCATTGATTCGCATGGTGTGGCCCGCCTAAGCGGGTATGTGCGGCTGTGGGAAAACGGTCGGCTCAATCCCACGCCCAGTATTCGCGTGGCACATGAAACGCCCACAACGGCTACACTCGATGGCGACCGCGGCCTTGGGCTGGTTGTTGCACCATACGCCATGGATATCGCCTTGGAGAAAGCCCGGCAATATGGCTCCGGCTGGGTGGCCATCCGAAATTCCAATCACTTTGGCATTGCCGCCTATCATGCATTGAAAGCGGTGCAGCACGACATGATCGGCTATGCCATGACCAACGCCAGCCCCCTTGTGGCGCCCACCTTTTCATCCGAACGTCTCTTGGGCACCAACCCGGTATGCTACGCCTTTCCGGCAGGTCAATACCCACCTGTAGTGGTAGACATGGCTACTTCCGCGGCGGCAAACGGCAAACTGGAAATTGCCCAGCGGATGAACGTTCCTATCCCGGAAGGCTGGGCGCTCACACCGGATGGAAAACCAACCACGGACCCTAATGCCGTTACGGCCGGCGGGGCGCTGCTGCCCTTAGGAAGCGAGTACGGGCGCGGCAGCCACAAAGGGTTCGCCCTCTCAGCCACGGTAGACATCCTGTCTGGGGTATTATCGGGCGCAAACTATGGCCCTTGGGTACCGCCATTCGTAGCATACCTTCAGCCTTTGGCTGATCAACCAGGGCAAGGAATAGGCCACTTTGTAGGTGCTATGCGCGTAGACGGCTTCCGGCCGGTTGCCGAGTTTAAAATCCATATTGACCAATGGATCACCCGCTTTAAAAACGCCCGGCGTGTCAATCCCGAGCAGGGGGTCATCATCCCCGGAGAGCCGGAATATCAAGCTATGCACCAACGCAAAAAGCAGGGCATACCCTTGGCGGGCAAAGTGGTCGAGAGCCTGGAAGCCCTTGGATCAAAGTTCGGGATTGCTTTGCCAGCAACGATCCGCTAATCTCCAAGGCCGATGCACGCTTTCGTCCCTTCGCGGATACTGCGCCAGATCATCTTGAAGAAGGAAAACGTTTCCGGGCGGGAAATGTAAACCGTACCGGTGTGGTACACACCATTGGCGTCAGGGTTGCTATCATTCAGCAAAAACCGGTTTGCGAAGAAAGAAACCACCGATTTCCTTTCGCCGGCATTGCGGCCAGAGCCTTCCAAGAGGTTTACTTTCAGCCCCTGATAATCGAATTGTAACGTGCCTTCGGTGCGTCGGTCGTCAGCTTTCATCTCTAAGCGCATCGATTGGATGTCAGCATGCTCCACCTCCACGTTCAGATGCGGGGTTAGCATGCGGTTGAATGCATTTCCATTCATCGGCCCAAGCTCGGCCTCATAAGTATGCCCGCCGAGGCTATCTAGCAGATCAAAACGGAAACTGACAGACAAGTCGCCCGCCCCCATCACCTTTGATCTCGCATCAAACGTCAGAAACCGGTTGTGCCTCAACCCAACGGTGTCATTCGTTACATTACGGATCATGGCCTCTGTCTGTTCGAACGTCACTGATCCCGCCTTTCCCGTTTGATCGCTCACCTCTGTAAACCGGATATCTAGTGCTCCTAAACGCACTGAGTCGATTCTTATCCGCTGCTCCCAACTCATCAGTTGCTGGTGGGGCGACTTGCCGATTTTATTTTCCGGCGGATTAGGCTGTAGCTTGTCCTTATAAATCGAAATGGCTCCGCTATCAATGTGTAGCGCGCCGGCGGCAAGTAGCCCCTGGGCGGTCCATTGCGCTGCATCGATAGCCTCCAGCCTTACCGATTCTATGTTTACATCCGCAATGTCCTCCGCCAGGCCCACTTGCCGGTAAAATGCCGCTTTGCTCACCGTCAGCCCGTACTGGAGATCCCGTATCAGCAGCTCCCGTTGCGCCATGCTCATTTTCAATGCTTTCAAACGGAGGCGGTACAAGCTATCGCCCCTTGTATAGCTAACGTTCCTTGCGTCCACTTCCATATTCTTAGCGTAATACAGTCGCGTGGTATCGCGCCAAGCTACCGAATCAATGCGGAGATCTCCGATTGTTACGTCCATCTGGTCTATTAGCAAGCGTGTCGCATCATTCCGAGCTGTAAGCGCCAGTTGCCCTTCGTTCAAAACTATGTGCTTTACCCGTGTCCCATTTAGCGTGTGTTGGAGGCGTTCGAAAAAAGATTCATTTGCTGTGTCGGCGTTTGCCGTGTCTGATTGGCCACCTAGGATCAAGCGCACTGTCGGCTTATCGATGACCACGGTGTTGATTGATACTTTGCCTGAAAAGAGCAACCGCAGCAACCCCGCCCCTTTTACTTGCAGACGCCCAATACGAATATCATACACGGTATTCCGGGCGGCGGTATCGGGAATAAGCTGCACAGTTGTTGCCTCCGCGCTCCCCGTAAACAGCGATACCCTAAGGCTGTCATAAGCTAATCGGTACAAGCCATCTGTTTCCGAAGCCACTAAGGCTTCCAATTGCGTCTCCAGCCGCGGCACCCATCGATGGCTTACATACCAATTGGCAATTACGAAAAAGACCAGCAAGCCAGCGGCGATGCCAAGGCCCAATTTCCAGATAGGCTTCATTAAGGGAAGAAACGTTTTGATCCAGATAAATGTTTTTACATACCCAGCGACAACCGCTTTTCTTTATTGATGATATCTGCAATACTGGTGTCGTTGAGAATTTGCAGCATGGCGTTCCGCACGTCAACAAAGGTGTCGCGGATGCCGCACACCTCTTCCGACTTACACTCGTCGCAGCTTCGGTAGAAATTTAGACTTACGCAGGGTAGTAACGCTATCGGGCCATCAATGAGCCGCATTACCTGCGACAACCGGATATCCGCTGGCGCCTTATTGAGGCTATAGCCACCACCAGCCCCTTTTTTACTATAAAGGATACCAGCATTGCGCATCTCCAACAAAATCTGTTCGAGGAATTTCTTCGGGATGCGCTCTTCCTCGGCGATACGCACAATCTGCATGGGTTCCCTGCCGTAATTGCGGCCCAGAACAATCAACGCTTTAATCGCGTATTTCGTTTTTTTGGATAACATCCCTGGCTGTTAGTGTATTCAATTAACAACAAAGGTACGATTTTTCTGTAAATTGAAGCCTATAAGCCGTCAATACACCACCACCTCATCTGTAAGCAACAGTGCATTTTGGACATTGGTAGCCACCACACGCACATACCTTGCAGTGTGCACGGTGTCAAAATCAAGTTGGAAGGTTTTGACTTTCCTTATACTGCTATCGGATGGCCCGTCATCCCTCACTGTACCCACCTCCCTGAAATTTTTACCATTGTCGGACAATAATACCTTCACCTCTCCCGGAAGCTGTGCATTGGCTGCAGGATCGAGCAAGAAATCAACAGCTACTGAGTTGATCGCTTCCCTGCGTTCTAAATCGATAGTCACATCGAAATTATTTGAAAAGCCCTGCCACTGCCCATCATCAGGACGTTTCCCGCCTTTCTGTCCGTTCAGGAGTGTACTGTCTTTCTGCGCGGCATAGGTATCCCATGGCGTTTGGTACTGGATGCTTTTGCCGATAGCTTTATGAATATCGGCCTTTGCTTCAGCAATCGGTCCAACACGCGCCGAATCGATGAAATAAGCTGCTTTGACGATAGCAGGGACTGCCAGTTCAATAGGCTTGGTATACAACGGTGATTTGGCATCGGGTTCTTCACCGTCTGTTGTATAGCGAATGCCCAGCTTATGCTGCTCCGACGTCATCGAAACAGTATTCGTCAGCGTGTCAGCGTTGAAATCAACGGTGAGGTCGACGTTGAAAGAAGGCCTGCGATAGTTGACACCCAGTCGCTGAAGCAACAGATAGTGCTGATGCACGCGCTTTGCGAAATCGTCCCAATTGCGTCGTTCGGGTGCTGACCAGGCGACCTCAGCCAACGCCAAAGCACGCGGAAACACCATGTTTTCTACATGAGCTGGTGTAGGGAGGTATTCCGTCCATACATTGCCTTGAGCCCCCAAGACATGCTTCTGCTTATCGGCCGATATGCCGCTGACCGGTTCGTATTCGTATACACTCCTCAGGGGTATATCTTCGCCGATTGTTTCGGGTTCTTTACTGGGGGCTGTTATGATTACGTCGTGTCCCGCATTTGCTGCTTGCACGCCGCTTTCTCTGTCGAGCCAACTCATCACGACTGCTGAAGGCGGAGGCCCGCCCTCCAATAGTGCATCCCATCCGATGAGTTTTCTGCCCTGCGATTGCAGAAAACGCCCAATGCGTTTTACGGCATAGTCTTGCAATTCTTCTACATCCTCCAATCCCTCTTTTTCCATCAATGCCTTACATTTAGGGCAAGTATTCCAAGCTTCCTTGTCCACTGCTTCTCCCCCAATATGAATATATTCAGACGGGAAAATGGGAATGATTTCCTGCAATACATTTCTCACGAAGGTAAAACTTTCTTCATTGCCCACGCAAAACGTGGGGTGCCGGTACGGCGTACCCGTGCATGACAATTGAGGATAAACCGCAAGCACTTCACCGGAATTCCCCAGCATTTCGATTTCCGGTATAATGGTGATTCCTTTCCGTGCCGCATAAGTAACCAAGTCCCTTGCCTCTTCTTGGGTATAATACCCTCCGCTGGCATTGGGGTGTCCTTCATCCAGGTACCGCCGCCCATTCTGCCACCAATCCTGCCACTCCACATGCGTCCGCCATGCCGCCTTTTGGGTCAGTTTGGGATAGCGCTTGATCTCCAACCGCCAGCCCGGCCCGTCCGTGAGGTGCCAATGAAAGGTGTTGAATTTGTAAAGCGCCATGATGTCAATGAATTTCTTCAGAAATGACACAGGATAAAAATGCCGCGAGGCGTCGAGATGAAGTCCGCGGTAACCAAACCTTGGTTTGTCTTCGATCAACAGTGCCGGCAACTCCCTCCCGTTCGGCAATGTATAGGACAGTTGCAGCACGGTAAATATCCCATGGAGCATGGCAGCAGGCCCATGGGCTGTAATCTGGATTCCCGAGGTGTCGACCTCCAGCCGATAGGCATTGACGGGCAACCGATCTATATCACGGGCCTGTATAAGCCGCACGCCGGTTTCCGGGATACGTCTGTGTGATCGGATACGTTCGACGGCTGAAAAACTGGTGTATGGATGCTCTGACAACACTGAAGCTACTTCCATAAACGGTTCGAATGCATAGAGCGATGTGACCGCAGGAAACACAAAGGTTCCTTCACGGATTTCCAATGTACTGGGCTGGGGAATAATGGAAACCTGATCTTGGGAAAAGACAGGCACTGCCACAACGAACGGCAAAACCAATAAACCCAATATCAGCCTAAGTGCGAATTGAGCCATGCAAACTGCTTGTTAATAGTGTATCTGATACAAACCTACTCAAAATGCTTAAACTATGCAATTATCCTTACCTTTGTTGCCGAATAAACTCGTCGGACCAATGCCGGACCGCCTTAGGTAACAAAAATGATTATTGCATGACAAGCTTTTTTTTGATTCCGCTGCTTCTCCTTACGCATGGAAAAGACACTGCGGCACCGAATAATCCTACACCCAAACCGCCACAGCCAAAAGAATATACCTTTGCCAGCACGCCATCCTGGGCGGACGAATTTGACTACGACGGATTGCCCGATGATGAAAAATGGGAATATGATGTGGGTTCACAAAACAACGGCTGGGGTAATCATGAGCTGCAATATTACACCGAGAAACGGCCGGAGAACGCCCGTGTGGCGGATGGGGTTTTAAAGATCACTGCCGTAAAAGAAGAATACGAGGGCTTTAACTATACTTCTGCAAGGCTGGTAAGCCGCGGCAAAGCCGATTTCTTATATGGTAGGTTTGAGGTGCGCGCAAAAGTACCTCCAGGGCGTGGTACATGGCCTGCGGTATGGATGCTACCCACTGACTGGGAGTACGGCGCATGGCCCGCATCCGGCGAGATCGACATCCTTGAACATGTGGGCCACGATGAGGATGTGATTCACATCAGTGTCCATACGGCCGCATATAATCATGCAATTGGCACCCAGAAAACCGCCAAAAAAAAAATTGAACGTGCAACAACAGCATTTCATACTTACCGAGTAGATTGGACGCCCACATATATACGCGGATTTGTTGATGGCACACAAATCTTCAGCTTCACCAATGAAGGCACCGGATTCCATGTATGGCCATTTGATAAAAAATTCCACTGGCTTATCAACATAGCAGTCGGCGGAAACTGGGGCGGCATCGAAGGTGTAGACGATGAGATTTTCCCAGCCACCATGGAGATAGACTACGTCCGGGTATACCCGATTATTGAAAACTGATGTTCTTCGGATCGCTACCGGAATCAGTTTCCTTTCACCACCTTATCTAATATGGCGATGTATAGGCGAATACCTTCGCCTATTTCGTCGATATAAATAAACTCGTCCGCCATGTGTGAACGGGCAGAATCGCCCGGCCCTAGCTTCAGCGATGGAATATCCAGCAGCGCTTGATCGCTGGTCGTCGGAGACCCATAGGTAGTGCGACCCAGGGCAATACCCGCCTGTACAATGGGGTGATCTTTCGGAATAGATGATGGTTTCAGTCTTACAGAACGGGGCTTTACTTCACAGCTTACGTGCTTACGGATAATCTCCAGCACTTCTTCATTGCGATAAGCATCGGTTACCCGGATATCCACCACAAACTCGCACGACGCTGGAACCACGTTGTGCTGCGAGCCCGCGTGGATGACGGTAACACTCATCTTAATCGGACCGAATTCCTCAGATTCCCGGGGAAAGCGGTAGCTGATAAACCATTCAATATCCCGCAGCGCTTTATAGATGGCATTATCTCCTTCCTCGCGCGCAGCATGCCCAGCTTTGCCATGGGCTGTGCAATCAAGCACCATGAGTCCCCGTTCGGCAACTGCCAAGTGCATCAACGTTGGCTCCCCCACAATAGCAAATGCCAACGGACCGAGATCAGGGACAACAAGTTCAAGTCCGTTTGTGCCGGAAATCTCCTCCTCCGCAGTTGCAGCAAGACAAAAATTATAGCGGAGACCTTCTTGCGGGAAAAAGTGCAAAAAAGCAGCAATTAACGATACAAGACATCCACCGGCATCATTGCTTCCCAAGCCAAACAGTTTTCCATCCCCCATGTCGGGCGAAAACGGATTGCGCGTGTAACCCGTATTGGGTTTCACAGTATCATGATGAGAATTGAGCAGGATAGTGGGTTTGGACGGATCATAAAACTTGTTGTACGCCCACACATTGTTCAGCTTACGATAGGTTCTAACGCCACGCTGCTGCAGAAACCGTTCGATTGCATCGCCGGTTTGATTTTCCTCCTTGCTGAAGGAAGGAATACGGATGAGGTCGCGCAACAGCGAAACGCTATCTTCAGTAAGTTTTTCTGTCATTTCAACGTGACGATTTTTAGTTTCAGATTTATAGCCGTTCGGTAGCTCAAGATCTAAACGCTAATCATTATACAGTCCTCCAGCTTTGAGTGCCGAAAGCTTAATTCCCTTGATGAAGGCCGAGCTGAATCCATTGTGCTCCATCTCATTCAATCCGGCAATGGTACAACCCTTTGGCGATGTTACTTTGTCAATCTCTCCCTCTGGGTGGCTTCGGGTCTGTAGCAGTAAATCAGCGGCTCCCTTGGCCGTTTGCACGGCCATTTTCAATGCGTCATGCGCATGGAATCCGATCTCGACACCACCCTGTGATGCTGCGCGGATGCTACGGAGGAAAAATGCGATTCCACACGCGCATAGGGCCGTCGCTGAAGTCATCAGATCCTCATTGATGGTCACGACGGCACCTACGGTCTCGAACATCTTGGTTACTCGCTCCAGCTGCTCATCGGATGCATTGTCGGTTGCGATGCAGGTCATTGACTGGCCGATGGCAATGGCGGTGTTCGGCATCGCCCGGATTACCTGCATGTTGTTGCCCAGTTTATCGCGCACGTCAGCACAGGTGACCCCCGATACTACCGACACAACGATTTGCTTTTCCGGTGAAACCGCAGGGGCAATTTCTTCCAATACGCTTTTCAATTGCTGTGGAAGGACGGCCAGTACGATGACGTCGGCATTATAGATGGCAACTTTGTTATTATCGCTCACCTTGAATCCCTTGGCAGCCTCATCACTGAGTGATCGAAGGCTTCTGCGCGTCAAAGTGATATCCTCAGCCTTGCAATACGCTTTGCTTACCAAGCCTTTTGCCAACGAAAGCCCGATATTGCCGCTTCCAATGATGGTTATTTTATTCATTTTGTTAGTCGTAAGTCGTAAATAAATCTCACCTTATCATCCTGGTGCCAAATTGCTGTTGGCGCAGCAAGCAAAGCTCATCGGCATGGCCGATGCACACCTCACTTACCCCTCGGGCGATGGCTTGAAAAGCATTATGTAGTTTGGGCACCATGCCGTCGGCGATGACACCCGACATCTTCAGTTGCTCAAATTCCGCGGCCCGTATTTCGGGTATAACGGAATTATCGTCTTGAATATTACGCAATACCCCTCGCTTCTCGAAACAGTACACCAATGATGTGTCATATTTTGCGGACAAAGCAACGGCCAATGCCGAGGCGATTGTGTCGGCATTGGTATTAAGCAACTGCCCACGGCCGTCATGCGTAATTGCTGAAAAGACAGGCGTAAAGCCACCGGCAACAAGTGTGGCTATGGCGTCGGCATCGACCGAACCGGGCCACAAGTCACCGACAAATCCGTAGTCAATTTCTTTCACGGGGCGCCGCTCTGCTTTAATGGTATTACCGTCCGCCCCGCTGAGGCCGATCGCGTTGCAGCCACGAGCTTGCAACCCTGCTACCAACTGCTTGTTGGTCAACCCAGCATACACCATGGTTACGACACGCAGCATAGCCTCGTCCGTAATACGCCGCCCCTCCACCAACACCGCCTCAATACCCAGATCGGCAGCCGTCCGCGTGGCAATTTTTCCACCTCCGTGCACCAAGATCTTATTCCCGCGCAGGTTTGCGAAGTGCTCGAGAAAACGACTTAACCCTTCGGAGTGGTCGATAATATTACCGCCGATTTTAACTATCCACATCTTTGCCGCCATGGTACTACAATTGATTAAGAGTGGTCAGTTCATCGAGCATCCGTTTCAATACCACTTGGGCTGCCCATACACGGTTTCCTGCTTCCTCGATTACCAGTGACTGTGGTCCGTCCAGCACTTCGCTGGCCAGCTCGACATCCCGCCTCACGGGTAAGCAATGCATGACCTTGGCCTGATTGGTAAGCTCCAGCTTACCTTGATCAAGCATCCACTGCTCGCGTACGGAATGGATTTTGCCATAATCTTTGAAAGACGACCAATTCTTCACATATATAAAATCTGCGCCTTCCAATGCGTCGTCCAACGCATACTTGACCGTAGCTCCCTGAGTAAATACACTGGAAAGTTCATATCCGGCGGGATGCGCGATAGTAAAGTCGAGGATATTTTCCGCCTGCGCCCGGCACATCCATTCGGCAAACGAATTGGGCACAGCTTGCGGCAACGCTTTTACGTGTGGAGCCCAAGCCATTACAACCTTGGGCTTTCGATCATCCTTCCAATGCTCGCGGATGGTGATCAGGTCAGTAAGGCTTTGCAACGGATGTCGCGTAGCACTTTCCAAACTGATGACCGGCACCCCGCAAAACCGGATAAACTTTCCAAACAAGTCCTCACTATAGTCTTCCTCTTGGTCTACCAGTTTTGGAAATGAGCGTATTCCGAGGATATCGCAATATTGGCCCATTACCGCGGCAGCTTCCCGGATATGCTCTACCGTTGTGCCATCCATAGCCACGCCGTCACGTGTTTCAAGCGCCCAGCCGTCTTTGTCCATATTCATGACCATGACATCCATGCCCAAGTTGGCGGCTGCCTTGTGTGTGCTTAGGCGTGTACGTAAGCTTGGGTTTAGAAATACCAGCCCCAAGGTTTTCCGCTTGCCCAAATTCGAATAAGCAAATGGTTCGCGCTTCAGGCGCAACGCCTCATCAACTATGCCGGATAGATCAATCACATCCGCTACCGAAAAAAACTGTTTCATTCGAAAATTACTTGTTTTATCGCCCTCATGCCTTTCTGTGACGGCAATCCAAATTGTCCGTTATACCCAACTGATCACGTTAAAGTTCTTTCAGCCTTTCCTCCAACGCTTCAAGAAAACGGTCTGCATGCCTCTTTGAAATATTCAGCGCCGGAAGCAACCGAATTACATTCGGTTTTGATTCGCCCGTGAAGATACGGTTTTTGACCAATAAATTCTTCTTGACCGCTGCTAACTCATCGGGCAGGTCGATGCCGATCATCAAACCTTTTCCACGCACCTCACGAATGCGGTCAAAGTGCTGCAACTCACCGATAATATAGGCTCCTACTTCTGCAGCGTTCTGCATCAACATTTCTTCGCCCATGACCTCCAAGACGGCCAACGCAGCCGCGCATGCCAGGTGGTTGCCTCCAAAAGTAGTGCCGAGCATACCATAAGACGGCTTTACCGCAGGCGATATGGAAATCGCCCCTATCGGAAAACCATTACCCATTCCCTTGGCCATACTGTAAATATCGGCACTAACTCCCGCGTGGTCGTGCGAATAAAATCTACCCGTGCGGCCATATCCACATTGTACCGCATCGGCAATAAATAACGCCCCGTAGGCTGTCGTAAGCTCCCTAATCTTTCGAAGAAATTCGTCGGAGGCGACCCTTACCCCACCTACCCCCTGTATACCTTCAATGATGACGGAAGAGACTTCCTCCCCTTGCTCCCTAAAGACCTGCTCCAACGCTTCCACATCGTTATGCGGAAGAAAGATCACGTTAGCGGTCTGGTTTACAGGTGCCACAATTTTGGGATTATCCGTGGCGGCGACCGCTAGCGAGGTCCGCCCGTGGAACGAGCCATGGAAAGCGATCACTTTCTTGCGCCCATTATGAAACGAGGCTAACTTTAAAGCATTTTCGTTAGCTTCAGCCCCCGAATTGCATAGAAACAGCTGATAATCGTCTTTGCCGGACATGCTGCCCAACGCGCTCGCCAATTGAACCTGAAGGGGAATCTCCACAGAGTTGGAATAGAAGCCGATCCGGTTCAATTGTTCGGCTATGCGTTTTACATAGTGCGGGTGGGTATGACCGATGGAAATAACGGCGTGCCCTCCATACAAGTCGAGGTATTCGTTCCCGTTGGCATCCCAAACCGTACTTCCCGCCGCTTTTGCTATTTCCACGGGATTAATCGGGTATACGTCAAATAGGTTCATCTTTATCGATAAAGTTAAAAAATCTATATATAAAAAAACCCGTTTTCGGATAAAAACGGGTTTAACTCATTAACGAACTAATCGTGTTAGTCCTCTTTTTTGCGTTCTGTTGGAGTTTCGTCCGTTTTTTCGGTCTTTTCTTGCAAATCGTCCGCTTCGGCAGCCGGTTGCTCGGCTACTGCAGGCGCTTCGGTTTCCGCTACTTCGGCGACCGCCGCTTCGCCGGTGGTGTTATCCGCAGCCGGGGCACCCGCGCCTGCTTTCTTCTTGCCACCACGTCGTCGGGTCGACTTCCGTTCGGTAGCAACTCCGTCTTTCTTGTATATTTCGTTATAATCTACCAACTCGATAAACGCCATTTCGGCATTGTCGCCCAAACGGTTTTCTAGCTTGATGATGCGGGTGTAACCACCCGGACGATTCGCTACCTTTTCGGAAATCTCGCGAAAAAGAATGGTCACTGCTTCTTTATCCTGCAAGTAACTGAATACCGTACGGCGGGAATGCGTCGTGTCATCCTTCGATTTAGTAATCAGGGGCTCCACATACTGACGCAGTGCCTTCGCCTTGGCCAATGTAGTCGTGATACGCTTGTGCTTAATCAGCGAAGTGGCCATGTTTGATAACATCGCTTTACGATGACTTGCTGTGCGGCCTAAATGGTTAAATTTTTTTCCGTGTCTCATTTGATTTTAAAATTTGTGCATACCGTCCTTTTTTGAATAAACCTTAGGAAACAAGGAATCAAAGGGGAATTATGCAACAGGTCGCTAACTTTTTTTATTCTTCGTCCAGTTTGTACTTGGCTAAATTCATACCAAATGACAAGCCTTTAGACTTAACCAATTCCTGGATTTCGCTCAGGGATTTTTTACCAAAGTTCCTGAATTTAAGCATATCTGCCACATCGTAGGTGACCAACTCGGCGAGCGTACGAATATCAGCTGCTTTCAGACAGTTAAGCGCGCGCACAGACAAATCTAAGTCCACCAGTTCGGTTTTCAGTATTTTGCGCATATGCAGAATTTCCTCATCCACCACCTTTGTCTCTTCCTTTGCCTGCGATTCCAGGAGCATATTCTCATCAGAAAACAACATGAAATGTTGAATCAGGATCTTAGCCGCTTCCTTCAGTGCATCCTCCGGATGGATAGATCCATCTGTTGAAATATCGAGCAACAATTTTTCGTAGTCGGTCTTTTGTTCTACACGATAATTCTCGATGGTATATTTAACGTTCTTAATCGGTGTAAAAATAGAATCCACGGCGATTAAGCCCACGGGACCATCAACTACTTTATTTTCCTCTGCGTTAACATACCCGCGTCCCTTTCCTACGTTAACTTCCAATTCAAGGGTAATGGAGCTTTCCATGTTGCAAATCACCAAATCCGGATTCAATACCGTAAAATTAGTGGAGAATTTGGTTATGTCTCCCGCGGTCAGTTGATCCTGTCCGTTGATTACCATGAAAACCTTTTCGGAATCGCCCATTTCGCCAGTCTTCTTGAAACGTACCTGTTTCAAGTTCAGAATGATCTCGGTGACGTCTTCCACAACACCCTTGATGGTAGAAAACTCATGCGATACACCTGAGAAACGAACCGACGTAATTGCATATCCTTCCAATGAGGACAGTAGAATACGGCGTAAAGCATTACCGATGGTCACACCGAAACCGGGTTCCAATGGCCGAAATTCAAACGTGCCATCGAAATCCGTCGATTTCTGCATGATAACTTTATCAGGTCGTTGAAATGCTAAGATTGCCATTTATTTATTCTTAATGTTTGTTACAAAATTGCTATACAGCAAGAATAGCATAACCCCAAAGGCTATGCTTCTCCTGCGTGTTACTTATTTCGAGTACAACTCGACAATTAAGTTTTCTTTGATGTTCTCAGGGATCTCAGTGCGTTCCGGATAATTAAGGAACTTGCCGGTCAATTCGTTTGCATCCCACTCCAGCCAGCTAAACTTATTGATCTTGCGGCCGGCAACAGCATTGGTAATGGATTCAAGCGATTTTGAGCGCTCCCGCACCGCCACAATATCACCAGGGCGGAGGCTGTAAGACGGAATATTAACCACTTCTCCGTTCACTGTAATGTGCTTGTGGCCGACCAGCTGACGAGCAGCAGCACGAGTCGATGCAATGCCCAAACGATAAACTGTGTTGTCCAAACGGGCCTCCAGCAACTTCAAGAAGACTTCACCTGTGATACCATGCTTGGAAGAGGCCTTGGCAAATAGGTTGGCGAACTGGCGTTCCAGTACACCATATGTGTATTTCGCCTTCTGCTTCTCAAGCAGCTGCACAGCATACTCTGATTGCTTGCCGCGCCTTTTGGACATCCCATGCTGTCCCGGAGGATAGTTTTTTCGTTCTAATGCTTTGTCTGGCCCAAAAATCGGTTCCCTGAATTTACGGGCTATTTTGGACGTAGGTCCTGTGTATCTCGCCATATTGTTGTTGGTTTTAAAGTATCGTTCAGCCTATAGCTGAAGAATCTTAGCTTTAAAAATTATGTGTATTATACTCTCCTGCGTTTCGGGGGGCGGCAACCATTGTGTGGCAACGGCGTTATATCCCTAATAGCCGTTACCTCAATTCCTGAGTTGGCCAATGTGCGGATAGCTGATTCTCGTCCAGCGCCAGGCCCTTTCACAAACACCTCCACCTTGCGCAATCCAAGATCATGAGCTACCTTGCCACAGTCAGAAGCCGCTTGAGAAGCAGCGTAAGGAGTGTTTTTCTTTGATCCCCTGAAGCCCATTTTGCCGGCACTTGACCACGAGATCGTTTGCCCCTGATTGTTGGTAAGCGTAACAATAATATTATTGAACGTAGCGTTAATGTGTGCCTGACCAACCGGTTCGATCACCACAACACGCTTTTTGCTTACTTTTTTACTCTTAGCCATTGTCTCTTCTCAATTATTATTTAGTAGCTTTTTTCTTGTTTGCAACGGTCTTACGCTTCCCTTTACGTGTCCGCGAATTGTTCTTCGTACGCTGGCCGCGAACAGGAAGGTGCTTGCGATGACGAAGACCACGGTAACAACCGATATCCATCAACCGCTTGATATTCAATTGAACCTCCGAACGGAGCGCTCCTTCTACCTTGATCTCCTCGTTGATGACGTTACGAATAGCCGTCAACTGATCGTCATTCCAATCCTGAACTTTCACATCGTAATCGATGCCGGCTTTGTCCAAAATACGCTGGGCTGTCGAACGGCCGACGCCGTAAATGTATGTGAGACCGATTTCGCCCCGTTTGTTTTTCGGTAAATCTATACCTGAAATCCTTGCCATATAATGTTTGAAAATTTACGTTCTACGATTTACGATTTTAGATTGATGACTACCGAAGCGTTTCTGAAGGCATCGTCAATCTAAATTCTGTAATCTAAATTCCATTACCCTTGACGTTGCTTATATTTAGGGTTCTTTTTATTAATTACAAATACCTTACCCTTGCGGCGGATAATCTTGCAATCCGCGCTACGCTTTTTGATGGATGCTCTGACTTTCATAATCTTTATATTTCGCCTAAACGCTGACAAGCTTCTTACCGAAGCAACGCCTCTAAGGCCCGTTTCTATTTTAACTTATTACTTATACCGATACGTTATCCTGCCTTTTGACAAATCGTAAGGCGACATTTCCAGTTTTACCCGGTCTCCGGGTAAGATCTTGATATAATGCATTCGCATTTTGCCAGATATGTGGGCGATAATCTCATGCCCATTTTCCAGTTCTACGCGAAACATGGCATTTGAAAGTGCCTCTTTAATGACTCCATCTTGCTCAATCGAGGCTTGTTTAGCCATATAGTCTTGATTATTATCTAATTATACCTCTGCACAACAGGGATGCAAAGATAAGAAAAAAAAAATGAATATCAATTCTTTTTACCCAAAACTTCTTCAATATACGAAAAAGTAGTTAAGACATCCGGTCTACCTTTATGTACGGCGACCATGTGTTCATAATGTGCGGAAGGCTTACCGTCAACCGAGCTTACCGTCCAACCATCATCCCAAAACTTGACGCCTGCTTTCCCCATATTGATCATGGGTTCGATACAGATTACCAAGCCTTCCTCAAGCTTTGAGCCGGATCCCCGCTTGCCATAATTTGGTATTTCCGGCTTCTCATGCAATTTATAGCCCACACCATGGCCGACCAACTCACGGACGATACCATAACCATATCGGCTCACATGCTCTTGTACCGCATAAGCAATGTCGCCTACCCGTTTTCCCGCAACCGCTTGTTCAATCCCCAGATCCAAAGATTCCAAGGTTACGCGCAACAGCTGTTTCACTTCTGGTAGCACCTCGCCCACCGCAAAGGTATACGCGGAATCGCTGATAAAACTATTCAGCTCTACGCCCCCGTCAACCGACACGATATCACCCTCGCGGAGTTCGTACTTACCGGGGATGCCATGCACCACCTGATCGTTTACCGAGATACACAATGAATTGGGAAAACCATTGTAATCCAGAAAAGCTGGGCGCCCGCCATGATCGTGGATATATTCATATGCCAACCTATCCAAAGAAAGGGTGGTGATACCCGGCCGGATTTGCTTAGCTATCTCACCAAGCAACTGCGAAAGCACATTTGCTGACTTTCGCAGTTGTTCGATATCTTCTGTGGACTTGTAATAAACCTTAGACATGAAGGCTATATAACCGATTGGCTGGGGCCAGAGGCCACCGGCGTACGTCCTTTGATACGGCCAGTCTTCATCAGGCCATCATAATGGCGCATCAGCAAATGGCTTTCGATTTGCTGAAGGGTATCCAGCACCACACCAACCAAGATGAGCAAAGACGTACCCCCATAGAAGTGGGCAAATTGATTATTTACACCAAAAAGGCTGGCTATCGCCGGCAATATCGCAATGATAGCCAAGAAAATTGCTCCCGGCAATGTGATTTTGGATATCACACTGTCAATATAAAAGTTGGTTGCCTGGCCCGGCTTAACTCCGGGTATGAAACCACCATTCTTCTTCATGTCTTCAGACATCTGTTGTGGATTGACCATGATGGCCGTATAGAAAAACGTAAATGCGATGATCAGAATAGCAAACGTTACATTATACGCTACAGAGGTGTAATTGCTCAACGATGTTAAAAATGGCGACTGCAGGTTAGGGAAAAACTGACTTAGGCTCATTGGCACAAACATGATAGCTTGCGCGAAAATAATGGGCATAACACCAGCTGCATTAACTTTAAGCGGTATATACTGGCGAACCCCTCCATACTGCTTGTTGCCGACAATTTTTTTCGCGTATTGCACAGGTATCTTGCGAACACCTTGCACAATAAGTATGGTAAAGATAACTACAAAGAACAGTGCGACAAACTCCAACAATAGTGGAATCGGGCCACCGCCACCTGTACTCATCCTGGAAAACCACTCTGCGGTAATGCCGCTCGGCAACTGCGCAATGATCCCTACCATAATAATCAAAGAGATGCCATTGCCGATACCCTTGTCAGTGATTTTTTCTCCAAGCCACATCACAAACATGGTTCCCGCTGTCAAAACGAACGCCGATAAAATCGTAAACATCGGATCAGCGATCATCTTTGCTCCGCCGTCGATCTGGGTGCGCACGTACGCAACAGACTGCACCAGTGTGATTGCGAGAGTAAGATAGCGCGTGATCTGGTTCATCTTTTTCCGTCCGCTCTCCCCCTCTTTCTGCAGTTTTTGAAAGTAAGGTACGGCTATCCCGAGAAGCTGAACCACGATTGAAGCCGAAATATAAGGCATCACTCCCAACGCAAATATTGCGGAACGAGAAAACGATCCGCCGGCAAACATATCCAGCAAGCCCAACAGACCCTCCTTGGCTTCATGCTGAAGCGCGGCGGGATTGACCCCTGGCAATACGATATGACATCCCACCCGATAGATCAAAAGAAATAAAAGCGTATTCAAGATACGCGTCCTTAGATCATCGATCTTCCAAATATTGGTCAAGGTTGTGATTAGCTTCTTCATGTATTAAAGTTTTACAATCGAGCCTCCTGCTGCTTCAATCGCTTGCTGTGCTGTGGCCGAAAATGCGTGAGCCTTTACTTCGATCTTGGACGTTAACTCCCCCCGACCTAAAATCTTCACCAAATCATTTTTTGAAACCAAGCCATGCGACTTAAGCGTATCGAAATCTATGGCAGAAAGATTAAATTTCTCGACCAAGCCCTGCAACACATCCAAATTGATCCCTACATACTCCACGCGGTTCGGGTTCTTGAAACCGAATTTAGGTACACGCCGTTGCAAAGGCATTTGTCCGCCTTCAAACCCGATCTTGGTGCTGTGACCAGATCGCGATTGTGCTCCCTTATGCCCGCGGGTGGACGTGCCACCACGGCCGGAACCGGTACCACGGCCAATACGTTTCCTGGTCTTTACTGATCCCGCTGCTGGTTTTAGATTACTTAAGTTCATCTTTGAAACTAATTGTTGTGCTGTACCTTCGCTTTCACTATACAGGTACAACGATTAAACGTATGTTATACTTGTTCTATTGCCACAAGGTGATTTACCTTGCGCACCATTCCGATAATGGATGGGGTCGCCTCCATTTCCACCGTGTGATTGATCTTGCGCAAGCCAAGGGCCTTCATGGTCCGCTTCTGCCGTTCGCTCCTATCGATGATGCTCTTAATTTGAGTGATTCTGATCTTTGCCATGATAGTTATCCGTTAAATACCTTATTCAAATCTACACCGCGGTGTTGCGCCACGGTATAAGCGTCACGCATTTTTAGCAATGCATCAATGGTTGCTTTCACCACGTTGTGCGGGTTAGATGAACCCAATGATTTCGCCAGTACGTCGGTTACTCCGGCGCTTTCCAACACCGCACGCATCGCTCCGCCGGCCAAAACACCTGTACCGTGTACCGCAGGCTTAATCAAGACATTACCTCCAGAGTATTTGCCGTTTTGCTCGTGCGGCACCGTACCTTTGATAATGGGCACCTTAATGAGGTTCTTCTTTGCGTCGTCAATCCCTTTGGTGATCGCTTCCGTCACTTCCTTCGCTTTGCCGAGGCCATAGCCCACCACACCGTTTTCATCGCCCACTACCACGATAGCAGAAAAGCTGAATGTACGGCCGCCCTTGGTTACCTTGGCTACACGTTGGATACTTACCAAGCGATCCTTTAATTCGATCTCGCTGGATTTTACTCGTTTTATATTGCTTAAAGACATGCTCTTGATTGATTAAAAATCTAAACCAGCTTCCCGGGCGCCATCAGCGAGGGACTTTACCCGGCCATGGTATAGGTACCCATTGCGGTCAAAAACTACTTTACTAATTCCTGCAGCCAACGCTTTTTCTGCGATCAACTTGCCCACAGCTTTTGACTGTTCAACTTTGTTACCTGACACTGAAAAATCCTTAGCCAAAGACGACGCCGAAACCAAGGTTATCCCAGCTTTGTCATCAATCACTTGGGCATAAATACCCTTATTGCTCCTGTATACAGACAAGCGCGGACGCTCGGTTGATCCGGAAATACGCTTCCTAATCCCTTGTTTGATGCGTTCTCTACGCGATACTTTATTTCCTGCCATAATGGTTATTACTTTTTAGCTGCTGACTTACCAGCTTTCCTGCGCAATTGCTCGCCAGCAAATTTAATACCTTTTCCTTTATATGGTTCCGGAGCACGCAGCGAACGGATCTTTGCGGCCACTTGCCCCAGCAACTGCTTGTCGATAGACTCCAACGTAATGGTCGGATTCTTTCCCTTCTCTGCCGTAGTAGATACTTTTACTTCCTTGGGAAGAATGAGTACCACTTGGTGAGAAAAGCCGAGTGTGAGGTCCAGCGTACTGCCCTGTGCGCTTGCGCGGTATCCGACACCGACCAGCTCTTGCGTTGTTTTATAACCTTCAGTCACCCCAACAACCATATTGTTTAGGAGCGAGCGGTACAGGCCGTGAAGTGCCTTGTGTCTTTTTTGTTCCGTAGGGCGCTTTACCAGCAATTGACCATCTTCTTGTGCAACCGCAATATCCTGATCCACCTGCTGCGTCAATTCACCTTTCGGTCCTTTTACCGTCACTAAGTTTTTGTCTGAAACGGTAATCGTCACCCCAGCGGGTATGGCGATAGGCGCTTTTCCAATTCTTGACATGTTGTGTGTTCCTCCTGATTAATATACGTAACATAAAACTTCGCCGCCGACATTTTGGACACGGGCCTCTTTGTCGGTCATCACTCCTTTTGAAGTGGATAGAATGGCTATTCCCAAACCATTCAACACACGTGGCATGCTGTCCACTCCCGCATATTTCCTCAGACCTGGTTTACTCACACGCTTCAAGGTACGGATAGCCGATACCTTGCTCACCGGATTATACTTCAATGCAATCTTAATGGTGCCTTGTACGGTATCGTCGTCGAACTTATAGTTCGCAATGTAACCCTTGTCAAAAAGTACTTTAGTAATCTCTTTCTTGAGATTCGATGCAGGAATTTCAACAACCCTATGGTTGGCCTTAATGGCATTCCTTACTCGGGTAAGGTAATCCGCTATTGGATCTGTATTCATCAATTATGATCATTGTGATAGCGGTTTCTTTTCGCCACAGTGGCTTCCAGACCTACTATCGGTTAATATTCTGTTTTGCTATTCTTGAGCAGGCATAATTAATCGGTCACCAGATCGTGACGACCGGCAAACTGACCGTAGCCGCTACCAAGACGCTTTCGTCACACCTGGGATTTTCCCTGCAACCGCCATTTCACGGAAAGTAACCCGAGAAATACCGAACTGGCGCATATAGCCCCTCGGACGGCCGGTCAATTTGCAGCGGTTATGCAAGCGGACAGGAGAAGCATTCTTAGGCAGCTTATCCAGTGCGGCATAATCACCTGCTGCTTTCAGTGCAGCGCGCTTCTCTGCATACTTAGCCACCAATTTGGCGCGCTTAGCCTCACGTGCTTTAATTCCTTCTTTAGCCATTAATTGTTGTATTTTGATTTTTGAACGGTAATCCAAACTGCTTCAACAGTTCCAGCGCTTCCACATCAGTCTTTGCGCTGGTCACGAACGTGATATCCATCCCTTGGATCTTGTTGATTTTGTCGATGTCGATCTCCGGGAAAATGATTTGCTCGGTTATACCTAAGGTGTAATTTCCCCTGCCATCGAATCCTTTATCGTTGATTCCACGGAAATCGCGTATCCGCGGAAGTGCAACAGCAACCAAACGGTCAAGAAACTCGTACATCTTGCTATCGCGAAGCGTTACCCTAACACCGATAGGCATTCCTTTACGTAGTTTGAAATTGGATACGTCTTTTTTGGATTTCGTTGCGACCGCTTGCTGTCCAGTAATCAAAGTCAGCTCACTAATCGCATTGTCGATTAATTTCTTGTCGGCCGTTGCCGCACCAATGCCCTGGCTCACCGCTATTTTTTCAAGCTTGGGAACCTGCATGACGCTTTTATATTGGAACTTCTCCTTAAGCGCGGTACGGATTTCATCCCTATACTTCGCTTTTAATCTTGGTGTATATGCCATTAGTCAATTACCTCCCCTGATTTTTTCGCTACGCGAACGATTTTTTTCTTGTCGTTTACTTCCACCACTTTACGACCAACGCGGGTTGGTTTGCCGCTTTTCGGATCAATTAAAGCAAGGTTAGAAATGTGAATAGGCGCTTCCTTTTCGATGATTCCACCATTAGGGTTAGCCGCACTGGGCTTGGTGTGTTTCTTCACCATGTTTACGCCCTCTACGACAGCCCTGTTCTCTGCTATGAACACTTGCAACACCTTACCTTCAGCGCCTTTCGAATTACCCGAAAGCACTTTTACCTGATCGCCCGTGCGGATCTTAATCTTATGTGTCGATGTCTTTGTCTGTCCCATGATTACAATACCTCCGGTGCTAATGATACGATTTTCATGAACTGCTTTTCACGCAATTCCCGTGCAACCGGGCCAAAAATACGCGTTCCGCGAGGTTCATCCTGATTATTTAACAATACAGCAGCATTGTCATCGAAACGGATATATGAGCCGTCCTTACGGCGGATTTCCTTCTTCGTTCTAACGACGACTGCTTTGGTAACCGTTCCCTTTTTTACGTTTCCAGCGGGCAATGCACTTTTTACGGTTACAACGATTTTATCACCGATCGAAGCATAACGCTTGCCCGTACCGCCCAACACACGGATGACTAACACTTCTTTAGCACCGCTATTGTCGGCAACATTGAGTCTTGATTCCTGCTGTACCATGTTACTTAGCCCTTTCTAAAATTTCCACTAATCGCCAATTTTTGGTCTTACTCAGCGGACGCGTCTCCATAATCAACACTGTGTCGCCGATACCGCACGTGTTGTTCTCGTCATGAGCTTTAAATTTGGTAGTTTTCTTTACGAACTTACCGTAGATGGGGTGTTTCACTTTACGTTCCACGGCCACCACGATAGACTTGTCCATTTTATTGCTCACTACCAAGCCGATCCTTGTTTTTCTTAAATTTCTTTCCATTTCCGACGTTGCTTTTATGCCTCAGCGGCTGTTTCGTTGGCTTCGCGAGCTGCCTTTTCGGCATGCTTGCGTTTTGTCAATTCGGTCAACAGGCGCGCAATGGCTTTGCGTGTGTATTTAATCCGGTTAGGATTCTCTATCGCCGAAACAGCATGTGCAAACTTCAATTTGGTGAGGGCAGCCTTCTCTTCAGCGATTCTGGCTACTAAATCCTCAGTTGACAATTCTACGATTTCTGAATTTTTCATTGTTATCTATTGTTTTACTGGATGCCTCCATCAGCGTATTTCCACGGTTAGAACCCCGAGGCGGCTTGCCGGTAACGGCGGCAAGACCAATGGCAGACAGCGCCAGCTTGCGATTATGCTTGCTCGTAGTCCCTACGTATTACAAACTTCGTTTGAACAGGCAACTTCTGTGCGGCAAGGCGTAATGCTTCCTTGGCCACTTCCAAGGGAACCCCTTCTGCCTCAAAAAGCATCCGGCCTGGGCGCACTACCGCCACCCAATATTCAGGAGCACCCTTACCTTTACCCATCCGTACTTCGGCCGGCTTTTTGGTTACGGGCTTATCCGGAAAAATGCGTATCCATACCTGTCCTTCCCGTTTCATGTAGCGGGTTACGGCGATACGGGCTGCTTCGATCTGACGGCTCGTGATCCATGCCGGCTCCATTGATTTGATGCCGAACGAACCGAAAGCCAACTCTGACCCGCGGGTAGCGTTGCCTTTCATACGGCCCTTCTGCATCTTCCTGAACTTTGTTCTTTTTGGCTGTAACATGTTCGTATCTTATTAAATTCCCAAAGCGAGGGGATTATTTTTCTATTTTTTACGGTTATATCTCTCTGACTACCTACTACCTCCACGGTTGCCACCACCGCCACGGCGGTCTCCACCTCCACGGCGGTCTCCGCCGCCACGGCGCTGATCGCCACCCCTGCGTTGATCTCCACCACCGCCACGGCGGTCTCCACCTCTGCGGTCACCCCCCCGACGGCTATCGCCACGGAAGTCGCCAGCAGCACCCTCAGTACGCGACTTCAAGCCGGACGTTTGACCCACGTTGGGCGACAGATCTCGTTTACCGTAGACCTCGCCTTTGCATATCCATACTTTCACACCGATCTTGCCGTAGGTGGTCAGCGCCTCAACCAATGCATAGTCGATATCAGCACGGAAAGTATGCAACGGTATCCGTCCTTCTTTATATTGTTCGGTACGAGCCATTTCAGCGCCGCCCAAACGACCGGAACACATCACCTTGATCCCTTCGGCGCCCATACGCATGGTAGAAGCAATCGCTGTCTTCATCGCACGGCGAAATGAAATACGAGCCTCTAACTGTTTTGCAATACCCTCTGCTACCAAGTAAGCCTCCAGCTCAGGACGTTTAATCTCAAAAATATTGATCTGCACATCCTTTCTAGTCAGCTTCTTCAACTCTTCCTTAATCTTATCCACTTCCTGCCCGCCTTTGCCGATCACAATCCCCGGACGCGCCGTATGGATGGTAACGGTGATACGCTTCAACGTACGCTCGATAACTACTTTGGCCACGCCGCCTTTTGTAATACGGGCCGAAAGGTATTTCCTGATTTTTTCGTCTTCAACTAATTTATCAGAATAGTTCTTGCCTCCGAACCAATTGGAATCCCAACCCTTGATGATCCCTAATCTGTTACCTATTGGATTTGCTTTTTGTCCCATTACTTGATAAATTAGTTTTGTGCTACGTTTTTGCTGTCAACTACCAAGGTAACGTGGTTCGAGCGCTTACGAATACGGTACCCGCGGCCTTGCGGTGCCGGACGCAGCCGTTTCAGCTGGCGCCCCCCACCTACGAAAGCTTCCTTGACAAACAACTCGCTTTCTTCCACAGACTTATCTTCATTCTTTGTTTCCCAGTTCTTAATTGCTGAAAGCAGCAGTTTCTCTACACGGATAGCCACTTCCTTATTGGTATGCTTAAGGATGTACAGCGCATGCTCCACCTTTTCGCCACGGATCAGGTCAACCACCAGCCGCATCTTACGCGGCGAGGTCGGGCAGTTAATTAATTTGGCAGTAGAAGCTCCTCCTACCTGAGCTTTTTCCTGCTCTTTTCGCTGTTTTATGATAACAGACTTCTTTAGTTTTCGTGTTGCTTCCATTGCCTATTACTTTTTCTTTTCTGCGTGACCTCGGAAAGTGCGCGTTGGCGCAAATTCACCGAGCTTATGACCCACCATGTTTTCCGTTACATACACAGGTATAAACTTATTTCCGTTGTGCACAGCGAAAGTATGGCCGACAAAATCAGGGGAAATCATAGACCGGCGAGACCAGGTTTTGATTACTGACTTCTTGCTGGTTTCGTTCATAGAAAGAACTTTTCTTTCTAAGTTGTGGTCGATATAAGGACCTTTTTTAATTGAGCGAGCCATTATTTCTTCCTTCTCTCAATGATGTAACGATTCGATACTTTTTTCTTGCTACGCGTTTTGTAGCCTTTAGCCAACAGTCCTTTGCGCGAGCGTGGATGCCCACCGGATGCACGGCCTTCACCACCACCCATTGGGTGATCTACCGGGTTCATGGCTACGCCACGTACCCGCGGGCGACGGCCAAGCCAACGTTTCCGGCCGGCTTTACCCAATACCTCATTTGCCTTCTCCGCATTGGATACGGAGCCGATAGTCGCCAAACAGCTGGCCAAGATCATGCGGCTTTCACCAGATGGCAACTTGATGATGGCATACTTACCATCCCGAGCAGACAGCTGGGCATAAGTGCCGGCGCTGCGCGCAATGGAGCCGCCTTGGCCGGGGTTCAATTCGATATTGTGGATGATGGAACCCAACGGAATACGCTGCAAGGGCAAGGTATTGCCGATTTCAGGAGCAACGTTATCCCCCGATACGATCGTCTGCCCTACCTGTAGCCCTGCCGGCGCGATGATATAGCGCTTCTCACCATCTACATAATGCAACAGCGCTATACGAGCTGTGCGGTTTGGATCGTACTCTATGGTGGCAACCTTTGCCGGGATATCTTTTTTATCGCGTTTGAAATCAATCAATCGGTATGCCTTCTTGTGCCCCCCACCGATGTAACGCATAGTCATTTTACCGGAATTGTTCCTACCGCCCGACTTCTTGATCTTCACGACCAACGATTTCTCAGGTACGTTGGTTGTGATATCCGAATAATCTCCTCCTATTCTGAATCGAGTGCCAGGGGTAACCGGTTTGAATCTTTTAACTGCCATCTCTAATTATATAGTACTGTAAAAGTCAATCGTTTCGCCATCTTTGATTGTGATGATGGCCTTTTTATATTTCGGCGCCCTTCCAGACACAAATCCAGCTTTAGTATAGCGGCTTTTTGCCTTTCCAGCCACCACCATAGTATTCACAGCGATAACTGTCACGCCGAACATCTGTTCTATAGCTTGCTTAATCTGAATCTTATTGGCCTTTGGGTCTACCTTGAAAGCGTAGCGATTTAGCTTTTCAGTAAGCAAAGACGCTTTTTCAGTCAATACGGGCTTCTTGATTATTTCCATATTACTTGGCAAATGCCTCCTCCAATGTTTTAACAGAAGCTGTGGTCAACAAAAGTTTGCCAGCGTTCAATACGTCATAGGTATTCAAATCGGTAGCGATGATCACCTTTGCTTTCTTCAGATTCCTGCTTGATAAATATACGTTGTTGTCTTGGGCGGGTAAAACCAATAGCGTCTTTTCGTTAGCCACATTTAAGCTGTTTACCAAGCCTACGTAATGCTTTGTTTTGACGGAATCGAAGTTCACATCATCCAGCACCACAATGTTATTTTCCCTGGCTTTGTAGCTCAATGCAGACTTACGGGCTAAAGCCTTCAGTTTCTTATTCAGTTTGAAGCTGTAATCCCGTGGTTGCGGACCGAAAATACGGCCTCCACCGTTGAACAGCGGCGACTTGATGCTGCCTGCGCGCGCGCCGCCTGTTCCTTTTTGCTTATGCAATTTGCGGGTAGAGCCAGCGATCTCATTACGTTGCTTGGATTTGTGTGTTCCCTGCCGTTGGTTAGCGAGGTATTGCTTCACATCCAAGTAAATTGCGTGGTCATTGGGTTCTACCCCGAATACCGACTCAGGAAGTTGCACCTTGGCACCTGTTTCTTTACCTGATATATCTAAAACGTTAACTTCCATCTCCTTATTTATCTACGATTACGTAAGAACCCTTAGCTCCGGGGATAGAACCACTAACCACAAGCAGGTTTTTGTCTTCATATACCTTCAGCACTTGCAGGTTTTGTACCTTCACGCGGTCACCCCCTGTGCGGCCTGCCATGCGCATACCTTTAAACACGCGGGACGGCCATGATGATGCACCCAATGAACCTGGAGCGCGCAACCGGTTGTGCTGCCCGTGGGTAGCCCCGCCGACACCACCGAAACCGTGACGTTTCATTACACCTTGGAAACCTTTTCCTTTCGAAGTACCGACTACATCAACGTATTCGCCTTCTTCAAAAATAGAAACAGTTACCAAGTCACCGAGGGCTTTCTCATCGGGGAAGGTTTTGAATTCTACTAACTTACGCTTGGGCGTTGTCGTTGCTTTTGCAAAGTGCCCCTTCAAGGCGGCAGACGTACTCTTCTCTTTTGCTTCATCGAAAGCAAGTTGAATAGCAGAATAGCCATCCTTTTCATCCGTGCGTATCTGCGTTACCACGCACGGGCCAGCTTCGATCACCGTACAAGGGATATTTTTCCCGTCGGCGTCAAAAATGCTGGTCATTCCTACTTTTTTTCCAATAATTCCTGACATGTTATATTAATCTGTTAACGTCCATCGAAGCAGTAGGGCTTCGCTCAAGACATACCATCCCCTCAAAAGGGACGGCAAAGATAGGAAACTTACTTTAAGTATCAAATAGTTAGTGAATTATTTTTTTATTTTCCATTCGGCGGTCATACCGCCCACCATAGGGGGTGTTTAACGGTGCGCTTTCTAAACGTATTTGGCATGGTCGTCACCGGTTATTCCCATTCCAACCGTAGTTAATGGCCGGCAAAAAAAAACGTCAAGTTGTCGTCCGCCTCACTAAATCTACCGGACAGATTACCGGTCTGCCGGCAATGGTTCCGGGGGCATCCGGACTGTGCTTCAAGGCACTGATCAGCGTATCAGCTACCTTGTCGGCCATTTCGCTTGGGAATTGTTCAATGGATGTGATGGATGGCGTGATGATGGATGTTCGTGGATCATTGGAATAACCGATGATCTTGAGTTCTTCAGGAACGCGGATCCCATGTTCCCGAGCAAACTCCACCGCTGCGATTGCCGTGGTATCGTTCGCCGCAAACAGTCCATCCGGTTTTTCATTGCCCCCGAATAACAGCCGTAAACTGCGCCTGGCATTTTCTGCGGTCAATTCATGGTGACATACCCAATGCTCAGGCAGCGACACACTCCGTGTCGCCAACGCATCCACAAAACCACGGGTGCGCTCTTGGTAGATGCTACATGAGAGCGGACCGCTAACGTAGGCTATCCGCCGACAGCCAGCCACCAACAAATGATTTCCGGCTAACATTCCCCCCCGGTAGTCGTCGCCTTTGACAATAAAAGCAGGCGTTGGCATGGTGGGCACCCTATCATAAAATACCAATGGTATGCCCTGTGCCAGAAATCCGTCAAAATGCGAGACGTCTTCTGTATAAAGGGTAAGTGATACTACCAACGCATCGACACGTGCGGAATACAGCGAATTGGCCAGCTCCCTTTCTACGCTAACTGAGTCGTTAGACTGACAGATCATGAGATTGTATCCGGCGATTTGTAACCGCCGTTGAAGTGCAGTGATGAAAAACACATGGAAATACATGGAAATGCGTGGCACAATCAGTCCGATAATGTTCGAGCGCCGGTTGCGGAGCGAGGAAGCCATACTGTTATGGCGGTATCCCATTTCCTTGGCCATCTCTTTCACCCGCCGCCGGGTTGCCTCGCTGATGCGCGAACTGTTGTTTAGTGCCCGAGAAACAGTAGCGGGCGATATGCCCAATGCCTTGGCAATGTCTACTATACTCTTTTCAGACCTTGGTTTTTTGGGTGTCATCGCACATTTTACCGCAAGTTCCAAAACAACGTTAATTTCTTCGAAAATGCAAATCCTGAGCACCCACAGTCTGCCGTTACATATTCGCCCGACACACACCTTAAGCACACGGGAGGCCTCCCAAAAACAACCACCAAGCACCACTCACCCGGAAATTCTACAGTGCTTTACATGTGCTTACATAGTGCTTTACACGTGCATATCCCATGCATATGCAATACTTCAGCATGGCACATCGGCGAAAAAGTCTGCATTTAATACTGATCTGTGCTCAGCAGCACCAGTGTACAGGCGCGTAATGTTTCAATTCCGTGTTCATTGGCCAGTGCTTCCAGTTCTAAATTTTCGGTACCTGGGTTGAAGACGATACGCTTGGGGTTGGTCTGAATGATGTAATCGTAATATTCCGGCTGCCGTTTGGGGCCGATGTATAGTGTGACAGTATGAATATCAGGCAACGCAGCTCCGGCAGACTGTATCGGTACGCCTGCCACTTCACCCCGCTTGACGCCGATATTGACGATGGAGTGGCCTGCCGCTACCAGTCGATGTGCTGCTAGCGAAGCATAGCGGCCGGGATTGTCGGTAGCGCCAAGGATAAGTGTTTTCTTCTTTTCCATCTTTAGCAGAATACGCTTTATGGCGTTCGTTCATTCATTATTAACAAGAATCAAGCCATTACAAGCAAGGCGTCTATTTACCCATGAATTCGCCTGTGGCGGAATAGGCGGCTTGCCGAATTACCGGCATCTCGACGATATGATAAAGCTCATCCAAATGAAGTAAACTTGCGTTGACCAGGTTGGTAAGAAGCACAATGGTTATATCCTCTTTCAGATCACGAATATAAAGGCTTCGAAATCCATGCCACCATCCGGTATGATATACGACTTTGTGATCTCCAGGGTCAAATGTCCGCCATCCATAGCCGTAGTTAAAAAGTTCCTTATTGGGTGTACTATATCCTGCATAAGCCGAATCAAGCGTTTCAGCTTTTAGCATCCGGCCATCCCGTAGGGCACGGTCAAACAGATACAAATCTTGCACGGTGCTATAGATGCCTTTGTCACCCACCGGACCGTCCTGAAAGTTCTGCACCACCGACCGCCGCCATACCCGGTCATGGCCGATCACGCCGTTTGGAATTTTCTCGTACACCGCACTGGAGTAAACGGCTGTGTTCTTCATTCCTGCCGGACCAAACACCTTCTCCTGCATATATACGGAGAAATCCTGACCACTTACCTTCTCAACGATCGCTGCCAATACCATATAATTGGTGTTATTATAGAAAAACCGCACATCCGGGTTGGCGTATTTATCCGGCTTATGGGCAGCAAGCAAATTCATCACATCCCTGTTCGTCATTCCTTTGCGCTTATCGGGCCATATTTCTGTTTTATCAGTAAAGTACAGGTAGTTGGTTAGTCCAGAACGGTGGGTCAGCAATTGCTTAATGGTGACGCCCGGATAAGGGAAATCAGGAAAGAACTCGTCTACGGTCTGTTCAAGTTTTATCTTACCATCTTCCATGAGCCTAAGCACTCCGGTCGCGGTAAGCGGCTTGGAAACGGAAGCCAATTCAAATTGTGAGGTGATCTTCAGGCTATCTTTCATAAGGTAATCGGCCCAGCCGAAAGCGTTCTGATATAATATTTTGCCTTTCTTGGCAATGAGCACGTTGCCGTTGAATCCTGAGCGGGTGTGCAACCGTCGCATGAACGAATCGAGACGCTGGTCCGCTTGCGCCGGATCATAGGCGAGCGTTAGGCTGTCTTTTTCGTGCTGTTTGCGCTCGGCTTTGATTTTCCGTTTTTCAGATGAGGTACAGGCAGCTCCAATCAGGGCAATCGCAACAAAAACAATAGTCAGTCTCACAAATTCTAAATTTTCTCTCTCTATTCAACGCGGTGTCGTCTGTATTATTACCTGATCTGTTCCGTTATGATTTATTCCGTTATTGGAAATGCATAGACGACTTAGGGGAGCCTACATCAATAGTGTATCGATCCGGTGTCCATGCACCATTTGCTGTTGTTCCGACCACGAAAACACGGTAAACGTTCCGTCTTGCGATGCGACCATTGATAGCGCATCGTGCTGATCATTCACGAACTGGGCAGCGGCCAAGTGCCGGGTTCCACCTATCCTGGTAGCATCCAACAGTTGCATTTCGCTTTCCGCCACCGGCTCGGTCAGCATCAGCTGAGTTACGGGGAGGGCATGAGGTGACCGGGCAACCTTGACGCCGAACGCCAGCAAGCGTTGGTCATCAGTGATTACCGTGGCCCCATCAATCGCTGAATAACCGCCTACAGCATGGACCACCTTATACAGGGGATCCGTTCCTATACTATCCGGCGTGGCCTCGCCCCCGAACACCGGTACCATGGCATGAGGTTTAACCAAATAGTTGATGGGTTTCACGGTGGAATGCAACCATGCGGTACTATTGGTCGGCACAACCAGCAGCAGGGCTCCCCGCTTATGGCTGCGCATGGCTAAAGCCAATTGCACCAAAACATCTTCAGAGCGATCTGCGGATTTAGGGTCAGATAATCCAAGAAGCGATGAAAGCATACTCGGGCTGTCTGCCAACCCCCAGTGGTTGCCGTCAATGACTTTGATCTGATTGCCTTTCAATACAACGACGTTGATAAACTTGCCGATGCCCTCGCGATGTTTCTGCTTAATGACCAATAAGCCAGCCTCAATCACTTCAACCACAACGCAATTGGAGGGCACTTCATGGGCAGTACCCCATATGTGAAAGTTATCGCCCTCCAACCATACCCCTAGGTGTATGCCCGGCTGCACGGCTGCTGGCGATAATTTGACCAAGTTGCCGGGCGTGAAGCGCTGTCTATCCTGAAACACCAGGCTATTGCCAGCCCGATCGGGCGGCGCAAAAGCCAATGATATTTTTGGTTCATAGCCTTCTTCCCGACGCAGGCTTGCCCAAAACGCCGTATCAATGAGGATTTCGATCGTCGCCGTATCGGGCACATACTTCCATCCGCTATCCGCCAGGCGCCCTGCCTGTTTCTCAAAGTGCGCCACTATCCGATGGGACACCAGTTTGGCCGCCAAATACGTAGGTTCTGAAATCATTTTTTGCTTATCGGACAAACATTTTAACCGGTATTGTTATTTATAGTGTTAGATTAGCAAACTTAGATAAGTTGCATTTAAAATCCAACTTATCGATCGCTCATCTGCAGCTGGGCGTTAAATTATAAGACGATATTTAAATCAAACAAACACGATATGCGATTCATCATTGATGTATTATTGACCGGATTAGCTGTTTTTTTTGCCGCGATGATTCTTCCCGATTCTGCCGTTACAGTAGAAGGATTCGGCTGGGCGATTTTGGCTGGGCTTATCATTAGTGTGGTAAATGCCACTATTGGCACGGTGCTTCGCATTTTCACCTTCCCACTCAACCTGCTCACGCTGGGGCTTATTTCCTTTATCATCACCGTATTGATGGTACAGCTTACCAGCTACTTTATGGGCAGTAAATTTGACGTGGCCAATTTTTGGTGGGCAGCGGTATTCGCCATCATTGTGGCGCTGATCCAAATGCTGCTAGACCGTATTTTCGGATCAAAAGTTAAGGGTTAGGCCTTAAAAGTAGCGCTGCCAGCAAAAGCTTGCACCGCCTTCGGATAGCTTTAAGGCCCGATATGCAACAATTGACCGATACACTCGGCGGCATACTCAGTGCGATGTTTTTTCGTAAGCCCTACATACCGGTTTAGCAATCTCCCATGCTGCAAACAGGCAAATACAACTTGGCTAAATAAGAATCCGTCTTGATTTGGTAACACAATACCGATATTATCGCGAATGAAATAAGACTGAAGGTTGACGTAATCGTGACGATATAACTTTATGGATTGGTCAAAGATTTGCCGTACTTTTGCATCCGTTTAGTAGCATTTGACATTGAAAGAGTTAACAGTGGCACCCACATCCATCGCGGTGCCCAAGCACGAAGAACAAGAACTTGCCGGCAAAGAAAGCCCGATTGTTTCGCGGACGAGAATACGGATAGCTGTCTCCCTATTTTATTTTGGCCAGGGGCTAGCGTTTGCCTCATGGGCAAGCCGCATCCCCGATATTAAGACCGCGCTGCATCTCTCCGACGCACAACTTGGCACATTGCTCTTTGCATTGCCGGTCGGCCAGTTGCTCACCATGCCCTTGTCCGGTAGGCTGGTGACGAAATACGGAAGCGAACGTGTGCTGCGAGCTGCGGCTCCACTTTATGCTTTGGTGCTCACCTGCATTGGGCTGGCCGGCAGCATATGGCAGCTTGGCGTTACACTGCTCATCTTTGGTGTGGTGGGCAATATGTGCAATATTGCCATCAATACACAGGGTGTAGCTGCAGAAAAGATGTACGGCCGTTCCATTATGACTTCTTTCCATGGTGCATGGAGCATTGCTGGGTTTGCAGGCGCCCTCATCGGTTTCTTAATGATTAACCTCCATATAGGTCCCTACGCGCATTTTTGGATCATTACTGTGCTGGTAGTCATCAATACTTGGGTCAACCAACGCTATTTAGTGCGGGGTGTCGTAACGCGGCCGAAAAAGACAAGCTTGTTCATCAAGCCCGACCGTACCCTGTTTCAACTGGGTATCATCGGTTTCTGCAGCATGGCAGCCGAGGGTGCAATGTTCGACTGGAGTGGGGTATATTTCAAAGATATTGTGCAGGCTCCGCAATCGCTGGTTGTGTTGGGTTATGCTTCATTCATGATCATGATGGCCTTGGGCCGCTTTGTTGGAGACTGGGCCATACGGCGCATCGGGCGGAAAACGTTGCTGCAAATCAGCGGTTGCCTCATCTTCACAGGCATGGGCATTTCCGTGCTCTTTCCCAACATCGGGACAGCCACGGGCGGGTTCATGCTGGTAGGGCTTGGCGTCGCCTGCATTGTCCCGTCCGTGTACAGCGCGGCAGGGAGGAACGATAAAATTCCCCCGGGGGTAGCCCTGGCAATGGTGTCCAGCGTGGCTTACCTTGGCTTCCTGATGGGACCACCGCTCATCGGCTATATTGCCGAACTGGCAAGTTTACAGTATTCCTATGCTGTCATTGCACTGTCGGGCCTCTTCATTACCATCTTGGTTTCGAGGACCAAGGTCATCCGCAATGGAGACTGATAGCGAACAGGTGCCCGAAGAGCCGGACACCTGTTGCAGTAGTTTCACTTTTGATTTCGATTTCCTATACGGTCTACCCGTACATCATTTGAGTTTACTCATCAAACTTCCACCGCACAAAAGCTTCTATCGCCTCGTATTCGGCCATACCCAAGCGGTCGTACAGCCTTGCGGTTTCGCGGGTACGTTCTTCGGCTCGCACCCAGAATTCACGAGCATCGTCGCCCGGAAATACCGGCACATCCTTCTGCGACTGATGTTTAAAGATAGCATGCCGTTTCCGCAACACTTCCTGAGGAGAAAGCGGTACGGCCATCTCAATTTCATGGATCTCAAATTCATGCCATGCACCGCGATACAACCATACCCAGCAGTCTTTGGTCCACACCTCCGTATCTCTCAAGCGCAGCAAAGCCTGATGGATTATATCAAAACATACCTTGTGCGTGCCATGCGGGTCAGCAAAATCACCAGCTGCAAACACCTGATGTGGCTTGATCCGCTGAAGCAAGGCCATGGTCTGCTGTATATCATCTTCGTAATCCAGCTCTTTGCTATACTTGCCCCGATCATAAAACGGCAGGTTCAGAAAATGAATGTTCTCATCCGGAAGACCTGCAAACCTAGCTCCTGCAATGGCTTCACCTTTGCGAATAAGCCCCTTTACCGTAAGTAATTCCGGGGGGTCAATTTGGTTAGGTTTTTTTTCTGCGATAAACTGGCGTGCGTCCTTATAAAGCGTCTGCAACTTATCGGTATCAAGTCCTTGGGATTTGGCAAAGTCTGTCGCAAACTCGATAAAACGCAAGGCATCATCGTCCCACACAGCGGTGTTGCCCGACGTTTGATACGCCACGTGCACATCATGTCCCTGGTCAGCCAGACGAATAAACGTTCCGCCCATGGATATCACATCATCGTCAGGATGCGGCGAAAAGATGATGGAGCGTTTCCTTGCAGGTTCGCGGCGTTCGGGACGCTGGGTGTCGTCCGCGTTGGGCTTGCCGCCCGGCCATCCGGTGATCGTATGCTGCAACTGATTGAAGATATCGATGTTGATATGGTATACAGGCCCCTTTTCGGTAGCCAACTGTGCCATGCCGTGGTTGTTATAGTCGTCCTCAGTCAGTTTAAGCACGGGCTTCCGTAGCGTCTGCGATAGCCACACCACAGCTTTTTTGATGGTTTTACGGTCCCACTCACAATCTTTAACCAGCCAAGGGGTATCAAAGCGGGTCAAAAGGGATGCAGCATCCGAATCCATCACAAACTCTACGCTATCAGACAATTGTAAATATGTAGCAGGCACTTCGGAAGACAATTCGCCTTCCACCGCTTTCTTCACAATTTCTGCCTTCTTTTGCGTCCAAGCCATCAGGATAATTTCCCGGGCCTTGAAAATAGTGCCGATTCCCATGGTAATCGCCTTGGTTGGCACATTTTCTTTGCCACCAAAATCGCGCGAAGCATCACGACGAGTCAAATCGTCCAGCGTTACAAGGCGTGTACCGGAATTAGGAGCGGACCCCGGCTCATTGAAACCAATGTGGCCAGTACGGCCGATGCCCAAAATCTGCAGATCGAGGCCGCCCAAAGCCGTGATTTTCTGCTCGTAGGCGAGGCAGTAGTCGTGAATCTGTTCCATAGCCAGCGTTCCATCCGGAATGTGAACGTTCGCCCTTTCAATATCCACATGATCAAACAGGTTCCTGTTCATAAAGGTCACGTAGCTCTGCTCCGAATCAGGCTGCATGGGATAGTATTCATCCAGGTTGAAGGTCACCACATTCTTAAAGCTGAGCCCTTCGTCCCGGTGCAGGCGTACCAATTCTGCATATATTTTAACAGGGGTTGCACCTGTAGCAAGGCCAAGGACGGCCTGCTCACCTTTTTCTTGTTTGCCGCGAATCAGGTCGGCAATACGTTTCGCCACAGCCAATGATGCCGTGTTAGAATCGGAATAGACACTTACGGGTACTTTCTCGAAGCGTGTTTCTTCCAGTAGATTTAATCTTGCCATTGAGGAATTACGTATAAGGTGAGACGCAAAAATACAACAGTTAATTGAAAAAAATAATAAAAGAAGTCCGCACTTTTCTAATTATTTTTCAAAACAGGCATGCAAACGTGTGCATAATGAATGATCCCACAACGACTTCTTTATAATTGCTACGGCTTGTTGGCGTCATCTATATCCTAGCGGGCCGAGGTCTTAAGAAAAGGAGCTATTCGGCTTAAAAAATTCAAACAATCGGTTGCGTTTTAACAACGTTTTGATAACTCAGTTAACTATACTATACTTGTTCACAATTATAATCTCTATCTCAATTCCGATTATGAAATACAACCGTAGAAACTTCCTCCGAAACGCCACCCTGCTTTCAGGAACCGTAGCCTCCTTTTCAGCCGTGTCGTGCATGTCGCCTAAAAACGGCGAACAGCATACGGGCTCTTACGTACCCTCCAGGTCACAGCATTTCAACATGAGCGGCTACGCTGCGCCAAGAATCGACAAGGTCCGCATCGGATTCATCGGCCTCGGCATGAGGGGCCCCGGCGCAGTACATCGTATGTCAAGGATCGAAGGGGTCGAGATCAAGGCGCTTTGCGACAAAGATCCCGCACGGGCAACGAAAGCACAGGGTATACTGGAAAAAGCAGGTTTGTCTAAAGCTAAGGAATATTCCGGAGAAAACGGCTGGAAAGACATGCTAGCCAATGATGAGCTGGATTTGGTGTATATCTGCACACCCTGGGACCTTCATACGCCGATGTCTGTGTTTGCTATGAAGCAAGGCAAGCATGTGGCATGCGAGGTGCCCCTTGCCATAACCATAGACGAATGCTGGGAGCTCGTTGAGACATCCGAAAAAACCAGGAAGCACTGCATGATGCTCGAAAATTGCTGCTACGATTTCTTCGAAATGCTTACCCTCAACATGGTGCGCAACGGACTTTTCGGCGAGATCGTCCATGCCGAGGGCGCATACATCCATGACCTGCTCGACCTCAATTTCGACAAAGACGCTTATACCGACATGTGGCGCCTGCGGATGAATGCCACACACAACGGCAACCTCTATCCGACACATGGTCTAGGTCCCATAGCTCAATGCCTTGATATCAACCGCGGTGACAAGATGGACTACCTTGTGTCCATGTCAACCAATGATTTCATGATGGGCAAAACGGCTGAGGAAAAAGCCAAAGATGACAACTTCTTCCAGGAGTTTGTCGGCAAATCTTACCGTGGCAACATGAATACTACCCTTATCTACACCGGCAAAGGAAGATCGATCATGGTGCAGCACGATGTCACCTCTCCGCGGCCTTATTCACGAATCCACCTTATCAGCGGCACCAAGGGCATGGCTTCCAAGTGGCCTTCGCCCGAGCGCATCGCATTCGGCCACAACTGGGTTAAGGAAGAGGAGCTGAAAGATCTGTATGATAAATACACGCCGGCGCTGATCAAACACGTAGGCGAAGTGGCCAAACAGGTAGGCGGACATGGCGGCATGGATTTCATGATGGACTGGCGATTGATCGATTGCCTGCGCAACGGGCTGCCGCTCGACATGGACGTGTACGACGGCGCTGCTTGGAGCAGCGTGATCCCGCTGAGTGAACAATCGGTAACCAACCGCTCGAGGTCCTTGGATATTCCGGATTTCACCCGCGGTGCCTGGAAAAAAAACAAACCCGTAAATCTTACCCTGGAAGGGGGAGCTACCACGGGAGTCAGGAAAGGTTAAGTCAGGAAAAAGGTTAGCGGTTACTTAGCAGGCCGTTACTAAACGCAGTCTTTCAATAGCCTGCGCCAAAGTCTGGGCTTTCTTTGCGAAGCAGATACGGACGAGGTGTTGGTTTACATTGTTGTGGTAAAACGCCGAAACCGGTATCGTGGCCACACCGTGGTGTTTGGTCAGCGCTTCGCTGAAGGCCCGTTCGGGTAATTCGCTGATTGCGGTGTAATCGGCGAGGAGAAAGTACGTGCCCTCACAAGGCAGCGGCCGGAAGCGTGTTGTTTCGAGCGCCTCCACCAAGAAATCACGCTTTTGCTGAAAAAACGCACCGAGTTCCGTATGCATGTCATCATCGCGCAGGAAATCGGCCAGCGCCCATTGCATGGGGGTATGCACGCTGAAAACATTGAACTGATGCACCCTACGAAATTCGGTCGTAAGCTGTGGTGGTGCCAGGCAATAACCTACCTTCCATCCGGTGGTGTGATATAACTTGCCAAAAGAAGCGACGACGAAAGCGCGTTCACGAAGCGCTGCATAATGGGTAACACTCAAATGCTTTCGCCCATCGTAGACCATGTGCTCATATACCTCGTCACTCAGCACATAACAGTCGGTATCGCCGACCATACGTACAAGTTGGCGATAGTCGGCATCGGCCAACACACGTGCCGTCGGATTGTTGGGCGTATTGATAACAATCAGTCTCGTTTTCGACGTGATGAGCTGCTCAACCGCAGTCCAGTCGACCACAAAATCAGGAGCCAGCAAGGTTACCGGCTTAGGTATGCCACCAAACACCCGGATACTGGGCGCATACGAATCGTAAGCCGGCTCGAACACAATAACCTCATCGCCCGGACGGATAAGTGCCGCCATCACTGTAAAAAGTGCTTGCGTAGCTCCCGCTGTAATCGTAATGTCCGTTTCGGGGTCGTAACATATGCCCGTCGTGGTTTCAACCTTCGCACTGATCTGCTCACGGAGCGCTTGTACCCCGGCCATGGGTGCATACTGGTTGTGCCCTGCCTGCAGGTACTGCGACACCAACGAAATCAGCCGAGGCGGACCGTCAAAATCCGGGAATCCCTGTGAAAGATTAATCGCTTGATGCCGAGCGGCCAATTGCGACATCGTGGTAAAGATAGACGGGCCGGTATCCGGCAATTTGGATGTGAAGGTATTCATCAGCTAATGGGCATATCGTCAGGCAAGGTTAAGCATTTCAAGCGTGAATAGCTAAACTACGTACGCCCGGAGCTCACTTTTTCATCGGAAAGCCCGGTCTCTTCCCTAAGGATCTGCCGGTAAAAGCGAATGCTGTCTTCCAACTGCGCGATATAGGCTTCTTTATTCATAATGATTTTGTCGTACAACACTTTCTCTTCATTCATCAGTCGGGCTGAGCCTTCGTTTGCGTTACCGCGGCCATCCAGCAAATCATGCAACGTGACGCCCAAGACATCGGCTATTTGACCAAGGCGATCGATATCAACGCGGGTAATGCCGACCTCGAGATTCTGATAGGTTTTCAGGGCAACGTGCAACGCTTCCGCCATATTTGCCTGTGATAGTCCCCTATCTCTCCTATACCGCTTTATTTTTGCCAAAATATCCTGTTGTGCCATATGGAAACGATTAGGCATAAACTATACGCTGATTACGTAATATTTATGCGTTTTTCAAGTTATATCGTTGCATTACCTTTGTTCCGTGAGCAAAGGTATTACTTTTTATTTAAAGACTACTAAATTAATAGATTATAATATGTATTAACGCAGATAGCTGTCACACAGGGATTTTTGCTTATTGTTTAGTTTGCATTTTGTCATCACAACATCAAAACGCAATACAATTTATAAAATCTATGCATTTAGTAGATTAAATAATTACATTTGCCGCATATTAGTTCTTTCACTTCATGCTTATCGAGAAAGACCGAGGGAATGGCCTGAAGACGTCTTAGCAACCTGAAGCCACATTAAGGTGCTAAATCCCGCCTCCTACAGGAAGGCAAAGATAAGTGGAAAACGACCATCGATCCCCAACGCCATATGCTGAAGTGTCAGG
This sequence comes from Parapedobacter deserti, assembly GCF_042646065.1. NCBI lineage: Bacteria > Pseudomonadati > Bacteroidota > Sphingobacteriia > Sphingobacteriales > Sphingobacteriaceae > Parapedobacter > Parapedobacter deserti. Next base: position 140,412 of record NZ_JBHRTA010000062.1, read on the forward strand.
ACACCCGAAGCAGAAGCCTACAGCAGGAGCAAAACGAACTAGTAATGGTATCAAGTCAAATCAAAGTTAACATGTTAAAAAAGCAATTGTTATTATTAGCTGCGGCCGCTATTCCGGTTTTGCTGTTTGGGCAGGAAAACAAAGATGTTCCACTCAACTACCTCGATAAATCCTTCCAGACCTACGATCAAATGCAGAAGGATATATGGGACAAGGCCGAACTGGGTTTCCTGGAAACGGAGAGCTCAGGCATTCTTCAAAAACACTTACAGGCCAATGGATTTACCGTCGAAACCGGACTGGCGGGAATGCCCACTTCATTCATCGCCTCCTACGGAAGCGGCGGCCCGGTTATTGGCATTCTGGCTGAATTCGATGCGCTACCAGGGATATCACAAGATACCGTTCCGCATCGGAAGCCCTTGGAAAAAGGTGGCGGCGGTCACGCCTGTGGCCATAATCTTTTCGGTACCGGATCGGTCGCAGGTGCCGTGGCAATCAAGGAATGGTTAGCAAACACTGGTCATCAAGGCACCATCAAAGTGTTTGGCACACCCGCCGAAGAAGGTGGTGGCGGCAAAGTCTATCTTGTAAGAGATGGCTTCTTCAGCGGAATCGACATGGTACTGGATTGGCACCCTGCATCTCGAAATGCGGTGACGGTAAGCACAGGAACGGCCATCCAAATGGTAGACTATACCTTCCATGGAAAGCCTGCGCATGCAGCCGGCAATCCGGACAAGGGCCGCTCGGCGCTCGACGGGGTGGAGGCGCTCAATTTCATGGTCAATATGCTTCGCGAGCATGTTCCCACATCGTCACGCATCCATTACGTCATTAGTAACGGTGGGGAGGCGCCGAACGTGGTGCCGGAGATCGCCACGGTTTCCTACTATATCCGTCACCCAAAACGCGATGAGCTCCAGAACTTGGTGTCGTGGATCAACCAAGCGGCGGAAGGTGCAGCAAAGGGTACACAGACCACCGTGACAAGCGAAATAATTGCTGGCTTTTATGAAAAACTGCCGAATAGAAAACTGGCTGAGGTGGTACAGAAAAACCTGGAACGCGTGGGGGGAGTACACTATGACGAGCGCGAGCGGACTTTTGCTGCGGGAATCGCCAAAGGGCTAGGCTTGGCAGACACGGTGCTGAAAAATGCAGCAATAGTGCAACCGCTGGCGGATGAAACGCCCTCGCAAGGCGGTGGCTCGTCAGATGTTGGCGACGTGAGCTGGAATGTGCCCACGGTATCTTTCGGTACCGCGAGTTTTGTTCCGGGAAGCCCCGGCCACAGTTGGCAGAACGTCGCTTCCGGCGGTACGACCATCGGCACGAAGTCGCTCATCAACACCGCCAAAGTATTTGCGCTTACCGCCATCGACCTATACACCAACCCAACCTTGGTCGAAGCGGTGAAAGAAGAATTCGAATCCCGCCGGGGCGCGGATTTCAAGTACGAATCATTGTTGGGAGATCGTGCACCGGCGCTAGACTACCGTGTGGAGAAATAATGAATGGTTGAATACGACATTACTGATTTAAGAAAATGAACGCTCAAATAACCCTATTGGTCGGACTATTTTTATCGTTCGGCTCGGCGCAAGCTCAACGAATTGCACCGCTTCAGCTTAAGGGAAACGTACAAGGCGCAAAAAATGGACAGATATATTTGCAGCGCTTTGACAATAAAATCTTCCATACCATCGATTCGGCTACATTGAAAAATGGCGATTTTGCATTTCAAACAGCGGTTCAACTACCCGAATTATACGGTTTGACACTCGAGAAAGATAAAACGCCATTTTACATCTTCTTGGAAGATGCACCTATATCCGTGGCGCTGGATACCGGTGCGTATTACCGCAATACAACGGTTACGGGCTCGAAATCCCATGACCGATTTGTCGACTACAGCAGTCGACAGCGAAACATCCAGATCGCCGACTTTATCAAAGAAGATCCCGCGTCCATCACGACAGCATATGTCTTATACCGTTACTTCGCTTACCGATTAAGCCCGCCGCAAATTAGGGAATACACCAGCCTGCTCGATGCGTCACTACAAAATTCGCAGTATGTAACCATCTTGCACGGCCTGGCCAACACACTGGAGACCGTTTTGCCGGGCAATAAGGCCCCTGACTTCACGTCAACGGCGCCTGACGGCAGCACCGTACGGTTTTCCGACTATCTGGGCAATGGCTATGTGCTGCTTGATTTCTGGGCAGCGTGGTGCGGGCCATGCCGCCGCGAAAACCCCAATGTTGTTGCCGCATATCAGCAATATAAAAACAAAGGGTTCAATGTTTTCGGCGTCTCACTTGATAAAACCCGGGAAGCCTGGGTTAAGGCAATCGAGGCTGACGGCCTTACTTGGCCTCAGGTTTCCGACATCACTTTTTGGAATAGTAAGGCGGCAGCCTTATATGGCGTCAGGTCCATTCCCAGCAATTTCCTAATCGGCCCGGATGGAACCATCGTAGCACGCAATCTCAGGGGTGAAGAATTGCATGACAAATTAGCAGAACTGATCGATAAAAAATAACATAACTCACGTCATAAAACGGTACGTTAGGAGGGAAAACCCGCCCGCCGCGCGCAAGCTATGCTCCGTTTTACTTACACAATTAATTCAATTTGGTAATGAGATTAACTACACTACTCCTAAGTTGCCTGCTGGGGCTACTGGTAAACCTTCCCGACGGCTCCGCGCAGTCAACGGCCGTACGCGGTTATATACGCGATGCTGGCACGAATAGCCCACTAGCGGGTGTAAACATAACGGTGAAGGGCGGCGAAGCGACTGCCACCTCCGATGCAGAAGGCAGATACAGCATCAATGCAAGCCCAAATAGCATCCTCGTATTCACCTATGTCGGCTACCAACCACAGGAACTGCAAGTAACTTCGCCGACGGCCGATGTATTGCTCAATCCAGCAAACAGCGCATTGAGCGAAGTTGTCGTAGTCGCTTATGGCACGGCCACAAAAGCGACGTACACGGGTTCGGCGTCGGTGGTAAGTGGCGCCGATATCAATAAGCAGCAGGTATCCAGCGTAAGCCGCTCCTTGCAGGGATTGGTTCCGGGCCTGCAGTCTGTCGCACCGGCGGGCCAGCCGGGTAGTGATTCCGACATCCGCCTGCGGGGTGTCGGTTCGGTTAATGCCTCCAGCGCGCCGCTTTACGTGGTCGACGGAGCCCCTTTTGCCGGCAACATCAATGCAATCAATTCCGCCGACATCCAATCCATATCGGTGTTGAAAGATGCCGCGGCAAGTGCGCTCTACGGCTCTCGCGGCGCAAATGGTGTCATCATCATCACGACCAAACAGGGGAGCTACGGCTCTAAACCCACAATTTCCATCAATGCCAGTTCGGGTATATCCAACCGGGCGGTGAAAGACTACGGCAAACTGAATATTCAACAGTACTTCGAATTGCAGTGGGAAGCGCTACGTAACAATCAGCTCGATCAGGGAAAGAGCGCAGCGGAAGCCGCACAATACGCTTCAACGGAACTTACAAACACGTTGAAAATAAACCCATACGGCCCAGCGTTCCCCAACCCGGTCGGCACCGATGGCCGTCTGGCTAGCGGAGCAGTGCCGCTTTGGACTGACGACTGGGCGGAATCGTTGGCTCGCAATGGCGTGCGTAACCAAGTTGACCTCGGCATCAGCGGCGGCGGCGATTCCTCCCGTTACTTTGTGTCTGCCGGATACCTCAAGGATGAAGGGTTTATCATCGGCTCCCAATTTACACGGCTGAACGCACGCGTAAACTACAATGCGAAGGTTAATCGCTGGTTAGAAACCGGATTCAATATTTCGGCGTCTACCACCAACCAAGATGCGCCGCCGCAGTCCGATAGCGATCAAGGAAATTACGCAAACGTCGGTAGACTTATTGCGAACATCTATCCACTTTACGAACGCAATCCGGACGGCACGTATAAACTGGACCACAACGGCGATCGCATCTATGACTTTGGCAACTATCGCCCCAGTACCGCATCAGCGGGTATGAACCTACTCGGACAAGCGCACCTTAACAGGTACAACAATAAGCGCGATCTGATTACCTTCCGTGGCAATGTCCAGATTAACCTACTCGAAGGATTACATCTGAAAAGCAGCATCAATGCCGACTATACCAACGGGTTGAACCATTCCTACATCAATCCCGATTTTGGAAGCGGTGTTATCAACGGCGGCTCGGTGAGCAAAGGCGCATCCCGAGCGCTGGGTTATACCTACAACAACCTGTTGGACTATACATTCAATATCAGCGACCACCATATTAATATTTTGGCAGGGCAAGAAGTGTATGTATATCAAGTGTCAAACCTGTCTGGCGGACGGAGCAATTTTGGCTTTTCCGGCAAAGAGGAGCCTGCAGCGGCGTCACTCCTTACGTCATTCACTGGCGCATCCGATAATTATAAGCTTGCCAGCTTCCTTGGCAAACTGGAATATAATTTCAACCAGCGGTATTTCCTTTCGGCCAGTTATCGACGCGATGGGTCGTCCCGGTTCAGTCCTGAATCACGATGGGGCAACTTCTGGTCGCTGGGGGCGTCTTGGAATGCCACGGCCGAAAGTTTCCTTGCCGATGTCTCTTGGCTGAACAACCTAACCATCCGCACGAGCTACGGTGCGCAGGGCAACGATAACCTGGGCGACTACTACGCCTACCAAGGGCTGTATTCCATATACAACAGCTTAGGCGAAGCCGGACTGATTACGTCTCGGTTGCCCACACCGGGTTTAATCTGGGAAACCAACCTAAACTTCAACGCCGGGGTCGATTTCGCCCTGCTCAGCAATCGACTCAGCGGAACCTTCGAGGTTTACCAACGCAGCTCCAAAGACCTGTTGTTTAGCAGGCCCCTTGCGCCATCCGTTGGCTATGGAGAAATTGATGACAATATCGGATCACTCAAAAATACAGGCTTCGAAGGCCAGATACAAGGCGTACCTGTCAATACCGGGGACTTTCGTTGGCGTATCGGCGCAAACTTTGCTCATTTCGTCAACAAAATCACCGAATTGCCACAAGAGGAAATCATATCGGGTAATGTCGGTCAATTGGGTAACACCAAAAAATTGACCGTAGGAAGCTCGGTCTATGATTTTTACATCCGTGAGTGGGCCGGCGTTGATCCCGAAAACGGCAAACCACTCTGGTATAAAGATGACGGATCGGGCAACCGCACCACTACCAGTGTGTTCGCCGAGGCGGATCAATATTTTCAGGGCAGCTCACTCCCTGATTTTTACGGCGGGATTAATAACACGTTTACCTATAGGAATTTCGAGTTGTCCGCACTGCTGTCCTATTCCATTGGTGGCAAGATCTTGGACCTGGACCGCGTGATGTTGTCACATAATGGAGAAAACTTCGGCCGTACGTGGAGCAGCGACATGCTTAACCGCTGGACACCCGAAAATCGCGACACCGATGTGCCCCGCCTTACTACGGTAACAACCGGTTGGAATGGCATCTCATCCCGCTTCTTGTACGACGCAACATATGCCCGGCTTCGTAATGTCAATCTGACCTATACCTTGCCCGAAAACTGGACCCAACGGCTCGGCCTGCAGCATATACGCGTATATGGCAGAGGCGAAAACCTCCTTACATTCTTCGGGCCGGATGGGCTTGATCCCGAACAGGCTGTAGATGGTGTTACCTTTTACCGGTATCCGGCGCAAAAGACATTCACCTTCGGCATTGACGTATCCTTTTAATCGATTCACAAGTACGACGTAACAGTTAGCTAACAGCAACATGAAAAAACTGAATTTAATCACCGCATTTTTAATTGGCGCCACCATACTCGTGTCGAGTTGCAGCGACGACTTTTTTGATACCGCGCCGTCAGATGACCTGACCGATAGCGAAGTCTTTTCTTCGACGAAGAATATCGACGCATTGATCAATGGAACCATTCGCTATTTGATGGAGAACGCCACCTCGCAAGATAATCCCGGTTTTGGCGCGATTATGCTAACACGCGAGGTAATGGGTGACGATGCCATTGCCCGCGATGGCGTGTATGGCTTTCGGGACTCATACCCGTTTCGTGACCCGTATGATAATACGACCAGGAGGGCACTGTTCTTCTGGACGCTACAGTATAAGGTAATCGACAATGTGAATAACATCCTCGCAAATACCGATCAAGCGAATGGGCCTGAAAACGAAAAACAGTGGCTCAAAGGCCAAGCATACGCCTTACGGGCATTTGCTTACCTCAACTTGGTACAGCAATATCAATTTACGTATAGCAAAGACAAAAATGCGCTAGCTGTACCCATCTATACGGAACCCACCAGCCCCAGTTCAGAGGGCGGAAGCCGGGCTACCGTAGAAGCGGTGTACAACCAAGTTTTTGCGGATTTGCAACAGGCTGAACAATTGCTAGAGGGATTCAACCGGACCATGAAGAATCGCCCCAATTTACAAGTGGTTAAGGGATTGCTTGCCAGGGCTTACTTGGTGACCGAACAATGGGCCCTGGCTGCGGAAAAAGCCCGCGAAGCCCGCGAAGGTTTTCCCCTGATGAGCGCACAGCAGTATATAGCAGGGTTCAATGACGTAAGCAACGTCGAATGGATCTGGGGCCATCCACAGCGTGCTGAGCAGAACCTGGGTGGCGCTTCGTTCTTTGCATACATCGATGTTACACCCGTGTCAGGCTATCGGAGTATCATGCCTGATCCATATTTCTGGCAGTTGTTCGATGATGCTGACATCCGCAAATCGCTATTCGAATTTGAAGATGACCCAACGCATCCCATTTACCGGTGGCTTAAGTATAAAAAATTCATCAATAAGCCCGATCGCTCGGGGCACATCCCGCTGATGCGGGCATCAGAACAGGCACTGATCGAAGCTGAAAGCGAAGCTAGGCTGGGACACATCCCCGAGGCGCTTGACGCACTGAACGCACTGCGGGTAAACCGGAATTTGCCCGAACTTACAGCGGCGGACTTCTCGCCGGATGCGCTCATCGAAGAAATTCTATTGGAGCGCCGTCGCGAACTGTGGGGTGAAGGATTTCGACTGACCGATATCCTGCGGTTGCAACGAGCCGTTGAACGCAAGGAATCGACGCTCACGTATTCGGTGAATGGTGAAGACCTGCCGATTAAGGGGCATTACATACGCGTATTCCCCGACAACAGCGCATTTGTGCCCAATAGTCCGTATTACTTATTTCCCATTCCGATCAATGAATGGAACAACAACCCGAATCTATAGCACAGTGGCAACCAACGGGAAAGGGTGTCGCGCTCTTTCCCTATTCTTCATAAACCTGGGTAGCGGCAATACCCAGGTTTTCGAGCGTACGGATAATATCCCATGCTTTGATATTGATCCCTTTAATTGAAAGTAAAAAATGGCTCGAAAAATAGTCCACGCACCAATCCACAATATTCGGCACCTCGTTTAAGTGGTCCGAAAGCTGCTCAAATTGCGACGGCGCGCCCAATGCGGTTTCAAACTTCAAGGTTTCCATGGCAAGTTTCTTTTACGTGTAAATAACTTAACTATTAGCTCTTCTCACCCACTCTAGCCAAGTCGGAATCTTGGCAAAACTATCCCGGTTGATTATTCATTAGCTTTCCTTCCGACCAGGCGTCGCAACGGAATGCACATAACAGGGGTAACAAATTTGTAAAAAAAATCGGTTAATGCAAAATCCACTTAAAAAAAAATGGCGGGGAGGCCCGCAGCGCGTGTGCCCCCCGCCATATGTATCCGCATATACCTGATCAACGTACGGTTTAAAACGCGTACCGCAATGTAATACCGTATGTTCTCGGATCCCCCAACACACCGGCATAATGCTCGGCGTTACCTCCTCCCGGCAGTAGCTGTTCGAAGTAATCGGTTTCGAATGCATTCCGTACCCAAAGAAACAGCGATACGCCTTCCGACGCCCGGAATCCCGCACGCGCATTAATCAGCGTATAGCCGTCTACGACCAGGTAGGCAGACGGTGACCGGTTGGAAGAAAACGATGATCGGTAAAAGCCATCCATGGCAAAAACAAACGTTCCTTCCTGACCGAGAAATGCGCCTAGGCGGGTAACGGCTTCCCCACCGAATGACGCTGCCCAATTCGAAATTCCGGGCAGTTCGCCGCCCGAGATATCCTTAAACGTCGGGCCACCGGTTTCTTCCAACGGCGGCGGAGCATCGTAAACGATAGGTACTTACCATCTGTATAAGCGAGGGCGCCATAGACGGAAAGAAAGTTAACGAGCCGCACATTGGCCAGTAAAGTGTCAATTCGGCTGCTTTTCCATGGATTGTAAACCTGGCTTTCGCATAGCGCACTTACGCCTTGCTCGTACCATCCGATGTGGGCATCCGGAAAGGTTGTTCATTCAACAGCAGTTTGACAGTTGCGCGCACACGGTAGCTGCTATCCGGCTCATAGTAGCGCAAGTACCGGATATCAATTGAGTTCAGCGGTGCAGCGTTACCTGTCGCCATGTGCTCCAGCTTGGCCTGCCGCAATGCCAGCAGGCTGTCCCGGTAGGTTTGCGCGCCCGGTAGCCACCAGCACTACACAGCATACCGCATAGAGAAACCCTTTCAGGCATAAATCGCTCGTCCGTCTCATGTAGCCAACCTTGGTTTCACAAAGATAGCTTTTTTAAGTTCTTGAACACGGAGGTTCGCGAAGCTAGGTACAAAATCAGCCGACGCGTTTCAATATCCTGTGGGCGGCTTCAGAAGCAACCAGCAAACCCGCAGCCATCATAATCACGTCTTTCAACACCAGTCGACCGGCACCCGATAGGTAAGGAAACCCATGATGTGGGGTCGGAAAGTCACCCCCCAGATCAGGTACGTATACCTCCGGGGTCGTTATCAAAAACGTAAGGGTCACGATCGACATTCCGAAGGTAAGCAACCCACCGATCACCCCCAGTTCGGCCCACCAAATTCCCGCCAGGGTCAGCGCCCCAATGATCAGGATAACCGTTCCCAAGCCGAAGGAAAACCCATAGGTATTATTAGCCTGATGCCATTCGATGTTTTTCGTTACGGTTTTCCCTTCCGGGTTCTTGTATTGCTGATACTCCGGAGCGTCTTTCGTATAGAAGAAACTCATCAACGGGCTATTTGCCACAAAGGGAACGATACCATCTGCCTCGTACTGAAAGGCCTTCAAGCCGCCAATCCATGCCATGACTATGAAAATGGCAATTCGCATGAAATTAACAAAAGCCGTCTGGCTCGTCACCAGAAAAACCGAAAGCTGCTTCATCACGTTATGCTATATTTTTTGAAAAAACGAAGATACACGTGTTTAGCAACCCAGGAAATGGACAAATCCGGATTTGTCATGAACTATTTCGACGCCACGATTGAAATGCCGACTTGCGCCCGGAACTCCGACGGCGAGACACCGACATTCTTTTTGAAATACCGGCTGAAATAATGTTCATCGTCGAAATTCAGCCTTAGGGCAACTTCCTTTACGGACAGGTACGTGAGGTGCAACAACTTTTTCGATTCCAAAATCACGCGCTCTTGAATCAGTGCGGAGGGCAACTTACCCAGTTGCTTTTTAATTTTCTTACTAAACGTATCCGCATTCAGATTCAAGCGTTCGGCATAGAAATTCACCGCTTTTTCTTCGGCAAAATGCGTTTCCAATAACTCCTGAAATAAAGATCCTTCGTGCTGTTGAACGTGGTTGTCTAGCGATGTCAAGTCGCCATGCTGCTTTTTGGCTTTACTCGATAAGGCCAAAATGAGTTGCAGGTACGATTTGATTACGGAATCTGAAAAATGCGAATGATCATCCAATTCCCTTTTCATTTCCTGCACAATCTGTTCAATTTTCGGATAGGTGTCTTTACCAAGGGTTACAAAGGGTTGAAGATAGATATTGTTGAACAGGAGCCCATTACAGGCCACTTCCGCTTTATGGTATTCGATGCAATAAAAATCACCGTGAAATAAAATACGCAATATCGGTGCCTGGAGCGGGTTTTTCCATTCCACATGTTGATAGGGGCTTAAGAACAAAAGCGAATAGGGCTCGGTTTCGTAAGCGGTGAAATCAACGGCGAGCGCCGCCGGATCAGGCAATAGCATAATCTGATACAGCGGACTGGCTTCTTGATTCAGGTACGTTCGCGGACTGTATGAATCGATGTTAATCATCAAAAAAGGCAGTTGATATCAGCAATCTTAAAACGGATTCTACCGCATTAAGTTGTTTCTCATTTTGTGGGTGAACAATCAAAGTCAAAAATTATAAAATATTCAGCACCCGTCGCGCTAGCAATAGAGACCTTCTATAAAAGGTAACAAATAACGAAGCTTAAAAGCGCTTATCGCTAGACATTCCCCTCAAAGAAGTAGCCAACAGCATCAGCCACGTGAGCGCACCATTATAGATAATCAACTCAAAGCCCACGGCATACCCCGTATAAGGTACGATGAGGTAGTTGTTAATGACATAGCACAACATGGGCGACAATACGCAGATATATGGCACCAATTTATCGGCCACCTGCCGCTTAGTGAGGATGCCGAAGGCAAAGAGTCCCAATAACGGACCGTACGTGTAACTGGCCGCCGTAAAAATGGCGTTAACCACAGAGTCGTCGTTGATGACCCTAAACACCAGGATGACCATCATCATAAGCAGTGAAAACGCGAAATGCACCCGATTACGGGTTCTCACCAACGTGCGGTCGTTGGGGTCGGCCTTTTTATTAAAATTAAGGAAATCCACGCAAAACGACGTGGTCAGTGCGGTTAACGCGGAGTCCGTGGTAGCAAATGTCGCCGCGGTCAAGCCCATCATAAAGATCATTCCGGGCAAAATTGCCAGGTGATGGAGCGCGATTTCTGGGTATAAATAATCCGTTGTAGGCAGACTGGCTATATCGATCCCGTTCCGGCTAGCGTAAATATACAATAACGCACCTACCGATAGGAAAAACAGGTTAATGACCACAAAAATCCCTGTAAATGTGAGCATATTCTTTTGGGCCTCACCGATGGTCTTCATGCTCAGATTTTTCTGCATCAAATCCTGATCCAGGCCTGTCATTGCCACGGTCACAAATATACCCCCGAGGAAATGCTTCCAAAAATGAATCCGATCGCCAAGCAGGTCTCCCCAAAAGAACATCTTGGAGTAGCTGCTCTCCTTCACCGTTTCAATCGTTTCCATGAGTCCTAACCCCAAGCTATTGGCCATAAAATAAATAGACAGCACAACCGCCAATACCAAAAAGAAGGTCTGCATCATATCGGTAATGATAATGGTCTTCAGCCCACCTTTATTGGTGTACAGCCAGATGAGCAGCAGGCATAAAGCGATGGTGACCGCAAAGGGTATGTTCCAGGTATCGAAGATAAACCATTGCAAAATGATCGCTACCAGATACAGTCGGAAAGCCGAACCTATCGTACGTGACACCAGAAAAATCATAGCGCCAGTCTTGTAGCTCCGATGTCCCAAGCGTTCCTCGAGGTAGGTATAGATGGACGTCAGGTTCATCCGGTAGTACAAGGGCAATAACACGTAAGCGATGATGATAAAGCCAACGGCATTGCCCAGAATAAACTGAAAATAGCCAAAATCGCTATTACCCACTGCCCCCGGCACGGAAATGAACGTAACGCCAGATAACGCTGTGCCGATCATACCGAAGGCTACCATGTACCATTTGGCATTTCGGTTGGCCACAAAAAATGTAGCGTTGTCTGCCGATTTACGGGACGTAAAATAGGCTACGCCCAGTAACAAAACAAAATAAATGATCAGAAATAGCAGAAGGACGGTAGGTGTCATGCAGTCTAAATTAATGATCTGCTACACGCGAATGTTCGATAGCTTTACGTACACTGCCATACTTTTCCAGCAGATCCGATGCAGCTTGAGCATCAATACCGGTTTCATCCATGATGATCCGGATCCCGCGGCTGAACAGCTTATTGTTCGTCAATTGCATATCCACCATTTTATTTCCCTTCACGCGCCCCAGCTGAATCATCACCGTCGTGCTGATCATATTGAGCACCAGTTTTTGTGCGGTACCTGCTTTCATGCGGGTGGATCCTGTAACAAACTCCGGCCCCACAATCACCTCAATAGGATACTTGGATTCGGCAGCGATCGCCGAATTGGCGTTGCATACGATGCAGCCTGTCACCAACCCAGCAGCATTGGCGGCCTTGAGCCCGCCCTTCACATACGGCGTGCCTCCAGATGCAGCAATCCCCACCACCACATCCTTGTTGTTGATACCATACTCCTGCAAATCAATCCACGCTTGCTCCTCGTCGTCTTCGGCAAACTCCACAGCTTTACGGATAGCCGTATCGCCGCCGGCGATGATCCCAATAATCCAGTCATAGGGCACGCCAAAAGTTGGCGGGCACTCCGAAGCATCCAGAATCCCAAGCCGGCCGCTGGTGCCGGCACCGATATAGAATAGCCGGCCGCCTTCCTTCATCGATGCGACCGTTGCCTCGATCAACCGCTCCATCTGCGGGATAGCTTGGCGTACCGCCGCCGCAACCGTCTGGTCCTCATTATTGACGTTCACTAATATCTCGCCGACAGACATCTTGTCCAAATCCTGATAATTCGACTCTTTCTCCGTGGTGTTTGTCATCTCACTCTTGTTGTTGTATTTAACCTGATGTTGCTGGTGTTTGGCATTCGTTACCATTCACCTAAAAATGTCGTTAAAGTAAAGAAAAAACGGTTAGAAATTAGTGAATTAATTTGTCTATCCGTTCAAACGTATATCCTCTTGCTGTCAGTTCCTTTATCAACGCTGGCAGCCGATGGTAAAACTTGTCAATCCGCCTGGGGTCGGTACCTAAATGGATCAGTACGATGAAACCATTCAGTCCATTCGGTCGCTGCTTTTCATATGTAAGCAATTGATTGTACAACGTTTCCGAGTCAACATACCGCTCACCCATTTCGGGATAAGTATAATCCGCTGCTGTCCGAAGCCCCGGTGTAAAATTAACCAGCCTCATCTTCCGCTGTTCCGTCCAATCGACGATTCGACGGTTATACCACTCATAGGGTGGTATGAAATAACGCACAGCCGTTGTATCAACTCCCCATTGTGCCAACGCATCGTAATTCGCCCGCAGATCGGCATCAAAGGTTGCCTCACTGATGAGCAGGCTATCACGCTTCTCCCAATCGCAGTAAAGCAGGTGCTGATCTGAATGCGGGCCCAAGTAATGGCCCTCAGACACCATACGAGTGATGGCTTTCGTGTTGGCACTGCCGCGCAGGTAATTTCCCGTCATGAAAAAAGATCCTTTGATACCATAATCGCCCAAGGCGTCCAGAATAAATGAAGCTCCGTCTCCATACTCATCAGCCGTAAACACCAATGCGATTTTCCGCTGCGCAGTATCACCTCTGATGATACAGCCATGGGTATCGCGCATTACTTTTTTGGCCCAGCCCCCTCCCTGGACTCCCACTCTTTAGCCGCCAACAGATAAATTAGGGACGCCGTCCCGTCCATCGTGGGCTCATTCGTACTGTAGTCTCCGTAATCGTCATGATAGACCGCCAGATCCGACTGGAACGGTGCATGAGCATCCGGCTTGGTCAGCTGGATACCGATCAGGCCATTAAATATATCGCCATATACCGGCCCGTCCACTAATCCGCCATCTATGGGGAAACTACCCAAACGGGTAAAGGCGGAATGCGGATCAGAGGGTGTATCGCCCCACTCCGGCAGTCCGTAGACCATGCTGGTCCCCCACGGATTGCAGCCGAACAGCCAATCGAAGTTAGCCTGCTCCAATTGGGCGTACCTATTGTCCCCTGTTAGCTCTCGATACCATAAGCATTGAATAGCGAACGCTGTGGTGAGGTTATTGGAGCACCAAATAAAGGGCACTCCACGGAGAAACGCATTCCGCTCCGCCCTATCGCATACCTGTTCAATCCCGTTCCGGTAATAGCCGATAATTTCGTTTCGGTCCTCTCCTTCCAGCAACTTGGCCAATTCGTAGTGCCCCAGGTTGATAAAAGGATACCATTGATAGTGCGCTGCCGTGTCGGCCGCCATCCACGGTGTTACCTTCTCCTGCCGGGCATAATCCAATGCTTCTTTGGCATATTGCTCCGCACCGGTCGCCGCCCATTGCGTAGCCGCCGCCAGTGCCATATCATCCACCCAGTTATCCTCCGCATAGATATAAGGCGATTTTACCGAGGCAGTTTGCGTCACACCAGGCTTCAATTTTGCAAAGCGATATGCGGTATTCGCCTTCTCCCTCAACCAATTTGCATATAACGTATCTACATCGGCAAAAAGAGCACTTCCCAGGTTGAACGCGCTGGTAAACTTAGCTGCCGTTGAACTGGTCCCGGTCGTGTTATTCATAAATTTACCCCGTTGCTGTGGCTCTCCGCTCACGAAATACACAGGGCGCTCGAAGCCCCTGCCATAAAAGTCATCCTCGCCGGGCATACGCATTCCCGCGTGATCGCGGTCATCAGCGATCTGGTTGAACAGCAAATGCGGTTCCGGATGCATCTTCAGGAGCCAGTCGAGTCCCCATTTGGCCTCATCCAGCACGTCTGCGATTCCGTTTGGCCCATCCAGGCCGTTTGCCTGCTTGCTGTCACCAAACACATCGGGGAAATCACGATACGCTGCTAAGAGGTGGTAGGTCGCATTGGCCGATGTGGTCGAATACTGCAGATAATCGGAGGCGTCGTGCCAACCGCCACCGACGTCTATGCGCGTGCTATCCGGCAGTCCCGCTTTGCCGGCATACAACGTAAAACCGTCATGCGTATGGCAGCTGTCTTGCAAAAAAGGGTTGAATAACGTTCGCTGTTGGCGCATGTAGCGCAATACGAAATCCGCAGCACCCTGATAAACGTCATCAGCTATGCGGAACTGCGGCGACCGTGCGCCGTCTACTTCCAGGTAATACCGGCCAGTATCCGTATACGCCGAAAAATCCAGCCGGTAGGACGACCGGAAAGGGCCATAAGCACCAAAGTTTTTGCCTGCTCTGCCCGAAAACGCCGGTTCGCCGGTGTCAGCCGCAACCAGCGAGAACCGGGAAACCCGCTTTGTCCCTTTGCCGCCCATCACGGCTACCTTCACCCCTTGCGGTGTATACCCCAACTGGTTAATACGTATCCATGCTCGCGTTTCTTCAAGTCCGTATTCCAGGCACGCCACCTTTCCGTCCATTGTGCTCACGACCAGTCGCTGCCGTCTAAGGGGCAGCATCGGGTTTACCATCCCATTGGACACCTTATATTGCCAAGCGACCTCTCCTCTTTCGGCATTTACGCCGCTTACCAAACCCGAATGACTGGGCACGAAGACGAGTCCATCAACCGCAGCGATGGCCGAAGGCGTCAATTCATAGGGAAGCTGCAACGCTGACTCCCAATCAATCTGCATGCTGTCTGCCGTGGTCGACACGCCCAGCACCTGTCCATCCATTGTCTTCACGTAAACCAAGCGGCCGTTTTCAGACAATCCCATCGACTCGCGCACCCGTATGCTATCCATTTTCTTCCGCCAGATTTCGGTGCCACTGTTAGCATCCAATGCCGTCATGTATCGGTCAGGCGCCACGATGAACACCCGGCCATTCGCCCCCACGGGGTAGCACGCGGCAGGCGAAAGCATCCGGTTAGATGCGCCGTTGGACCATTCCCATTTCAGGTGGCCATTGGCCGGATCGAGTGCATAGAAGCCATTGTCCCATGAACCGAAGTATAAAATGTTTTTGTACAGCAGGGGCTTGCCAGAAACGTAGCCTTCAACCGAGTCAAAAGACCACCGCAATCTGCCTGACCTTACATCCAGTGCCCTGAACCGGCCATCCGAGGCACCTATATAAGCAACTCCCCTATGAACCAAGGGCGAGCCCAACACGGCCTTATTGGCTTCATGCTTCCACAGCAACTCGCCCGTCCCGGCATGCAGGCAATAAATGAAATGGTCAGACGAACCGACTATCACGTAATTTTTCCAGACAGCCGGGGTAGAATACACCTTTCCGCCGGTCTGGAAACTCCATACCTGCCGTCCGGTACCCGCATCCAGCGCGTATATCTGCCCCTTCGTATTGGCGGTGATGACCAGCTGCTTATAGGCAGCCAAGCCTGCTCCGATATCGCTTTCATCCTGAAATGACCAGACTTCCCGCACGCCCGCATGGCGTGTATTCACCGAATAGTCAGGGCGAGGATAAAGTTTGCGCTCTTTGGTGAAGTCATGATTACGCAAAGGCACTACAGCCCAGGGGTCCCGTGTCATCACCCCCGGATTACGCTCTTGGTATACCGCTTTGCCGTCTGCAATGGTCACGATGTTGTATCCGCCCACGGTGTCTTTAGCGCGCAGGTTGGAGCGCCCCATGATACTGGGTATACCCTCGAAATCATATACCTTATTCTGGTGGCCATGGCCGCAGAAAAAGAGCTGCACGTTGCGTTGTTTCACGCGGTCAAGCGCTTCGAACCAATTGTTCAACGAAGAATCCTGCGGATAGTGGTTCACATAGATCAGGGGCATGTCCTGATCGGGATGAGCTGCGAACAGC
The DNA here is from genome assembly GCF_042646065.1 of Parapedobacter deserti. Lineage (NCBI taxonomy): Bacteria > Pseudomonadati > Bacteroidota > Sphingobacteriia > Sphingobacteriales > Sphingobacteriaceae > Parapedobacter > Parapedobacter deserti. Next base: position 157,027 of record NZ_JBHRTA010000062.1, read on the forward strand.
GAGTCCATCCATACCAGGTTTTCACGGGGTATCTGCCCCGGGCTCATCCGCATATTCGGCCCCGAGTTGGTGCCCACGAAAATATAGCCCTTATGCACAAAGGCAAACGTTTCGCCACCGAACACCCTGCGGAAACTGTTGCCGCCGCTTTCCGACCAGTTGGTATCGTGATTGCCGGGGATCACATACCACGGCAAGCGGAGGCTGTCCAGTATCTGTTTAGCCAACGTCAGCTCTTCGTCCGAGCCGAACTCGGTGACATCGCCGGATAAGATCACGAAGTCAAGCTCCGGATTGCTGTTGATGTCTGCAACGGTACGCCTCAGGTCATCAGCGCCGGTGGCGCCGCCAACATGGGTGTCGGTTACATGAGCGAATTGAATGGGTTGGGCGTGCGTCCATGTTACATGAAGCAACATGGCCAATGAAAGCCCGAGTATTTTACACTTTCTTGATACCAGCCATTCGCCGGACCCAAACTTAAACGACAATTTTACAACTACAACTATAAGCAGACGTGCCAACTCCATTTTTTGTTTTTTCAAAAAGGCCGCACAAACCTGCCGGCCTTTAAAGAATCATTTACCCTTCTATTTTAATCAATGATATTAGTTCCAACCCTGTGTTTGTGAAAGAGTATAGCCACGCTCCTGGTATTGGACGATTTGAGCCTGTCCTACAGGTGCCATATATACCCGATCATCGAAAGCATTTCGGTTAGCCGCACTCTCTATCATAAAGAACCCGACCATATTTGCGGCATTGTTACCATTGTATGTAACGATTGTTCCGTCCTGTTTCTTGACTTTCAATAGTCCGACGTAACTTTCCGTCAGGAAACCCGGTACTTCGCTTGGAATATCGACCCATACGCCAAGAAAATAATCGGGATTTCGACTGAAATCCATATATTGGATTTTTCGCCAGCGCTTAAGGTCCAACAATCTTGAATACTCCCAGAAAAACTCCATCCGGCGTTCCCTCCGTATCTCCCAAATTAGCGGAGACACATCAGGATCGCGAGCTGGATCAACGGGCAACCGACCTAACTGTAGGGGCGCAGTTTTTTTCACGCCTTTTGAAATCGCTACATCATCTAACGGTCGATTGCGAATTGCATTGACCGAGCGATCCAAGTCTTCCTGGGTTACTGCAGCACCGCCAAAGAACTCTGCAAGTACAGCTTTCGCCTCTAACCAATTGAGCACAACTTCTGCAAGCCGTATTACGGGAGCATCGTTAGTGTTGGTATTGCTGCCCCAAGCAGGAGGATAAGTGCCTCCGATGTAGTTCAACGCTTCTCTTGATACAAATTTGTAAGTATATAGCAATGAAGAAGCCGGCGTGTGCGGGCGATCTATGAACGTGGCTTCAAATCGCGGATCTCGGGTTAACGCCAAGTCTTTGGGTGAAAAACTATCTGCGTCCTCAACGCTCGAATTTTGCCAAACCTCTCCATCATTGCAAATAAAGGATTTCACGAGCACCAAATTCGCCGCTGCGCCTTGCCCTTCCGTGCCGTTGTTGTACGAGCCAATATGATGGGTAACCCCCAATCCAGCGTCGTATGCGCGATACATAATCACTTCCCTGTTGTTTGCCAAATTTTCGGAAGCAAAAAGGCTTTTGAAATCACTTGTAAACGAATAAGGTCCGTTCATTGCAAACTCGGCAGCTTCGACGGCCAGTTCTAAGTAGCGCTTCGCCCGCTCTGCACTCAAGTCATGATAATGTTGAAACGTGCCTTCAAAAAGCATCAGCCGAGCGATGAACGACGCGGCAATATACTTATTCAATACGTTAGCCCCGTCATTGAGCCGGATATTATCCATCACGAACCTAAAGTCATTATAAACGTGGTCCATGACGACCCCACGATCGTCTCTGTCCTTATAGAGTTCGTCCCAGTCATTGTCTGCAACTTCAGCTCCATAGTAAGGTACATCTCCAAATACGCTCACCAACCTACTGTATTCGAAGCCTCTGAAAAAGCGGGCAACGGCAAGCCAATGATTATAAGCATCAGGTGTAAGATTAGCTTGCGCAACATTCTCCAGTCGATTTATAAACACGTTCGATTTGCGCACCCATGCGAAATTCCAATTGGGCCCAGCATATTGGGTCAGCCATGCCGCTCCCTCAGTTGTTGCACCTCGACTCGTCGGCACATTGTTCTCAAAATGCCCTTGCACATTTCTGCTTGTAAGGTCATCAGAAAACGTATACCCTCGGACGGGGGTATAGTCCACGCCCCAAGTATTATTATACCCCACAAAATACTGGGGGTAAAACCCGTTTGCGAATAAACGGATGTCCGTTTCGTTCCGCCAAAAGTTATCATCTACCGGCTGCGTTAAAGGTGGCCGGTCCAATATGTTATCGCTACACGCAGCAAATATCAAGCTCGATGCAAAAACGCTATATAAGAATCTATATGAACTTTTCATCTTTTATATTTTTAAAAATCCAACTGAACACCGAACGATGCACTCTTAAAGGTAGGGATACCTACACCAGTTCGATCTAGGTTATAGTTCTGATCATTCCACATGGAATACCCCGCAATTTCCTCCGGATCGATGGGCAATCCGCCAAGTCTATCCCATGTCAGAATGTTTTCCAATGCAACATACACACGTAGCGAATTGACTCCTATGCGTTGCAACGGAGCTCTTGGCAACGAATAACCTAAGGTCAAATTTTTCAGACGTAAATAGGACATATCTAACAGATAGCGGTCCTGAATCTGCATATTATTGGTCGAATTACTACCTGCATTGTTATATGCGGCAGGATAAAAAGCACCCGTATTCTCCGGCGTCCAATAATTATCTACAATCGCGGCAGGCATTGCTCCGTCTGAAGCGTGGAATCCTGGAATCGCTAAAAAGCCCTGTCCCCACACCTGACGGCTTCCGATTCCTTGAAAGAAAACTGAGAAATCGAATCCTTTGAAATCTGCTCCCAAACGGAAACCGTATTCGTGACGTGGCGTTGAATTGCCAATAATTTCTAAATCACCATGGTTACTCAAAAGCGTACTGCCGTTGTCAAGCTCGCCATCGCCGTTTACGTCGACAAACTTCACATCGCCAGGGCCGAAAAAGAAATCCGCGCTGTTTTGCAAAAACACCTGGTAGACGGGCTTCTCTCCGTTTGGTCCGGGTTTCAGTTTATAGGCTCTCCGCCCAGCGTATTTTGCACTTTCCGCTTCCGTTAGTGTAATCAGTTGCAAGTTGCCATCCGAATCGAGCTCAAAATCATCCATTTGGTACAACCGGTCCGTACGGTAGCCCCATATCTCTCCAATCGTCCTGCCTACATAGTTGCCGTTCACACTTTCTGTAGAGCCATATGCGGTAATGGTTTGCCTTGCATCCGCCAAATTTGCCCGAGCATTAATGGTGAGCCCGTTGTCAAATCGGTGGCCAAAATCGATGGCAAACTCCCACCCCCTTGTGCGAAGGGAACCGAAATTGCCTTGCGGCGCTCCAGTACCGAACGTAGCCGGGACCCCTTCAGCCGGGACAATCGCGTTCTTCATATCATTTCGGAACCAGTCAAAGGTGAAACCAAATTTATTATTGAAGAACCGCGCATCAACCCCTAGATTCAGATCTACTTTCTGTTGCCAAGTAATTGACGCCGATACCGCATTCGGCGTACCAACGAAATTGGCTCTTGTACCATCTGCGCTAATCCAAGTAGACTGGCCGGTAGACATAGTTGGCACGTACAAGTCATTCCGTACTTGTTGGTCACCCACTTTGCCCCAGGACCCTCTGAATTTCAGTTGATCGACTACATTCCGTGACCAAGCCATAAAATTTTCCTCGCTTAAAACCCATCCCGCGGAGAACGAAGGGAACCAACGCCATTTCAAGTCGGTGGGGAACTTAGAAGAACCATCGTATCGCACGTTCGCTTCCACTAAATACTTATTTCTATATGCGTAGTTTACACGACCGAAATAACCCAGTTGTGCCTCCCAAAATTCACCGCCACCGCCGGTCCAAGTACCGATGCCGTAGGGAAACTGCGGGTTAACAATATCTGTCAAGTTGGTCACCTGTGTAAAATGGTTGGCCCAATTGTCCGTTACCCGGTTCAGACCCAGCATGAATTTGAAATGGCTATCGTCGTTCAAGTCTAGGTTATAGGTAGTGAACGCATTAACTGTATGCTTGTACAAATTCTCTGATCGCTGATAGATGTGATCGGGCGCCGCGCCGGGGCCGGTATAGGTATGGTGCGGCAGGTCGTATGCGCGCATAGCATGCGGATCCGAACTGGATACAACCTGTCCCTCGCGATTTACGTATACTGGATTTCCGCTTGCATCGTTTCTGGCCACCGCCGCCACCCATGAATCACGCATGGTGTATTTTGTTCCGGGCCTATGGCGTATCTCTTCCTGATTGGCGAAGGTATAATCTATATCAACCGTCCAATTATCCATAATGTTAATAGTGGTGCCGAGACTTAAGTTTAAGTAATTGTGCTTCCAACTCGCCGTATTAGCCGCTGCCGCTTCGCTAGCTGGGCTACGGATAGGGTCGCCGTTTTCGTCATTACCAAGCGGATAAAGCGAGCTCCATCGATAAAGATATAACCAAGGATCAGCCGTAGTCGAATTTGTTACATAAGGATACTGCTTATCGCGCTGCGAAAACAATACTCCAGCACGAGCGGTCACATATTTATTAATTTCACTATTAACCCGTAAAGACGCATTATAGCGAGAGAACTTATCCACTTTAGCTGGTTTAAACATGCCGCTTTGATCTAGCAGCCCTAACCCAAGGTTATAAGAAGTCTTGCCAGAAGTACCTCCTACTGTCACATTATGCTGTTGTGTCGGCGCCCACTCTCTTACCATAGCCTCATAGGGGTCATACGTGCGGACACCGAATTTGAAGTTCCGGGTCGGATCGAAATACCAGTCCCTTCCGTACACTGTAGGGTCGTCCACCCCTATGGTCTTCCCATACTTCTCTTTCCACTCTACAGCTCGTATCCAACTTTCTCGATCTACCTTGTAAAAAGCCCCGGCCACATTGCCGCCCACACGCTCCACTGCATCAACAGTATACTTTAAAGCGTTAACATCGCCCATTTTCAACTCCTTCCAGGGATTTTGCCAAGAGAAGTTATTGGTATAGTTCACGCTGACCCGATCCTGGTTCGTGCCCTTTTTAGAGGTAATCAAAATCACCCCGAAAGTCGCTTTTGAACCATAGATGGCCGTAGATGCTGCATCCTTCAAAACCGTTATCGATTCGACATCATTAGGATTGACCAATTGGATACTAGGTATTTCTACGTTATCCAACAAAATCAATGGCTGGGCACCTCCTGCAAAGGAACCGATTTGTCCCCTGATTCGTATCCGGGGATCGGATCCGACTTCTCCGCTAGGAATAACAACGTTCAAACCGGGTGCAGCACCCTGAATAGCCCTGCCGATATCCGCAATTGGGCGCGCTTCGAGGTTTTCCTTAACACTGATTGTAGAAATGGCTCCCGTAACATTCCCCCGGCGCTGACTGCCATAGCCGACCACCACAACTTCGTCCAGGCTTTGATCTCCTGCCTCCAACATCACGTTAAGATTGGGCCCTGTCACTTCCACGTTCTTCGCTGAATATCCAATCATTGTAAATCGCAGTGTACTTCCGATCTCCGCCGAAATCCTGAAGTTTCCTTCGTCATCTGTGCTAGTCGCCGTTGTTTTTCCGACCACCGACACACTTACGCCAGGTAATGGAACTCCATCAGCCGCGGTAACTCTCCCAGCGATGGTCTGCTGGGCATCTTTCCTGAGGATGCCATCCTCAAATACTTTTTTAGGGCCCGAATGATTACTTGTCCCCGGTATCTCGGCAAAGGCGAGGGTGCCAAGGGGAATGCTAAGAGCAATCATCATCGAGAACTGTACTAATTTTCTCATGGTGTAACGCATTTAGTTTATATAATGCAATTGGTAGTTAGCAACTACTAGTCTTATTCAAAATCAGAATATAATAAGTATTTCTTCCGCATCGTTTTGTACGTTGCCAGATCAGCGGCCCATGATGCCTTGATCTGTTCTTCGGTTTCCCCAGCAATGATTTGCTTGCGCAGCTCGTCCGTACCGGCCAGCTTGTCGAAGAAATCAGGTCGGACGAAAAATTTGTCCTTAAACGGCGCCTTTTGGTAAAAATCAATCAAGTATTTCAGTGTGAAGGTCTGATCTTGCGGATCTAAGCTACGCAGATCAAGCCCATAGCATGTTTTGCCTTGCTGTTCTACGTGTGCGGCCATGCCCGGGCGTGAACTCGGGGTAAAAATAAACTTTCCAAAAACCGGATCTGGGTAACCCAACACCTGAAAAGGCCAGTCCGTTCCGCGGCCCACGCTGATATCCGTTCCCTCAAAAAGGCAGAGCGACATGTACAGCCGTACCGATAAATGGTTGGGAAGACTCGGGGAAGGGATCACGGGCAGTTCGTATGGTGTGCCGTGATGATAGTTTTGCACGGTGATGACTTCGAGGTCGCATTGGGCCCCGCCATCTAGCCATCGCTCACCATTGATCATTTTCGCCAACTCACCCACCGTTAGTCCGTGGATCATCGCAATTTTGTGATAGCTCACGTTAGATTTAAATTTATCATCTTTCCGTACAGGGCCGTCTACCTGATCTCCGTTAGGATTTGGACGGTCCAGTACAATCAGCTTCTTCCCATGTGTGGCACACAGCTGCATCACTCGATGCATGGAAGTGATATACGTATAAAAACGAGCACCGACATCTTGCAGATCAAAGATCATCACGTCCACTGAAGCAACGATGGAATCTGCTTTCTCGTTTTTTCCATACAATGAGTACAATGGCAAGCCCGTCTGTTCGTCCACCTCGTTAGATACCTTCTCGCCGCGTTCAATATCGCCCCGGAAACCATGTTCGGGCGCAAAGGCGAACTTCAGATCCACGCCTTCGCGAAATAGTACATCCACCACGTGTTCCTTTTCCGGTCCGACAATTGACGTTTGGTTTCCCATGAGGCCTACTTTCTTGCCCTCCAGTAGGGGAAGATATCGATCGAGTTGATCGGCCCCGGTGAGTAAAGTCGAATCGTTAACTTCCGCTGCATTTTGGCTATTTGACTTCGCAGACTGTCCGCACGCCTGGAAAATAATTAGGCCTAGGCAGCCCCACAATAATCCCATAAATCGCAAGTGTATAATTTTTCTCATCGTCACTGAAATTTCTACATGTTCCGTTTACTGTGGTTTATCTCAATTAGTCATACAAGTATAAAAACAATTTTTTAAAAACGTGCATGTTAATGCATGTTTTTTTTTGAATAGACACACACCCTCAGTTCAGGCCGGCCAGTTCGATCTATTTTGTGAATTATGGACGCGGTTTTATCTAATAAGGTTTTATACTATGCATAAACATGCAAGAAGAAGAAACAAATAGTGTAGTAATAAGGGCGGTAAAAGAGTCAGACTGATTATTACAATACGCATCATTCTGAGTATTCATAAACGTCACAGGCTTCTTCGTCACACAACAGCCGTTTCAACAGGGGGTCATTCAATATTTCCCTGTAATGCATCCACTTTCCCGCTACCCTAATCATTTCGTAGACCAGCCGGATACCGTGGCTATAATCCACAAACCAATCCACATAACCGGTGTATAGCGGTTGTATGGGGCTACCATCCGATTTGTGCCATCCATAAATGGCTACCCGGTTTGGTCGTGGGTCTTTTGCCACTGCACTGCTGATCACCACATCTTTTTTGATGCCTGCAATTAATTCTTTTCTGTCATTGCGTTGCCGTTCGATCAATTTGTGGTGCTCAACGAACGTACCGAATGTTTCCCGTTTTTCGGTTAAGGGTATAGGCTGCAGTTTGATTTTCGCCGCGGCATAGATGTCATCGACATTTTTCTTTGTTGGCAGAAAACATCGGTAGTGACTCGCAATATCCTGCGCTGTTTGGGGTGTGAGCGGGACGCGCAGAAAACCACTACTATTGCCGATGGATAGATAAGCGGGAGAAACGTAGTACTCAGCCTTAATTACCTTCCCGTCGTCTGCTTTGATGCCTATGTCAATTCTTGAAAAACGTCGCAGGAACTTTGGAACACACCCGGTTAACAGCCTTTCCTTTAACAGCGCTTCCCTGGATGCGACTTCCCACGAATCCATTTGGTGTATCAAGCGGGCCAGCCCCATATTATGGCAACAACTTTTCGGGGTTATCATCTGCCTCGAAAACGGGGAGCAACTGACAAATGCAAACAGTGACAGGCTCATACCCAACAGCACCAATATTGCTTTTTGGACATGAGCCTGTTTTGCAACAACCTCAATTTGTTCGCAAGCTTCAATTTATAAAGCTGTAGCTACCCTTACACTAGATGTCGGTGTCGCCACGCGATAGCCTGCCAACATGTGATGATATACACGGCCAATTGCCGCATTCCACCAATCCGAATAATTGACTATGTTTCCGGCAGCATTTTGGACTATCAGACTTCCTTGGTCTGAGCCATCCTCACCGATCAGCCTGATCCGATAGTCGATCCGCGCCGTACCTGCAGATATTTCAACCGTTTTATTTACGGTGACTGGCTCCCAGCCGGTAGCCTCCCCAAATGACACCGCATTTCCAAGGTCCGCCCACTCACTTTTTTCGCCGGTTTCATTATCCGTAATATACTGAAATTGATACTGCAACCTTAAGGGAGTCGGCACACCGGGCGTTTCATACAGAAAATTGTAAAATTTTACCCACGCTGTGGTTCCTGTATGCTCCGTGACCACTGTCGGATAAGGCACCTCGTTTTTGACAATTACCGGCGGCATGTCGAAGTCGTGGACAATCACGTTATATTTTCCTGCCGGCAAATCAAAATCCCGGTCATACGCCAGCGTCAAGCTGGATGCGGGCCCTCTATACAATTTCAGATTCACGGTACCGGGGTTCGTTGCATAGAACTTGCCCACGGCTCCACTGGGTATGAAGTTATAGGTTGCCAAGGGAGCGGTTTCGTTGGCCAGCAGCGCACCATTCAATTCAACCTTATTGATGTTGTTGACCGTTCCTGAAGTAACAGGCACCATATAGTGAAGTTGGAATTGCGCCGTTGTCTCATCACTAATTGGAGTAGCGGGGTACTCCACTACGTTCTTTTCACAGGCTGTACAAAGAAAAGTACAGATAAGGGCTAATATTAATTTGTCTAATGTCTTCATCTCTTATTTTTTAACATAGTCCATTATTGCGGCATTTCTTGGGGGTAAGCGAACCACGGGATCGATGTTTGGTAGTTATCTGCCGTCCCCGGTATAGGCTTAAGTGTTTCCAGCGCTGGAAGGTTCCACATATATTCCGAGTTAAATCGGGGTCTTAACCGATAGCTTGGAGAACCCTCGTTTCGAACGTCATAAGAACCTTTCCGGCCCTCCACTTGCGCAGGCCGTAAATAAAATCCTTGATAAACTTTGGAAGGATCAGAATCCGGCTTCTGCTCAACCAATGCCTGAATCCAACCGTTCCCATTGCTGGGATATTCGCCGGTATAGTCGATATCATAGTGATATTTGCGCATATCTACCCACGCCTCCGGCGCTCCCCATGGATATAAAGCGACCCACTTCTGCATCATGATGTGGGACAACGTAAAATCCGTCAGCCCGTTGACGTAGGGTCCGTTGACGTATTCCGAAGAAAGCGTATTGAATAGATTTCTTGTAATCTTGTCACCTCCCGTGGCACTGCCTTCTCTTCCCGGATAGATATACCGTGCGGTGGTCGCCATGTCTGCCACAACGCCTTTCTTAAACGCGTCAAACGCTTCTGAAGGCCTGTCAAGCTTCCAGTAGGCTTCTGCTAAACAGAATTGGAGCTCCGCGTAGGTGGTCAGAATGTACGGTGCATCATCCCGATAGATCCAGCGGCCAATCCCATCATGAACGGTGCCCGTAACCGTAGACGCAATATTTCTTCCATAGTAAGAAGGTGCTTGGCCGATAGGGCCAACCGTTCCTGTAAATCCCCCTCCATAATATTGATACGATTTTACGTTATCTGTATCATCTAAATTAAGGAATGTGGGGTTGCTCGTTGTCGCCAACTTAACCGCAACCCTCGGGTCAAAATGCCCCGGCTCATCCAACAACGTATCCGTGATGATTTGTTTTTCCGCTAGCTTATAGGGATAGTACGGATTCTGGTCTAAACGAATTTTATCACCGGTCGACTCATCATATTCCGGAACAGTTCCTGTAAACACCTGTACGGCGTATTCATGCTGAAAATAACTATAAGTCAAGTTGCTGCGCGCTGTTCCCCAAAAATTATTGTAGCCGCTATAAGGTGCGGATTGGGACCCTCCGGCAACCTCGACAGTCGCATCATCATCCGGGCTTTGAAACGACTTTCCTGCTGCGGTAATGAGCTCCTCGGCATATGCCCCTGCGAAATCCGTTTTGTTAGTTAGTGAGGCTAAATTTCGCACGATGACGGCATAAGCAAATTTAATCCACTTAGCCTTATCCCCATGGTAAATAAAATCATTGTCACTTATTTTCGTTCCGTAGTTGTGGTCATCCGGCCGTTCAAGCAGCTCGATAGCAGTATAGGCCCACTCCCTGACCTGCGCATAGACATCTTTTTGATAATCGTAATCATGGGAAAGCAACCCAGGAACAAATGCATCTTCCATGGGTACTTCCCCGTGAATTTTGGTTAACATATCCCAGCTGAATGCTTTCATCGCATAACCAATGCCGGCCAGTGTCCAGTCTTCAGCGTCCATCGATTGATTGATCAGGTTTTCGAGGTTCATACCCTGGTTCCAATAGACCACCCGCCACATCTCACCCCCTTCATCCCTTCCCGAAGCGTAATAATGGTTAGCAAACGGGACGAAAAATGTTGAGGTCGTACCCATCATTTGCGTGAGCGGCCCAATCGCACGTATGTCCCAGTATATCCCTTGGTATTGCTGGGTAATGTTGGCCAGGTACAAATATCCTTCGACATAGTCGGGGGCGTCGATGTTCTTGTTTACATCCAGATATTTTTCGCAGCTACCCAAGATAAAAAGTATGGGTAAGAGCGCATATATTAATTTCTTCATGACTTCTGTTTTTTAATTCAACGTTAAGCTCAAGCCTACCGAATAACCACGGGGGTTCGGGATAGACCACACGTCGATCCCTTCGCCACCTGTACCGCCTGCCGCAGCGGAGACCGTGTTTCCTACTGCATCAATGCCGGAGTAGTTGGTCCAGGTAAATAAATCGTTGCCTACAAAGTACACATCCAGCCCGGAAATAAGTTTATACCGGCTAAACAACTGTGCAGGCAAACGGTAAGACAGACGCAATTCCTGCAGGCGTAGGTAATTCACGTTTTTTTCCAGCCAGTCTTCATTACTACCGGTGAATATGCTGGCCCCAACGGCGCGGTAATCCATCGCAATGGTATTGCGCGTCGGGTTGTCGGTATTCTCATTTCCATCCCGCAGGACTCCTTCGAATATCCATGGACCGCTTTCCCGCAGGTCCACCGACTCCCAGCTGGTTCCTCTGATCATCATTTCCCGTTTGGTACCGTTGACCACGGTAGCACCCAAGCGGCCGGCGAATAGCCCTGAAAGCCGGAGGTTTTTGTAAGTGAGGCTGGACGTGATGCCAAAACGTAGGTTGGGTTCACGGTCGCCAATAACTGACCAGACATCGTCGGTTATCGGCAACCCCGTTGTCGGATTGATTAGGATATCTCCGTTGTCGTTCCGAGAATAGGCTTGCCCTGTCAATGTAGTAATCGGGTGACCAATCATGATTCCGTTCCGGATATTCCCAGCATTCCAAGTGTAAGGATTGTAATACTCCGTCACATTTTCTGGCAAGTACAATACTTCAGAACGTCCCCGAGAGGCATTTACCCCGAGGTTCCATGTCAATCCGTTGGGATTTTTAATAATATCCCCATCGATATGCGCTTCCCAGCCCCAGGTCTTGAACGAACCAACATTCATGGTATTTAAGACGAACCCCGTGGCATAACTCAACCGGAAACCGCTTACAATCTGGTCGGCATTCCGAGTGCCGAAGTACGTGAAGCTAGCGTTGACCCTGTTATCCAATACTCTTAAATCGATACCGGCCTCGTGTGCTGTCGTGATTTCCGGCCGTAGGTTCGGATTCGGTCCGGTAAATCCATACTTAAATCCTCCTCCGGTCAACTCCGTACCCTCCAATTGTGGATCAATTTGTAACGGGCCAGCGTCTTTACCAACTTGGGCCAACGACCCGCGTAGCTTGACGTAGTTGATGGCTTTGACCGATTTCATAAATTTCAGATCGGATAAAATGAATGCGCCTTCGATTGCTGGGTAAAAATACCTATTGTTGTTTACAGGCAAGGTGGAAGACCAGTCATTACGAGCTCTCAGTGTCAGAAATGCGATGTTGTTGTATCCGAGTTCGAATTGACCAGAGAGCGCCTGAATCCTTCTCTTGGTATTCCTTTGGGTAGCCGTTTGAGTTGCCGGATCGGTGTTGTTGATCGACTGGAAATCGGGAACAATAAATCCGGTTCCGTTGGAAGCCGATCGGGTAATGGCATTTTCCAATTGGTGATACCCTACCTGTCCGGAAAAGGAGAACTTGTCATCAAAAAAACTATTATTGTATCCGGCAAGTATATTAATAGTCGGGTCAGAGAAATTGGACTGAACTAGGTTATACTGGCCGACGCCGGCATTTCGGTTTGCGTAATAAGGATGGGCGGATGTTTCAAATGTCTGCATCCCGACATCCCAGCCCACCTGCGCCCGAAGAAACGAGTTTTTTATAGGCGTGAGATTTAACGCTACGTTGCTGAGGAAACGATCTGATTTATCATACAATTTGTTCTTGTACATAGCGAAAAGCGGATTGAGTAAGTCCTCGTCAATGTAATAATCCGGCACCTTCATATGACTGCCATCAGCCGCCAAGTAATTCCGCATATCATCTACCATTGGCCATAGCATAGCACGGAATAAGGGCCCGTCTGTACCTCTTAAAACCTTGTTATTCCCGGTGTTGGTGTACTGTAGAGAACCGTCAAATTTCAGCCAATCCGTTACTTGTGCCTGCCCAGACAAACTTAGGTTGGTCCGCTCATAGTCTGTCGTTTTTAACACACCGTTCTGGCCCAACGCGGAGAATCCAGCCCGAATTGTCGCTTTATCCGATCCGGCTTCAACAGAAGCATTGTGCCGTTGTTGGTAGCCGGTCTGAAGTAAGGCAGCAATGTTATCATAAAGTTGCATTCCTTCGGGGTACAAGCCACCGTACTTTGATGTATAATAGTAGTTTGTCGTGCCATAGGCCCCATTCGCATACTTGGTTTGCATATCGGGATAGCCATACGCCTCGTCCCATTTGAAGTAATTGCTATAATTAACCCTGCCTTTTCCAGCACGACCTTTTTTTGTGGTGATGATGATCGCGCCATTTGAGGCATCTGATCCGTACAGTGCTGCCGCTGCCGCACCCTTTAATACGGTGATCGATTCTACGTCTTCCGGATTGAAGTCATTCCCCCGGGAAGCAAAATCCAGGTTACGAACCGAATAGGTATTGCCTCCTCCCCCGGCCATACCGCCCAGGGGGTCAAAAGAGGAGTTATTCATGGGAATACCGTCCACCACGTACAGCGGCTGGTTATTGCCTGATATGGAGGTGATATTACGCAGTACAACCGTAGTTGAGGCTCCGGGGCTTCCGCTTGTCGATGTCACATTCAGTCCAGGAACCCGCCCTGCAAGTGCTGAGATAAAATTCTCCCTGCCTGATTCGCTGATTGTAGCCCCATCGATTTGTTGTACCGAAGAGCCTATCGCCCGCCCGACACGCTTCATACCAAACTCTGCGGTTACCAATACTTCATCTAATGAAGCCGCTTTTTCTACCATCGATACATCAACCGAAGTTTGATCGCCAATTCGATGCGACACGGTTTCGAAACCAACAGAACTGAAAATCAACCGCTGCCCTTCGGAAACGCGAATCGAATAATTTCCTTGCGCGTTTGTTTGGGTCTGGGTACCCGTGCCTTCAACCAATACGGTTACATTGGGAATGGGAGCGCCATTTCCATCGGTAACCCTGCCAGCTACCGTCTTTTGTTGTGCCATCAGATGGGACGATACACACATCACTCCAAAAAATAGCAAAAGTAATGTTCTTTTCATATAAGCGTTGATTAGTTAGGTGAATACTTCGTTGTGTTTTTTTGGTGTTTCGGCAAAATACTGCCAACATTCCGAATTGGTTTTTCTTTTCATACTGATACTTTTAAGGCCACTTACAAACCCAAACAATCATTTTAGGTTATACCTAAAATGCCTTTGAAACCCCTTAACAACTTGCAATAGATTATAATAGATTAGCTGCACAATAATAACAACTATTTTTATTATTTGCATGTTTCTGCATGTTTTTTTTATTTTTTCACTAAAACTTACATGCAGCGATTGCCAAAGCTTATGTAACTCTTACCTCCCTGTCACGTAATCATAAAACAACCGGGAAACAGCGGCAAGCGTTTCTTTGGCCGCCGTATTATCCATACTGCCAGATAGCAATATCAATACATATCGGCGTCCGTCCGGCAGCAAAACCACACCTGAATCGTGCTGTATCTTCGTGATCCATCCGGTTTTGTTGGCTACCTTCACATCATCCGGCAATTTGGCCGGGATAATGCCGCGGTACCGTTGGTCCATCAGAATGCGCATCATTCGCTCTCTGGCGGCTTCATCAACGATACCGTTCTGGGTACCGGCCAACTGCTCAAAGACCAGCATCAGGTCATATGCCGTCACGGTGTTGTTAAGGCCCTTTTCGTATGCTTTTATGTCTTCTACACCACGCAGCACCTGAATATCATCCGCTCCGATGCGTTTCATGGATTTCATTACATTTTTTGCGCCGATCTGATCGATGATTATATTGGTTGCGAGGTTGCTGCTCTCGGTGATCATCCGGTTAATCAGGTTCTCCCAGGTCACTTTTTCGCCAACCTGCTGGTAGAGCGTCTGCTCGCTGTCGTCTTCCGTGGATAGCGAATAGCGGCTACGGTCAGCGATGCTGCGGAATTCGTTGTATACGGTGATGGAATCCGACAGCTTAAATTTGCCCTCCACCGCTTGTCGGAAAGCTTCAATCATTACGGGGGTTTTCATGGTGCTGGCCGCATGGAACGTTTCCCGCTCGTTAAACAATACGCGCTCTCCGGTTTGCATATCGTGAAAGGCGTAGGCAAACCGGGCCTTAGGATGCTTGCTAACTACTTTTGCTATCCGTTCCCTTAGCGCTGCAGTGTCCAAAATTGCGTCTTTGTCCGGAGTCAGCACGATCTCCGTCCAATCGCTGCTCCCTCCTTCGCGTTCGGTAACGAAGCGGCCTTCGCGGATGGACTTATCCGCGTTAAACGTAAACGTCAGGAAGGGCCCTTCACCGCGCTCCGTGTTGTCATAAACCAGACGAAACAGATCGCCATGAAAATGGCGCAGCCGACCGCTGTACTGTGGCGACTTGACAACATCCAACCGCAATGCACTGTCCCCTACCTGACTAATCACCGTACGGCCGATCAGCTTGTCACGATAAGCACCTGCGTAGTCAGCCATCGGCAACGTACGCCTGAGGGTGGTGTCGGGGTCGACCGGCTTGTCGTGCGCGCGGATGGAGTCTTGCCGGGCTTGTGAACGGTCAAGCTCCTTTTTGTACCCCGCAATCCAGTCAAACGGCTGACTTTCCAGGTAATAATCCAGCACATGGTTGATAATGGACCAATAGGCTCCGGAAGCCAACTGATTGGTCAGCACCACCACACCCAGGTTCCGTTCCGGTACCATGGCTATCTGGGACACGAAACCCGTAAGCAAGCCGCCATGTCCAACCACCCTGACTCCCCGGTAATCATACGAACGGAAACCCAATGCATAGCCCCAGAAATTTTTCTGATTGGGTTTCAGCCACTCGGGTTCCTTGCTTACGGGCATAGGCTTAATAATCTTCCACAGCTGATTGGTCGCCTGGGGTGTGAATAGGCGGAATCCATCGGGCGTCCGGCCGGAATCCAACTGGGTGATCAGCCAGCGGGACATGTCCGCGGCCGATGACGCAATGCCGCCCGCTGGGTTTCCATTGTCGCCGATATTGGTTTCGAAATAACGTTCTACGACCTGCAGTTGGCCGTCGCGGATCCGGTGGGCATGCGCCACGTTGGGCTGTTCTCTCAATATGCTGTACCGCGCTATAGACTGCCGCATACCGACACGGTCGAAGATACGCGCCTTCACAAATTCTTCCCACGTCATCCCCGATACCGCTTCTACCACTTCGCCCGCAGCGACGTAGAGAATATTGTTGTATGCGTATACTGAGCGAAAATCATGGCGCAGGCGTACGTCCTTTAATTTTCCAAGCAACTCCTTCCGGCTGAAAGTCGACGGGGGGAACAACAGAAAGTCATTAGCATACGCAGGCAGTCCGCTATGGTGCACGAGCAGGTCGCGGACGGTAAGGTGGGCTGTTACGTAGTCGTCCGAAAACTTGAGGTACGGCAGGTACTTGGTTACCGGGTCTTCCCATTTCAGCTTGCCTTCCTCCACCAGCATGGCCAGTGCCGTGGCTGTGAAGGCTTTACTGTTGGACGCAATGTTAAAAAGCGTGTTTTCGTCAACTGGATCCGGTCTGTCCATGCGCTTCACACCGTATCCCTTGGCCAGAATGACCTTGCCATCCTTGACGATGGCCAAGGCTATACCTGGCACCTGGAATTCGCGGAGCACCCGTTCTACATAGTCATCCAACCCGGATGGGAGGTCCGGCTTTTGCGCCGCCGACTGCGCACTGCAAAGGAAAATGCAGGCAAAACAAAGAAACCAATGGTTCATTCGTGCTATCATATCTTTGATCCGTCTATCGCCATGATCCTTTCACTTTCGTTCCCCAACCGGTCAACGGCGGTCACTACCACTTGTTCAAGCACCGCACCATCATCAGCATAGCTGGGCAACGTCAATGACGATACATGGCTTTCCAGAATGCGGTAATCCCACTTATTTCCAAAACGACTATATAGCACCCACTTAGCAATGTTGCCGGTGTTGGGATGCTGCCAGCTGACGTCCACTTCCCCTCCGCGGCGACTGAACCTCACCATAGGTGAATCGGGCGCATCGCTGCCTAACCACGGCGAGGCAGGCACCAGCGCCGGCTGCTTGTAAGGACCCTCCAGCAGGCCTTGAGCCAAAAGCGGGTTCCGAGTCAACGACGAGATGCTCCAGTGCACCGCCCCTTTACTGGCAGGCACCATGCCCCGGGTAATCATGATCTGGTTGACCACCTCCCGCAGGTTGGCCTCGTCGCCGCCCCGGCCTACGTTCATGCCCGGCCACAGGTGGCGTGCCTGTGTATTCTCCTCCTGCCACCATCCCAGTAGCACAGGGAAGCTCTGCGGGATTTGGGCAATCGGCCAATACAGCTGGGGAGTAAAGTAGTCAACCCATCCCTTATTCAACCAAAGCTTGGCGTCGGCGTATAGCTTGTCGTATTGGTCCATCCCGGCAATACTTTCAGGATGACCTGGCCGCCAAATGCCGAATGGGCTCAGCCCGAATTTTACGTGTTTCTTTACCCGTTTAATATCGTTGTAAATGCGCTCAATAAACTGGTTGACGTGGCTCCTGCGCCAATCGCCCCGCGATAGCGTTCCGCCGCCAGCGACGTAAGCTGCCCAGGTATCGTCATCGGGGAAGTCAGCCCCACCGTTGTAGGATTCGTACGGGTAAAAATAGTCGTCGAAATGCACACCGTCAATGTCGTAGCGGCTCACGATATCCATAACCACCGCCGCTGAATGATCTTGTGTGGACTGCTTGGCTGGGTCAAACCACCAATAGCCTTCCTTCAGCTTTACGACCGACTCCGGCATCTTATTTACCAGTGAGGGCGGTTCCACCTCACCGGCTGCAATGTGATGGGCCCGGTAGGGATTCAGCCACACGTGCAATTCGAGGCCCCGCCGGTGTGCTTCTTCTATCCAGAAAGCCAGGGGATCATAAAACGGATCCGGAGCGGTACCCTGTTTGCCCGTAAGGTAGTACGACCAAGGTTCCCATTCGCTTGGAAACAGTGCATCTGCTTGAGGGCGCACCTGGAATATGACGGCATTGAAGTGGTGGTCGCGGAGAAAATCAAGCAAGGCAAGTGCCTCCGCTTGCTGTTGCGCCGTGCTTAGCCCGGGCTTGCTTGGCCAGTTGATGTTGTCAACAGTGGCCACCCACGCCGCCCGGAATTCCCGCATCGCCGAGGGGATGGGCGGCTCTCCCGCTCTTTCCTCCTCCGGCAAGTGCCTTCGGGACGCGCAAGCTACACCCATCAATAAGGCGAGCCCGCAAATCAAATGTTTACTTTTATTCATGGATACTTATTTTTGAAACTACACCGTCCACACGCTACACCTACTCCGCCGCTTCCCTTACGAACCTTCTTAGCCCCGCCACAATGCTTTTGGCGACCGCTTCCTGAAAGCCGGTATCCAGCAGCCGCTCCTCGTCTGCCGGATTGGAAAGGAAAGCCACCTCCACCAACGCCGACGGAAATTCAGTTGGCGCATTAAGAATGAAATTGAATCCGCCTACATTGCCGAAGTCTTCCATATCCAGCTTCAGCATCTCTGAATGAATGTATTGTGACAACGGTCGATAAGCTTGATGGCGGTAGTATGTAGAGGTGCCCTGCACGAGTGGGTTCCGTGAAGCGTTGCAATGGATGCTCACCAAGATATCCGGGTCCGCTTCCCGGAGCATCGCCAGGCGGTTAGTGTTGCCGACCAAGCGGTCGTCCCTGCGTGTCATGATCACCGTGGCGCCAGCCTCCTCCAGCGCAGCCCGCAGTTTGAGGGCCATCGACAGGTTGAGCGCTTTCTCCAACACCCCGGTCATGCCCTTTGCTCCCAGGTTACTGCCACCATGCCCTGCATCCACGGCTACCCGCAGCCGGCGGAGGGAGTGCGAAGCGGGCGACGGTTTTACCCGAATAACGAGTTGTCGGCCGTGGTAGCCCACATCATATCCCCACAGCTGCTTGTCCTTCAATTCGATGTATACTCGGAATATATCTTTGCTGGCCTGTTCGTACCAGACGTTTCGGATAGCCATAAGGCCCTCTTTCTGCGTAATCCAGTTGCTGTTTGACACGGCACCGTAGATGTCTATGACGATGCGCGTGGGATCATGCTGCACCGTGGCCGTATACGGTAGCCGCTCATTTAGGCCGATCCTGACAAAATCATCCGCGCTGTCCGAATACACAGACCAGCTTTCCGTCAGCGAATATGGCCGAAAATGCACACCCTTCTGCAAGCTTAGCTGGTTTTCCGGTACATAAGCTTGTACCTGTTCTGCCAACCTGACCCGGTACATATTGCTCATTTTACCGGTCACCTCCAATTTAACCGACCTATCGAGGTATCCCATTTTGGCTCCACCCAAGCGGCCGGTTCCCAACCCATAGTACAAGGGCGTTTGATGGCCTACGGTAAGCGCCGTCAATGAGTGGGGCTGGCTTAGCACGGTAATCTGCTCGTTGCTTTCAGCCACCACCACCGTTCCGGTGGTCCGGTCACGCAGCCGGAACAAGATCGGCTCGTTGTTAAACGTATCGGAGGACCGTACGGTATACTCACCGCGATAGATACCCGCAACCCCAGTGCCAGCCGTATCCGCCTCGAACAGCGGAATATCCTTGTAGAAAAAGGCTTCATTTCCCGGCGTGGCCTTCATCTCCACCTGTAGCAGGTCGCCCGGCATCAGCCAAAGCGCACCGCCCGGAAACACGCGCACCTGATCAATGGCGAAACCTTGCGTCGGCTGCGGCGGGCGCGGCTTTTCATAAACAACTACCATGCGCTTGCGCAACGTGTCGCGGCCGGCAATATGCATAACATGCAGCTCGTTGAGACCTTCCTGAAGGGGTACGGAGGCTGCGAAAGCGCCTGTGCTGTATACCCTTAATGCATCGCCATTAACAAAAAGAACCGAGGCTGGGTCTGTCAAACCCTTGAAGTAAACAAGCGGCTCGAAAACGGTACTGCTATCCTTATCCGGAGAGCTTATCTTTAGCATGGAATGCTGTCCAATAACAAAATGCGGAGCCGTCAGCATTGCTAACATTATCGAACAATAGCGGCATATGCTTAGGACCATACACATCGTATCTTCATTTTCCTTCCCGGCTTTATTGCAGGGCTTAATTGGTTAAGGTGCAAGTATACGCAAAAAATAAAACCGAATGCATGTTTGTGCACGATTTATAAAAATATTGCAGAATAAAATCTTGGATAACATGCAGCATTCAGCGGGTCTATCAGCAAACTCGTGCCTTCGCGGGGGGGCTAGCGCGACCAGGGAGTATAAATTTTTTACATTAAAAAATATTTATTTACGAAAAATAGGTAACTTTACGTATATAATTAAATTGCAAGCATTATGAAAAGACTGGCATTGATCATGCTCCTCCTGCCCTGTATAGCGCTGGCGCAGCAAGAAAGTGGAACACACTTCGAACACGGCTTGACGTGGGCGCAGATAAAAGAAAAAGCTAAACAGGAGAACAAATACCTGTTCCTCGATTGCTATACCACTTGGTGCGGCCCATGCAAATACATGACGAATAACATTTTCCCGCAGCCCAAAGTCGGCGAGTTTTTCAATAAGAACTTCGTCAATGCGAAAGTCCAAATGGATAAGACAGACGCCGATTCTGACGAGGTCAAAAGTTGGTATGATGATGCCGATGGCATCGCGAAAACTTATAATGTACGGGCATATCCCACGTTCCTCATATTTTCTCCCGAAGGTGAGTTGGTGCACCGCATCGTAGGTGGGGGTGAGGCCGACCAGTTCATTGCGCGAGCAGAAAAAGCATTAAATCCTGAAACGCAATTCTACACGCAATTACGGGCTTATGAGGCCGGAAAAAAAACACCCGAGTTTCTTAAGAACCTGGCCACCGCTGCTATGGACGCCTATGAACAGCAAAAGGCATCGGAGCTTGCCAACGAATACCTCAGCACGCAGGCTGACCTGTATACCAAGGAAAACCTCGAGTTTTTAGCGCAATTTACCCAAGACAGCAAAAGCAAAGGATTTGAAATCATGTTGAATGAGCGTGACAAAGTAGATGCTGTGCTCGGTGAGGGTACCGCAGCTAAGAAGGTCGTGAGTATCGTAATGCGCGAAGACGTCTATCCAAACATCCCCCGCGATTACAACGTCAACTTGGATTCGCTGAAAGGAGCCGTGACGGCCAAATACCCATCCGTTGACCTGGACGAACCCTTCTCCCTGATGACCGTTCAGCTATATCAAGCAAAAAAGGACTGGGCCAGTTTCCAGCCTGCAGTGGTCGAGTACATGAATAAATACGGCAGCAACGTCAATGCCGGCCAACTGAATGCCTTTGCATGGGCCGTTTTTGAAAACTGCGAAGATATCGACTGCGTTAAAGAAGCGCTGGCATGGAGCAAACGCAGCGTCGACGACACCGAGGGGAAAACGCCTGCCTTTATGGATACCTATGCGAACCTTTTGTACAAGACCGGCGATACCGAGCAGGCTATCGCGTGGCAGCAAAAAGCTATCGATGCGGTAGAAGGAGAGGAAAAGGCCAACTATCAGGCGACGTTGGATAAGATGAAAAAAGGTGAAAAAACCTGGCCCGAAGGAAACAACGAATAACCGGGCAATCGGTACTCATATGAAAAATCGGAGGTCGGCCAACCTTCGATTTTTTTGTATTTTGCCTATACTTGCACCATGGAGCCTTCAGCGATATATCCTTACTTTCTCAAGCACCCTGCGATAAGCACCGACAGCCGGAATATACAGCCCGGTAGCATATTCTTCGCGCTTAAAGGTGGAAATTTCAACGGCAATGCATTTGCCGCGGACGCGCTTGAAAGGGGTGCAGCTTATGCCGTCATCGACGAGCCGCAGTACCAGCAAGACGAGCGCTTCCTGCTTGTCGCCAATGTACTGACCGCGCTCCAGCACCTCGCCCGCCATCACCGCGCACAACTCCAGATTCCAATCATCGGCATCACAGGCACTAACGGAAAAACTACCACAAAAGAACTGATACATGCTGTGTTGTCGCAAAACTTCAATACGTACGCAACCAAAGGCAACCTCAACAACCACATCGGCGTACCTGTTACCATCCTCTCCATCACACCGGAAACCGAGATTGCTGTTGTGGAGATGGGTGCAAACCATCTCGGTGAAATCGCATTTCTTTGCTCCATTGCACAGCCGACTCACGGGTTGATTACCAATGTGGGCAAAGCCCATTTGGAGGGGTTCGGCAGCTTTGAAGGGGTCAAGCGCACCAAAGGGGAGCTGTATGACCACCTGGCTGAGCGCAACGGTACGCTGTTTCTTCAACACGACAATCCTTTCCTCCGCGAAATGGCAGCCAGCCGAAATATCCAGCATGTGGTTAACTATGGCTTTTCGTCAGAAAACGACGTATATGGTGAACTCATCAGCGCCGGCGCGCTGCTCGAAGTCGAGTGGTCAACCAAATCGGATGCTGCACGCCACAGGGTGGCCACTCACCTGACAGGCGCTTACAATACCGAAAATATCCTTGCTGCCATCTGCATCGGGCTTTACTTCGATATGTCGCCGGCCGACATCAACCGTGGGGTATCCGCATATATTCCTACAAATAACCGATCACAGCTTACCAAAACCGCCAATAACACGGTGATCTGCGACTATTACAACGCCAACGCTAGCAGTATGGCGGCAGCATTGTCGAACATGCAGGCACTTGATGCAGTTAAAAAAGTGGTGATTCTGGGCGATATGTTCGAGTTGGGTGATGAATCGTATACCGAACATGGCCGCGTGGTAAGACAAGCGCTGGAGATGGCTGTGCACCGTGTCATTTTTGTTGGCGAAGCGTTTTTCCAGCACCGGTGCGAAGGCGCTGAGTTTTATCAGGCAACAGACGATGCGATAGCAGCGTTGGTACGCCAGCCCATCACTGATGCATTGATCTTACTGAAGGCGTCGCGGGGTATGACTTTCGAAAAGCTCATAGACAGCCTGTAGCTGCTGTTCGCTACCGCACATCAGGTGTCCGATATCGGACAGTTTTCTTCACAAACAAGCCGCAACAAGCTGTACTAAAAGACATTGCATTTTTGGCACGACATTGTATGAATCGTGGTTGATCGACGGCGGCAGCAACGTGACCGTTAACGGCCCATCATATCGTATAAGACATGAACAACGGAATCGGGACGGCTGAGAGCCGACCACGGAAAGCAGTTAGCAGTAACAACATGGACAGAGCATTACCAAAAAAAAGATGGAACAGTAAACGTATTACGATGGTTGCTGGCGGGGCGGCTATATTAGCGTTGATTTTTGCCAGCTATTATTTTACTTCCGGAAACTCCCGCCTCAACGTCGACGCCGAACGTATTACCGTATCCGAGGTGAAAGAAGATTCCTTCCGCGAATTCATACCGGTAAACGGCAATGTGCTGCCTATCACCAGCATTTTCCTGGATGCTTCCGAAGGAGGGCGCGTGGAAGAAAAATTTGTTGAAGACGGTGCACATCTTAAAAAAGGTGATCCCATCATGCGGCTTTCAAATACCAACCTCGAGCTGAGCCTGGTTGGTCAAGAAACACAGGTGTATAACAACCTTACGCAGGTTCAGATTGCCGAAAACAATGCCATTCAAACGTCTATTGCCAACCGAAACCAGATGGCCGACGTCGAAAATGGGCTGAAAGAGGCGAAACGGATATACGACCTGAACAAAAGGTTATACGAACAAAAAGCCATCGGCTCGCAAGAGTTTGAACAGGCGAAAAACAACTACGATTACCAGGTTCAACGGGTTAAGCTCACACGGGAAAATATCCACCAAGACTCTATCCGCAGCGCGCAATCACTTGAGCAGAATAAACGGTTGTATGAAAGCGGGATGTCCGCGCTTGCCCTGATGCGCCGAAAGGTGGAAGATCTCATTATCCGCGCTCCGGTAGATGGCCAGCTCACCTCGTTCGATGCCGAAATCGGCCAAAGCAAAGCTGCCGGCGAACGCCTTGGCCAAATCGATGTACTAACGGGTTTCAAAGTCCGCGCAGATATCGATGAGCACTATATTTCGCGCATCTATCCCGATCTCGAAGGTGACTTCAACTTTGCCGGCAGGAGCTACAAATTAGTTATCAGAAAAGTGTATACACAAGTGACCAATGGGCGTTTCCAAGTAGACATGGAATTTATAAATGAGGTTCCAGAAGGCATCCGGCGGGGTCAGACGCTGCAGATTCGCCTCGCCCTCAGCGATGAAACCAAAGCCATCCTATTGGCTAAGGGCGGCTTTTACCAGCAAACCGGCGGCAACTGGGTGTTCAAGCTTACCGAAGACGGCAAATCGGCGTACCGGGTGGACGTACAGCTTGGGCGGCAGAATCCTGACTACTATGAAGTGATCAGCGGATTGGAGCCGGGCGATAAAGTCGTAACGTCGAGTTATGAAACCTACGACCGGGTGCAGGAACTGAATATACGGAATTAGAATGACACCTAAAACGCAATGATCCGCAACTACATCAAAACAGCTTTTCGTACGCTTGTTAATAACAAGTCGTATTCGGCAATCAACATCGTCGGCCTGGCCGTAAGCCTTTCCACTGCGATCCTTATCCTGTTATGGGTATGGGATGAGCTCAGCTTCGACAGCATGCACAGCAAGAGCGACCGGATTTACCAGTTGTCGACTACGTTTGACATCACCTCTGCTAATGTCTGGCGCGTGGGCCCGCCGCCATTGGCCGTTTTCGGTAGCACAGAAATACCGGGAATCGAAGCTGCCTGCCGGTTCAGCAACAGCAATGCGACCATCCTTAAATCCGGTGACAATCGCAAATTCAATGAGGCGGGGCTGAATGTAGACAGCTCCTTCTTTCAGTTGTTTGATTTCCCACTATTGCAAGGCAATCCGCAGCAGCCCTTCCCGGACAAGAACTCCATCATTTTGTCCCGGACATTGGCGGAAAAATATTTCGGGAGCCAAGACCCCATGGGCCAGACCGTTCAAGTCAACCTTGATGGACCCAATGCCGCTGTTAGGCAAAGTTGCCGCGTAGTGGGTGTTATGGGAGACATTCCCCTCAATTCGTCTTTCGATGCGGATTTCCTCTTGCCTTTCGCTTTGCTCGAAGACCAGGTTGCTGGCGGTCTGAGCGAACAGTGGGGCAACTTCGGCTATCCTACTTATTTTTTGCTTGAAGCGCATGCCAATCCGAATACGGTAGAAAAACAGCTTGCCGATATCCACCGAGCCAATAACGAGGCGGACATTTTCAAAACACTGGTGTACCTGCTTCAACCGCTCAAAGATGTCCACCTTTACAACGCAAAAGGAGAAGATGCGGGTATGCAGCAGGTACGGATTTTTGCGCTCATAGCTGGCATTATCCTGCTTATTGCTTGCATCAACTACGTCAACCTGGTCACCGCACGATCGACGCGTCGAAGCAAGGAAGTCAGTGTACGGAAAGTCGTCGGTGCGGGGCGCCAGCATCTATTTTGGCAATTCATAAGCGAATCCCTAGTCGTGTTTCTCATTGCCACGGTGTTGGCGATCGGCATTACCTACGCAGCTATGCCGCTTTACAATATCCTGTCGGGAAAGGAGATGATCTTTAGCCTCGTAGATTCCCGTGTTTGGCTGCTGTTTGGAGGCACGCTGCTCGTGATCGTATTACTGGCTGGTATCTATCCGGCCTTGATGCTTTCTACCTTCCAGCCCGCTCAGGCCTTAAAAGGCATCCTGCCCGGCATTGGCAAAAACAATGGCTTCCGCCGAGCGCTGGTCGTGGTGCAGTTTAGCTGTTCGATTGTCCTCATTATCGCTACCATCATCATCAGCCGGCAACTCGACTACGTCCGCAACAAGGAACTGGGGTACGACAAAGAAAACGTGTTCTTCTTTAACCAACGCAACTTCCTGGAACGGTTTGATGCCGTCCGCACCGAACTGGAGCAACAACCGGGCATCTTGGGCGTATCAGCGGCGAGCGGAAACATCAGCAACATCGGCAACGGAACCGGCGACATCGAGTGGGAAGGGAAGCCGGCAAACATGGCTAATTTCATGATCAACTTCATGTCGGTAGATCACAAATTCTTGGACGTAATGGGTTTGCAGCTTGCTGCCGGACGAGCCTTCACCGGAACTCCTGCCGACTCCAATTACATCCTGCTCAACGAAACCGCGGTGAAACAAATGGAGCTCGAAGAACCGGTGGTTGGCAAGTCTATCTCCTTCCGCAATAACGCGCGAACCGTCGCTGGCGTAATCAAAGATTTTCATTTCAACAACCTGAAGCTACCCATCGGCCCATGCGTGTTCTCTGTAGACCGCAACATCCCATTGGCTGGCATGTATGTACGAACCTCTGGCGACGGGGCCGATCAAGCGATTGCCGCCGTCAACAAGCTCTGGCAGCAATACAACGGAGAATTCGGGTTCGACTATCAGTTCATGGACGAATCATTCGACAAACTGTACAAAAGTGACATTCAGGCAGGCAGGCTGTTCAATGTCTTCGCTGGTATCGCTATTTTGATCTCCTGTCTCGGCCTGTTCGGCCTTGTCACTTACACCGCCGAAACAAAAGTGAAGGAAATCGGTATCCGAAAAACGTTGGGGGCCAGCGTAGCCAACATTGTACTCTTAATATCCAAAGACTTTCTTAAGCTGGTCGGTATTTCGTTTTTAATCGCTTTCCCGCTTGGCTGGTGGATGATGAACAAATGGCTGGATAATTACGTATACCGCACCGATATCGAATGGTGGATGTTTGCCGTGGCGGGATTCGCCGCGTTTGTCATTGCAGCCCTCACGGTCTGTGGCAAATCGCTACGCGCTGCACAAGAGAATCCGATCAGGGCGATCAGGACGGAGTGATAATTGCCGGAAGGATAATTGCCAGCAGCGTAGTTATGACCGCAGCATGAATTATCTGCCTTATTGTTCGACCAGCTCGATACGTGTGCGCGATAGACTTTGGGGATAATGCGCTTGCAAGAAAGCGATCAGGTTTTCGCGTACGTAGCAACGCAGATCCCACGCGTCGCCGGAATTCCGGCAACTCATC
Organism: Parapedobacter deserti; assembly: GCF_042646065.1. NCBI lineage: Bacteria > Pseudomonadati > Bacteroidota > Sphingobacteriia > Sphingobacteriales > Sphingobacteriaceae > Parapedobacter > Parapedobacter deserti. The sequence goes on from NZ_JBHRTA010000062.1 coordinate 184,295, forward strand.
AATGCACGGATTTCCATAGTCTGTTCTTTGATGTCAGTTACGTGCACTACATTCACCTGACCATCCCACAACTCATGTCCGGTCAGTAAGCGTGTGAGCTCGGCACGCACCGCGTCCACGGATACCGTAAAATCCGTATGGATAAATACGGTACCCAAAATCTCGGCCGATGTGCGGGTCCAATTTTGGAACGGCCGCTCGATAAAGTACTGGATGGGCAGAATAAGGCGTCGTTTATCCCAAATATTAAGCACCACATAGGTCAGTGTAATCTCCTCGACTTTTCCCCATTCGCCCTCTACCACCAATACGTCGTCTATACGGATTGGTTGTGTGAAGGCTATCTGAAATCCAGCCAGCAAATTTCCCAATGATTTTTGAGCCGCAAAGCCAATAATGATACCACCAAGCCCTACTCCGGTAAGCAACCCCGCGCCGATTTTCTGCATGCTCTCAAAAGTTAACAGCACCGCAGCTAGCGTAACTACCACCACCAAAGTGACCAAAAACTTACGGATAAATTGAGTCTGTGTGCGAATTTTGCGAGCTTTGAGGTTGTCCGCAGCTTCGTAGTCGAAACGATGGTTAATATTATCTTCGGCGATGCGAATGATGCGGATAACGATGACGGCGGAGCAAGCTACCAACAAGATTTCAATCACTTGGTCTAGATTCTCTTCCCATCTTGGAGACAGCCGCATAAATGGTCTTACAGCATTAAGGAATAAAACAGGCAACAACACATTGATTACCTTATTCAAATGCCGTATAGATGATCGGAAAAGCGAATACTGTCCCTCATCCATAGCTTTCCATCGGATGATGGGGACCATTATCAGTTTGAATAGCAGTCCGACAGCAACAGCCAGACCGAACAAAACCAGGTTCCACAACCAATCGGGAGTATTTGATAAAAATTGTAACTCTTCCATGTTTTAGTGAAATTTTAAGTCCAGACGAGCACAGGTGACTCAAGAAAAAAGTGCTGCTTTTACACGGTTGTTGTGTCAGTCAACAAACAATAGCCAACGTTGTTTCCAGAAAAGCCAGGAAACAGTTACGTCCTTTTGAAACCATCGAATATTGATACTACATTAAGCACTAATGCCCACCCCATTAAAATGCTTCCCTTTTATGCACAGATTGATCAAGCCATTGCGCGATCGCTTGTAGTGCCGCCGGAGAAATCGTCTGGCTGATTACACTGTATTCAGCCGGAAGCCCGGTCTTGCTCTCCTGAAAAAGGTGGTTTAGGCCGGGGAGTTCTTTGATGGTTACGTTGTTATTCCCCGCCACTTGCAGCGCTGCAGCGATTCCAGCAAGAATTTCTTGAGCAGCAACTTGCAAATCCTTGTCGCCGTTCAGCGCTAAGACGGAGCAGGTCACGCGCGAAACACACGGGTTTGCGTCATCAAGAGACTGTCCAAAGGGATGCCCGGTGATGCTAAAAGGCCAGAAAGTCGATATCGTTGCGTGTAGACGCTACTATAGAGGCGGCTATTATACGTTGACGGATTTCACTTACCAGTAGAGCGTGGTGTGAACCTGCCTCAAAACCCGTGGTACGTGGAAACACCCGTTCAATTCGCACCCTTTGCCTTGCAAAAGCACTTCGCCTTGCCAGTCTAAGTAGCCGAATCGCTCACCAATGTGCCGTGTCAGAAAACCGGTTCGTCATTTCCCGATGCACTCCCAGGCCGCATTCCCTTAGCTATTAGTGTGAAAATATCATCCAATCGGGCGATATATCCCTTTTGATATGGTTAAAGCCGCAAAGCGGAGATTGTATTCCTGCACTATCTCACAATTCTTCAATATACATGCTGAGCCCCCTGCGCCTGCGCTCAAGTAATTTTTCCAACTGGTCATCCACGGCGGCGAATTCCCCGGCCCGAATACTTGCCGCCATGCTTACCGTGAAATCGATTTCATCCTGCGGCATGCCTGCTTTGCCAAGCTCGGCCACAAAAGCGTCTTCGGGAAGGTCATGATACGCCGCGTTTAACCCCTTTTCAGATTTGAGCAAGGTCGCTAAATCCTCGAACGAAAACGCCTCCTCGCCTGTAACTCGGTATTCGACGTCGTGATGCCGGTCCGGTTCGGTCAATACAACCGCGAGCGCTTCGGCAATGTCTTCACGACTCACAAAACTGATCTTCCCATTGCCTCCCGGATAATAGATTTGTCCGTCTTTCACTGCGCTCCCGATGAACAATGGGATGGTTTCGAAGTACATACTGTTCCGGAAAAAGGTAAACGTAAACCCGTGATTTTTGATGGCCTGCTCGGTTGCCATACAGGTCTGGCCTGCCAGGAAAATTGCGTCCGGTCCGGGAGAGAGCGTGCTGGTATATACAATGTGCCGCACACCTGCAGCCGCGGCGGCCCGCACCACATTGGATTCCTGCTGCGTTGCCACGGCTCCAGAGGTAGACGATGAAATCTGAAGCAGTGTCTCCACACCGTCCAGCGCTTTGACCAAAGCGGCCGTGTCTTCGTAGTCTGCTGTCTTGATGGCCATATCAGAACCTTTGTATCCCTCCAGTTTTTCGGGGTTCCGCACGATAGCTACCAAATTGCCCGCTGGTAATTTTTCAATGAGGCGGGAAAGGGTCAACTGCCCCAGGTGCCCGCTCGCTCCTGTTATTGCAATCATAGTTTCTATTATTTTCAACAAAACTATGAAGCGCGTCTGTCAAAAAATTGAACAAAGCCGCCAATGCTGAAATCAGAGGATCAGATGGGGGAAATTTGGCAACTGTTCGTTAAAGGCACGCGCATACTGCCGGGGCGAGCAGCCAACAAATGTCCTGAATGTGCGGATGAAATGTGGTTGGTCTGCGTAGCCGTGCATAAACGCCAGCTCCGTGAAGTTGACCGGTTGGCCTTCACGGAGCTGCTGCATCGCCGCCTGGAACTGGCAAATCCGGGAAAATAATTTCGGGGACACCCCGATAGCTTGTCGAAATTGGCGCTGGAAGGTCCGTTCCGAAATCCGTAGCTCCTGCTGCAATTCACGCAATTGCAAGCGGCCACCACTGACCGCTAGCAGCTTAGACGCGTATACGGCTTCAGCATCCAGCTTGGCCGAATTCCGCTCAACACGCCAGCGAAGGTAATCGGCCAGAATTTGGATCTGCCTGTCCGCTGCCGGAGTATTCAGAAGGCGCTCGATCAGTGACACGCCCGTCTTCTCATCAAGAGCATCTATTGCCACACAACGGTCTGTTAATTCATGGGCGGGCAATCCGAAGATAGACTGCAAGGCATTCGGATAAAAGTAGACACCAACGGACCTGAAACCGGAAGGGATGGTAATTTTGCTAGGGCGGATCGATTGGCCGTACAGATAACATGTGGGCAATGCATGGTTCCATTGTTGCGCCACGCCTGCCGATATCTCCTGAAAAATTAACCCCGGTAAGCCGTCAGCAATGGTGGTAAACGTATGATACGCTTTCGCATCCACACCGCCGCTATCCAATGTCCAGAAGTACTGAACATAGGGAAGCAGTGGCGGTGGAGGGGCGAATTTGCGGTATTTCATCAACCCAAAGGTACAAATCACCGAGCAAAACGCTTAAGATTGACGGCGCAATTATTTTATCGTTGTTAGCTTCCGATAGTTTTCTGCCTTTGATGTATTCACTCAGCGTCAATCCAGAAAGATAAAAGAATATCTTTTCTTAAACGAAAGTCTGAAACACCTGCATAGTTGGCAACCGCTAAACGCCCAATACCCACCTCACTTCAAAAGCGTCAATTATCTCAACGAGTTTTTGGTCATCACTATTTGTAAAAAGGAAGTCCTTTTGCTTTATTACCAGCATTTCAATAAGCTGCCTTCTATCATCAGGATCCGGGCAGTGAAGATAAATGGACATGTAATTCCCGAGTGTTCTTCCTTCGTTGTGTACCAGATCCGAACCGTGAATGACTATGCGGTCAGAAACTAGCGTCCCACTAACAACGGGCATTTCTGTGTAACCTTGCAAATCCCCTTCGAACGTTTCAAATTGCAAAGTGCCGCCAAAGCAGGCTTGGTAGTAGGTGAGCGCTTTCCTACAGTTACCAGAAAAGGTGACAAAGATCGCACTCACTATTTTACCACTGTTATCGTCAATCATGTCAGGCTAATCAGGCATCAGGAATTTCCGGTTCTACAAGCTTTATCAGTTTCTCCAGCGATTCCTGCCAGCCTAAATAACACATTTCAGGTGGTATTGCTGCAGGAATCCCTTCCTGTACCACTTTTAGTTCGGTGCCGCACGAAACTTCATTCAACCAGATCGTTGTTGTTATTTTTCCGGGCAAGCCGGGGTCGTCAAACGTATCGGTGTATTTAATAAATTCATTTCGTTTTATTTCAAGAAACGTACCGCCAAAAGAATGGCCATTCCCCGTACTGAAATTAATAAACGTCATGTGGTACTTCCCTCCTTCTTTAAACTCCATATGCTGTACTGTGCATATAAAGCCATAAGGTGGCAGCCAACTAGAATAGGCAGTGGAATCCGAGAACGCGCGAAATACCTTTTCCGGACTTGCCTTGATTACCCTGTGTAAGGAAACAGAATTAGTTGTCATCTTATCGAAATTTAATGGTGATTAATTGTTTTGTTTGATATTTCTCTTAGCCGTTGGGCTGAATTTTATTGTTATATATGTAAGAAACGGCAAGGATGCCGAGCACCACCAACGGCATCAGCATAAATCCAATGTTTTTGTCCACGGCTGCATGACTGATGAACGCAAAAATTAGGTTAAATGTGAGTCCTGCGTATGCCCATTCCTTTAGCTTACCTGGTGTTTTAGGCAATGTAATCGCTAATGCCCCAAGTACTTTGCCGATGATAAGCGTATAGGCAAAGTAGTCTGGATAGCCCAAAGGTTTCGTACCTGCGTTCACATACTGTGGCGCAAATAGCAGGGTACCAAGTGGCATTACCCCTTCCCAAAGGACAATGATGATCGTTGCGACCCAAAAGATGATTTTATTCTTTTTCACGTTATTCGTTATTAATGATTATCAATTCGTTGATTCGACATATTTCACAAAGTTGTCTAAGATCGCCTGCCACCCTTGTTTCTGAAACTCCGGGTCATTTTCTGTTTCCGCATCAAAAGTGGTTTTTATTTTCGTTTCACTATTTTGTGCGGCAAACGATGTGGTGGCCCTTCTCCCATCAGTCATGGTGTAAGTGATTTCTCGATACAATTCTACTTGGCCATAAATGCCCTCGAAGTCAAAACCGAAGCTGCCATCCTTGGCTTCCATCCTGTTTTTGAACTTGCCGCCTACCCTCAGGTCGTTTTCGCTGCGCGGGCAATGCCAACTTCGGTCTGGACTGTTCCATTGCATAATGTCGCTTGGCGTATTCCAAGCTTTCCAAACTTCTGCTACGGGAGCATTTACCGTTGCTTCTACCGTAATTCTTGTTACCTGTGCCATTGTTTTTGATGTTGTTTGTTAAATTTTACAGTTCAAAAGTACAATAGGGCGACCGATTGCAGCTGTTGTGAAAATGACAACTGTAGGGGTGTATTATGACAAACTATTTTTTATCTTGCGCCATATTATCTTGTTGATATGCAGATCTCTGTCTTTGTACCGGAATATGGGGTAATTGAAGCCGTTACACCGCCATTCAGAACCTTCCATACTGCCAATGAATTTTTAACCACATTTGGCAAAAAGCCCATCTTCAAGGTGGAATATGTCGGCCTGAGAGAATTCGTACCCGCTAACAATGGCGAATACATGATAAAAACCGATCGGTTGCTTAAAGATGTGGCTGAAACGGACTTACTGATCATCCCACCTACTTTTGGTGATGTCGCCACCGGGATTAGAGCTAATGCTGAAGCGATACCCTATTTCAAAAAGCTACACGAGAAGGGTACGAGTCTTGCCAGCTTGTGTATCGGTGCGTTTCTTTTAGCTGAAACCGGTTTACTTAATGGTAAAAAATGTTCTACACATTGGGCTTATATCAACGAGTTTAAAGAAAGATACCCTGATGTAGCGGTGGAGGACGGGGCTATCATTACCGAGCATGGTAATATTTACAGCAGCGGTGGGGCAAGCAGCCTGTGGAATTTGATATTATACCTGGTTGAAAAGTTTGCAGATAGGGAAACAGCCGTAATGATTTCAAAATATTTTGCATTAGATATCGGGCGGGATAGTCAATCCCAATTCGCTATATTCAAAGGTCAACGGAACCACGGTGACGATGATATTAAAACAGTACAGGATTATATTGAAAATCACTATCATGATAAAATAAAAATAGATACGTTGGCAAACCTTATTAATACGGGCCGCCGAACTTTTGAAAGGCGATTTAAGGACGCTACCAACAATACACCTATAGAGTACATACAAAGGGTAAGGATAGAAGCGGCCAAAAATTTTTTCGAAGCATCAAGAAAGAATGTAACCGAGATCATGTTTGATGTAGGTTATACAGATACGAAAGCGTTCAGAGATATATTCAAAAAGATTACGGGGCTTACTCCTTTTGAGTACAGGAATAAGTTTGCAAGGGTGGCAAATGAGGTGTAACGTATAACAGGCTAGTCCGCTGAATTTACGTTTTCTGAGGCGCCACGGTTATAATACGCCCAGGCGAGGTCCACAAGCTCCGCATCTAAAACTGATCCGTCTGCCATCTCGGCGAGATACATGCCGCCGAGGTCATCGTAAACGATGGATTCGGTGACTTGCTGCATGCCTACAGGGATGGATTCAGTAGGCAGGAATTTCACCTCTTTTCCGGTTTCAGTATGTTTGACGTATATCGTTGATTCGTCGTCGCTTTGTTTAATCTCAAATGGTTCCATTATCTCCTCGCGCTTTATATTCCTTAAACTAACAAACAACGGAGCCGGATGTTGCAGATTTATTTGAAATTCCTTATCCCCCGCTTTATATGCGTCGAAAATCCCTGAAAATGGGGAGAATCGGGACTTCTGTTTTCGGGAGCGCAATAACCCGAGCTCTCGCTTAATTTTTTTAACATTGTTTGTTATCCAAAACGATTATCCTTGTATAAAAAGACATCTTTGCCTAAGTTTGAGCGCCCTTGTTAATCTCGGCATTATGAAAGTACGTATATATATCACTTTGTTATTTGGCTGTCTGACGGCGGGGTCGCTCGCTGTTCACGCGCAACCCGTGATGAGCGCTCAGCATGTAATCTTTGAAGACAATTATGCGAACGACGCCGAGGGGCGTATGCCAGGCTATTGGAAGACACATGGCACCGGTGCAACGGTAACGGTAGCGGGCGTTCCCGGAAAGTGGCTGAAAATGAACGACCGGACGTCTTACCAATTGGACACCTTGTTGGAACTGCCGGAAAAATTTACACTGGAATTCGAACTGCTCACACGGTCTGATAATGCTAAAGACCTGCGCGACATCCACTTTGGCTTTACCAAAAGTCCTACGCCCAAGAGCTACATCTATGGTGTGCAGAATGACCCTACCATCGTTGTGACAAAATTGCAGTATTTCTATAATGCGGTCAGTTCAACCAGCTTTGATACCGGCGTAAAAAACCGGGAGAATTTCCCGCTGGATGACCTGGGGAATGCGCGTATTCCCATCGTCGTGGAGGTAAACGGACAGCAGATGCGCGTGCTTGTAAACCAACAGGCTGTGCTTGATACAGAGGCCTTGAAAGTGGAAAGCCCGAAACACTTTTATATTAGCAACGATAATTCACGAAACGGCGCTCAGTTTTACTTCGGCAACTTCCGTATCACCCGATAAGCGCCAACCTGGATAGCTTCCGTACTGTGTTGCTGGATTGCCGCCAAGCGTTGATGCTGTTCACTCTTCGCTATCCAACAAGCCACTGTCGATCTGTTTGCTTGCCCTGGCGCCCAGCTTCTTCAGTTTTTCCACTTTATTGATGAGGTTGCCCGGCCCGGTACCGAGTTTCTTGGTAGCTTCTTCATGCGCACGCGCAGCTCGGCTCAGCTGCTCACCGATCTTGCTCATGTCTTGCAGAAAACCGACAAACTTGTCATACAAGGCGCCGGCTTCTTTGGCGATTTCCATCACATTGCGTGTCTGCCGCTCCTGCTTCCACATGCTGGCGATGGTGCGCAATGTGGCCAGTAACGTGGAGGGGCTGACGATGACCACACGGCGGTCCCATGCATCGCTGAACAGGTCTGCTTTATAGGTGATGGACAAACTGAAGGCAGACTCGATCGGCATGAACAGTAAAACAAAGTCGGGCGAGTTGATCTGGTAGAGATCATGGTAGTTTTTGGCGGAAAGGCTTTTTACATGATGCTCCACAGATTGGATATGCAACTTGGCGTAGCGTTCGCGATCTTCGTCTGTTTCGGCGTTAACCCACTGCTCATAGGCCAGCAGCGATACTTTAGCATCGACCACAAGGTGTTTTTCATCTGGCAAGTCAATAATGGCGTCGGGCAGCAGGCGCCTGCCATCTTCGTCCATCATGGCGGTCTGCAGCCGGTATTCGCGGTCCTTAACCAAGCCAGACCGTTCCAGCACCCGCTCAAGAATCACTTCGCCCCAATTGCCCTGCTTCTTACTATCACCGCGAAGCGCGCGGGTGAGACTGTTAGCCTCGTCTTTGATGCGAAGGCTTTGCTCCATAAGCTGTTCTACCACGCCTTTTAGCGTGTTGCGCTCAGCCGCCTCAGTTTGGTAACTTTTCTCTACTTTTTCTTCAAACGCCTTGATCTTTTCTTTTAAGGGATTCAAAATCTGGTCAAGGGATTTGCTGTTGGTTTCGGTGAATTTTTGGGTTTTCTCTTCAAGGATCTTATTGGCGATGACTTGAAATTCTGTATTGAACTGCTGCTTGATGGCTTCGATTTCTGCCTTCTGTTCGTGCAATTTTTCCTGCTGGGATTCATAATGGGCCTTGGCGTTTGCCAGCGATCTTTCGGCCTGTGCCAACCGCTCACGCTCCTGCTGCAATTCGCCGTGCAGTCGTTGCTGATCCGCTCGCAGCATCGCCGTGATCCGCTCTTTTTCAGCAGCGAGGCTCTCCACCTGCTGCTCTGCCCGGGCCAGTTTAAGGGCTAATGCATCCCTTTCCGCACGCAGCGCTTCAACATCGGATCCTTGAGCCACCTGTTGGGGTCGTTTGAAAAGCAAGACAACCGCAATAATCAGGATGATACCCGCAATGACAATAAGGTATAATTCCATGGCAAGCTAAGTCAGCTTCTGGTGCGTTTTCCACCACAGGTCGGGCATCTCTCCCGACACTGCCGTTTGATAATCCTCATAGCGACATGGAACAAGGTGATACCGCTCGTTTACTGACCTGCCACCTGGATAAGGTACTTGCATCCACCAGCGGTCGGATTTTTTGCTTTTCACGAATACCAGTTCGTACGCATCGTCATGCAGCGTAGTGCGGTAGGTGATGTATGCCGATTTGGGAACCAGCGGAGCGTCGTGTTTACGGCTGTAAAAGCCGTCTATGAAATACCAAATCATCTGAGAAAGGAGAATGGCCGTTTGCTCTCGGCTATCCAGGGCCGGGTTATATTCATAAAAACCGATAGAGGTGAGCTTATCGCTCATACCTGCGTACCGGCAGATTTGGCAGGCTTCATGTCCAAACAGCCCATTAGGTGTAACGTAGGCGCTGCCCGGTGCATCCGAAAACCGTATGGCGCTGATATCGAAGCTCACCATGTCTGCCGCGCGGATGATGGGCTCGACGTGGTCGACCTTTCCGGCGATGAGACCAAGGCGCATGGTGTTGAAATAAAGCTTGTCATACATGGCTATAGACTCCTTGCTGGCAAAATAAGTTTGATAAGCAAGGCTGCTCAGGTTGAATAGGTAGTCCGGCTCGTGCAGAATAATGTGATTGAGGTAGGTTTGTGAGTTAAGCGGTGCGCTTTCCGTGTTTTCCTGATCCAGGTCAAAGCGGGAATCAATGACAGAGACTTCGACTTTTTGCTCAAGCTTTTCGTACGCAAGGTACTGTGCGTAGGTGAGGTCTTGCCCACCTCCGATGATAACGGGCACAATACCCGATCTGATCAGCTCGTTGCATACCGTCTTTACCGCGGCATAAGTGTCTGTGACGGTCTCGCCCGGCATGATGTTGCCAAGATCGGCCAACCTCAAGTTGTACTCACCCTGGTAGAGTGTGTACAGGTGTTTCCGTACCGCTTCGGCTGCATCAGCACACCCTTGGTTGCCGACAGCCATCCGGCCGTCCATAACCCCGAAAAGTGCAATATCCGGCCTGTCATCTTCCAAATCCGGAAACCCTTTGTCATGGACGCGTACCGAAGCGCCGATTTGCGAATGGAACAACCCGCCCTCCGGCGTGAAATGTGGGAGGGAAACTGAGGAAAAAAAAACTGACAGGGACATGATCGTTGTTCGTTGCTTGGCAAAATAATTCCACAAATATCCATTTATTACCTTACTTTTGGAAGCATAATTGTCAACTATTCTAAGACGGTGGTTTTAGTTACAGGTGGTACCGGATTTCTTGGATCAACACTCATCAAGCGACTCATTGCTGCAGGAAATACCGTCCGCGCTACGAAGCGGGCAGCATCTGCCATACCTCATGCACTGATGGGTCTCCCTGGATTGGAGTGGGTAGATGCCGATGTAACCGACTTCTTCGCATTGAGCGACGCCTTTGACGGGGTAGACAAGGTATACCACTGCGCGGCGATGATTTCCTTCCACGCCGCTGACAAAAAAAAGCTGATGTCGATAAATGTGGAGGGTACCGCAAATATTGTCGCCCTGGCGCTGGAACACCGCGTCAGATTGTTACATGTCAGCTCGATCGCTGCTGTTGGCCGGGCGAAAAACGGGCGAGAAACCACTGAAAAGGATCTTTGGGAGTACGGCCCTGAACAGCCGGGTTATGCTATTGCGAAATACGAGGCGGAGATGGAAGTATGGCGGGGCATCGCCGAAGGGTTGAATGCGGTAATTGTAAATCCCTCACTCATCATCGGCGCCACGTCCCGTAGGGAGGGAAATGGCACCAGCGGCTCCATCTTCCTCCAGCTCCACAATGGCCTCAATTTCTACACCGATGGGTCGGTAGGGCTCATTGATGTGGAAGATGCGGCTAAAGCGATGTTGCTGTTGATGGAAAACCCAGCGATATCAGGGCAACGGTTTTTGTTGACACATGTAAATATGCCGCATAAGGAGCTACTGGAAAGATGCAGTCGCCGCCTGGGCAGACCGGCGCCGAAATACCGGGCCACACCGTGGATGCTCGGCATAGCATGGCGCTTTGCGGCGGTTTGGTCGCTATTTACAAGGAAACGTCCGCTGCTGACGCGAGAGACAGCCAGATCGGCAAACCGGCAAGCGCGTTTTTCCAACAAAAAATTAGTGGATGCGACGGGCATTACATTCAAGTCGATAGACGAGACATTGGATGAAATTTGTAGGGAATTATTAACAATACCAAATTGAAAAGCTACTACATTATTGATTTTGACAGTACCTTCACCCAGGTGGAGGCGCTGGATGAACTGGCAAGGATTTCGCTGGCTAACCATCCGGCGAAAGACTTAATCTATGAAGAAATTGAACGGCTTACCAACTTGTCGATGAATGGGCAGCTGTCTTTCCGGGACAGCCTTGCCGGACGCATCAAACTGTTGCAGGCTAACCGCGAGCACTTGGCGCGATTGATCTGGGTGCTGAAGAAAAAGGTGTCGCTGTCTTTTTCGCGGAATAAGGATTTCTTCAGAAAGAACGCAGACAGTGTGCTCATCGTCTCGGGCGGTTTCAAGGAGTTTATCTTTCCGGTGGTTATCCCCTACCACATCAAACGGGAAAATGTCTACGCCAACACCTTTACGTTTGATGAGCAAGGCAATATCACAGGTTATGATGAGACCAATCCGCTGTCCGAAGAAGGTGGTAAGGTCAAGCTACTGCGCCAATTGCAGCTCCCGGGCAAAATATATGGCATAGGAGACGGTTATTCGGATTTCCAGCTGAAGGAGTCGGGGCTCATCGAGCGGTTCTTTGCTTTTACCGAAAACATAGAACGGAAAAGCGTATCCGAAAAAGCAGACCACGTAACCCCCAGCTTTGACGAATTCCTCTATGTGAATGACCTTCCACGGGCGATATCCTATCCTAAAAACCGTATTCTTTGCCTCATCGTCGGCGATGTGCCCGAGATAGCAGCACATATCCTCAAGCGTGATGGCTTTTCCGTCCGCGTAAAACAGACCTTTGAGGAAAAGTACGTGCCGGATGTGGGTATGCTGCTACTGGGCAAGGACGTCAGACTGGACGACGGGCAGCTGACACGAGCCGACAAACTCAAAACCATCGGCTACTTGGGTGACAGCAAACACCGCCTAAACCGAGACATTTGCAACGAAAAGGGGATCGTGCTGTTTGACGACAAAAAGGGGAAAAAGCGCAATAGTGAATTTATACCCCGGCGAATGGCAGCCTTTATTAATAAAGGCGACACTTACATGAGCCGCAACTTTCCCAACCTCATACTGCCTAAAATAGAGAAAGCGCATCGGCTCCTCCACATCCACCGCAATGTACCCGGCGTGATGGCACAGATCAACAACGTTTTTGCAGAAAATAAAATCAACATCGTAGCTCAATTTTTGATGACCAAAGGGCCCATCGGGTATGCTGTGACGGATGTGGACACGCAATATGATAAAAAACTGCTCAATCAGTTGCGACAGACGGATAATACCATCAAGTTCAGGGTGTTGTATTGAAATGCCAGATTCGGTACGGTGTGACGCAGGCATCAAGCGGTATGTCGTAGGCGTCTATCCCGGTAATGGCCGGCTCTGCATCAAACAGCGAAAGGCCGATTTTGGCCGTTTCAGGCCTGCACTCGGCGAGAAAACGGTCATAGAACCCTTTTCCATATCCCACGCGGTTGCCACGTGTGTCAAAAGCTAGCAGTGGCACAAAGACCGCATCGACTTCCTGCGGGGCAACGGCCGTACCACCTTCCGGTTCTGGGATTCCCCAATGATTGAGAGACAAAGTGGTATTTTCATTCCAAACAACATGCTGCAGCCCGAAGCTCCCACCGGCGGTTCTGGGGAGCACCAAACGGATATGGGGATGTTTCCGTTTTAAGCTTTGCGCCAGTGTGCGCGTATCAGGCTCGCGGTTGCCTTCGATGGGCAGAAAAAGATGTATCGTTGCAAACTGGCTGACGTCCAGTGTTTCGACCCGTGCCACCAAGGCCCGATTCAGCGACTGATATTGATCTATGGAAAGGTTGATTCGTTTTTCACGGTATATTTTCCTGAGTGCTTGTTTGGAGGTCGGATACATCGCTTGCTCTATAAAAAATCGGCCTTGAAGCGGGGAGCCCCAAGACCGAATAATCAACCTAAACCTAAAAATTTGATACCTATCTATTTTACCCGCTCGATGTAATCACCTGAGCGCGTGTCTATTTTCACTTTGTCTCCTTGGTTCACAAAAAGCGGCACTTTGATCTCTACTCCTGTCTCCACCGTGGCATTTTTCAATGCGTTGTTGGAGGTATCTCCCTTCACTGCTGGCTCGGTGTACGTCACCTCTAACTCTACCGTTGTCGGCGCCTGCGCCATGATCGGTTCTTCACTTTCCATCGCCACAATCACCTGCATCCCCTCTTTCAAAAAACGTGCCGAACTCCCAAAGAGGTGCTTAGGAATATTGAATTGCTCGAAGGTGGCATTATCCATGACCACAAAGGTATCTCCGTCTTCATATAGGTATTGATAATCGCTGGTTTCTACACGAGCAATTTCAACCTCCTCGTCCGTTCGGAAGCGGTATTCTACCAGCTTTCCAGTTTTCACGTTGCGCATTTTCGCTTGGTAAAACGCCCTGAGGTTGCCGGGTGTACGATGAATGAATTCATCTACAGACACCAGCTCACCGTTGAAACGTAAAATATTGCCGGTTTTTACTTCTGAAGCTTTGGCCATGATTAAAATATTACTGTGTCGTCAATGTAGGCACAAAGATATAAAACACGCCGTCCATTTACAAAAAACAGACAAAAAGCGGTCAGGCTTTATAATGGGTTACGTCTATAGTATGATCGCAGAAGTCGTACTCTCGTTCATGATTGGAGCAGACCAGCAGCAGGCGGCCACCACTCGTTTCCCGGACGAGATGCTGGTACCATGCTACACCTTTTTGGTCCAGGTTCGTCGTAGGCTCATCCAACAGGAGTAGCGGCACATCGGCACAACAGGCCAGTGAGAGCTTTACCCGTTGCTTCATGCCGGAGGAGAAATACTTGATTGGTCTGTCTTTTGCCCTATCTAGCCCCATCAGTTCCAATAGGGCCTGTTCGTCAAAGCCTTGGAGGTAAGCTTTGTGCGAAAAGTGGAACCGTATCTGCTCCACAAGCGTGAATTCTTCAACAAGTTCCATGTAAGGTGCCGCCAGTGAAAGATGACGATAGACCTGATCAGGCTCAACGTTACCATGTCTTGAAGTATAGCTAACACTACCTGCGGAGGGTGTAAGACTCGAAGCGATCACCTGAAGCAAGGTCGATTTGCCCGAACCATTGGGCCCTAGTATGGCGTAGCTTCGCCCCACCTTAAAGGAATAGTCCAAACGTCGGAAAATCCAGTCCCGGTTGAATCGCCTGCCGATATTTTCCAGGATAATGTCCATGGCTAAAGCATGCCCTTGCTCTGGCCAAACCCTTTCATCACGCCGCGATTGGAACTGCGCACAAAATCGAGTATCTCATCGCGTATTTCCGTGGGTTTATACTCCGCTTCAATGATATCCAAGGCTTTGGTGAGGTTGTTGTTCTTAACAAACAGCACACGGTAAATATCCTGTATCTCGTTAATCTGATTAGAAGAAAATCCTCTTCGCCGCAGACCGACGGAATTGATGCCCACATAAGACAGGGGCTCGCGCGCAGCTTTCACAAACGGCGGCACGTCCTTACGGACGAGTGAGCCTCCCGCGATGAAGGCATGGGACCCAATATGGCAAAACTGGTGCACGGCCACGAGCCCTGCCAACACCACATAATCGCCTACAATGATATGGCCCGCCAGCGTAGTGCTGTTGGAAAAAATGCAGTTGTCTCCTACGATGCAGTCGTGCGCAATGTGGCTATATGCCTGAATCAGACAGTTTTTGCCGATGACGGTTTTCCACTTGTCCTTTGTTGCCCTGTTTACCGTCACACACTCCCGTATGGTGGTGTTGTCGCCTATTTCCGCCGTCGTTTCCTCCCCATCAAATTTAAGGTCTTGCGGAATCGCTGATATAACCGCCCCTGGAAATATCCGGCAATTTTTGCCGATACGGGCACCATCCATGATGGTTACGTTGGAACCGATCCACGTACCCTCTTCGATCACGACGTCTTTATGGATGGTGACGAAGGGCTCGATAACCACATTGCCTGCGATTTTAGCCTGCGGATGTATGTATGCTAATGGTTGGATCATGATGCTTGGCTCTCTTTAACTTTTACAATCTGCGCCATCAGTTCTGCTTCCACAACCACCTTCTCACCGACCATTCCTATACCTTTCATCTGCGCGATGCCCCTGCGGATGGGCTCCAGCAAATCACAGCGAAAAATAATGGTATCTCCGGGGTTTACCTGAGCCTTGAACCGTGCATTTTCTATCTTGAGAAACAGCGTCAGGTAGTTTTCCGGATCAGGCACGGTGCTCAATACCAGTATTCCGCCGGTTTGGGCCATCGCTTCGATCTGCAGAACACCGGGAAAGACGGGGGCATCAGGGAAATGTCCCATAAAAAGATCTTCGTTCATCGTGACGTTTTTCAACCCCACGACATGCGTTTTAGTCAGTTCCAATATTTTATCCACCATCAAGAACGGCTGCCGATGTGGCAATATCTTCATGATCTGCACGGTATCGTACAGCGGTAGCGTGTTAGGGTCGTATACCTTGACATATTTACGCCCTTTTTCTTTCCTTATCTGCGCTTTTATCTTTTTGGCAAACGCCACATTGGCCGCATGCCCCGGTCTCGCAGCCATGATGTGCCCCTTGATAGGGCGTCCCACCAATGCGAGATCGCCAATCATATCGAGCAACTTGTGACGCGCGGGCTCATTCTGATGGCGGAGTTCGATGTTGTCCAGTATCCCTTCTTTGGCCACGTCAATATCCTCGCGGTTGAACAGTTTCGCGAGGTGCCGCAACTCATCTTTACTAACCTCCTTGTCGACTACAACGATAGCATTGTTGAGGTCGCCGCCCTTAATCAAATTATTCTTTAGTAACATTTCCAGCTCATGCAGGAAGCAAAAGGTGCGTGCAGAGGAAATATCCTTGGGAAACTCATCGATATTGCTGATCGAAGCGTGTTGGCTGCCTAACACCGGAGAGTTGAAGTCAATCATGCAGGTAAAGCGGTACCCATCCAAAGGCATTGCGACCATCTCGACCTTTCTTTCCGGCTCAGTATGATGGATGTTATGTGGAATTTCATAATAATCTCGGTCCGCTTCCTGATCCATATACCCCACTTGTTCAATGGCTTTTACAAACGGTGCCGAACTGCCGTCCATGATCGGCACTTCAGGGCCATCAATATCGATGAGCACATTGTCAATCTGCAACCCCACGAGCGCGGCCATCAGGTGTTCGATTGTGCTGACACTGGCCCCGCTTTGAGAGATCGTGGTACCACGCGAGGTGTCAGACACATTGTCGGCATCTACCAGTACGGTGGGCTGGTTTTCGAGGTCAACACGTCTAAACCTGTACCAATGATGCTCGGGCGCCGGCTTTAGGGTCATGGTTACCGGTTTACCGGTGTGGAGGCCAACCCCCGAAATAATGATTTCTGATTTGATTGTTCGCTGTTTTACGTTCATCGTTGTCAATTGGCTTATCGGCTTATCGGCTGAAAAGCACTTGTTTTATTTCGATAGTTCTTTGGTTAATAATAGCTGCTCTAGCTCTTCGATACGGCGCTCCAACTCTGGCAGGCGGGAGTAAACTACCTGCGAGCGCATCTGCGCATTATACGGGGCCGCTGGACTGCCCGACCATTTTTTTTCTCCTTCAGCGATGGTGCGGTTAACTCCGGATTGCGCTTGTATCTGGCTGCCGTTGGCGATGCTGATGTGACCAACGACGCCTACCTGTCCGCCGATGACCACATGCTCACCGATTTTTGTGCTCCCGGAAATACCAGATTGGGCAGCGATAACCGTATTCTTTCCGATTTCGACATTGTGCGCCACTTGGATCAGGTTGTCCAACTTCACGCCTTCGCGGATAATGGTAGAACCCATCGTAGCACGGTCAATGACCGTATTCGCACCGATTTCCACATCATCCTCGACGACCACATTGCCGATCTGGTTGATTTTGTTGTAGGTACCATCATCCTGCGGCGCAAAACCAAAACCATCGCTACCAATGACTGCACCCGAATGGATAATGACACGCTCGCCGATTATACAGTCGAAGTAAACGGTCACACGCGGAAACAAGGTCGTATCCTTTCCTATTTTTGCATTGTCACCAACATACACATGGGGGTATATCTTGCAGTTGTCGCCGATGACCACATTCTTGTCGATATACGCAAATCCGCCGATATATACATTCTTTCCTATAGTAGCACTGGGATGGATATACACCGGCTCTTCGATGCCGGTTTTATCCAAACGCATCCGATTGTACAGTTCCAGTAGCTGAGAGAAGGACGAATAGGCATTCTTTACTCGTATAAGGGTGCTCTTTACCGGCCTATCGAGCTTCAGGTCTTCATTGACGATGACTACCGATGCTTTCGTAGAATAAATGTATTGTTCGTATTTGGGATTAGATAAAAAAGACAGGCAACCGCTCGATGCCTCCTCGATCTTGGCTAACTGCTCCACCATCACGTCAGGGCTGCCCTCCAGGGAACCGTTTAGAAGCGTTGCTATTTGGTGTGCCGAAAATTGCATCTGCAAATGTATAAGTTATAAGCGTATTAAAAAATTTTTACTGGTTATCAGCCAATTGAGTCACGAAGAGGCGTTTATTAATTCTTTGGGAAAGGAAATGGCAAATTTCTGAACTTTTCTCGAAAGAGCCTCTAAGTTGGATAAATCTGAGGCCTCTGCAATATCTAATATGCTACCGTCCTTCATTAAAATCTTAATATTACTGTTGTTAAGTTCATACGCACTGTTCTCTATAGACTGCGTCCAAACATAATAATCCACATCCGCCGCGCCGATACCGAAGTATGCCACAGCTCGGTTTTTCAGGTCCGTTATTACCGGCTCAGCCGGAAAAGCTTTATGCAGCTCGGTATGGTACAACGACCGGGCCATTAGACGCGAACATAACATCCGCAAAATGCGATCTTCATGGTACGCCCAAGTTTTTACCGCAGACAAGATATCCGTATCGTCAAGACGTGAGAAATGCACTAAATGTGACACATTTTCGGTGAAATTTTCCCGGGTGATCTTATTGCGCAAAAAATGTTCCAAGGATGGCGAAGCGAAAAGCGATGCGCCGTTTTCATATAATACTTTCGCTCGTTGCAAAATTTTCAGCAACATCTGTTCGGCACTCAACACGGTTTTGTGCAGATAGACCTGCCAATACATAAGTCGCCGCGCGATAAGGAATTTCTCAACAGAATAGATACCTTTCTGCTCGACAACAAGTTCATTATCTACCACGTGTAGCATCTTAATGATGCGGTCGAAGCTGATCACACCTTCTGCCACGCCGGTAAAAAAACTGTCGCGGCTAAGGTAGTCCATCCGGTCGATATCGAGCTGACCGGACACCAACTGGTAAAGAAACTTCTTCCGATAGCGGTTGTTGAATATGTTGATCGCCAAACTAAGCCGCCCATTGAATACCTCGTTTAGCTCATCCATCATTAGCGACGAAAGCAGCTCATGTGAAACCCCTTCAACTAAGGTGTGCTCCAAGGAATGGGAAAATGGGCCATGCCCCACATCATGCAGCAAGATCGCAGCCAACACCGCTTCCTCTTCCTCGTCGCTGATCCCAATGCCCTTGCCCCTGAGCGTTTCGATAGCCAATGCCATCAGGTGCATAGCGCCCAACGCATGCTGAAATCGCGTATGCAACGCCCCTGGATAAACCAGATGCGTCATGCTTACCTGCTTGATATAACGCAGCCGCTGGAAATAAGGATGCTGTATCAGGTCGAAAATGAAACCGGATGGGATGGAAATGAATCCATAAACGGGATCGTTAATTATCTTCTTTCTATTCAACGTTTGTTTCCTCTACGGAAGGAACCTATCCAACAGCGCGAGTTTCCGCCGCAAAGATACATTACGAGCCTGTTAATTTATGTTAAAAATGTAATCCAAGGCAAACTTTTCCATAAGTTCGCGATTAATTAAATAGAAAACAATCACACCTCATAGAAATTTGAATGCAAGAAACAAACATATTGTGGGCAGATGATGAAATCGATCTGCTCAAACCACACATCATGCTACTGAACGAGAAAGGATATGGAGTAAAAACTGTAACCAATGGTAACGACGCGGTAGATGCATTTAAGAAAGGATTTTACGATTTAGTGTTTCTCGATGAAAACATGCCCGGACTCACGGGACTGGAAACCCTATCAGCGTTGAAAAACCTCAACCCGGCCGTCCCCATGGTGCTGGTCACCAAAAACGAGGAAGAGCATTTGATGGAAGATGCCATCGGTGCTAAGATCGATGACTACCTGATCAAACCCGTAAACCCGCGGCAAATCCTGCTTACCATAAAAAAGCTCACCGAAAACAAGCGCTTGATCAGTGAAAAAACCTCAATGGCCTATCAGCAGGATTTTCGCAACCTTGGTATGATCTTGAATGACAACCTCGATCACGAACAGTGGGCTGACGTTTATAAAAAGCTGATATATTGGGAATTATCACTCGAAAAACTGGAAGACGCTGGCATGCACGAGGTGCTTACGCTGCAAAAAGCGGAAGCTAACATGCAGTTTTCAAAATTTATGGAGAAAAATTATTTGAGCTGGGTGAAAACGCCGGAAACAGGCCCCATCATGTCACACCAGTTGTTTCATAAAAAAGTTTTTCCATCGCTGCAAGACGACAGGCCTACGTTCTTTTTCCTGATAGACAACCTGCGGTATGACCAGTGGCGTGTCATCAATGATGTCATAACGAATCACTTCCGACTGGAGGAAGAAGACAGCTATTACAGCATCCTGCCCACTGCTACCCAGTATGCGCGCAATGCGATATTCAGTGGGCTGATGCCGCTCGAAATGGAAAAGCAGTATCCTGGCCTTTGGCAGAATGACGAAGACGAAGGGGGTAAAAACCTACATGAAGATAAATTCTTGGCCGAACAGATCAGGAGGCGTTACCGCAAGGAGTGCCGGCACTCTTACACCAAAATACTCACGCTCGAGCAGGGGCGCGACGTTGCCGACAACTTGAGTAACTTGATGGGCAACGACCTCAACGTGCTAGTGTATAATTTCGTAGATATGCTCTCCCATGCGCGCACAGATATGGCGATGATCCGTGAATTGGCGAACGATGAGGCGGCCTACCGCTCGCTCACCCTTTCCTGGTTCGAACATTCGCCACTCTTTGATGCGCTAAAATGGCTCTCGCAAAAACCCGTGCGTGTGATAATGACTACCGACCACGGAACCATCCGGGTAAAGCACGCAAGCAAGGTGATCGGCGACCGCAATACCAACACAAACTTACGGTATAAGCAGGGCAAGAACCTTAACTATATTGCCAAAGATGTATTCCATATCAAGAACCCGCATGATGCTATGCTCCCGAAATTACATGTGAGCTCAAGCTTCATTTTTGCGAAAGAGGACACCTATTTTGTATATCCCAATAATTACAATCAGTTTGTGAATTATTTCAATGAAACGTTTCAGCATGGAGGAATATCATTGGAAGAAATGATCATTCCATTCGCAACTTACACGACGAAATAGCAAAAAACTGTATTTTTGCCGGTATGGTTATCGATGTTTCAAGCCTTACCGAATTACCCGGCGCCGCGGCACAGATCGTGGCAGCCGGAGGTAATAGCCGTGTGTTTCTCTTCCATGGCGAAATGGGAGCAGGTAAGACGACTCTTATCAAAGCCATCTGTGATCAATTGGGTGTTACGGACACGACATCGAGCCCTACGTTCGCCATTATAAACGAATATGGCGGCGCCGAGCGGCCAGTCTATCACTTCGACTTTTATCGCATCAAATCCGAGCAGGAAGCGCTTGACCTTGGTTATGAGGATTATTTCTATTCTGGCTGCTACTGCTTTGTTGAATGGCCTGAAAAAATAGCCGGCCTGTTGCCTCCCGATGCCGTAGCAGTAGCGCTCACCGTCTTAACCAATGGCAACCGGCGTATTAGTATCGACCCGCCGCGGTGGTAGCATCTTGTGTCGTCAATAACGCAACATGCTAAATTTCAATCCCAAACTTATCCACCAAAAAATTGCCTAGCCTATGCAACCTTTTTACGGAAATGATCATCATCATTAGAAAGCACACGCAAATTGGAGCCAACAGTTACAATAGATGGTTTGTACGAAGGTTGTAAGGCCGGCAGCCGCCAAGCGCAGGAGAAACTGTACCGCGCAATGGCATCCAAGATGCTGGGAGTGTGCATGCGGTATGCGCGGAGTACATTCGAGGCAGAAGATATACTTCAAACCGGATTTATCAAAGTGTTCAGTAGCATGGAAAGTTACCGCGGTGAAGGGTCGTTCGAAGGGTGGATCAGACGAATTATCGTAAATACCGCGATAGAGATGTATCGGAAAAACATGCGGAGCATGCAGCCGGTTGAGCTGGAGAATGCACATGAAGGCATGCAAGAAGCGTTTTCGATGGACGCCATGGAATGCGAAGACCTGTTGCGCATAATTCAGGCGCTCCCCGATGGCTATCGTATCGTCTTTAATATGTACGCGTTGGAGGGCTTTTCGCATAAGGAAATTGCCGAAGCGCTACGGATCAGCGAAGGAGCGTCCAAATCGCAGCTATCAAGGGCGAGGACGTGGCTAAAGGAAAAAATAAAACAATTGGAAGGAGGGAGATATGAACCCAATGGAAAATGAAGCGTTTGACAGGGAGCTGCAAAAGAAGTTTAATGATTTCAAACCAGAGATATCCGCTGGCCTGTGGGATAAAATCGCAACGCAATTGGATGCTCGCGACAAGCGCAACCTGGCGCCGATGAAGGGAGGCCGCCGGTTTCCGGCATGGTGGACGACAGTTGCGGCCTCAATACTGATCGTGTGCGGCATCACCTACTGGTATAACCGGCCCGTGAAGGTGACCTACCTACATGGCCGCGCAGCCGTTGAGGGGGAGTCTACTGCACCTTCGCCAGTAGATCTGCCCATACAAGACGCTGCACCGGCCGCCGAACCACTGGATATCGAACGGTTGAAACGGGTATTTGCAAAAAAGGACCGGAAAACGGACGGCAATGCACCCCTCCGACCCACCACAGCTGAAACGGCCGAACAATCCATCGAAGTGAAGACCTCCGGACTTTTAGCTGCCAACAACGAGCCCGCCCCGCCAGTTAAGCTCGTTAAAACAGCGGAAGCTGAAGCTGCAAGGTTACCAGAACAGCAGGTCCTACCTGAGAAACTGCCCCTATTGGAAGAGACGCTAGTCAATGTACCCGATATACAGCCATTGGTAGCCGTGGAAGGTGAAGAAGAAACGATGCTGGCATCGGCGACGCAAATCAAGCAACCTTTTGGAGTAAGCATTATCCTGAACTACGTGGTAGGGGCCGTTGATCAGCGCGAGGAAAAACTGATCACGTTCTCTAACGATGACGAGGGGTCGCTCAAGCTGGACTTTAACTTTAACATCGCCAAAACCAAGAAAAGGAAAGTGAAATAACAAGTAAAACCTTAATACACGACAGATATGAACTACATTAGCCTTTCAATTTTATTTTGTGCCGTTCTATGCGCTACGGCAGCCGCGCAAGAAAAAAAGAGACCTGACAGCCTTAGTAGAACCGGCGTTGCCGCGATAGATACCGTCATCATGGAAGACGTTGATACCGGCGAAAAACGCAAGGTGCGCATCATCATTCCGGGAAAAGACGAGGGTATGATCACCCTTGAAAAAACCGAGAAAAACTACGAATACGAATCCAAGGACAAAAACAAGGAGCATGATAAAAAGGTTACGATAGACCGTACCAAAAAAGCTCACCCGATTTATGGCATCACCTTGTCACGCATCGACCTAGGCTTGGTCAAGCTAATCGACGACGGAAGTTTCTCGCTGTCTGACGACAATGAGATTTTCAATTACCGGCGAGGGAAAACCGTCAATTTCGGGTTCGACGTACTGCAAGCAGGCTACCGCTTCAATGATCAGTTCCGAATATTTTTATCTGGTGGATTCGATTGGACCTACATTCGGTTACATGGCAATTCCATTTTTGATCCGAACACCACGCCGTTGACCGTAACGGACAACGAGACGGATATATCGAAAAACCGGATCACTTCGACTTATCTGAGACTACCGCTTACGTTTGAGTTCAGGAGCAAAAGCTACACGGGCATGGGGCGCATGCGGTTTGCTTTCGGCCCCGAGGCCGGATTTCTACTGAAAGGCACCCAACGGTACCGCACGGCCGATGGTAAGATTAAACAAAAGGGAGACTATGCGTTCAATCAATTCCGCTATGGTGCGTTTGCCCGGTTTGGTGTAGGCGCATTTGGTATCTATGCCAAATACTATTTCAATGATATCTTTGAAAATAGCCCCCAACATGCAGGGCTGCAAAATTTTACGTTCGGACTGATGCTTGGCTTCTGAGCCGTATCCAATTATTTTTATAATTTTGTGCCGTCCCGATCGGTATCAGGGCGGCTTTTTTATGGCAGTAACCCCCACAGCTCCTCCGTCTTGCTCGGTGCCCAATGATGTGCAGCGCGTAGGCCTGCCATTGATTCACGGCGAAAAGCTGAGCCGCTTTTTCCAGGGCAAGGAACAGATTACGGCCGTCCGTGGACTGAATTTCGGCATTAATGAGGGCGAGGTTACCGCTATCGTCGGCGAAAGCGGAAGCGGCAAAAGCACCCTGTTGAAGCTGATCTACGGCTTGCTGGAACCCGATGAAGGTGAAGTACGGTACCGTGGCTGGCGTATACCGAATCCACGGGAAAAACTTATCCCAGGCCACGACGCCATGCGCATGGTATCGCAGGGTTTCGATGATTTAAACACCTACGCCAATGTCTGGGACAACGTAGCTTCACAATTGCCCAACACTGATTTGGACGCCAAGGTGGGTAAAACCGAAGCGGTCCTCCAGCGCTTGCGGTTAGCGCACCTTACCACGCAGCGCATAGCCGATTTAAGCGGCGGCGAAAAGCAGCGTGTCGCCATTGCACGGGCTTTGGTCAATGAACCCGAAGTGCTGCTGATGGACGAACCCTTCAACCAGGTGGATGCCTCGTTCAGGGAGACCCTACAGCAAGATATTAACGCCATCGTACACGAAACTGGCATCACCGTGGTGTTAGTATCACACGACCCTGCGGAAGTCCTGTCCATGGCTCAGCAGCTATTAATTATGAAAGAAGGTCTATTGCTGGCAAGCGGCACCCCAACTTCGTTGTATCAAGAACCTCCCGATACCTATGTGGCCCGCTTGCTGGCGCGGAGCAACACCCTTACCCCGGAAGAAGCCAACGAGCTGGGCATACAGGCTGATACGGCTATCACCATCCACCCCGAATGGTTTGTCTTATCTAACGATCAGCCGAATGATGGATTTGAGGTGCTGGATGCGCTGTTCAAAGGCTTTTATGAAGAGCTTATAGTGCAGAGAGGCGCACTGCGCTTGCATGTTTTTAATCTAAAGCCAGGCCAATATCCGGCAGGTAGCAGCGTGGGACTGGAAGTTACCCGGTTTCATCGCTACCGATAGCCGCTATTCCAGCGGCTTACGAACAGCGGAACTCAAGATTGTCCTTGTCCCGGATTTCATTTCTTTACGAAGGGCAATGCGGCAAGGCAGGGGCGGGCAGCAGGTGGGCGCTGGCGAATACCGGTAAATTTTAAGTTAAAATGCGGTGTAACTCATGGCATCGGTTAACGTATTTTTGCTAGTTCTAATGATTACCATCATGCACCAATCACAGAAAATACGCTACACGTTTTGGATAGCGCTATGGCTTGGTATATCCCCACTCATGGGCCAGACTCCTTTCTATCCCTCGCATGACGAAATTGTTGCGCGTTACAGACATGCCGCCATGATGGATAGTCTTACCCGCAACGCAGTTTTTAAGTCAACGGTGACTGCTCATTGGTCTTCAGACGAGCAATCTTTCTGGTACCCAAACCTCCTACCGGACGGTACTACCGAATACGTTCATGTAGTTGCGAAGACAGGGAAGAAGCGTCCGCTAAACAAAGCTGAAATAGCAGCCATGACCGTTGCGAACAAGGCTGATGGCCAAGAAAGGCGGCAGCCGCAACAGCGGGGCCCTGCAGATTTCCGTGGAGGCCGCGTGTCGCCCGACAAGCAGTGGGAGGCCTATTTGGCAAACGGCAACCTTTTTGCCAAGCGGCTAAGCGACGGTGATATTGTCCAGTTTACGTCAGACGGCACCCGAGAAAATCCCTATGGTGCGATCGCGTGGAGTCCTGATAGTAAATACCTGGCGGGTTACCGTACCTACCCAGTGCAGGATTCATTAGTCCATTTTGTTTTATCGGCGGTTCCGAAAACGACGCGGGGCCAACTGGTGTCCCGTCCCTATAAACAGCCGGGCGACCCCTTTACTACTTACGATTTATTTCTATTTCCTCTTGATAAGCGTACCGCGATCAGGGTAGCCACAGAGACCATAGACTTTCCCAGCGCCGCGCCGTTGCTTCGATGGCGACACGGGGACGCCCGGCACTTTACCTATGAAAAGTTCGACCGAGGGCATCAGCGTTTCCGGGTCATCGAGGTGGATGCGCATACCGGGAACACACGTGCCGTCGTGGACGAGCGGAGCAGTACCTTCATCTATCATGACCGGCAGTACACGTACTATCCCAAAGGGAGCAACCTGCTGATCCGTACCTCCGAAAAGAACGGGTGGAGGCATCTTTACTTGGTAGACCTGATCACCGGCATAGAGAAGCCCATCACCAGAGGGGAATGGGTGGTACGGGATGTCATTGAGGTAGACGCGGAAAAAAAACAGATCTTGTTTACCGCGGGTGGAATGAATGCCGGAGAGGACCCTTATCATGTCCATTATTACCGCATTGGCTTTGACGGGAATCAACTCACTGAGTTGACACCGGAGCCGGGCCATCACAGCGTGACTTTTTCGCCGAGCGGCGCGTATTTTATCGACACATATTCGACGGTAAACAAACTTCCGGTGACTAAGCTCCGTCGTAGCAAAGACGGGAAGGAAGTAGCCGTGTTGGAAAAAGCCGTGCTAAGCGATTCATACCAACAAAGCGGTGCCACGCCGCCGGAAGTATTCGTAGCTAAGGGGCGCGATGGCATCACCGATATCTGGGGCATCGTGAGCAAACCATCTGACTATGATCCATCCAAGAAATACCCGGTACTTGAAAACATCTATGCCGGGCCGCATGATTCATTTGTACCCAAATCCTTCGTGCCGTACAGCGAAATGCAGAGTCTCGCCGAACTGGGCTTTATCGTGGTCATGATAGACGGTATGGGTACAGCCAACCGTTCCAAATCGTTCCACGACGTATGTTGGCAAAACATCGCTGATGCCGGCTATCCCGACCGCATCCGGTGGATTAAAGCATTGGCCGAAAAATATCCGTTTGTGGATACCACACGGGTTGGCCTATACGGTACGTCAGCAGGTGGGCAAAACACCGTTTCGGCACTACTGTTCCAGCCGCATTTCTACAAAGCCGGAGTGGCGGCCAACGGTTGCTATGACAACCGCGTAGATAAGCAGTGGTGGAATGAACAGTGGATGGGCTATCCCGTGGGGAAACATTACGAAGCCCAGTCGTGCGCCACGGTGGCCAACGCACGCAAACTGAACGGCAAGCTGCTGTTGATCGTCGGCGAGGCAGACACCAACGTGCCGCCGGAATCATCCCACCGCGTTGCCGATGCACTGATAAAGGCAGGCAAGACTTTCGATTTCTTATCCATACCGGGCATGGGCCATAGCGACGGCGGCCCTTTCGGGCGGATGAAAAAGCGTGATTTCT
Organism: Parapedobacter deserti; assembly: GCF_042646065.1. Taxonomy (NCBI): domain Bacteria; kingdom Pseudomonadati; phylum Bacteroidota; class Sphingobacteriia; order Sphingobacteriales; family Sphingobacteriaceae; genus Parapedobacter; species Parapedobacter deserti. The sequence continues at coordinate 211,551 of NZ_JBHRTA010000062.1, forward strand.
TCGTCAGACACTTGTTGAAGGCGGAACCTCCGGATTGGAACGCCGGAGAACTGCCCTATAATCCCAACATTGGCAGGGAACGGTGGTCCTTTCAGTGATCGAGCGCCATTTCGCCATTGTAATAATCCACCACGCGTTGGCGGAGATGCCACCGGTAGCGGGCAATCACAAGGTTTGCGCTAGCGTTGTCGAGCTTGTTTTTGGCAATCAGGTATTCCACGGAATTAATTGCTCCGGCGTTAAAGCGCACTTCAGCGATACGGAATGATTCGGCATAGTTTTCCACCTGTTCCAGCAGGTTTTTATACTCCGTCTTAGCCGCATCAAGGTTGAACAGCACCTGACTGGTGGTTTGCTGCAATTCGTTTCGGCGCGTCTGGGCCACATTCTCGGCATCAAGCAAGTTTAGCTTTGCCTGGGCGACATTGTTGCGCACCTGGAGCCTGTTGAAGATCGGTATTGAGAGCGTGAACCCGAGGTTTTGTCCAATACGGTCTCTCACCTGATCGATATAAGCCCCGTTTCCGTGTATGTAGCTGCTTGATAACCCCGCGCGCACGGCGAGCGACGGAAAGTAAGACGAACGTGCCGCCTTCAGCCCGAACCGCGCTTGCTCCGCCCATTGTTCTGCGGCTTTGATGATGCTCAAACGTTCGGAAGCGGCTTGATACAGCGCATCGCCCGAATGGACACTTCCGCTTGCCAGGGGTAGCTCCTGAAGAGAAACGAGTCGGACATTGCCGTTATAAGGGCGATTGATCAGTTGGAAAAGCGTCGTTAGCTGTTCGTTGAAGCTAACTCTTGCTTGATTTAAATTGTTCAGGTCATTGGCATATTGTCCTTTTAGGTCATAGTAGTCGGCGGGTGCCTCAGCTCCCTGCTCAAAAAGTAGCGTTCGGCGCTCCACTTGGCGGCGGGTCACGGCAACCAAGCTATCCACCTGAGCGACGACATCCCTTGCGGCGAGCGCCTGGATATAGGCAGTGGTCACACTGAGTGCCACCTGCTCTTTGGCATATTGCTCGTCATATTGCGTGGCACGATAAGCATAAGCTTGCTGGGTGATGTTGTGAAACATTCGCAGTCCATCAAATAATACTAAAGAGCTGTTGATGCCCTGCCCCCCGTACCGGTTGGTCACATTATTCAGGTACTGGTTGGTTTCCGGGTCGATGGCACGCCCCACCTCAAAGTAATGACCCAAGTTCGCATTCAAGTCAGGCAGTAAGTTATGCCTTGCCTGCCTCATTTCAATGGCTTGACTTTGCGTGCGGATACGGCTCTGCTGAACCTCAAGGTTCTGCTGCAAAGCCAATCGTATACAGTTTTCGAGGGTGAGTGTGTCTTGTGCAATAGCCGGTTGGCCAGCCAGTCCAAACGCCATGCCTAAGCAATAAAGTAAGTAACGTATGTTGTCAACCATTTTGTTATGCCGTTTTGGCATGGTTGCATACATAATCAACGCCAAACTTATAACTTCAAGATAACAAAGAGATTGCAAATGGTGGTCCAACGGAGCTTGTTCGATATCGTGCAGTGAATGTACGAAAACGAACAGTCGGGATTATGATTTTTCGGAAAGCCGCTTGGTGGCTGTCATATACGAAGCACCTATCGGCAGTATGCTTCCGTTTACCGTCAACTGATGACGTTCGATTTTCTGTACATGGGCAATGGATGCAATGAACGAGCGGTGAATGCGTATGAATCGGTCTTGGGGCAATAACTCTTCACACTCGGTGATCGTCATGCGGCTAAGGATATGACGGTCTCTAAGGACGAAATTGACGTAATTTCCAGTAGCCTCCAAATAATCGATATCTTCAAAAGCAATCTTGACCTGATCATACCCGGTCTTGACAAAGAAGTAGGCGGGAATGTTGCCATTGGTGCCACGTAACTTCAGCCACTCCTGCACCTTATTGCACGCCTTGAGGAAGCGGGCCAATGAAAAAGGCTTAAGCAGGTAATCTACCGCATCCAACTCAAAGCCTGCCACAGCGTGTTCAGAGTAGGCTGTAGTGAAAACGACCAACGGCTTCTTGCTGAGGCTCCGGAAAAATTCGATGCCTGAGATGTCGGGCATCTTAATATCAAGAAATAATAGATCGACCGGATATTGCCGAAGGTGGTCCATCGCTTCAAAGGCATTGGTGAAGGACGCTTGCAGCTCCAAAAACGGCACCTTGGCCGCATGGTTCGCCACCACGTCAAGCGCGATGGGTTCGTCGTCTATGGCAATGGCGGTAATCACAGCTTGGCGTTGTTTGAATCAAAGATAAAACAAAATCCATCATCGCGTTAGGATAAGTGAACGGTCAAATGCACAAAAAATTCTTGCTTACTCTCCCGAACGATCAATTCATGTGTACCTGCGTACAACATAGCCAACCGCTGTTTCACGTTTTCCAGCCCGATGCCGGTATGCCGACGTTCTGGATCGTCTTCCTTTTTGCGGTGAATGCTGTTATATACATCGAAATAGAGCTTGTCATCGGATTCGTAAAGACTAATTTTTATCCATGACTTATCTTGCAGGCTGATACCGTGTTTAAATGCATTTTCTACAAACGGGATAAGCAACATGGGCGCAATGTAGCTGCCCTCTATCACGTCCTTGATGTCACTATCAACCGTGATGACCGATGAGCTGGCCGTACGCAGTTGTTGGAGGTCAATGTAATTGCGTAAATATTCTATTTCCCGCGCCAGCAAGATGCGGTCTTGATTGTTCTCATGCAACATAAAGCGCATCATATCACCCAACTTTTGGATACCTGAAGAAGTGCGCTCGGCCTTTTCTTGCAATGCGGTACCATACAAGGTGTTGAGAATATTAAATAGGAAGTGTGGATTAATCTGCGAGCGCAAAAAGTGGAGCCCTGCAGATGCCTGACCAAGTTCCGTCTGCAGGGTGAACAATTGGGCAAGGCGACCTTTTTGCCGATGATAAAGGTAATATGATAGGGGTAAGACAATTAATGTGAGGCAGAACCATTCTACAAAGTATACATTGCTATTTAAGTTCGCAATTGCGATGAAAAGGCAGCCGAAAGGAATAAACACCACAAATGATAGCCCAATAGCCAGAGGTATGTAAACTAATCCTTTTCGCTCGCAGTAAGGCAACAGCCAGTAAATATTTAGTGCGTAAAGCAAGTACGCGTAGGGTACAGCAGATAGCCACAGGGCTGCAAGATCTTGTTTAAGCGTCAGAAGCATCAAGAAAATTAAGGTTCCCCCACCTAGGATAACCAAGCTCTCTTGGGCAATACGAGTGGCGACGGTCTTTCTTTTGTTTTGCGAATAACGTATCAATCGTTTGAAGCCTTCATAGACGAAAAGAAGCAGTAATACTAGTAAAGCGCCGCCTAAAGAAAGCCCTTGAGGCAAATATTGCCAAAAGTTGTCACGCCTACCATAATGCGCCATCATCCAAGCACAGGTAGACAGTCCTATCCACACTCCAAAGAACAGCAGCAAGGTGATAGCGATGCCCGCCTCAATACGTTTTCTCCTGAAAAATACGGGCGAGATCCATTGAGTAAAAACCAGATAAGCACAATAAACCACACTGGCATACCCCATCCACGAAGCGGCCATCCGAAGCCCACCATGCTGGTTTTGGTTACTAAAGAAAAGGATAAGGATGAACAGGTAAATACCAGTGGCCGAAATAATTTCAATACGGTTGAGTTTCATAGCTGAGCGTTTTTCAACAAAGAACGCCAATGTACGAAGGGGCGGCAACAAAATGGGATGAACATAACGGGATATGTGATGAAAGGCTAAAACTATACCGGTTCATTTTCCCACAATTGCGCTTTACGTTTTGCAATGGCTTGCTGTACCCGTGTGTCATGCACGCCGTCTATGATGGCTATTTCGGCATCGCGGTCTGTGCCAGAACGATGGTTATCAATGGTTAGCTGGCTCTGTAGCGCAATGTCGTATGCGTCCCGCGCACTCATCAGTTTCACGAATACCGGTAGGCACTCGAAGAAGATGAACAGCAGCATGATAAACGTGATGGACCAATAATTGGCGCTGTTTACGCTTCCATCGGCATGGTATTTAAGGTCACCAAGTGCGGCATTGCGGTCGGCAAATCCGGCAATGTTTACCGCACTGTCAAGCTGGACACCGGTTAGCAATTGTTCATCCAGCAGGCCTTCAAATTGTTTGCGTTGCGCAATATAGGCTTCCTGTTGCCGGACAGATGCCCTAAGTGTATCTAGATATCGCTCCTGCTTTTCAAGATCAGCTTGCCGTTGCTTGGCATAAGGGCCATAGCCTACGATACCGGAAGTCTCTACGGTTTTTTCACCGAATGTTTCCAGTTTCAATTTGTGGCGGTCGGCTTTGATGGAAGCTTCCAAGGAGTCCCGTTCCGTTTTAAATTCGGTCAGCTTTTCGAGCTCGATTGCATATTTGCTGTCAAACGCTTTGTTAAGCGTGTCGATACTGGCACGTTGGCGGTCGAGATAAGTGACGCGCAGCTGATCACGGATTTCTTTGTCGAACACTTTCAGTTCCAGTGGTCGCGCGATGACGATGCCGATAAGCACGGCCAGCAAGATACGTGGAGTAGCTTGCAGGAACTGCCGGGAAGCGGTAGCATTCTTGTTGATACTGCATACGATATAGCGATCCATATTAAAGATTGCCAAGCCCCATAATAGCCCGAATAACAGCGCAAACAACGCCGCAAACTCGCCACCGCTGAATACGAAATACAACGCATATCCGCCGGACAGCGCCGCAAATAACCCAGTGAAAAAAATAGTCGCACCAATGCCTACGTATTTGCTATGCTCAGCTGGGTATTTTGCCAAAGTAGCTTGGTGTACGCCGCAGCACCACCAAAAGAATCGTGTCAGTTTCTCCATCACATTCGGATATCCATAGTTAGGACGGATTGAGAACCAAATTGTTACAGTCAATGCCGTCATGGCGCAAAAATAGGCGCGATGGGATAAGTACCTTACAAATTGGGACGAAAGCCGCAAAATGTGGGACGAAGCACCGAGTGCCGGCAAACATCACGCTTAACTGTGAAGGATATCCGGGAGGTGCCAGGCTAATCTTATTCAGGCCCTATGCACGCCACAAGCATTTATTATCCGAATGTCCTTAACTATCCTCATCACACATACGAATGGCATGGTTAGTGCGCATCGGGGGTAGGTCTCATGTAGAGTCGATGGAGGTACAGCGTAGGGCCACCATAGATACAACGGCATCCGAACGGAGTTAAACGGACTTTAACGGGCTTTTGGCTTGTAAACGGCGAAAATGCGTATCATTCCAGACGGATGATAGCCTTTGCAAAAATACGAAATTTGTGCAATAACCTGAAAGCCATCGTACGCATCCAAATCACAGCGCTCTTTTCAAGAAAACGGGCGAAACACAGTGGCACACCCGCTATTATATAATTAGTGCAGACATACCGATGCAGCCTTAAACGGTTTATCATTAGGCATTGTTTAAATGAGATTGCCCTGTATTTACCTTACCAATGCGTAACAATCCTGCAATGTTTATTATTTTCGAAGCGCATTAACAACCGAGCCGTTGAAAATGCTGGTTAAAACCTTCATTTTTGTTGCGGCATAGGTCAATACAAGCGGGCTTTCGCTCACTACAAACGAAATAAACGACATGGCAAATCAACTAAAAAAAAGCTGGTTCTTGGCTTGTGCGCTGGGACTGGCTATCGTATCCTGCAATTCGGGTGGCAATACAATCGAAACCGATGCAGACAACGCCGGCTTGGCACTGCCAGATGGCTTCGGTGCTTTGAAGGTGGCAGACAGTATCGGTTCGGCACGGCATCTCGTGGTTAATGCAAAAGGTGACGTTTTCGTCAAACTGCAGCGGCCGGTAAACGGCGAGGGCATCATTATGCTTTCTGATACGGATGGGGATGGCAGAGCCGATGAGCAGACCGGTTTTGGAGATTACGGTGGCACAGGCATTTTTATCAAAGATGGTTACCTGTATGCGTCTTCCAACAGTGAAGTCTTTCGCTATGAACTGGATGACAACGGTCGGGTGGTTAACCCCAATGCCCCTGACACCGTTGTCACGGGCCTGATCGACCGCCGTCAGCACAATTCAAAATCGATAACGCTGGATGATGCCGGCAATATCTACGTCAACATCGGAGCTTACTCCAACGTGTGCCAGGAGAAAGACCGGACATTTGGTTCGCCGGGCATGCAACCCTGCCCGATCCTCGATTCCGCTGGAGGTATCTGGCAATTCCGTGCAGACGGGATGAGGCAAAGCTACGGCGATGGCGAACGCTATGCTACCGGATTGCGCAACGTCGTGGGCCTCGACTGGAACCAAGAAGCTGGAGCGCTTTTTGTGATGCAGCATGGTCGGGACAACCTTCACGACTTCTATCCAGACCTGTATGATCCCGAAGTGGGAATCGATTTACCATCTGAAGCAATGTACCGGTTAAACAGGGGCGCCGATGCCGGATGGCCTTATGTGTACTATGACCATCACCAAAAGAAGAACATTGTCAACCCCGAATACGGGGGTGATGGCAAACAGGAGGGCGGCGAAGATGTCCTGGATCCCGTGGTTGCCTTCCCCGGCCACATTGCCCCCAATGCCCTACTCTTCTATACTGGGGATCAGTTTCCCGAGCGGTACAAAAACGGTGCGTTCATAGCATTTCATGGCTCTTGGAACAGGGCTCCTGAACAACAAGGGTACATGGTTGCATTTGTCCCATTTAAAGATGGACAGCCCAGCGGCGATTGGGAAGTGTTTGCCGATGGGTTTGCGGGGGCGGATACTGTCGCTGGTCCCGGTGACGCCAGGCACCGCCCATGCGGGCTAGCCGAGGGACCGGACGGCTCTCTTTATGTCTCGGACAGCGTCAACGGCACGATATTCCGGATTGTCTATGCGGGTGGCAAATAACCGATGCCTGTTGATGGGGCTTTGGCTGGTGTCAGCGGCCAGCTGCGGGCAGCGCCAACAGGACGATCATGAGAAATCACAAGATAAGGCAACGGCTCAAAAGCCGACCGCGACGGCAGGACAAGCGGACACCACCGCAATGACGGCTAACATGGAGCTTGGCAAGCTGGTGTATGACCAATATTGCGCCACCTGCCACCAATCAAACGGATTAGGTGTCCCCAACTTAAACCCTCCGCTTGCCCATACGGACTATGTGACGGGCGACAAAGAACGACTAATCCGAATCGTGCTCAATGGCTCCAATGACGGATTAGAAGTGAATGGCATGGTTTACAGCAATGCCATGCCCGCCAATGCGTTTTTGAGTGACGAAGAAATCGCTGGCGTCCTGTCTTACATCCGCAAAAGCTTCGGCAACCGCGCCGATACGATTTCGGCAGCGGAGGTCAGCCGGGTGAGGGCACTATCAGATTAAATTCGCTGCCCTCGGCGTGGGGGAAGGTACGGATGCCACACTGGGGCTAGATTTACACCGCCAAGGGGACGGCGGACGACTAAGAGAAAATTAGCATTATGCTTACAAAATAAATAACTATGCAATACAGAAAATTAGCAGGAACCGAGTTGGACTTATCGGTGATTACCTTCGGTGCATGGGCTGCCGGGGGCTGGATGTGGGGCGGCACAGAGCGGAAGGATGCCATCGATGCCATTAGGGCATCTTACGACTTAGGCGTAAACACAATTGACACTGCACCGATTTATGGGCAGGGTACCAGTGAGGAAATCGTTGGCGAGGCTGTCGACGGTATTCCGCGCGACAAGGTATTCATCCTGACCAAATACGGCATGCGTTGGGACCTTGCTAAAGGCGACTTTGCATTCCGCAGCAATGACAATTCAGGCAGAGCCATCGAGATCTATAAATACGCCGGCAGGGAGAGCATCGTCAAGGAATGCGAAGATAGCCTGCGTCGGTTGCGTACCGATTATATCGACCTCTATCAGATTCACTGGCCTGACAGCACCACCCCAATTCAGGAGTCCATGGAAGCGGTGGCTCAGCTCATACAGCAAGGCAAGGTGCGGTATGCCGGTGTATGCAACTACAACGCAGCACAGCTTGCAGAAGCATCCAACTATGTGGACGTGATTTCCAACCAGGTGCCATACAGCATGGTCAAGCGGGGAATCGAGGCTGAGCTTGTGCCGTACTGCATCGAGAACGATAAGTCAATATTGGCCTATAGCCCGATGGAAAGAGGACTACTCACCGGAAAAATGAAGCCCGGACACACGTTTGCCGCTGGTGATCACCGTGCAAACAACTATTTCTTCAGCGCCGAAAACCTGCGCCGCATCAATATATTCTTAGAGAAGATCAAGCCGATTGCGGACAGCAAAGAAATCTCTCTCAGCCAACTAACATTACTGTGGACGCTGGCACAACCCGGCATCACCGTTGCGCTGGCAGGCGCCCGTAATGCCGAACAAGCCGTGCAGAATGCAAAGGCCATCGACGCAGCACTTTCGCCGGATGAACTGGCGTTTGTCACGGCCCAACTGGATCAGTTAGCGTTGGTGAAACCGAACGAATAAGCAGCTAACGGCAAGTTGTCCAAACGTAAACTTTTGGTTAACTTTGCCACTATTTACCCATTAGCATTACATAGCACACCATGAATCGGAAACGTATTTTACCTGTATTGATGATTTCAATCGGATCACTTGCTTCCTGCGAGAATCATGAAGCCACGGCGGATAACCCGTTCTTTGCATCCTATGACACACCGTTTGAAGTACCGCCATTTGACCGTATAAAGGATGAGCATTTCAAACCGGCGTACGAAGAGGCGCTTAAACGCCATTCGGCTGAAGTGGATTCCATCGCGGCCATAGCCGAAGCTCCGACATTTGAAAACACGATCGTGGCGCTGGAGAACGCCGGAGAACTGCTCACGCGTGTATCTTATGTTTTTTCCAACCTCAACTCTTCAACTACCAATCCAACGCTGCAGGCGCTAGATAAGGAATTAGCGCCCAGACTGGCCGCACACCGGGACAACATCACCCTCAATGCCCAGCTTTTTGAACGCGTTAAAGCTGTTTGGGACCAACATGAAAGCCTCGGGCTGGATGGTGAACAGACCATGCTTCTGGAGCGTACCTATAAGAATTTTGTGCGCAACGGCGCCAACCTGTCCGACGAGGACAAGGCAACGCTACGCGACATCAATGCCCAACTGGCTGAATTGACGACGCAGTTTGGACAGAATATACTGGCAGCCGTCAATGCCTATGAGCTGGTCATTGACAAGGAAGAGGACCTTTCCGGTCTTCCTGAAAACGTCAAAGCCGCCGCCGCAGAAACCGCTAAGGCAAAAGGACACAATGGCAAATGGGTGTTTACACTATCGAATGCCAGCGTGATGCCATTTTTACAATATGCAGATAACCGCGATCTCCGCCGGGAAATATGGGAAGCCTACAAGAACCGGGCTGGTAGCGGCGAATATAACAACAGTGAGATCTTGATAAAGATCGCGAACCTTCGCTTGCAGAAAGCCAACCTGCTGGGGTACCCTACGCATGCCCACTATGTGCTAGAAGAGGCCATGGCCGAAAACCCAGCCAATGTGAAAAAGCTCCTAGACGACCTGTGGGCTCCCGCAATTAAAAAAGCAAAGGAAGAGGCTTACGATGTCCAAAAGGCCATCGAAGCTTCGGGCGAATCTTTCAAAGCAGCACCGTATGACTGGCGGTACTACGCGGAAAAGATACGGCAGGAACGTTTTTCCCTCAGCGAGGAGGAATTGCAGCCCTACTTCAGCTTGGACGCTGTCCGCCAAGGAGCGTTTGACGTGGCCAACAAACTATTTGGCATATCGTTCAGAAAACTGGACGATATGCCGATTTACCACCCCGAGGTTGAAGCATACGAAGCATTAGAAGCCGATGGCAGCCATATCGGTGTGTTCTATGTAGACTACTTTCCGCGTGAATCCAAACGCTCAGGCGCGTGGATGAGCTCCTTTCGTATGCAGTATAATGAAAATGGACAACGGGTGGCTCCTATAATCGTGAATGTCTGTAATTTCACCCGGCCGGTGGGCGAGCAGCCCTCCCTGCTTACCTTCGATGAGGCCAACACGCTATTCCATGAGTTCGGCCATGCGCTGCATGGCCTGTTGTCCAACGTGAACTACCGCAGCCTTGCAGGCACCTCGGTATCGCGTGATTTTGTGGAGCTTCCCTCCCAAGTGATGGAGAACTGGGCCGAAGACCCAGCCGTACTAAAGGAATATGCTAAGCATTACGAAACCGGCGAACCCATCTCAGATGAACTGATTGCCAAACTTGAAAATGCAGGTACGTTCGGACAGGGATTTGCCACTGTGGAGTATTTAGCATCATCTATTCTGGATTATGACTACCACACCATCACCGACTCAATTACGGTATCCGCCCAGGAGTTCGAGAAAACTTCCATGGCGAAAGCTGGCCTAATTGAAGAAATTATTCCCCGACATAGCAGCACCTACTTCCAACACATCTTTAGCGGTGGATATTCCGCAGGATATTATAGTTATATCTGGGCTGAAGTGCTGGACGCCGACGCATTTGCCGCGTTCAAGGAAAAGGGGCTTTATGACCAGGCTACCGCTGCATCTTTCCGTGAGAATGTTCTGGAGAAAGGCGGCACCGAAAAGCCGGCTGAACTCTACCGCAGGTTCCGAGGCCAAGATCCTGACCCCATCCATTTGATGCGGAAAAGAGGATTGGACTAGACGAGCCTTATTCCCAGCGGAGTCTGAGAGCTCGCATATATGAGGCAACGGATTCATTTGCCTACAAATGAAAAAAACCACGGTGCATACCGTGGTTTTTTTCATATTCCTGCCGAGTGAAATTGGAGGTCATATAGCCGCCGGTAATAACCGTCGAACCGCAGCAGCTCCTGGTGAGACCCCATTTCCTTGAGTTCGCCTTTGTCCAGCACAATAATCTTGTCCGCTTTCTGGATCGTCGAAAGCCGATGGGCAATGACAATGGACGTGCGGCCTTTCATCAGCGTGTCGATCGCCTGCTGGATAAGCTCTTCAGTCTCGGTGTCAACGGATGAGGTAGCTTCATCCAGCACCAAAATTCTTGGGTCGTGCACGAAAGCACGGATAAACGAAATCAACTGCGCCTGCCCGGAAGACAATGTCGCACCACGCTCCTGCACCTTATAATCGTATCCGCCCGGCAACTGCATGATGAACTCATGTGCGCCGACCTGCTTGGCCGCCGTTACGATCTGCTCGCGGGTGATGGCCGGATCGTTGAGGCTGATGTTATTAGCCACGGAATCTGAAAACAGAAACACATCCTGCAATACCGTAGCTATGGTGCGGCGCAGGTAGTTGAGTTCGTATTCGCGGATGTCCACGCCATCCAGCAGTATGGCACCCTTGTTTATTTCATAAAAGCGGCTCAAAATATTGATGGTAGATGACTTGCCCGCCCCTGTAGCACCTACCAGCGCCAGCGTTTCTCCGGGTTTGACGGAGAAGCTGATATCTTTGAGCACCCATTTTTCATCGTCGTAGGCAAACCATACCTTGTCAAAGACTATTTCGCCGCGGATGTGAGCCGGTTGCTTGGTGCCAATGATCGGGGTTTTCTCTTCGGTATCCAACACGGAGAAAATACGTTCGGCGCTGACCATACCCATCTGAAGCGTGTTGAACCTATCGACCAATTCTCGTATCGGACGGAATATCATGTTGATATACATAATAAAGGAGACGATGACGCCGGGCGACAATTCTTCCGCGAGCACCTGCTTGGATCCGTACCACACCAATAGGCCAAGCGCAATGGCCATAATGATTTCGATGACGGGAAAGAAAATGGAAAAATACCAATTTGCGCGGATGTGCGCGTTGCGGTGCTCGGCATTGGCCGCCTTGAACTTGCGCATTTCCTGTTCTTCCCGGGCAAAATACTGAATGACACTGATGCCCGAAATATGCTCCTGCAGGAATGTATTGAGGTTAGCCACCCATTTGCGCACATCCTGAAAAGCCGATTTCATCGCCTCTTTGAAGACATACGTAGCACCAAGCATCAGCGGCATCGGTATCAGCACAATGAGCGTCAACCTCCAATCAGTATAAAACATCACGCCGAGGATAACCACTAATTGAAGGATATCACCGATGATTTGAATCAATCCCTCAGAAAAAATGTTAGCAATAGTTTCGAGATCTGAAACCGTACGGGTGATGAGCCGTCCTATAGGCGTACGATCAAAATATTTGAGCCTAAGGCCGGTGATATGATTAAACACATCTACGCGCAGATCGCGGATCACAGATTGACCCAGCGTACTGGTCATCAGGGTATGGAAGTAACGGACCACGGTCTGCAACACCAGCAGCCCGAGCATCAGCATCAGCATCAGCCGGAGGCCAGCGACGTCGCTTTGAAGGATAAACCGGTCGAGCGTGTACTCAATGACCATGGGCAACGCCGGCGCCACACCTGCCATCACAATGGTGAGCAATACCGAAATAATAAAAATACCCCGATAGGGTTTTACGTAGCGCATCATCCTGCGGAGCAGATGCGCGTCATACGTCTTTCCTGTTACCTGGGATTCGCTCATGGATAGCTGCAAAAGTACGACTTTGCCAAATATGTTTCACTCACCGATTTGTCAAAGACGTTCTAGCCGTTTCACAAGCCCATCTAAGGACACATCTGCGTCAATCACCTTCCCCCCCGGCTGAATTAATACCATCCGCGGCAATTCCGTCATATATAACCTATCAACCAGGGGTTGCTGTGCCTCGTTGCGCAATTTATAATTGTGCTGCAAGTTCAGGGACTGGCTCATTTTCTTCCACTGGCTCAGCTTACTGTCCATCGAGAGGTGGATCACGGCGGTCTCCCGCTGGGCGAGCTCGGAGGCCTTGTCTTCCACTTGCTTGACAACGGTGTGAGCACGTTTATCCATGCTGTTCCAAAAAGAAAGCAACAGGTATTTGCACGTGTCGAAGTCGTCCCATGCGAGGCGCTGCAATCCGGGATCAACAGCGGCCAGCTGGGTCGGTTTGAGCTGCTCGACAGGAGCACTGATGCGATCCAGGCGTTGGCGAAGATCAATCCCGTATTTTGTACGTTTAGCTGCCACCGATACCGTATCATATAATGCCGCATAGTCATCAACGTATTTCCGGTGCGTATTTGACGCATACGCTAAAAACAGGGAGGCCACCAATGGCTTTCTCTGCTGGATAAACCGGTGTGTTACATCAACAGCGGTATCCTTTTCGGCAACAGCAGCTACTTTTTCCGAACCCGACATGCCCAAGACGTAGTGTACCATCTTTTCTTCCATATCGGCCTGCCTGCGGTTCAGTGCATGTTGCCAACGGTTCAGGAGCTGTTGCTCATCGCTATCTCCCGCGATTGAAAATTCCGTTTTACTGATGGAACCCGGATGGTCAAAAGAGCGTTGGCTGAGGCTCAACGCTGCCCCGGGCTTCTCGAAGAAGACAGGTACGTACTCGGTCCAATCCAGCCCACTGGTACCCCTTCGGGTCGATTTACCCTTGATCTCCAAAAAATATACCTCTTTCAGCGCCAATTGCTTTGCCTCCAGCGTGAATATGCCATTGGCCACCGTGGTTATCGCCAACGTATCCCGTTGCCTGTCGTTTAAGAGTCTGGCTCCTATGATTTCCGAATTGGGCGTTTTACTCACGATGGTAAAATCTTTTAAAACGGGAGTATACGAATATCGGGCCGCCTCTTGGCTGCTACCATCAGTACTGCCCGACGGCGACTGACACGACCACGCTAAAAGCGAAAACACGACAAGGTGAAGAAGACGAAGTGACCGCACATTCATAACCACTGAATTTACTTCAAAAATAGCAAAAAGACTTCATGGGTCAAAGATAGGGATAAACCACCTCGGTGAGGTAGAGGCCACACGCTGGTACGGACGTCCCTGCAACGGAACGATTTTTACTCTGAATGACGGCATGCATGTGTTCGGGGCCATGTTCTCCACGTCCAATATCCAGCAACGTGCCCACAATTGCGCGTACCATATTGCGGAGAAAACGGTTAGCGGAAATATAGAACACCAATTGCTGTCCATCGTCAGTCCACCGCCATTCGGCCCTTACGATGCGGCAGATATTGGTATGCACCTGAGTGTTGGATTTGCTAAAGCAGGAGAAGTCTTCATACTGCAGCAAGATCGCAGCGGCGTGGTTCATGGCAGCGATGTCAGGGACACTGCGCAATTGCCAAGAACGGCCATTCAAAAACGGATCTTTCCTAAAATGGACATGATATTCATAGGTACGCATCACCGCATCGAACCGCGCATGAACCCCTGGCTCCAGCAAGATAAGCTTTTTTGCACCAATATCTCGCGGAAGCAAGGCATTGACACGGTAAAGGAAAGCTTCAGCATTATCAATGCCACCCTCATGTTCGACGTCAAAATGTGCAAAAAACTGCTTAGCATGCACGCCGGCATCGGTACGGCCGCACCCTACCGTGTCTACCGGCTGGCGCAACAATGTAGTTAACACCTTGTCGAGCCGCTCCTGAACGGTCACCGCATTGGGCTGGGTCTGCCAGCCATGGTATGCGCCGCCATCAAAAGCAATCTCCATGAAATAGCGTCTGTGCGTGGTTTTCACAGTCACAAAAGTATAAAATTCATTTGCCTTTCAGCTTAAAACAATAGGCAACGGGCTTAACGTTGCAGCATAACGTAATTGACTCGAGTTTGTCGCCCCGGTAAATCGGTAAAAAAAAGAAACAGTAAATTTACGAATGATCAATTTAACGTATCTTTGCAGCCTATGATATTTCTCACACGGCGCGAACGGTTCAACGCGGCGCATAAATTATACCGCGATGAGTGGCCATTGGAACAAAATGAAGCGGTATTTGGCAAATGTTCTAATCCGAACTGGCATGGCCACAATTATGAGCTCTTTGTTACTGTAAAGGGCGAAGTCAATCCGGAGACAGGGTTTGCAATCGATTTGAAAGAACTGAAAAACATTATCATGGAGTATGTGATCGATAAGCTGGACCACCGGAATATCAATCTCGACGTGGATTTCATGCGGGGTAAAATGGCGTCAACCGAAGTGTTGGCCATGGAGATATTCCATCAGCTAAAGCCACATGTCGAAGCGCAGGGTGTAATGTTGCATTCAGTACGGTTGGTTGAGACTGAAAACAACTCTGTAGAATATTTTGGTACGTAGCAGACTTCGTACACGAACGAACGAACAAAATTATGGAAGATCATTTCTCGCTCCATGAAGAAGAGATTGAGGGGTACGTTAAAATCGACCGTTACAATCCAGAAAAAATAGCCCGCATAGCTGCGCATTATGCCGATATTTTGGAGTTATTAGGTGAGGATCCTTCCCGTGCAGGCCTGCTGAAAACTCCCGAACGGGTAGCCAAGGCCCTTCAATACCTTACGCACGGTTATGACCTCGACGCGGCGGAGGTCTTGCGCGGCGCCATGTTTGAGGAAGAATACAGCCAAATGGTGGTGGTAAAGGATATTGAAGTGTACTCGATGTGTGAGCACCATATGCTTCCTTTTTTCGGCAAGGCCCATGTAGCGTATATTCCCAACGGCCATATCGTTGGCCTGAGTAAGATTCCGCGTGTGGTCGACATTTTCGCCCGACGCCTCCAAGTGCAGGAGCGTCTCACCAACGAAATTCGCGACTGCATCCACGAGACATTAAAACCCGCAGGGGTAGCCGTTGTAATCGAATGCAAGCACCTCTGCATGTGTATGCGCGGCGTGCAAAAGCAAAATTCGGTCACGACGACCTCAGCCTTCACCGGCGAGTTTGCTCACGAACGTACGCGCAGTGAGTTTCTGCGGCTGATCACGGCATCGCTAGACTAAAAAAGGGTCAAAACAGCCGCAGCCCGATCCGTATCGCATCTCTCCCGCGTAAGCCCGGTTCCGTGCCGAATCCCCTTGCATAAACTACCCGGAGGTTTTGCCATTGCAGCCCGAGGTGAATCTCCCCATAATGGGATGCCTCCGTGGTGTTCAGGTAATGCAGCCCCACGATCTCCTGAAGCTTGAGTCTACGGAGTAAAGGAACCTTGCTCGTCAAAATGGACGAGAGGTTATATTCGCTGTGGGCCTCTAAAAAATTCGCCGATGTGCTGTGGCGGTAATAGTCCAGCAGCAGGAATGTGCTTAGCTGCTGATCGCTGATTAGCGTCTGGGTGCCATTGAAATGTCGGTAATCAGGGTAGTATAACTGCTTTCCGCTCAAAAACGTGCCGGCGCTGATATCAAACGACAGTTGGCCATATAGCCCCAGTGGGACTCCCGTCTTATACAACCTTGCAACCAGCAGGTCGTAATCCGCGTCGGCAGCAAAGACACCGGAAATACCCTTATTGTAATTGATCGAAAACGTAGGCCACTTCGACGGCAGGTATATCCTCCGGTTGGGATAAGTCTCATATTTGGTACCGAAGTCGTAGCTAACCGCTAAGCCCACCTTGAACGCCCGGTTTTCCTCGAAGAGCGGAATATCTTCGGCGGGCACCAAGGGATTGTTGGAGGTCAGGTATTGCTCATTCCGTTTCCAAAACGTATAGGCGGTACCATTAGGTAACCATAAGCGGTTTTCCCAATTTGCGGTGGCGGCCACTTTAACGTTCGCCGGCAATGTATATCGCCACTCCACACCGCCAAATGCACGTTCGTACAGCTTCTGGTAGTTGCGCCCGAAAAAGATGGTGCTGATCGTGTTGAACAGCGGCGGCAGGGACCCGCGGCTATTGAGATCCTGTATGGTGCTCCCACCGTATATATGAACATTGCTTTGCCCCAAAGGGAAAGCCGCACCCAGATAGCCATTGAACCGATAGTTGGCAAATCCATATCGCGCATTTCCGTAAAGCGTCATGTCGCGGTGCGCCACAGTGTCCACCTGCTTGGTATACCGCATGTCGTAGTTGAGTGCCAGCCCCTCCACACTGTTGAAGAGCAGGGAGGTGACCAGTCCGTCGAAGAACAGAAAAGAGCGCTTGTCTCGATTACGGTAGGTGTACCCTGTAGACAGCAATCCCAGCGGCTTAAACCGGTTAGACACCTGGTCAAGCGAATCGCGGTACGCTTTTGATTCACGGCGTTGCTGCAGGCTGTCTTTGCGGATATAATCCAGCCGCTCCTCTTCTGTGAGCAGCAGCGGTCGGTGCTCCGTCCAATAGGCAGAATCCCGTTTATTGACACCCTCGGCAATACGCAGCACTTCGTTAAACTGTCCTTTTTCAATTTCGGGGTTCAACGCATACTCGCTGTACACCGCGGCAAAATAACCACCGATGCGAAAGCCCAATAGGCCGCCCACAAAGTCGAACCGAATATTCGACGGTTGCCATTGACCGCCACCTACCGGAATAAATTCCTGCCGGATCTCCAGTGTATCGAGGATATTAAGGCTTGATTCCTTGGTAAGCCTCAGGTTGACACCATATATCCGCCAGGTGTCTTCCACGATGTAGATATCGCCCTGGTATAGTGGCTCCGCTTTGCGCCGTGGCATAACCTCGATTTTATTTACCGTCAACCCATCTTCCTGTGTCGTGCCTAACAGGCGGTACCGATAATATCCAAATGCGTTATCTGCTATCGGTGAGACAAACGGGCGGGGGCTCAACCCGTCAATGATGGGTTGGTGGTTTTCGTAGAAGTTAAGTTTCAGGTCTGCGGCGCGGTTGAAGCTGAAGGCGCGATTGTTGCCTGAGAACTTGGAGCTGATCATTTCTTCGCGAAACTCACCGGGTGGCCTTACGGTAATACGGGATTCAGATTCTGATAAGTAAACGATACCGGTGCGGTTGGAATCAAGACCGATTTCGCGGCCGATTTTATCAACATCGACACCCAAGAATCTCTTAGGCGCCTGCAACAGCCGTTGCACTCCCTTTATATACACCTTTGCAGTGTATGGCGCGGCTTCATACAAGTGTTTCCGGCGGTGCTTGATGGCCTGCCGAATAATCGCATAAGCGGGGTCTTCACCTTTGCCGATGACCACTTCCTGCAACAGATACGATTCGGTGTGTAGGACGACGTCGAGATGGCTGTCTTGGTTTAGCATTACCCGTTCGATGGCTTGTTTGAACCCTACGGCCCGGATGAGCAGCTCATGCTCGCCCTGGGGCAACCGGAGCCGGAATATCCCTTCATTGTTCGCTGCGGTGCCTGCGGTGGCATCTTTCTTATAGACGCTGGCGAAGGGGACCGGGTTGCCATGTTCGTCGGTTATCCGCCCGGTTAATTGATAGAACTGCGCCTGCGCGGTCAAAACGGCGGCACAGATCAAGAAAAGCACTAAGGTCGGCCTGAGCGTACGGATCATGTTTACGTGTTATTTCAGTTTATTGTCATGATGCCCAAACTTACCAAACGTTACAGCATGTTATTGTCAAAATATGATATTTTGGTGTAGGTCTGACTATATTATACACGCCTCATGATTTTGAAAACGATAAAAGTATCGTAGCTTTGCAACGCAAAATACTGTACTAGATGCCTTATTTATTTACATCGGAATCCGTTTCGGAAGGACACCCAGACAAAATAGCTGATCAGATTTCTGATGCACTGATCGATAACTTTCTGGCTTGGGACGCCGATTCCCGAGTTGCCATCGAAACGCTCGTGACCACCGGACAAGTGGTATTGGCCGGTGAGGTCAAATCAAAGATATACCTCGATGTACCGAAAATCACCCGGTCTGTCATCGAACGTATCGGGTATACCAAATCCGAGTACATGTTTGAAGCCAATTCATGTGGTATTCTTTCGGCCATACATGAGCAGTCCCCGGATATCAACCAAGGCGTTGACCGCAAGGATAAGCAAGAGCAAGGCGCTGGTGATCAGGGCATCATGTTCGGGTATGCCAACAACGAAACCGAAAACCTAATGCCTTTGGCCCTCGATCTGGCACACAAGCTGTTGCAAGAACTCGCTGCGCTTAGGCGTGAAAACGATGAAATAACCTATCTCCGTCCGGACTCAAAAGCACAGGTGACGCTGGAGTACGACGACCATCACAGGCCACGACGTATCGATGCCATCGTGGTATCCACTCAGCATGACGAGTTTGATACCGAGGAGGTCATGCTTGAGCGGATCAAATCAGACATTATCCATATTCTCATTCCGCGGGTAAAAGCTCGGTTGGAACCCGAACTGCAGCAACTTTTCACTGACGACATCAAATACCATATCAATCCGACGGGCAAGTTTGTCATTGGCGGCCCACATGGCGACACCGGGCTTACGGGCAGGAAAATTATCGTAGACACCTACGGCGGTAAGGGCGGCCATGGTGGTGGGGCTTTTTCCGGCAAAGACCCATCCAAGGTAGATCGGTCGGCGGCTTATGCCACCCGGCATATTGCCAAAAACCTGGTAGCTGCAGGAGTAGCAGATGAATTGCTCGTGCAGATATCGTATGCAATCGGTGTCAAAGACCCGATAGGTATTTATGTCAACACCTTTGGTACGGCAAAGGTCGGTCTGTCGGACGGCGAAATCGCAGAGAAGATACATGAACTTTTTGATATGACACCCTACGGCATTGAAACCAGGCTCAAGCTGCGCAATCCCATCTATGCCGAAACGGCCGCCTATGGCCATATGGGACGTGAACCGCGCACGGTGACGAAGGCGTTCGAAAACAGTAACGGCGAAACCAAATCGCTGGAAGTTGAGTTGTTTACTTGGGAAAAACTGGACTATGTAGACCAGGTGAAGGCCGCATTCGGCCTATAGCACTGCGGCAGCGGTTTCTACCTTACGGTCTATTTTTTTGACCAATCCCTGCAGTACGTTTCCCGGACCTACTTCCGTAAACGACGCGGCTCCATCTTCAATCATATGGAGGATGGTCTGCGTCCAGCGAACAGGCCCTGTAAGCTGCTCGATCAGGTTATGCTTTATGGCTTCAGGATCGGTATAGGCCTTTGCATCGACATTTTGATAGATCGGGCATACCGGCGTCTTGATCTCCACCGCTTCAATTGCTGCTTGCAACTCCACTTTCGCGGCTTCCATCAATGGCGAATGGAATGCCCCTCCTACATTCAGCTTCAGTGCCCGCTTGGCACCTGCCTCAAGCAACAGTTCGCAAGCCTTATCCACACCAGCAACCGAGCCGGAGATTACCAACTGCCCTGGGCAGTTGTAGTTAGCAGGAACCACCACGTCACTTACGCGCTGGCAAACATCTTCTACCGTAAAATCATCGAGCCCCAGAATGGCGGCCATGGTGGAGGGCTGGATCTCAGTGGCCTTTTGCATGGCATTTGCTCGCGCGGCAACCAGTCGAAGGCCGTCCTCAAACCCGAGAGCTCTCGTAGCTACCAACGCCGAAAACTCGCCCAAAGAATGACCGGCTACCATTTGCGGGTCAAACGCCTTCCCTAACGCGTTGGCCAAGATCACCGAGTGCAGAAAAATCGCAGGTTGCGTTACCTTCGTTTGCTTGAGATCCTCATCTGTCCCAGCAAACATTATGTCAGTAATCCGAAAGCCTAAGATTTCATTGGCTTGTTCAAATAAAAACTTGGTATCTTCACTATGATTGTAGAGGTCTTTGCCCATGCCTACAAATTGGGCGCCCTGTCCCGGAAAGATATATGCGCTCTTCATCTATCGTTGAGTTTCTAATGAGATTTCAATGCAGATGGGGCAAATATAGCGGATTATACCGAAACTTACCGACGCAATTTGAGATTTCAATGCATGCAATAAACTACTTTTACTAACTTAGCTTGCCCATGGTCAAACGGAATATATATATCGTGTTTCTATTGGCATCGGTTGCAACCACCGCCCGGGCGCAGTGGACTGATAGCACGCATTATTACGTACAGCTTTCGTCTACCAATTCCATCAACCGGGCGTCAGGTAAAAGCGCTTATCTTTTCAATAACGGGCTCCGCTTCTCCATCCGCAAAGAGCGGATTAGCCTCAATCTGAACAACAATTGGCTCTACGGGCAACAGGACGGCTCAGTAACGAATAACGACTACTCGGCCACCTTCGACGCAAATTTATACCGCCCCGGAAGAAAATTCTTTTACTGGGGGCTGGGCAATTACAACACCAGTTTATCACTCAATATCAAGAACCAGCTGCTCGCGGGCGCAGGCGGAGCTTACAGTTTCTTTGACAGCGAGACCGCATATTTCAACCTAAGTGATGGCTTTCTATTCGATGCGAGCAGCATCCTAGTCGATGATCAAACTGTACAATACCAGACCGTTCGTAACTCATTCCGGCTGGCTTATAAATTCGTGATCAAGTCGCTGATTGTGTTGCAGGGCAGCAATTTTTTCCAACCCTCGCTTAGAGACGGGAGTGATTTTAATATTCGCCTTAACAACGACATATCCTTCCAGCTAAGTAAATGGCTGAGCCTCAAAGCCGCGATGACTTACAATCGCGTCAACCGCACCGACAGCGAAAACCTGCTGTTTACCTATGGCGTGTCGTTTGAACGATATTTTTGACGACTAGGACAACTTACTCGGGCACAAAACGTAGGGTCGATCGATTATGCTCATCGAAGATTTCATTGGCAATGGCCAACAGTTGATCCGAGGTGACGGCATCGATTTTGGCAAACACATCAGCCAGCGTCTGTATTTCGTTGTGATCCAGCAAGCTTTTAGCCAAGGTAATAATGAGGTTCAGCCTATTTTCCTCTCCCAAAGCGATCTGTCCCTTAAACTTTTTTTTCGCTTGAAACAGCTGCATCACGCCCATTTTCTGGTCGCGCAATCGCTTTAGCTGGCGGGCGACCAATCGCGCCGCACGGTCTGCTTTTTCCTCGTCAGTACCAAAATAGATATGGAAGATGCCAGTATCCGAAAGCGGCGTATAGTTAGATTCGATGGTGTAGGCAATCCCGTGTTTTTCGCGTACGACGAGATTAAGCTTTGAGCTCATACCCATCCCACCGAGCAGGTTGTTAAGCAGCAACAACCCCGCTTTATGCTCGTGATGGGTGTCGTAGGCAATTCCACCCATGACATAATGCGTCTGATTAATTGGTTTTTTTACGGCGACATGTCGGCTCTCCCTTTGTGGGGGCGCCGCCCGCCGTTGTTGTTTCGTGCTTTCGGGTATTCCGCCCAGTGTCCGGTTGGCAATAGCGGCTACTTTCTTTGAAGTATAGTGCCCGCTGATCCCGATAATTATCTCATGGGTATTATAGTTCTTTTGGATGAACCTCAAAACATCGTTGCGCGTAAACCGCTGCAAATCTTCTGCCGTACCGAGGATATTGTGCCCAAGGGCGTGTCCACGAAAAAGCTGATCTTCAAAGTCGTCCATGATGGAGTCTTCAGGGCTGTCCAGGTAAGAGGCCATCTCATCGAGAATAACTCCCTTTTCTTTGTCCATCTCACTTTCGGGGAATACGGAATGGAAAAAAAGGTCTTGGAATAAATCCAATGTCCGTTCCAGATACGGAGTTAAGAAGGACGCGTGGATACAAGTATATTCTTTGGTGGTATAGGCGTTCAGGTCGCCGCCCACGGACTCCAGCCTGTTCAATATCTGATTGGTGTTCCGTTTTTCGGTCTGCTTGAATAGCAGGTGCTCGATGAAATGCGCCAACCCGTGCTGGCCCTCCTGTTCATCCCTGGCGCCCGCATTGACAAGCAGACAGGCGTGAGATACCGACGAGGCGGCATAATGCAACACAATCCGGATACCATTAGGCAAATTAATGAGCTCATACTCCATAGCCGCGCAAGATAGCGAAAATTAAAATCTTCAGCCACCTCGCCGGCCGCCGCCCCAGCCACCCGGGCTACCAGGAGCGTCAAACCCCATTCCGCCACCGGCGAAGTTCGAGAACCGATAGGTGAGCGACAGCATGAAATAACGGGCTAGCCTATTGGTTCTGCTGTCGATGATCATGTTTTCGGTAACGTTGCGCGACACGTTGGTCTGCTCATTGAGCAAGTCAAACGCCTGGAAGCGTATAGCACCGGTCCTACCCTTTAAAAACTGCTTCTCAATGTACGTATTAATGATCATCGGGTTTGCCTGCACCGCGCTGCTGTACCCGTTGTTGGTGGTTTTCGCCAGGTCTGCTCCGAATATCCAGGTCGGGGTAAGGTTAACCGAGCCGTTTAACGTGAACGCCCACGTAGAAATATTGTTGTTATTGCCAGCATTAACCGTATTGTCGGTCGTGTTGTAGGTGTATCGAATTCCAGGTGTCACATCAACGGTTTCGGTGGGATTGTACCTGAACATGATGCCCTGTGAGAGCACCCAATTCTTGGCGACATTGCGTACGGTGTTGAAATACGGAGCTCCGTTGTTCGCAATCTCAGACGATGCATAAGAGACGTTGTTGTTATACATCACCATGCCGTTGAACGACAATGTATAAGTCCGGTCGCTAAAAGGTTTCGAAAAATTATAGAAGCCACGGGTGTTATAAAACCCATCTGTATTGAGGTATTCGGTGGCCTGGACAATCCCGATGGAATCGTCTACAAAAGTGGTACGGTTGGTCACAATCTTATCTTCAGCCAATGACCCTGTCAATCCGACAAAGAATGATGTACCCTCGCCGATATTGAAGTTTCGGTAATTGATACGCAGCTCATGGTTAAACTCAGCAGACAAATTCGGATTGCCGGTTACGGGGGCATTCACATTTGAATAGTCGGTGAACGGCTGAATCTGGGTAACTCCCGGCTCGTTTGCACGACCGGAGTAATTGACACTAAACCGCTTGGTGCGTGACATTTCATATTCCAACCGTGCCACCGGCATCCAGTTGAAGCCACTACGATTTATGGCAATAGCCGTACCGTCGATGTCAGCACCACCACGAAGCATATTGGGCTGGGCTGCTACGCCCAACGAATAATTCCATTTATCCTTGCGGTAACGGTAGGTAAGCGTACCCCGATGCGTGGAAAAGGTATAGTCGTAGTGCTGACTGTTGTTGTATCCGGAATTATCAATGAGCGTACCGTCGATATTGAAGGCATTTGCCTGGCGATTGTTGTCATAGGAAGCAAAGTTGAAATCATAACTGACTTCCAGGTTGCTGTATTGCCCCAAAGGCTCGATGTAAGACAACGTTGCACCGCCGTTCAGGTTTTTGTTTTCCAGGTTTACCAGATGTTGCTGGTATACACTATCCAAATCTTCAATGGTCGTTTCGTACACCAGGGTATTCAATATACGCTCTTGGTCTTGCTCGGTGCTGGCGGTGTTGAGCGAGAAGTTGAAGAAAATATTCCTACCGCCTTCGCTCAGCCTCCTATTGTACAGACCGCTGGCGCCATAGTTAGGCGCGTAAGATGCATTGACTTGCCGATTTGTAAGGTCATTAATCAGTAATTCATCCCGCACATTGGTACTTAGTGAAAGATTATTCGCGCGGTTTTGGCGATAGGCAAAATTAGGAGAGAATTTGATGTAGTTTTTATCATCAGGCCTATACTCTACGTTCCAACTGAAACGATGATCGTTGCTGATGCTCCCGTTGTCCATATTACTCGTCGTGTAGGTGGTTACTGCCGACGCGTAGATCTCACGCATTTCATCGCTCAGCGTGGTATTATTATTATGTCCGAAACTATAATCGCCATACATGGTCAATTTATCATTGAAATCCTGCCTATAGTTGAGCCCGATGGACTGGGTGTTCGTGAGCCCGTTCGAGCCTCCCCACATACCCCCGCCGCCGAAGCCTCTACCAAAGCTTCCTCCGCCCCGACCGCGGCGGGCGCCGCCACTGCGGGTATTAAAGTCAAACAAGCTAGCATTTACGTTATTCAGGTTGCCCAGCACAGAGAGCTGCATGCCTTCCTTAAACTTACCGTATGAGCCGGTTACCTGATAGCGCTCTTCGGTGCCACCACCCACGCGGAAATTGCCGAAGTCGCCGTTGTTGCGCTCGGGAGCTATCTGCAGGTTCAACACCCGCTCGGGATCGCCGGTGCGGTTGCCGGTGACATTAGCCATATCGCCGTAATCATCCACAATCTGAATCTTTTCGATGATTTCAGCGGGCAAGTTCTGAATAGCTGCTTTGATGTCGCCACCGAAAAAGTCTTTGCCATTAATACGGGCGCGTGTCACGGTTTCACCTTGTGCGGTTACATTGCCGTCCTTATCCACTTCCACGCCATCCAGTTTTTTAAGTGCGTCTTCCACTAATGCACCCTCACGGAGGCGCAAATTTTTTGTAGCGTATTCAAGCGTGTCTTCTTTTATGGTAAGCGCTGCTACCCCTGTAATGGACACCTCGGCAAGCATATGGCTGGACGTGGAAAGCCTTACCGGCAGCATCAGGTCATTCTTGCCCGGCTCAAAGGCGAAGTGCTGGCGTAGCGTATCGAAGCCCAGGCTCGTAACGGTAAGCACAAAACGTTGTCCTTTAATGCCGTTGAAGGTAAAGATACCGCCTCTACCCGAACTGGTCTGCATGGAATCCACCTCCGACACCAATTTGACGGATGCACCTATGATGGCTTCGCCTTGTTGATCACTTAAAGTGCCTTGTACCCGTTTGCCGGTCTGCGAAAAGCCTGCTACACTGAACAACAAAAATAGAGAGCCCAGCAGACAACCACGTATTGTTTGTCTAATAGCTGATTGATTGAAAATTGTCATTAGTTATTGTAAGTAAAAATAATTCATTTTTTCGCTAAAGGAGCCACTATCCATACCCCTGGCTCTTCCCGTGGTTTGGAAGGCATTTGCCGGCCATAACCGTAGGGGTATCCATAACCGTAAGGATATCCATACCCCCGCCGCATCACGCTGGGCGAGCTCCCGCTGCCGGGAACCACTATTCCATTGATTTTCACGTTAAAAGCCACTTCGTTGCCCTCATCGACAGATAGGCCCAACCGCGCTAACGGCACTACCATCTCAACACACAAGGCATCTGCAGTATCCAATGTCGCTTGGGCGTGGATTCCATAAGTATTTTCGAGGGAAATCTGTCCGTCGAGCACATCATCAAACCGCACGACATGAATGGCCCGTATCGCTGCCAGTGCACCTTTACGCATGTCGTCCGGTCGATCGTCATTATCAGCGGACATAATGGAGCGGAAAGCGAGCCGATCAGCTACCGGAAAATAGACCGTAGGCCCTTCCCGCCGCTTGCCCTTAGTGTTGATCATGAACGCCAGCCCCTGTGCAAAAATCTGCATCTGCCGGTCCTTGTCGTGCACGCGCATGGCTACATAGACGTCCGTAGCATCGTTCCTGATTTCATAATGAAATTGCTGCGTGGCGTGTTCATACCGCAGGGAATCTCCCCAATCGTTGAGTTTACCGTCAACAACAATGCGGGACGCCCAGCCCAAGGAATCCTGGGCATTGCCCTTGTTGCGCTGGGCATAGCCAGCGTTTGACACTGCGACTGCGAGTATGCATATGGTATAAATCTTCCAAGCCATCAGTGTTTTTGTAATGCGTGTTTTTGACGCGAGCATAATAGATTAGTTTAATTGTATAAGAATTATTACAAGCGGGGATTAACCCACTACCTGCATGTTCTACAGTTTGCTTCCAAAATTTATATTTTTGTCATTGGTTAACGAAGTTAGGGAAAACAATGCTACTATCCAGCCATCAGGACATGTTCGTTGAAGCGGGTTGTGACGAGGCAGGCCGGGGATGCCTGGCCGGGCCGGTTTTTGCCGCGGCAGTGATTTTTTGCAGGACGTTCAAGCATGAAGTTTTAACGGATTCGAAACAGTTATCTGCGGCCCAACGTTCGGAACTGCGCCAACTTATCGAAGCAGAGGCCTTGGCGTTTGCCGTGGCCAGTGCAACGCCGCAGGAAATAGACCGCATCAACATCCACAATGCCTCGTATTTAGCCATGCACCGGGCACTTGATATGCTGGCGCTGAAAGCTGAATATATTATTGTAGACGGCAACCGCTTCATCCCTTACCAACAGACACCCCATTGCTGTATCATTAAAGGTGATGGCAAATACTTATCGATCGCCGCTGCCTCCATATTAGCCAAGACCTATCGGGATGAATACATGGAACAAATTGCGGAAGAATTTCCTGCATATGGATGGGGCCAAAACAAAGGTTATCCAACAACACAGCACCGGACAGCCATCATAGCGCATGGATTTACCCCTCATCATCGCCGCTCATTTCGGGTTACTGACCCGCAGCTCAGCCTCTTTTGACCGGGACGCGCGCCGCCTTTCCCTTGGTTTCCATCCAGATTGCCACACCCGATCCGATAACCAACAGAATCGACGCGATGAGTGAAATAGTTTCGCCCAAATGGTACGATCGAGGTTCAAACTTAAATTCCACTTTGTGGTTTCCACCCGGCAACTGCATGGCGCGTAGCAAGTAGTTCGCCCGCAAAATAGGCTGTTCCTCGCCGTCGACATAAGCTTTCCACCCTTTGTCATACCATATTTCGGAAAACACCGCCATCGCGTCGTGCGGTGTGGAATACTCATAAACCAGCCTGTCCGGCCGGTACGATGTCAGTTCGATGGAAGCGTTAACTGGGCTTCCTAACCGCTTTTCATCCAATAGTGGCCTAAACTCTTCGTGTACAAAGGCTTCCTTGCGTGGGTCAAATCCGTTGATGGCCTGCATTTCTTCCTCATTGTCCTTTACTAACGTCACCTTTTCCACGAACCACGCATTACCGGCCGCTGTATTACGGCGTTGGATCCGCTCGCTGTTTTGATTGTTGTCGCGTGTGATCAGGTACCGTGTGTTGAGCATGTCCAGCACATCTTCGTTTATTGCACTGCTAAACTGCCGCTCAATCACCTCCTGGTAGCGCATCAGTTTGGCGGCGTGATAACCTCCAATCGACTTATGGAAGTAGGAGGTGCGAGCATCCATAAACGGGCTAGTCGTCAGGTCCAGCACGCGGTAGTTAGGATCCTTGTCCATCAAAATTAGCTTATCTACCTCTCGCTCAGGCACAAATTGACGATTCAGTTGCAATTTATCCGCAAACCGATCTTCATTCAGGTACCGCTTATCCACGCCCCATAGGTCAATCAAAACGAGCACACCAAGTAAGACGACAGCCGCTTGTGGCTTTAGTTTATGCTTAATTAGCAACCATACCAAGGCAAATGTGGCAACAACGAAAAGGAGCGAGCGAAACGCATCCGCCCGTGCCAATGCCGCCCTGTCCTTCACCAACGCCGCCATTAGCTCATTAGCGAACGTGTTGTCGCGAAGTTGCTGTCCATACTGCTGTATCATCGCCTGGTGGCTGGAACTCTTGAAGCTTAGCAACAAGTCGGGTAGTAACGCGATAAGCAATGTCAGTCCGCCTAGACCGTAAAGCACATACAACACTTTTTTCTCGAGATTTTTTATGTTATTGCCATGGGTTACCAGCTCATTTAGCGCCAATACCGCCAGAATTGGCACAAGCAGCGTAGCAATGGAAAGAATCGATTCAACCGCCCTGAATTTGTTGTATAGCGGGAAGTAGTCAAAAAACAGGTCCGATACCAGCGGGAAATGCCGCCCCCAGGAGAGCAACAAGATCAGCACGGTCGCTCCGGCCAACCACCACTTGAGTCGTCCCCGCACAATGATCAAACCGAGTATAAACAAGAACATTACCCCCGCGCCAAAATACCAAGGCCCAGAAGTAAATTGCTTTTCGCCCCAGTAGGTTGGCATGTTTGCCGCAAAGCCAAGGGCCTGATTCGGGTCCGCTCCCTTGCTTAT
The DNA here is from genome assembly GCF_042646065.1 of Parapedobacter deserti. Classification (NCBI taxonomy): domain Bacteria; kingdom Pseudomonadati; phylum Bacteroidota; class Sphingobacteriia; order Sphingobacteriales; family Sphingobacteriaceae; genus Parapedobacter; species Parapedobacter deserti. Next base: position 240,324 of record NZ_JBHRTA010000062.1, read on the forward strand.
GACCAACTTAGCTACATTAGACTCGGCATCCAACCGGGTATGCAAACCACCGCCATATGCGTTGGGTATCAAGAAGGTAAGGCTTTCGCCGACCCCCTGACTCCAGTCATAGGCGTATTCACGGCTCACGCCATTGTCGGCCCGTTGCGCATTCTCAGTCTTCAGATTGGATGTCCCGCGCAATGATTCCTTGCTATATTCATAGGTTGGCCACAATAAGGAGGCATTGACCGCTATGGCGACAATCACGGCGGCGAGTTGATAGGTGATGGCCTTGCCAAAGGGCAACAGTCTCTTTTCCTTAATCGCATGATATAATTCGATTCCCACTAAAATCAAGGCCGCTAAAAAAAGATAATACGTAACCTGAATGTGATTTACCCGAATTTCAAGCGCCATGGCCAAAGCCAACAGCAACGCACCCCGAAGGTAGTTTCCGCGGAAGGCCAATAGTATACCCGCCAATATGGGCGCCATGAAGGCAATCGCATACGTCTTGTTGGCATGCCCGGCTTCGATATAAATAAAATTATAGGAAGAAAATGCAAACGCAATTGCCCCTACAGCAGCCAGCCACGGCCGAACCTTAAGCACACTAAATAATAAATAGGCGCCTAATAAATATAGTAGTACGACATCGATGGGGTGCGGGAATATCGCTTTAAAACCACGCATTAAGTAAGTGGTGATGTTATTGGGCAGCTCCATCAAGACCTGATATGAAGGCATCCCGCTGAACATCGAATTCGTCCAAAGTGGCATATCACCGTCGCGTGCTTTAATATCTAAAATTTCCTTCTGCCCGGCTTGGGCTTGTAACACATCATGCTGATATAGCACCCTTCCCTGCCATGCCGAAGGAAAATACAGGAAACAAATGGCGATAAAAATGCCAATGACCGCTAAATGAGTCGAATTATTGTTAAACCAGGTTTTCATGTATTGCTATTGGATTTCAAACACACGTGCCAAACTTAGCTAAAATGCTTTGTATTCCGAACTCGCATTGCTTTTTTATGAATGATGATCCGTTGTTTACAGCTCAGAAACGGCGTTGTCGGAAAATGTTAATACGTTAAAAATCCCTACTCGCCCTTTTGAATCAGCCTATTGGTGTCCTTCAGCTCGCCAAACAGCACCAAGATATCTCCCTCAGCCAACACGGTATCTGACTGTGCGATGCCGGTAGCTTCTTTATTGATTTTCGTTTTACCATTTTCCTGGCGCGCGGTGGACTTGATCGTTGTAAGCACAATCACCCGATATTTATTGGTGAGATTAGCTTGTTTTAGCGTCATCCCGACGTACTTAGATGGCACCTTGGTCTCAATAATACTGTATCGGTCCGATATCTTAAAGGAGTCGACAATATCAATGTTGTCCAGCCGCATGGCCAGCCGTGCTGCTGACTCTTCTTCCGGCGTGATGTATTCGTCGATGTCCATTGCTTCCAACACGGTTTTCTGAAGGTCTGACACCACCCGGCCGATAATGCGCTTTACCCTTAGCTGCTTGAGCAGGGCCGTAGTTAACAGCGAGGCACCCTCGTCCTCGCCGATGGCGACAATAGCCGCATCGGCGTCTTTAAGTGGCAGGGCGCCCATGGCATCGGCATCCGTTGTATCCATCCGTACCGTGTGGGTTATTTTCTCCTTCAGCTCTTCAACTTTGGCCATGCGATTGTCGACGCCGATCACTTCGTGGCCCAGCTCGGTAAGCCGGATAGCCAACGCCCTACCAAAATTGCCTAGTCCTAATACGATATATTTCATTATTTGTAATTTATCTTCAACCGTCAGATCGGCGCCAATTAGAATAACACCTTTTCTTGTGGATATTCATAACTTTTGTTCTTAATATTTTTCACCAGCGCTACCAACAAGGTAAGCAATCCCACCCGCCCAACAAACATGGTACATGTGATGATTACTTTACCTGCATTGCTCAGCTCAGGCGTGATGCCCAAACTCAACCCACACGTTGCATAGGCGGAAAAACACTCGAAGGCGATATCCAGCAAGCTTTTATCTCCATCAGTCACCGTCAGCGCAAAGATGGCGACGCCCATGGCTAACAAAGACAACATAATAATGGCAAATGCCTTATTAACCGAATCATGAGATATCTTGCGTTTGAAAATTTCCAAATCGTCCTTGCCGCGTGCCAAGCTGACGATATTGAGAAAGGCCACGGCAAATGTCGTGGTCTTAATCCCTCCGCCCGTCGATCCCGGTGACGCGCCGATCCACATCAGCAGCATGATGAACATGATCGTCGGGAAGGTAAAGCCACCCATGTCGGCTATATTGAATCCAGCGGTGCGAGAAGACGTTCCGGTGAAAAATGCGGAGACGCACTTCCCCCATAGGCTCTCATGCTCGGCGAGCGTATGGTTGTACTCCAATAAAAACGTAAATACGGTACTTACCACGATCAGGATCAATGTCATCCACGCGATTAAGCGGGAATTGAAGCTGATAACCCAGGCCCGGTAAACAAAGGCCCTGCCATGGACAAAACGATGGAATCCGTTTACTACCCATCGCTTGATAAACGCGTAGGTATTCAACACGATAGCAAACCCCAAGCCGCCCAATATGAAGAGCATAGCGATGACGAGCTGAAGGTTGTAGTTGAAGCGCAGGTCAGTATGATACATGCCGTTCTGAATGGTAGAAAAACCCGCATTGCAAAATGCGGACACCGCATGAAACACAGCAAAAAACAGCCGGTCGCCATTGGACTGAAACCCCTCGCTGCTGACGCTGAAATAAATCAAGACGGCACCTATTGCTTCAAAAAACAACGTAATAAAAATGATCTTGAATAAGGTGTTGATAACGGATCCGACCTTTTTGTCACTAAGGATCTCACTGTACATCAACTGGTTTTTATAGGAAAATCCCCCCGAAAAAAAGTAACCAAAAAAACCGGTGAAGGTCATAATGCCCAATCCACCTAACTGGATGAGCAGCAATAGCACAGTCTGCCCAAAGCCGCTGAGCTGCATGGAAACGTCTATGACCGACAACCCGGTGATGCATACCGCGCTGGTAGCCATAAAGAGCGCATCCACAATTCCAAGCGGTTGCTCCGGTGTCGCTCGCGGCAGCATCAGCAACAGCGTGCCCACAAGAATAAGCACCAAAAAGCTGATGACAAACAGGATGGTCGGATTGAAATAGAAGCTATCGAAAAACAGGCTGCTCTTCGATAGTTCGGTAACGGAAACAGCAAAAATACCCAGATACAGCCACTCCGCTTGCTGTAGGAAGGGCAAAAAACCCTGGCCACTAAGCCGCCCCAATGCCACCACTAAAAAATACAGCATCAGCACCAGTCCGCCGTAATGAGCCACCATAATGCGGTTTGCTGCCCATATTGCCAGCAACGTTCGGGTGGCACTTAAAACCATAAGGCCGTAAAACAACCATTCGGTCAAAACAGCAAACTGACGGGCGGTAACCCGATCGGTATCGAAGCCCAATTGAAAAAGCACGACCAGTGCACATAATGCACTGATGTAAAGCATGGCCCGGTCGATCGTTTTTTCCCGGTATTTAAATAGGTATTTGATTTCGTCAAGCATCACCTTGCCACCAATTCGATCTCGTAAAGCTTACTCCAAAGCTTCCCAGTGACGAAAAGCCGGTCTCCTTTCCGGTCGTAAGCAATACCATTGAGTTCATTGTCGTGGTCGGCCTTATCCGGATAAATTCCGATCAGGTTTATCTCGCCTTCGATGGCACCGGTTTGAGGGTCTATGATTACGATAATATCTTTGGTATATACATTGGCATACACCTTTCCGTCGATATATTCCAATTCGTTGAGGTTATCTACCGGTCCTTTATCGTTGTATACCTCAATGAACCCTTCTTCTGCATAACTGTCTTTGTTCAAAAAATAGAGCCGACTGGTGCCATCAGACTTAATCAGCCGGTTACCATCATAACAAAGGCCCCAGCCGTCCTTACTTTGGCCGTAAGCAAACTCACCAACTTTAGCCAAGTTTTTATTGTAGACGAAACCGACGTTGTTTCGCCACGTAAGCTGGATGATTTTATCTCCGACCAACGTTAAACCTTCTCCAAAGTACTGCTCATCCAGATTAATTTGCTGGATGATGTCTCCCGTCCGGTAGTTCACTTTGCGAAGCGATGATTTTCCCTGTTGTCCTGTACTTTCATATAAGATTCCCTGTGCATCGAACTCAAGCCCTTGGGTGTACGCCTCGGAATCATGCGGATATTCATTGATCACCTTAAAGCCATAACGGCTGGGCGGAGGCGGTACAACAACAATATTGCTGTAAGCCACCTGCTCTTCGTTGCCGCGATAGAGCCGGGCACTGAGTGTACGGCTACCAAAAGCTACTTTTTCGGTATCCAGGGTTACCACGGCGCTGTCAGTCTTCCGCGCCAACACCTCACCGTCCATGGCATAAACAACCGAGTCGAAAGATGAAAGATCGGATGGGAACATCAATTTCAACGGAACAGATTCACCGATTTTAACAACGGTACCGGCTTCGGGCGTCGCAAACCGGAATTTTGATGCGTTTCGTTGCGTATTGCATGATACAGCGAACCCAAGCAGGATCATAAGGATATAAATCAACTTGTTCATGGTTGCAAACATATAAATATTTTCACGTCAATGCGCTGACTTTGTTCTCAGGCTCACTTGTCAACCCACGCACTAATGATCCGGCCAGAACGCGTCTTTTATCAAGCGGGTATTGTAAGTTTCGCGCTTTTCGGAGTACAATATCGATACCACATCAAATCGGATTTCCCCGCCGTATCTGTTGGCTGCAATATACTGATTGGCTGCGCGGACAAGCCGTGCCTGTTTCACCGCATCGACAAATTCGTAGGGCATACCGTAGGCATGGCCGCTACGAGTTTTAACTTCAACAAAGACCAGAATATCGCCATCTTCTGCAATAATGTCTACCTCGAGGTTCTTATGACGCCAATTTCGGCAACGGATCTGATAGCCTTGTTGCTTAAGCAACCTTATGGCAGCATCTTCTCCGCTTTTGCCCGTTTGAAGCCGGCTCGACATGACTATTTTACGACTATGGTTCCCAATTTTTCAGCAATCAATTTCGACACATCTTTCAGCTTTTGATAGTTAGCCAACAGTACCTCCACGTTGGTTGCGTCAGCTTCCACCTTTAGCGCCTCCCTGGTCTGATAAATTTGTTGCTCCACTTTGCGCTTTTTGATGCGGTAAATGGCGCCGTACACCAGATCTTCCAGACGCTCAGACTCGTGCGAAACGTATATCTTGCGTTTCTCATCATTCCAGTTTGGGCTAAGGCTGTACTTGGTAGATAGCAGATCAATTGCTAAATCCGCAACCTTGCGATCTGGATGCGCTACAAACACCCGTTGCTCCGGGAGCTCCTGCCGGTCCAGGTATCGTTTATAAATATCGATGATCGTAAGACACACGGGGTCATCAAAAACAACATCAGACAGGCTGCTCAGCAGCAGCGGTGCTATAGGGATTTCACTGTCCACCTCCCAAGCGGCGGGCATGGCACCATAATGGAGCAGAATGCGCACGATCTCACGTTCATGAAGCACATCCGAAGAGACGGCCTCCTCCTCACTGTCCGTCCGCGCCGCTTCGGAAAAAGCCTGTGGTGTGTCCGGTTGCGGCGGCATGGATTCGGCTTTACGTTCGACCCGACGAGATTGCCCAATGCGGATCTTATTGAGTTCAGCAATAAGTATTCGCTCCTCGATGTCAAGCAGCACACTGCATTCCCGGACAAAAACAGACGCCTTGATGGCGTCAGGGATCAGGGCAATACTTTCTACGATGTCGTGAATGACGCCCGCGCGCTTAACGGGATCATGGGCGGCATTGCGAAGCAACACATGTGTCTTATAGAAAATGAAATCTTGCTGATGCTCAGCGACATATTGCTTGAACGCCGTGGAACCAAACCGCTGTACGTAAGAGTCGGGATCATTGCCATCAGGGAACAGCAACACTTTGACATTGAGCCCTTCTGCCAGTAGCATATCCGTACCTCGCAACGACGCTTTGATCCCCGCTTCATCCCCGTCATACAAGATGGTCACATTTTTCGTGTACCGCGAAATCAGCCGTATTTGCCCAGCCGTAAGCGAAGTACCGGATGAGGAAACGACGTTTTCAACGCCCGCCTGATGCATGGAAAGCACATCGGCGTAGCCCTCCACCAAATAACAATTGTCGGCATCGAGGATCGCTTTCTTCGCAAAAAAGAGGCCGTATAAGACATCCGACTTGTGGTAGATCTCACTCTCGGGTGAATTGACGTATTTGGCAGCTTTTTTTTCAGTTTTCAGCGTGCGGCCGCCAAAACCCAGTATCTTACCCGTCAGGTTGTGAATCGGAAACATAACACGGCCGCGGAAACGGTCGTATATGCCTCCGTCATCCTTCCGGATAGTAAGCCCTGTGGCTTCGAGAAATTCATCCTTATACCCTTCTTTCTTTGCCCGTTCATGAAGTGCTGTCCATGCTTCGGGCGAATAGCCGAGTTCGAACTTCCGGATGACATCTTCACGATAGCCCCGCTCTTTAAAATAGTTTAGGCCGACGGTACGCCCTTCTTCGGTATCCCACAGGGTTTCTTTAAAAAACTTGCCCGCCCAGTTGGTGACAATAAATAAGCTTTCCCTCTTATCTTGCGCTGCTAGCTGTTCAGGGGTCCGTTCCGTCTCCTCGATCTCGATGTGGTATTTTTGTGCAAGGTACTTAAGCGCTTCGGGATAGGAGTACTTTTCGTGCTCCATCACAAATCGCACGGAGTCTCCTCCGGCTCCGCAGCCGAAACACTTATAAATCCCTTTGCTCACCGAAATATTGAATGACGGGGTCTTTTCGTTGTGGAACGGGCAAAGCCCAATGAGCGAGGTGCCGCGCTTTTTGAGATCCACAAAATCCCCCACCACTTCCTCAATACGGGCTATATCCAGTATTTTATCGACTATCTCTTGCTTAATCACACCTGCTTCTGTTTGGCAAGGTAAAATTAAAGATTAACGCGACTTTTTACTACTTTTGCGCAGAAATTTCGTTCATGAACAAGAATACCTACGTCTGGAATGAAATGCGCATGAGTTGGTGGATGTTTAACACATGCTTTATTGCCTATAAAACAACAATGCAAACGGCATTCATAAAAACAAACTAAAAACTAAATAAATAATTTGGAATGAACATCTCAAAAATCTGTTGCATCGGTGCCGGATATGTGGGAGGCCCCACCATGTCCGTCATCGCCCAGAAATGCCCAGGCATCACTGTCACCATCGTCGACATCAATGAGCAGCGCATCGCCGCTTGGAACAATGCAGACCTTTCGAAGCTGCCTGTGTACGAGCCCGGCCTTGCTGAGGTAGTCGCCGAGGCGCGGGGGCGCAACCTGTTTTTCTCCACCGACGTTGATACCGCGATCGCCGAGGCGGACATGGTATTCATTTCCGTGAACACCCCTACCAAGACCTACGGCAAAGGCAAGGGGATGGCCGCCGACCTAAAATACATCGAGCTTTGCGCCAGGCAGATCGCCGCGGCATCCACCTCGGACAAGATCATCGTGGAGAAGTCCACGCTGCCCGTCCGTACGGCCGAGGCCCTTCAAAGCATCCTGCACAACACCGGCAACGGCGTGAACTTTCATATCCTCTCCAACCCCGAATTCCTCGCCGAGGGAACCGCGATACAAGATTTGCACCATCCAGACCGCGTACTCATCGGTGGCGAAAACGGCGAAGCCGTGCAGGCGCTGGTGGATGTCTACGCCTCCTGGGTGCCTCGGGAACGCATACTGACCACCAACCTCTGGTCGTCAGAGCTGTCCAAACTGACGGCAAATGCCTTCCTCGCCCAGCGCGTTTCCTCCATCAATGCCATCTCGGAACTGTGTGAGCGCACGGGGGCGAACGTCGATGAAGTGGCCCGCGCCATCGGCACCGACAGCCGCATTGGCCCGAAGTTCCTCAAAGCCTCTGTCGGCTTTGGCGGCTCATGCTTCCAGAAAGATATCCTTAACCTCGTCTACATCGCCCGCACCTACGGACTCCATGAGGTGGCCGACTACTGGGAACAGGTCATTATCATGAACGACCACCAGAAGCGCCGCTTTGCGGACAATATCGTGCAGACCATGTACAACACCGTGTCGGGCAAGAAAATCACGTTCCTGGGCTGGGCTTTCAAGAAGGACACCAACGACACCCGCGAGTCTGCGGCCATCCACGTGGCCGATGCACTGCTCAGCGAAGAGGCTAACGTGGTGGTATATGACCCCAAGGTAACCGCACAACAGGTCTATGCCGACCTCGACTACCTGTGCTCACGAAGCCCTGAGGAAAACCGCAGGCTGGTGACCGTGGTGAACGATCCCTATGATGCTATGGAAAGTGCCCATGCCGTCGCCGTGCTCACTGAATGGGACGAGTTCAAAACTTACAACTGGCATCGCATTAAGGACAGCATGATGAAACCGGCGTTCATCTTCGACGGAAGGAAACTCCTACCCGACAATAAGCTAGGTCAGATCGGATTCCAATACTATGCCATTGGCGAGTAATCGGTAATTTTTAGTCTGCGGTTTCAGCGACGGCCAAAAGCGCTTCGGGCCGCCCGATGATTTTATATTGACCTTCACCGGCGAGGATACTATAATATTCGTTGTGGGTGGTTCCAAGCAATGCTATGGCGCGCTGTAGCTGATGATCATGCTTAAACGAGAAGCTTATCCGCCCCTTTCTATGGTAGTAACGGGATGCTATTTCGGAGCCAAGCACTTCTTTAAGCTCTTTTTGATGGTTGATCAGGTCCTGCTGCTTGCTATGGGATACTTTTTGTGCCAACGTACGCAATTCCAGAAGGACTTCATCCGGATTCTTTTCTTCTTCAGCCAATTCTACTAATTGCCGAAGCACCTCCGCCGTCCTGGACGAATAATGGTAGTTCTTCCCCTCTAAAAACCGGATGAAATCAGCATACTGCATATCGTCGATCTCAAAATTGGATGCGTCAGGTATTCGGGCGTGCTCCCGCTTAAAATTCGTTGCATAATCGAATACCAAATACTTGCTCAATAGGTCTTTGGTTATTGCGTGATACGGCGGTTTTTCCACGGCAATATCCGGAAATATACCGCTGCCATCGTACACAACCCTTCCTTTCTTTGTGCTGAATGCGTTGATTAAGGAATCCGGCAACCGGGTAAACTCGCCGCTGCTATCCCTGTGGACAAAGTCCAGCGACTGTATGCACCTGCCAGAGGGCGTGTAATATTTGGCAACGGTAACCTTCACCATGTTATGATAAGGAAGGTTAAACGTCTGTTGCACAAGCCCCTTTCCAAAACTCCGTTCGCCGATAACTACGGCCCTATCTAAATCTTGCAATGCGCCGGCTACAATTTCGGCAGCGGATGCAGAATGTCGGTTGATAAGCACGACAAGCGGGATGTCTAGCGCAATCGGTTTGGCCGTTGTCCGGAAGCTGTGGGTCTTGGTTACATTTTTGCCTTTTTGGCTGACCACGAGCTCGCCTTCAGGCACAAACAGGTTGACGATTTTAACAGCTTCCTGTACAATTCCGCCACCATTGTTTCGCAGATCCAAAATCAAACCCTTAAGTTCGGCCTCCTTCGCCAAACCATGCAGCGCTTCTTCCACTTCTTTAGCAGCGTGCTCTAAAAATTTATCCAACTTGATGTAACCAACACCTTCCGCCAATAAGCCCTCATAGCTAACGTTGGGTTGCCGAACGACCGCACGAGTTAGCACCAACAGTTCCGCATCTTCCCGCCCAGGCTTTCGTACCATAAGCCGGATAGCGCTGTTTTCGCCTCCCCTCAACAGTTGGCTTACCGCCGCCGAAGATTTACGCCTCAGCGCTGTGCCGTTTATGCTGATCAGTTCGTCGCCTGGCTGCAGCCCAGCCCGGGCGGCGGGATGCCCTGCAAATAACTCGGCTATGAAGATGCTACCATCGCGTTCAAAAACGGATGCACCTATACCGCCATATTTGGTGTCGACATATTTAAGCTTGTACGCTTCGACATCCGCTTCTACGACATATTCTGTATAGGGGTCAAGTTCATTAAGCATCGCATCCACCGCGGTTTTGATCAATGTATTCGGATCCGTTTCATCTACATAATTTAGGCTGATTTGACGATAAACCGCAGAAAAAATATCCAGGTTTTTACTGATGAGAAACAAGTCATCTTTGATTACAGCAAATCCGGAAAAAAACAATAAGCCGGCCACTAGGACGGTCGCGCGCCTGGCGCTCGGTATGTGTTTGTGGTACTTCATTTGTGGGACGTCAAAATAAAAAACAATTAAAGTTAGTACAAATTGTAACGAATACCAATAATGGTATTTGGGAAAATGATGAAACACGGCCGGTACTGGCGTATTTGAAAGATATGCCCGTGCTGCAAATTGCATATCACAACAATTTTGCCTAAGTTTGCCTTCCAAAATTGATTAGCTAATAAATGTTGAAATGAGTTCGACACCGATAACAAAAGAGACTTACTTGGAGTGGTATAAGTCTATGCTGCTCATGCGTAAATTTGAAGAGAAAGCCGGACAATTATACGGGCAGCAGAAAATCAGGGGCTTCTGCCATCTTTATATCGGCCAAGAGGCCGTGGTAGCAGGAGCCATGTCGGTGTTGCGGCCCGAGGACTCCATGATCACCGCTTACCGTGACCACGCACACGCCATTGCGAAAGGCGTCACAGCCAACGCGGCCATGGCTGAGCTCTATGGCAAGATAACCGGCTGCTCTAAGGGCAAGGGCGGATCAATGCACTTTTTCAGCAAAGAACATAAGTTCATGGGCGGGCATGGCATCGTTGGTGGACAGATTCCTCTTGGAGCCGGTATTGCATTTGCCGAGAAATATAACGGAACCGACAATGTATGCGTGTGCTATATGGGTGACGGTGCTGTACGGCAGGGCGCTTTCAATGAGGCGCTTAACATGGCGATGCTTTGGAAGCTTCCGGTCATATTTGTTTGCGAAAACAACGGTTATGCCATGGGGACGTCTGTAGCCCGCACCACCAACATGCTTGACATCTATAAAATGGGGCACGGTTTTGACATGCCGAGCGCACCAGTGGACGGAATGGATGTGGTCGCTGTGCACAACGCCATGGACGAAGCGGTGCAACGCGCACGCAGTGGTGAGGGGCCAACCTTCTTGGAAATGCGTACCTATCGTTATAAGGGTCACTCGATGTCCGATCCCGCAAAATACCGCACGAAAGAGGAGCTGGAAGATTACAAGGGCCGTGACCCATTGATTACGACAAAAGCAGCCATTGCAGAGAAAAAGTATGCCGACGAAAACTGGTTTGCAGAAGTAGAAGCTGAAGTGAAGAAGACCATCGACGAATGCGTCAAGTTTGCAGAGGAATCCCCTTATCCAGAGCCGGACGAACTGTATAAAGATGTGTATGTTCAAGAAGATTATCCGTTTATCACGGATTAAGATTGTTGAAGTAACTAACTAACGTTTTAATAAGGATTAACCGCAATATAACATGGCTGAAGTAGTAAAAATGCCAAAAATGAGCGATACCATGACCGAAGGGGTAATCGCAAAATGGCACAAAAAAGTAGGCGACAAAGTCAGTTCCGGCGATTTGATAGCGGAGGTAGAAACCGATAAAGCTACCATGGATTTCGAATCTTACCAAGAAGGAACTTTATTATATATTGGCCCGAAAGAAGGGGAAGCCGTACCGGTTGACGAGGTTATCGCTGTCTTGGGTGAAGAGGGGGAAGACTACAAGTCGTTGCTAGAGGGGGAAACCGGCGACTCAGCTGAAGATAAAAAAGACGTCAAGAAAGAGCCTAAAGACGAGGAGAAAGCACAGGAAAGCACCGCCAAGGAAGAAATGGAAGAGGAAGATGATGATGGCGATGAAGTAACTGCCGAATCGCTAGGCGCCACGGTCATCACCATGCCGCTACTGAGTGATACGATGACCGAAGGAGTCATCGCTGAATGGCATTTCAAAGTAGGCGATACGATAAAAAGCGATGATGTTATTGCCGATGTCGAAACCGACAAAGCCACCATGGAAGTGACGGCATATGCCGAAGGTACGCTATTGCATATCGGTGCAAAAAAAGGCGAAGCAGCAAAGGTAAACGATATTATTGCCATTGTAGGCAAAGAAGGTACGGATGTGACGCCGCTCCTCAAACAACACACAAGCAAAAGCACGAAGGATAAAGGGGTCGAAAAAAGCTCCGAAACCAAAGAAAGCCAAGAGCGCGAATCCGCTGCACCGGCAGAAACCCCGGAATCGGCATCAGGCCAGGATGATTCCCGCGTGAAAGCGTCGCCCCTGGCCCGCAAGATTGCGAAAGAAAAAGGCATTATCTTAAGCGATGTGAAAGGAACAGGTGATGGTGGCCGGATCATCAAAAAGGATGTCGAAACCCATACTCCGGCGGCCCAAGCCGCACCGCCAGCTGCTGCGCAACAGCCGACAACGGGTGAGACGGCAGCGGCAACCGTTAATATTCCGCAATTTGTAGGCGAGGAACGCTACACGGAGAAACCGGTTAGCCAAATGCGGAAAACAATTGCGCGCCGGCTCTCGGAAAGCTTATTTACCTCCCCCCACTTCTACCTCACTATCCAGGTAGATATGGACAGTGCGATAGCCGCGCGAACAAAGATCAACGAGGTGGCTTCATTGAAGGTCTCTTATAACGACCTGGTCATCAAAGCTGCTGCCGTAGCCTTAAAGCAACATCCCGCAGTAAACGCCTCCTGGTTAGGGGATAAAATCCGCTACAACGAGCATGTGAATATCGGCGTGGCGGTAGCCGTAGATGAAGGGCTATTAGTTCCTGTGGTGAGATTTGCAGATGGCAAGAGCCTGTCGCACATCTCTGCGGAAGTAAAGGATTTCGCGCAACGTGCGAAAACTAAAAAGCTACAGCCGTCCGATTGGGAGGGATCGACATTCACTGTTTCGAACCTGGGGATGTTCGGCATCGACCAATTCACCGCGATCATCAATCCGCCTGATGCCTGCATCCTTGCCGTAGGCGGTATACAGCAAGTGCCCGTGGTAAAAAATGGAGCGGTGGTGCCCGGCAATATCATGAAACTTACGCTAAGCTGCGACCACCGCGTGGTGGACGGAGCCACAGGAGCAGCGTTCCTGCAAACACTGAAATCGCTGCTGGAAGAGCCTGTAAGAATATTGGCGTAAAAATATACAACCATAAAGAAAGCGACCCTGCAGCCCAGTGGTGGCTTTTTTTATGGTTTTCAAGCGCTTTCCGATAAGCGACGCTGACTCGTCGATCCGCTTTTTTTTCAGCATTGAATTCCGTATCTTTGCGGCCTAAAACTACCGTTTGCTTGCTAGCAAGCACCATGGCTGCACCCGGGTAGTAAACTTGCTACATGAATAAGATACATTTCCAGGAAAAATTCGAAGAGCGGCACATTGGCCCCAGCGCTGATGAAACAGCTGCCATGCTGGATGCCTTGGGCGTCAGCACCATTGATCAACTAATTGAAGAAACTGTACCGCCGCAAATCAGGGCAACAAATGAACTTGCATTGCCCGGCGCCTTGGGAGAACCGGCTTATTTGCGCAGAATAAAGACGGTTGCGGACAAGAACAAGGTGTTTAGGTCGTATATCGGCCAGGGATATTATGACGTTGTCTTGCCGGGTGTAATCCAGCGTAACGTTTTTGAAAACCCCGGGTGGTATACCCAATACACGCCTTACCAGGCAGAGATCGCGCAAGGCCGTTTACAGGCGCTGTTGAATTTCCAGACGATGGTCATCGATCTTACGGCAATGGAAATAGCCAATGCGTCGTTATTGGATGAGGCGACTGCGGCGGCCGAGGCGATGTTCATGCAGTATAGCGTCCGCAAAAGCAAAGCAGCAAACACCTATTTCGTTTCTCAGCATGCTTTCCCCCAGACCCTTGATGTATTGCGCACGCGGGCGTTGTCTTATGGCATCGAATTGCGTGTGGGAGACCTTGGAGAAATGCCGGACACAGACAGCGTTTTCGGCGTATTGGTACAATATCCTACAGGGACTGGTACGGTGTCCGATTATAAAACTTTGGTCGAGCAACTTCATGCCCGCGACATCTCGGTATGCGCGGTCGCCGATCTGTTAAGCCTGACACTACTTGCACCTCCGGGTGAATGGGGAGCTGACGTCGTCGTGGGAAGTACGCAACGCTTCGGTGTCCCCATGGGATTTGGAGGCCCGCATGCGGCTTATTTCGCTACCAAAGAGGCTTATAAACGCAACATTCCAGGTCGTATCATCGGTGTAACCGTCGATTCCTCCGGCGGCTACGCGCTGCGCATGGCCCTGCAGACCCGGGAGCAGCACATTCGCCGCGACAAGGCCTCGTCCAACATCTGTACAGCCCAAGCACTTCTTGCCATCATGGCCGGATTCTACGCTGCTTATCACGGGCCAAAAGGTTTGCGACGGATTGCCGACCGTATTCATGGGCTGACCGTCCTCTTGGACCGTGCGTTGCAGCAACTTGGTTATGCGCAGCTCAACGAAACGTATTTCGATACGCTGCGGGTAGAGCTGGGCGAGTTAGCAGGCCCGTTGCAGGCCGAAGCGCTCAACAACGAGATAAATTTCTTTTATCAGGATACGGCCGCCGGTATCTCGATCGACGAAACAACCACCTTCGACGATATCGAAGCGATCGTGCGCATTTTCGCAAAGTTTAAAGGAAAAACGATCAATGATATCGACATGGCTGGTATTGCCGCCACGACTTCCACAGCAATACCTCAAGTATTGCAGCGCACATCCGACTACCTTACGCACCCGGTATTCAACAGCTACCATTCCGAACATGAGATGCTACGGTATATCAAGTCGCTGGAGGCAAAGGATCTTTCGCTGTGCCACTCGATGATACCCCTGGGTTCATGCACAATGAAACTCAATGGTACCACGGAGATGGTACCCGTCACTTGGCCTGAATTCAGCAAACTGCACCCTTTTGCGCCGTCGGACCAGACAGGTGGATATATGCAAATCATAGCCGAGTTGGATGAGTGGCTTAGCGAGATAACAGGCTTTGCAAAAGTGAGCTTTCAGCCCAACTCGGGGGCACAGGGCGAATATGCCGGACTCTTGGTCATCCGTGCTTACCATGAAAGCCGGGGCGAGTTTCATCGTGACGTAGTGCTCATTCCGGCATCCGCACACGGCACCAATCCGGCGTCGGCCAGTATGGCGGGTATGAAAGTCGTGGTTGTACGCTGCGACGAGCGCGGCAACATCGATGTCGCAGACCTCCGTGCCAAAGCAGAGGTACATGCTGAAAACCTATCGGCGTTGATGGTTACTTATCCGTCAACGCACGGCGTTTTCGAAGAACCAATCATCGAAATCTGTGACATCATCCATCAATGCGGTGGACAGGTGTACATGGACGGCGCAAATATGAATGCACAGGTCGGGCTTACCAGCCCCGGACTAATCGGCGCAGACGTTTGTCACCTCAACTTACACAAAACTTTCTGTATCCCCCATGGGGGGGGCGGGCCTGGCATGGGTCCAATCGGTGTGGCGAAACATCTGGTACCCTTCTTGCCCAACCACCGAGTGGTGGATGTGAGCAAGCAAGGCATTAATGCCGTATCAGCCGCACCTTGGGGCTCAGCATCAATTTTGCTCATATCCCATGCCTACATTGCCATGATGGGCGCTCAAGGGTTAACTAATGCCACGAAATATGCTATCCTGAACGCCAACTACATCAAAACGAGGTTAGAAAAACACTATCCTATTTTATATGCCGGGGCTAATGGCCGCTGCGCTCATGAATTGATATTGGATTGCCGCTCCTTTAAGGCGGCAGGTGTCGATGTAGGTGACATAGCCAAACGGCTGATGGACTATGGTTTCCATGCGCCTACAGTGTCTTTCCCAGTGGCTGGCACGTTAATGGTAGAACCCACCGAGTCAGAATCTAAAGCCGAGTTGGACCGGTTCTGCGATGCGATGATTGCCATCCGTGAAGAAGTTGCAGCCATTGAGCAAGGTCGGTGCGACCAAGCGAATAACCTGTTGAAAGGTGCGCCGCATACGATCGCATCCGTAAGCGCCGACGTGTGGGATAAGCCTTACTCTCGCTCACAAGCCGCTTTTCCATTGCCTTTTGTGCGTGAGCACAAATTCTGGCCGAGCATAGGGCGTGTAAACGATTCGCTGGGTGACCGAACCCTCGTCTGCGCCTGTCCGCCAATAAGCGCTTACGAGGAAGCGGACGTGTGAGCCAAGCGTAGAACCAGCGTTTTGATTTACTAAAAAAACCCTATCCAACCATAGTTGGGATAGGGTTTGTACAACTTTCGTCGTACGTCATGTGCTTTTCCTTCGCTGGCATTATCCAGATCAGGTTTGGGGATATAGTCTCAGCCTGATTGGCTCAAGCACTCCCGGCACAATCTAAATAATCAACAAGAAGCTTAAAAAAAGGTTTTAAAAAATTTATCTTTGGCCGATAGACAGATCCCTGCATGAAAGCGTTCAATATTATATGCTGTATCGTGTTTGTGGCAAGCGCCGCGCTTCAATATAACGATGAAGATCCTTTTTTGTGGATGCCGCTCTACCTGTACGGCGCGTGGTTATGTTACTTGGCCGCAAAAGGCCGCTATTTGTGGCGCGCCTACGCATTAGGCATCGTCATCTATTCAGCGTTTATCGTGTACTTCCTTGTTTTTAAACAGGGAGCGCTCGATTGGTTCCAGCACCACCCTGCCAAAGACTTAGTAAAAAGTATGAAAGCAGAAAAGCCCTGGATAGAAGAGACGCGCGAGGTGTTGGGTTTGCTGATACTCGTAGCAGTCTTAGCGATCAATTGGATCGCAGCTAAAAGGCGCAACCGTCGACTTTCCCGGTAAACTTTCCGATTTTATTTATTTTTTACAATTACTTTGCGTAAAGTTTACTTAACTTTAACGCAGGTTATGCCACTCGAGTTAACCATGTTGACAATTTTCCAGACTCGAATTTTATCTTGCTTGTTTCACCAAAAAATTTGCCTAAGTTATTGATTAATAGATAAGTATTCGATATTTTAATTTTTAATTTTTTAGCTGATTTTTTTTTGCCATCTTCGTTTCACGGAGAAGTTATCAACATTTTTTCGGTCATTTATTGTAAATCAACTTATTAAGAATTAACGAATGGAAAAAACGAGCGCGAGTGTATGGAATAGCTGTCTTCAAATCATTAAAGACAACATTCCCGCACAGAGTTATAAGACCTGGTTTGAGCCCGTTAAGGCTGTACGATTAGAGGGCAACGTTTTGACCATTCAAGTGCCAAGTTTATTTTTCTATGAATGGCTTGAGGAACACTACGTAGGCTTGCTGCGCAAGACAATTAAAAAGCATCTTGGCGAGAATGGGCGGTTGGAATACAATATCGTAGTGGAAAAGTCATCTACAAGCAACCCCTATACCACCAACATTCCATCAAGCGGCAACGGTGCGGAAGCCAAAAGGCAGTCTATTCCCATACCTGTGGCATTGAACAAGGATATCAAGAATCCGTTTGTCATTCCCGGCCTAAAAAAGCTGCAGGTAGATCCGCAACTGAACCAGCATTATACGTTTGACAATTTCATCGAGGGCGAATGCAACCGGCTCGCCAGGTCTGCAGGGTTCGCTGTTGCCAGTAAACCCGGCGGAACGTCTTTCAACCCACTGATGATATATGGTGGCGTCGGACTTGGCAAAACGCACCTTGCACAGGCGATAGGCAACGAAATAAAGCAAACCCTCCCCGATAAGCTGGTTATCTACGTATCCTGCGAAAAGTTCTGCCAGCAGTTCGTGGATTCCTTGAAAAACAATACCATCAACGACTTTGTCAATTTTTACCAGGCTATGGATGTCATCATTATGGATGATGTCCATAATTTCGCCGGGAAAGAACGTACCCAGGATATTTTTTTTCATGTCTTCAATCACCTCCACCAGTCAAGCAAACAGATTATCCTTACCTCGGATAAGCCGCCAAAAGATCTCGCGGGGTTAGAAGAACGCCTATTGAGCCGCTTTAAATGGGGGCTTTCCGCAGATATGCAAGTACCCGATCTGGAGACGCGGATGGCTATACTCAAAAAGAAGATGTATACCGATGGTATTGAGCTGCCAGACAACGTCATCGAATACGTAGCCAATCAGATTGACAATAGCGTACGCGAACTGGAGGGCGCCATGGTGTCACTCCTGGCACAGGCTACACTGAATAAAAAAGAGATCGATCTCAACTTAGCCAAATCCATGCTGAAAAATTTCATCAAGAATACCCACAAGGAAATCTCGATGGATTACATTCAGAAACTGGTATGCGATTATTTTGAGGTACCCGTGGAGATGGTCAAATCAAAGTTAAGGAAACGGGAGATCGTCCAAGCCCGGCAAATTTCCATGTATCTGGCAAAGAACCATACCAAAACATCATTGAAATCCATCGGCGCATTTTTCGGTGGCCGCGACCACTCCACAGTCATATATGCCTGCCAAACGGTGGAGGACCTCATTGAAACGGATAAAAAGTTCAAATCTTACGTGCAGGACATCCAAAAGAAACTAAAGACCGGCTAAAGCACTTACGCAACAATCGGCCATTTCTTTCCAACTACCATAGATACTCAGGGCAGCTTGCATCACCGTGGTGCCAGCTGCGCTTCACAATAGGCTAGCACCATCTGCTGAAAAGTCTGCTCTTCTTTATGATCAAAGCTGACACGGATCGGCATCACGTACAGCGGCAGGCCCGTTAAAAGTCCGCGAAGCGAAGGAAGCAGGAAACGCTGTGTGTCTTTTTCCGTGGTAACAATAAGCTTACGGGGATTGGACAAGCCATTGAACCGGTTTATAATTCTTCGAAGGTCTGTGGATGTATACTCATGATGGTCAGGATATCGCAATTGTTCAACCTCCGCAACCTGTGCCGAAAGATAACGGAGTAACGGGGTGGGATTGGCGATACCGGTAACAAGCAAAATGGAAAGGCTCGCATCGAGTAGAGCCGCATTTCGATTGGTCGGAAAAACAGGAACAAGTGTCCCATAACTGATACCGGTAAAAAGAACGGGAATATTCTCACTTCCCGATAGCCTACGGCGTATCTGTTCTTTCTCTGCCGCCGCCGCATCATCCGGTGTTTTGGTAATCACCAGGAGATCTGCTCGCCTACGCTCCCACAGCCCATCACGGTAATTGCCGGCCGGCAACAACAATCTGGGCCGGCCCATCGCATGATACTCAAATAATAATATAACAAATCCGGGATCCAGCGCACGGTGTTGAAAAGCGTCGTCTAATAGAACGACGTCATGGCCAGTTTCAAACAGCTGCCTTACTCCTTTCACACGGTCCTCTCCAACGGCCACCGTGACGTGAGGAAACTTACGTTTAAATTGAAGTGGCTCATCACCACTTTCGGCCGCCGTGCTCTCCACCTGGACTTCCATGAAGCCCTGGGTTCTGCGGCCATATCCACGGCTCAACGTAGCCAACTTATATTGTCCATCAAGCAAGCGAATGAGGTACTCAATCATCGGGCTTTTTCCAGTGCCGCCTACGGCAAGGTTGCCCACCACGATGGTCGGCCTATCAAACGATGTGCTCTTGATCCACCGCCAATCGTAACATCTATTGCGAAGCCAAGTCACCAGGCCGTACAATATTGAAAAAGGAAGTAAAAGCAGTCTGAAATAATCCATCACCGACAAAAGTAAGAAAATCAATGACGCACTACATCAATAAGCAATACCGACATTAGCGCATTTTGCGTACATTAGCCCGCAGAAGCGCATGGATATATTGGTCATAGCTGCAACAGAAATGGAAATTTTGCCATTCCTCCGATTGCCCGGTCAGCGGCGCCGGGGGATTGATGTCTTAGTTACCGGCGTTGGCATGGTAGCCACGGCCTTTGCTTTGGGCCAACGGCTTGCTACTGCGCGCTACGACCTATTGCTTAACGTAGGTATAGCCGGTAGTTTCGATCGCTCCATCACAATGGGTGAAGTAGTAAACGTTTATGAAGACACCTTTGCTGAACTTGGAGCCGAGGACGGCGAACACTTTATTGATATCGAAACCTTGGCGCTGGCAAGGGGCACTTTCCTTGGTACGGCGAGCATTGACGCCCCCATTCTGGAAAGATTACGCAAATGCAAGGGAATAACGGTAAACAGCATACATGGCAATGAGGCCACCATTACTGATGTGGTGAATCGGCTAAATCCACAAACGGAAAGCATGGAAGGGGCCGCCGTTTTCTATGCAGCACAATATTCAGGAATACCAGTGGCACAGGTACGTGCAATATCCAACTACGTCGAACGCCGCAACAAAGCGGGTTGGCAAATACCGCTAGCGGTCAAAAACCTCAACCGTTGGCTGATCGATTTTATCGATGCACATCGCGGCTAGACGGGTCAATACACACAAAAATTTGACAGGTGAACGACCTGAAATATCAATTTTTTATAGTAGTTTTGCGTGCGAAATTTTTTTTGACACCGATAGATAACTGATGAGAGAAATACAATTCAGAGAAGCGCTCCGCGAAGCCTTAAACGAAGAGATGCGCAAAGATGAAAAGATCTTTTTGATGGGCGAGGAAGTGGCAGAGTATAACGGCGCGTACAAGGTTAGCCAAGGCATGTTGGATGAATTTGGCCCGAAACGGGTGATTGACACCCCAATCGCTGAGCTCGGGTTTGCAGGTATTGGCATCGGTGCCGCAATGAATGGCCTTAAGCCGATCATTGAATTCATGACGTTCAACTTTTCATTGGTTGCTATCGATCAGGTCATCAACTCGGCAGCCAAAATGTATTCCATGAGCGGAGGACAATTTCCAATTCCTATTGTCTTTCGTGGGCCTACGGGAAATGCCGGGCAGCTTGGGGCGCAACACTCTCAAAATTTTGAAAATTGGTACGCCAATACCCCGGGGCTGAAGGTGGTGGTACCTGCCAATCCCTATGACGCGAAGGGCTTGCTGAAACAAGCGATCATTGATCCGGACCCAGTGATTTTCATGGAATCCGAGGTCATGTACGGCGATAAAGGAGAAGTTCCTGACGAAGAGTATTACCTCGAACTGGGCAAAGCCCATGTCGCGAAAGAGGGTACTGATGTGACAATCGTGACGTTCGGCAAAATGCTACCCCGTGTGGTGGAGCCCGCCGTGAAAGAGCTGGCCAACGAAGAAATCAATGCCGAAGTCATCAATCTGCGCACCGTGCGCCCCATTGACTACAATGCGATTACCAATTCGGTGAAAAAGACAAACCGTCTCATCATCGTTGAGGAAGCATGGCCGTTGGCATCAATCTCCGCCGAGATTGCCTATAAGGTGCAGCGCGACGCTTTCGATTACCTTGACGCTCCTGTGGTGCGGATTACGTCCGCAGACGTACCCTTACCCTACGCACCGACACTCATTCAAGCGGCTTTACCCAATGTAGAACGGGTAGTTAAGGCGGTAAAAGAGGTAATGTACATCAAAAAGTAACGAATACGCATAGGTTTTCACTTATTCGATAATTAGCCTGTCTTCAAACAAAAGACGGGCTTTTTTGTTTAAGCATCAACTCACATGGTATAGTTACCAATTTTTACCTGAAAGGAGGTTAGTTATGAATGTCATTGAACGCATCGAACATTGGGGCGACACTCATCACCCGCGGTGGTTGGACATCATGCGTATTGCACTCGGCATCGTTATTTTTATGAAAGGCGTCACCTTTCTGGCCGACACCGAATCGCTGAGGCGGTTGATTGAGGAAACGCATATCCAGATTTATACTTGGGGGGCTGTCCACTACATAGCTTTCTCGCATTTGGTAGGCGGCATCCTAATCGCCATCGGCCTCATCACGCGCGTAGCCATCGGATTTCAACTTCCAATTCTAATTGGCGCGGTGTTTTTTGTAAACATCACGCGAGGGCTGTCCTTCCTCAATTCGGAACTTTGGGTTTCGATCATCGTGCTTCTTCTGCTGTCCCTATTTTTCGTGGTGGGGTCGGGCCCATATTCACTGGACCAGCAGATGCGGGAGCGGGAGAAGGTGAGGTGACTTGCATATCACCGCGACATTGGCTAAGTTTGTCCGACTAAAATTGGAC
Source organism: Parapedobacter deserti (assembly GCF_042646065.1). Lineage (NCBI taxonomy): Bacteria > Pseudomonadati > Bacteroidota > Sphingobacteriia > Sphingobacteriales > Sphingobacteriaceae > Parapedobacter > Parapedobacter deserti. The sequence continues at coordinate 262,565 of NZ_JBHRTA010000062.1, forward strand.
ATGAACGAACAGACGAAGGCCATCCGAGAGCAGGCCGACCGCTCTCCATACCGCGAACATGCTGTACCGCTTTACCTTACTTCAAGCTTTATTTTCGACAGTGCGGAGCAAGGGCGCGCGATATTTGCTGAGGAAGAGGCCGGCAATGTGTATTCACGGTACTCCAACCCCAATACAACGGAATTCACAAACAAAGTATGCGCCATGGAAGGTGCAGAAGCTGGGTTAGCTTTTTCTTCAGGTATGGCTGCGGTGTTCGCCTCGTTTGCTGCATTGCTAAAGACCGGAGATCATATTGTTTCATCCCGGGCGGTATTTGGATCCACGCATCAACTTTTCACCAAACTACTCCCCCGTTGGGGCATCACCACTACCTATGTAGATGCTTCATGTCCGGAGGACTGGGAAAAAGCAATACGCCCAAACACACGGATGATCTTTCTCGAAACGCCGTCAAATCCCGGACTGGAATTGGTAGATTTAGAATGGTTGGGCAAATTCAAAGCAAGATATCCTAACGTTATCCTCAATGTGGACAACTGTTTCGCTACGCCATACCTGCAAAAACCCATTAAATATGGGTTTGACCTCGTCAGTCATTCAGCGACTAAATACATGGATGGCCAGGGGCGCGTATTGGGTGGAGTGGTTGTGGGTAAAAAGGCGCTCATTGATGAATTGATGTTCTTTATCCGCCATACCGGCCCTTCACTATCACCCTTCAATGCATGGTTGCTATCTAAAAGCTTGGAAACACTGAGCTTACGGATGGACCGCCATTGCAGCAACGCACTGCAGGTGGCGCAGGCCCTTGAAGGGCATCCGGAGGTAGAGGCCGTGCGCTATCCGTTTCTGCCTTCGCACCCACAATACGAGCTTGCGAAAAAACAGATGAAAGCTGGAGGAGGTATTGTCACTTTTGTCATCAAAGGTGGTTTTGATCGAGCCAAACGCTTTTTAGATGCGCTAAAGATGGTATGCATCACGTCGAACTTGGGCGACTCGCGTAGTATTGCTACGCATCCCGCATCCACGACGCACTCTAAATTGACAGAAGCAGAGCGGTTGCAGTTGGGTATAAAGCCCGGCAGCGTTCGGATATCTGTGGGATTGGAAGACATCGATGATATTATTGATGATATTACCCAGGCGTTAAACAACAGTTGATATAAAATAGAACTTGCGTAAGTTCTCCGCAAGGAAAGGGACATGAACCAGTAGGAGTTCGCTCCGTCCGGGAGGCAGGCAAGCTTTATCGCAACATAAAACAAGTGAATTCGGATGAAAATTTCCTTAAAAAGGGTCAATGAAGCTGTTCACTTCGAAGGCAGCAGCGACACCACCGATATCAAAATTCATATTGATGGCTCTCCGGATATCGGCGGAAAAGGTCTGGGCGCACGCCCCATGGAATTGGTGTTGATGGCGCTTGGCTCGTGCAGCGCCTTAGATTTGGTGAACATTCTCAAAAAACAGCGCCAACAGATCGATGAGTTTAGCATCGACGTTGAAGGACAACGGCGTGAAGCGACACCCAACATTTTTACCGACATTCACCTTTCTTTTTTCCTGAAAGGCGTCATCGAACCAACAAAAGCCGAAAAAGCCGCTGAACTAGCCGTCAAGAAATACTGCTCTGTACACGATATGCTGGCTGCAGGTGGTGTGAACATTACCTATAGTATCGAAATCCAATAGAATATTCTTTCGGAAAATTCCCAATACCGAGGTGTAGGCACCCGCACGCCTACTCCTAGCTAACTTTATTCACAGCCGATTAATACGTAATAGGTACCTTATAGTTGTTTCAAAGGGAACCGCCCCTATAATCCCCCTATGAAACCCCTATAAAAACCCTATAAGGACCCAATAACTTAAAGGATCGTAGGCCTAGATACGGGTCGCTTTTAACGCTTAGACAAGCCTGGATTAAAAATCGTTTAAACATTGACACGGACTCTCTTGTTATACAAAAAAAACGACTATGGCAACTACATGGAAACTGGACCCCGCCCATTCAGAATTGACCTTTAAGGTAAAACATTTGGTAATCACAACCGTGACCGGATATTTTCGTTCATTCGACGGAACAATTGTAACCGAAGACGAATCAGATTTTACAACCGGCAAGGTGGATTTTACAATCGATACGGCCAGCATCGATACGAACCAGGCACAGCGCGACGAGCATTTGAAGTCTGCTGACTTCTTTGATGCCGAAAAGCATCCCAGAATCACCTTTACTTCAACGGCTATCGAAACGAAAAGCGAGCGCGAATTTCTACTGCATGGCGATCTAACCGTAGGGGAAACCACGAAGCCGATGAAGCTCGATGTAGAATTAGGCGGTACGGTAACCGACCCTTATGGCAACTTCAAAGTTGGTTTTGAAGTGTCCGGCAATATGAGCCGTAAAGAATTTGGCCTTACCTGGAGTGCTGTCACTGAAGCCGGCGCTGTGGTGGTAAGCGATGAAGTTAAAATTCTGGCGAGCGTGCAGTTCATAAAACAAGCATAGGGTAAGGATTATTTCGCTTCCCTACCAGTCCATATCCGCTCCGCCCAACGACCAATGTACCAAAACGAACCCGCCAACAGCAAGAAGAAGACAGCTCGGTTGATATTATCCCATAAATACTCGAAGAAGCGAGTATAAATATTGATTATCAGGAAAACGATACCAAACTCCCTCGCTATATTGTCCCGGTGCTTGAGACCATACCAAGCCAAACCCAACGACACGGCCAATGATAAAAGCCCCCAGTAAAAGATATGCCATTGCCTCACTTGTGACCATTTGTCCAAGTCGCTGTAGTTGCCGAAAATAGATAACAGCCATAAGGCAATCATCAGATAGGTAAGCCCAACAACATAGCTGATTTGATGGAAAGGCCGCAGGGGCGTGATACGCGGTTGCCAGAACAGTGAGAATGCGGTTAGCAATGCACCGAATAACGTAAAGCGCAGTGGGTAATTCATCCCCCAAAACCGGAACCCCCAGTTGCTGTGATACGCCGTTTCAGTAGCGAACCAGATTCCAAAGCTAATCAATGTAAAAACCCAGATCAGCTTGGACGACAATTTAACAGACAGCACACCGTATATGACCACTGAAGCTAAAAACAATAAGGAAAAATGCCCTGAACCCTTGTCGATGATTCTGCCAAGATATCCGATAAAGGCAGCGGTAGCCAGTACCCCCAACGCCATCAATGTTTCGCTGCTGAACGTCTTATCTGGATATATTCGCTTATTCCGAAATCCAAATAGGTAAAAAACGACCGCTAGCACTAGGCAAAAAACACAAATCGCCACATCGGGTGTATCGTAAAGCCGCTCAATCCACCGGAGGACCATTTTGTCAGCAAATAACGAGAGGAAAGCTAAGATAACACATGATATTGCTATCCAAAACGCGTACTGAGCTAAGCGCCGCCAGTCGAAACCCTTTACATCATATGAGTCGGCCAAGCGCTTTGAAGTTGTCTCATCCAATAATCCCTGCTCCTGCCAATGGTCTATAGCTTCATCCAATGTTGCCTTCTCCTGTCTACTTACGTCTAGTTTCTTCACGATGTGCGTTATTTCTATATGGCTAAGATAGCAATATTCGGGCGACGTTTCCCGAGCGTCAAAGCAAACTCTGCAACTTCATCCGAATTTCGACCAACTCTTCGCCGCGCCGGATAATCAGCCTCACTCTCTTTTTTGCAGTCATCAGTGCTCGCTTATACTGTATAAAATCCTGATTGGCGTTATTGTCAATAGCAAAGACGATATCCCCTTCTTTAAGACCGGAGATATCTGCCGGTGAGCCTTTGACGATGGAGCCAACAACAATTAAGTCATCGATATAATACAATTCCATCCCGGAGTATGAGTACTCGAATGGCTCCCGGAACAATGTGTTTGGTTTTAAGTAAATTTCGCGCCTTTCGTAATTTAACACCGTATTGAACCGTTTCAATAGCTGATTACCAATCAGTCCACCCAGATACGGATACGATGTCACATTATACTCATCTTCAAACACCATAGTGGGGACTTTCCGGAAACGGTAAGGACCTAATCGGAAATCTTTGACCAGGGTCATCTCCATGGACAGTTTTCCGCCCACACCGTGTGCTTCTACGGGAAACCGTTTGCGCTTCTTGCGCACAACTGCGCTATCCTGCTCAAAGTCACGAGACAACACCAGCGACAGGCCCGCGCCGATGTCAAAGAGAAAGCGTGAGGTAATCTTACGGTTGTCTTTGATCCGGGCAGACTGTACCGGCAACGTCCGGATAAACGGTCGGAGCAAAAAGCCTCCTTTTGGATATTTGATAGGACCTTGCGAGCATATCTCGATCTCCTGCACGTCATAGTCGATTTTAACGATGTATCGACTGAACAGCGAATAGCCGATTACACCGTCTATTTTTATTCCATAAATGAAGGATAAAAATTCGTAATCGTTGATGTGGAAATTAAGGCTGTCTATGATTAGTTCGTTCAGCTTAAGTTTCTGGCGATAAAGGAACTCGGCTTTCCGCAGCCCGGCTATTCCCCGGATATTGATGTCAGACGCTTGCGGCACTAAGTTTAGCGCATTGGCTGTCGCCGAATCGAGCGAAATTCCGCTACTTCCGGTATCCAGTATAAAGGTAAGTGTATCTTTATGGCCTATAAGGACAGCCTTTACCAGCACTACACTTTCTGCCGCAAGTGAGAAAGGTATCACGGTCAGTGTCCGCGACGGCGGTAGAATGTACTCTTCCTGTGCCGTTACGTTTACTTTTAACAATAAACAGCTCAAGAATAAAAGGAATACAATTGGCAAGGCTTTCATCATCGCCCCCCTAGTTAGTACAATTCAAATATAATGTATTCGCTGCATTTTTCCGAGTGTCGGCCGCAATCCGTATCTTCATCCCCAAAATAACAAAACGCTCCATGTCCAAATATGATGCTTCGGGAAGCAGCCTCCCGCAACACGGAGGGAACCATCCGGCAACGTCCTTGATCTTGTTATTGGCAATGGTCGTTGCAGGCGCCATTTTATTTGGAATAATATCCCTGCTGATAGGCTTGGCTGTTATCGGGCCTACTGCTGGCATCGATGGCCTCGAAGGTCTTTTGTCGGGAAGTTCAGCTAATGCAGATTTCCTCAAAATCTTCCAAGCGGGATCCAGTATCGGTACGTTTGTACTACCGGCATTGCTGCTGGGCGTCGTAGAAAAGCAGCGGTACCGCTATCTTTATTTCAAAGCGCGGGCACATCCGACGCTATGGTTCATGGTCATTGGCATCATGTTTTTTTCAGCACCGGTTTTTGAGCAGACTATTAAACTGAACGAGCAGATGCAGCTCCCGGAAGCACTTTCAGGCCTTGAGACCTGGATGAAGACGAAGGAAGCCGAACTCGAAAGGCTGACCAACCTGCTGCTCTCGGACACCTCTTACTGGGGGCTATTGGTCAACCTTTTTGTCGTAGCCGTAATACCAGCTATCGGCGAGGAATTCCTTTTCCGGGGCTGTATACAAGGAATATTGACCCGCTGGCTCAGAAACCCGCACGTAGCCATATGGCTCACCGCCATTGTTTTCAGCGCCATTCACCTACAGTTCTATGGCTTCCTCCCCAGGATGCTGCTTGGCGCCCTGTTTGGATACCTGCTTTTCTGGGGCAAAAATATTTGGTTGCCTGTCCTGGCACACTTCATCAACAATGCTGCCGCTACGCTATCTGCCTTCTACCTGCGCAGGCAAGGCAAATCGCTTAATGAGATGGACCTGGGCGAGCAGATACCCACATCGTTATATTTTATTAGTTTTGTACTTACGGCGGTCCTATTATATCAGTACTACAAAACAGCCACTTCAGGAAACACACGACAACATGGAAAAGCATTGGATTAAACTTTTCACTACCACCAACCCGTTTCAAGCAGAGATTACCAAGCAAATGTTGGAGGAACATGAAGTATCTGCTGTGATTATCAATAAACAAGACTCGTCCTATCGCTTCGGGCAGCTGGAACTGTACGTACATGAATCAGAAGAAGCACTTGCGCGCGATCTGATAGGCAAGATGGAACGCGGAGACAACGAAGCATAACCACAATGAGAGTACGGACTATTACCGCCTTTTTCTTCGTAGCCGTAGTACTCGCTTCTATACTGCTAAGCGTTTACCTATTCGCCATATTTTTCATGCTGCTTAGCGTGTACTGCCTAAGCGAGTTTTACCGGATTATCGCGGACAGCGCGGGTACCCCGCAACGGCTGTTGGGGCTGTCTGCCGGTGCGGCGTTGTTCGGGCTCTACACCGGGTATTGTTTGGGGTGGGTGCCCTTAAACTACCTAATGTTAATTGTTCCATTAGTGTCAGCCATATTTATAGCTCCCCTATACAAAAAACAGGAAAAGCCGTTTATCGGCATTGCATACACGTTGCTGGGTATTGTCTATGTAATCTTGCCATTTGCCTCTTTTCTTTCCCTAGGCTTTCTGTCCGATGTGTACGACTACCGTATCCCGCTGGGCTTTATACTTATCCTTTGGGCCAATGATACGGGTGCCTACCTCGTTGGAAAGCTTTTCGGAAAGCATCGTCTTTTTGAGCGCATTTCGCCCAAGAAAACATGGGAGGGATTCGTTGGCGGCGTCCTGCTTGCGTTAATCACATCAATGGTTTTGGCGTACTATTTCCCGCAGTTAGCACAATGGCAATGGCTGGTCATGGCGCTGATCATCGCTTTATTCGGCACATTCGGGGACCTGGTCGAGTCGATGCTCAAACGCAGCCAACAAGTAAAAGATTCAGGCGCGGTGCTACCGGGGCACGGTGGTTTGCTCGACCGATTTGACGGATTACTGCTTGCCGGGCCGGCGGTGCTTGCATTTCTGCTAACCGTATTATAATGAATGACAAAACGTACACACTGATGTTGACAAACCTATATCCAAGTACATTTAGCTTCCTCGCTGCAATCAAGGAAAACAATAACAGAGAATGGTTCCAGGAAAACCGCGAAGCATACGAGCGTGCTTGGGAGAACATGAAAGAATTCACGGGAGCAGTTATTAAGGGGCTCGCTGAAACAGACCCATATATCTCCGAAGACATTTCGGTTTCGAAATGCCTGTTCCGTATATACCGCGACACACGCTTTAGTAAGGATAAAACACCGTATAAAACTTGGTTGGGCGCAGGGATTTCTACCGCTGGCCGCAAATTGAATGGACCGGAGTATTACCTGCACATCCAACCTGGCGGCAGTTTTGCCGCCGGAGGGTATTGGCGGCCCGAGAAAGAGCATTTGGCGGCCATTAGGCAGGAGATTGATTATAACGGGGCCCGTTTACAAAAGCTATTGAACGAACCGGATTTCAAGAAGCATTGCCAGTTGGATATGCAGGACAAATTAAAGCGGCCGCCCGCCGGTTTTGACGTTGACAATCCGTACATCGAATTGATCAAGCTTAAAAGTTTTACTGCGGTGGTCCCTTTTTCCGATGAAGCGTTGACAAGAGAAGCTGCATTGAACACGGTACTCCAAGCATTCCGGAGCATGCACGGATTCAAGCTGTTTTTGCACGAAGCGCTCGGAGCGGAGTAGTTTCAAGCAGGAAAGCTGATTTTGCCCATACACACCTTCGGTGCATCCACGATAGACGCCACATTCTCGGCATCCCCGGCTACGGTCTCGTTAGCCAGCAAAGCAAACAAAGCGGCTTCTTTGGCATCTGGCAGTATACCTAATTCGGCAAACGAAGACACCTGTACATCCGGCAGTCCCTCCTTAATCAAACGCAGAAGCAGCGGATTGTGCAGGCCGCCACCGCTTACATACACCCTCGTGCTTCCATAGTGCAGCGCCGTACGCCGGATACCCGACACGATCGCCGAAGCAGAAAATGCACATAACGTCGCCAGCACATCGCCTGCTGGCAGCATTTCCGTTTCCGACACCCGTTGAGCTGCCGAAAGGTATTGCAGGTTGAATAACTCCGGCCCAGTGGTTTTGGGGAACGGCGACGAAAAAAACTCATGGTCAAGCAATGCCATCAGCAACGGCTCGTTAACTGCGCCCGTTGACGCGACAGCGGCGTCGCGATCCATCTCCATACCCATGTGCGCCTGCATGTATTGATCCATCAACGTATTCCCCGGCCCTACATCCGCGGCGAAACAAAGATTCCCGCCGGCTGTTGCCGGCAGGACCGTGAAGTTGGCGATACCACCAATGTTAAGTAACACACGTGTTTCGTACTCATCGGTATACAGCAGGTAATCACCATATGCTGCCAAAGGGGCACCTTCCCCTCCCGCAGCAATATGCTTCTGCCTGAAATCAGATACCGTAATGATACCCGTGGTTACCGCGACATGGTCGCCATCCCCGATCTGCAAGGTACTATTAGGATAGTCACTACTTCCAGTAAGTGCCTGTGGCGCGTGAAATACCGTTTGACCGTGGCTGGCGATAAGATCAATCTTTTCGTTGCTGATTCCCCATCCGTGCAACGCTTCATTTATCAGCTGACCGTGCACCTGTCCGATCAGTGCATGCAGCCCACACAGCACCTGCTGGTCAATGGACCGCTTGGCGAAGACTTTTCGTATGCGATGGCGAAATGCGTCTGAATAAGACTTTGTCATAAACCGGTGGAGTATTAGCCCCGTGCGTCTCCCGCTGCCTGAAATCCGGCAGAGCGCTATGTCCAGCCCATCCATGGACGTACCGGACATGAGACCGATAATCAACCGGGATTTCTTTCCGGCGATGGTATATAGCTTTTGTACATAGTTGTTCATGGAGGGGATAAAGATAAGGTATTTTGCCGTTTCATCTTATAATTCTATTTTTGCCAAGGATTTAATCCATAGCGTCCACATGCGCCTGCACTTGTCGTCAACTGGTGAGCATGTCGATAGAAACAGTAAACAGCAAAACATATTTTAATGACTTTTCCTACAGATTTAAAATACACGAAAGACCATGAGTGGATTCGTGTGGAAGGCGAAGAAGCCGTAATCGGCATCACCGATTTTGCACAGCGAGAATTGGGTGATATCGTCTTTGTGGACATCAACACGGTCGGTGAGGAAGTCGCGCAGGACAAAGTATTCGGCACCGTCGAAGCAGTAAAAACAGTATCAGACCTGTTTATGCCCGTCACCGGCACCATACTTGCCGTCAATGAGAAGATAGATAGTTCACCGGAGTTAGTAAACCAAGACCCTTATGGCGACGGTTGGCTGGTTCGAGTGAAGCTTAATGATTCGGCAGACGTAGCCGGACTTCTTTCAGCGGAAGCATACCAAGCTCAGGTAGCGGTATAAACACAACCTGGTTGGTAGCAGCTCCATGTCGGGGCAGAAGGGCGTAATATGAAGCATTATATTTGGGCTGCACTATGGGCGGTTGTCGTATTGGTGTTATGCAGCATTCCGTCGGAAAACACGGCTAGCGTCCCCAAATTTCCTGGAATCGACAAACTTGTGCATACGGGCTTTTTCTTTGTATTCACCGTTTTAGTGTATTATGGGGCGATCAGGAAGTCCGGCACGTCGAAACCATCGTTCATTTTGTCATGTAAGGTTGTGCTGATATCTTTTTTGTTCGCGTTGTTTACCGAATATCTGCAGTGGAAGATATTCACGTACCGTTCGGCTGAGGTTTGGGATCTGTTTGCGGACGCAGTCGGCACCGGCATGGGAGTATTTGCTTACCTCTTGTTTCACCGTTCATATGAGAAAGTCGATGGGTGACAATCCGGCGAAAACGACGACTTGCCTCCGGTTTATCCAGCATTGTGTCGGCATTGTGTTTGTGATATTGCTTTCCTCATGCGGACTTTTCCGCGGCGGATGTAAATGCCCGCCCGTCCACCGGCAATCGTCGGTCCAGGACTACGTGGCTGCCTCACAGCGCTTTGGCAATGGTGACGGCGCTCACCTTGGCCGCCCCTGCGTCCAGCAGCACGCTGGCACAAGCTTCGATGGTAGCCCCGGTAGTCAGCACATCATCCGCCAATAGCACGTGTTTTCCGCCAATAATCTCAGGATCACGTATTTCGAAGGCTTCGAGCATATTCTCATGCCGCGCATAGCGGTTTACCTGCGTTTGGCTTCTGGTAGCCTTAACGCGCGCCAAGCAGAGCGCCGCAACAGGTATTTGCATAGCTCGGCACAGCCCTTCCGCAAATAACGCACTTTGGTTGTATCCTCGTTTGCGGAGCTTTGCAGGATGTAAGGGTACCGGAACGATCACATCCGCGCGGTTAAACGGAGGCGACTCCTTGAGCAGCTCGCCGTACCGTTCGCCGAGTATCAATCCTAATTCGGGCCGGCTCTTGTATTTGAAGTGGTAAATGATCTGCTGTACACGCGACGCCTCTTTAAAGTACAGGTAGGAAGCAGCCGCCTCAAGCTTAACCCTGCCCCAAAATTGCCTCGCACTCGCGTTTTCCGAATCGAGATGCGCGTATGTATAAGGCAGATGGAACCAACAAGCCGTGCAAATCAGCTGTTCGCCATACGCAAGCGGCACGTCACAGCCTGCGCACGTTTGCGGAAAAAACAAGGATACGAGGTCATTGAGGTACTGTTTGACCATCATAAGCAATCAGACTACCGGGCTTGACTTTTCTTTTATCGCTAATTGCCCACAGGCGGCATCGATATCCTTGCCGCGGCTTCTTCGGATATTGGTAATTATTCCTTTCTGCCGAAGAAAATCGGCGAACCGGTCAATCTTATCTTCAGCGGCATTTTCGAAATCTGCAAACGCAATCGGATTATACTCGATGATATTCACTTTGCAGGGCAGGTGCTTGCAGAATGCTACGAGTTCGCGTGCATCTGACAGGTCGTCGTTAAATCCATCAAACACGATATACTCGTAGGTTACCGGATTTTTAGTCTTCGCGTAATAATACTTCAAGGCTTCAGCAAGTGCCTTTAGCGAATTTTGCTCATTTATTGGCATGATTTCGTCACGCTTATGGTCAGTGGCCGCATGCAATGACAAAGCCAGGTTGAAGCGCACCTGATCGTCGCCGAGCTTTTTGATCATCTTTGCTATGCCTGCCGTAGATACGGTGATGCGCTTTGCAGCCATATTAAGACCATCGGGCGCCGTTATGCGTTCTATCGATGCGAGTACGTTCGCATAATTGAGCAACGGCTCACCCATGCCCATATACACGATGTTGGTAAGTGGCTGCTCATAATACGCTTGTGCTTGCTTGCTGATCAGTGCAACCTGATCGTAGATTTCGTCCGCATAGAGGTTACGTTTGCGGTCCATATAGCCCGTGGCGCAAAACTTGCAGGTAAGGCTGCACCCTACCTGAGAGCTCACGCAGGCCGTCATTCGGTCCGGCGCTGGGATCAATACCCCTTCGATGATGTTTCCGTCGTGTAGAACGAAACTGCTTTTAATCGTATTATCAGCACTACGCTGCGCCTGCCGCACGCCGACTGCATGGATGACAAACGCCTGCTTCAGCTTCTCGCGCAATGATTTGCTCAGGTTGCTCATGTCATCGAAATCCGTACAGGATTTCTGCCAAAGCCATTCATAGACCTGTTTGGCACGAAACGGCTGTTCGCCCATTGCCACCAAACGGTCGCGAAGCTGGTCAAGCGTCAGCCTTCGGATATCCAATTTTGACTCAACTGCAACCACGGCACAAAGATACAGCTTTTTTACACGTATTTTTACCGTTCGTTTGGTTAAACACCAAAAATAATACATCTTTGCTGTTGTGTTCTTCAAATTAAACCTAGCCTAATGACGCTATATCTGCCTGGCTGTACCGATAGCATATTCATGAGGCTTGGCGCTCACGGGTAGTGCCATCGTTTAAATTGATAACGAGCCTAATATGAAACCAATATCAATACAAATATGAACGCTTTTTTTTCAGCGGACTACGTATTACCGGTCTCCGGCGATGCTGTCAAGAATGGGGTTGTTGAGATAATGGATAATGGTACCGTCGTTGACATATACGCTCCGGACAATCCGAAACTTTCCGGCCAAGCCATCGAAACGCACAAGGGAATTATCACACCTGGTTTTGTAAATGCGCACTGTCACCTTGAGCTGTCCCACATGAAAGGAGTTATTCCCAAGAACACAGGACTGGCGCCTTTCCTGCAGCAAGTCATTGCCTTCCGGGCTGGCGATGAGCAAAAAATCAAACAAGCAATGCAAGCGGCAGACAAGCAAATGCACGAAAATGGCATTGTAGCAGTAGGAGACCACGCCAATACTGCGATTTCAGCGGCGGTGAAAGCGGAAAGCAACATCCACTACCATACGTTTGTAGAAGTGCTGGGGTTTGAGCCGCAACTGGCGGACCAGAAGTTTGCGGAAGCAACCGCCGTCGCCGGGCAGTTTGGCGACATCAGCACATCTCTTACAGCCCACGCACCTTATTCGGTATCCAAAGAATTATTTAAGCTACTAAACGAAGAAGCCCTCAGGCAACAGAAGCCGCTGAGTATACACAATCAAGAAAGCGAAGAAGAAAACAAGCTGTTCCGTTATAAAAGCGGTCAGTTCCTAAACTTCTACCGGACGCTGGGCAAAGACATTACCGATTTCAAGGCCCAAGCGAGAAACTCTTTGCAGACATTTTTAGCGTACTTATCTCCTTCAACACCTGTACTATCAGTACATAATACGTATACCTCTCCTAAGGATATTTTCTTCGTGGAACGCCAGGGACGGGATGTCACTTGGTGCTTTTGCCCCAACGCCAATCTTTACATCGAGGGTACCCTACCAAGAATCCCGAATTTCATTCACTATCCGCAAAAAATTACCATCGGAACAGACAGTTTAGCTTCCAACGACCGGCTGTGCATCCTGTCCGAGCTTAAAACCATCCATGAGCACTTCCCTGATCTTCAGCTTACAGAAACTATTAAGTGGGCCACGATAAACGGTGCGCAGGTTCTGGGCATAGCCGACCATTACGGAACCTTGGAAAGCGGCAAAGCCCCGGGGCTCAACCTACTAACGAACACCAACGGGTTAGCCATCACTCCTGAAACTACTGTCGTTCGGCTAGTTTAGTATATTTGTCCATGCCGCATTATCATGTTGTAGCTGCGATCATTCAGCACCGAGGGAAAATATTGTGTGCGCAGAAAGGCGCCGGCAAATACAGCTACATTGACTACAAATATGAATTTCCCGGAGGCAAGGTAGAAACAGGAGAACCGCTTGAAGCTGCCTTACGTCGCGAAGTATTAGAGGAAATTCATCTGAATATCCATGTGGACGAATTGTATCATACCGTATTCCACAAATATCCTGATTTCAGCATTACTATGGCGGCATACTTGTGTACCACTTCAGATGTCGGATCGCTCTTGCTTGAAGAGCATATCCAATGCCAATGGTTATCTCCGGCCGAGCTTCCTCAGCTCAACTGGGCGGCGGCAGACCTGCCTATTGCAGAAAAATTAGCTGCAGCAGCTAAAAACGTTTAGTTCAACACCCAAAACGCGACCCCTAAAGCCGTACCCAGCATCACGCCTGCTATAACCTCTTTCCATACATGGCGTTTAAGGTGTATCCTCGACCACGCCAGCAGCGGTGCAACCAGCAAAAAAAGTACGCCAGCAATCCAATTGAAATAGAAAATCAAGAAACCGAGAAAGACGTGGAACGCCAAATGCATCGACGCTTTTATACGCCTGTTTACCGCCTGTGCGGCCACCAACAGCATCAACGCGCACGTCGTCGCCAAGCGGAGTGTCCTATCCTGGTTAGTGAGCCAAATAATGATGGTCACCGCCGCCAGGAGCAACGTCGTAGCGATAAACCATTTTTGCCGCTGCACCCGGTCGGAGACATCGAGATTGGTGTAGGTACCCTTCTTCACCCCACGGATTGTCTTTATTCCGATCGGTATAAATATACCCCCGATAATCAAAAGCGAGAGGTAGGTCGCCTGCAATACCGATTCGATGCTGAAAAGCAAAAAAATAACAAAAACCGGAACGGTTAGAAACGGATGGCCGAGCGTGGAAATTAATTTAGCGAGTGTCGTCTTCAAGTGTATACCATGTGGATAATAGATACCGGAATTGACTAAAGGCCTATGCTCGTAGCAGTAACATCGGCATCACCGCACGAAGGTAACCAAACTTTTGCAAGTAGGCAATGCGAAGTTGTGGTGAGCAGTTAGAACCGTTTGACCACCGAATTAAATGTTTAAACAAAAAATAAAAATTTAGGGCCTTGTTTATTGAGATTGTTAGTAAAACTTTGCATCTTTATGCGCTCATCTACCATTTACTTTATGAAGCATATAATATCTACATAACCGTTCAAGCGACGTATCGGCAGTTGCCGTGTCGTTACACTACATCAACATCATACCGGTTTGGAGCGAAGGGCCAGCAAATATGCATTTGGGCGCGCTCCAAAGAATGTAATCAGGGTTGCCTATGAAAAACCGTCTACTACTGGCATTAATATTTGTCATTGTCTCTTCCTCCACCCTTGCTCAACAGAAGGTGAGAGACAACACCATTTCCGGCGCAGTATTGCCTAATAAAGACGCATTGTTGGAGCTGGAGAGTTCAAACAGAGGATTATTGCATACCCGTGTCCAATTGGTCCGTACGGATGATGCTGCTCCGCTGTCGCAGCATCGCGTAGGCATGATGGTATACAATACGGCCGCTGCAAACGATGTGAAACCGGGCATTTATTACAACGACGGTAGTCGTTGGGTACTGGTTGCTAAAGGAGAGGATGTCATACCGATCAACTATAATTCAGCAACCTACGAACTCACGTATATAGATGCATCCGGCGAAACCCAAATCATCAATTTGGAAGAGGTTGTCAAGGCGGTGGAGACAGTGACAAAGCTGGCCTATGACAACACTGCACATAAAATTGAGTACACCGACGAGGATGGTGTCGCACATGTATTCGACCTCAATTCAGGAACACTGACCTATGATGACCAAACGAATGTGCTCAATTATACCGGTGGAGATGGCACAGCAGTGAACATACCATTGAACAACACCGAGCTGTCATACGATTTTTTATCCGGTACACTAAGGTATGTCAACACATTGGGCCAGCTTGGAGAGCTTGACCTTTCGAATATCGTAGGCCAGTTGGAGACGGTGACAACCCTTTCATATGATCGCGGCACGCACGAGCTAACCTACGTTGATGAAGATAGGATTACACATACGTTTAATCTTGATGTCGGGCGGTTGACGTATAGTCACCCAACGAATACGCTAACCTATACCGCGGAAGACGGAACGGTGCTGACGATTCCGCTTAACGAGACAGGGCTTCAATACGACCCGGCAAACGGCGTGCTGGCCTACACCAACTCACTTGGGCAGATGCAGACCGTCGACCTGAGGGCAATGGTGAAGGCACTTGAGACACTAACCTCGATCGCGCTCAACCCGGACAACACCAACATCGACTACGTTGACGAAAACGGGCTGACAACCCAGCTCGACATGACCGCAATCGTCAGGAAC